>NZ_FUXU01000005.1 GCF_900167155.1 Enterovibrio nigricans DSM 22720 | reverse complement strand
TGGATGGCAATTTCATGGTTGGCAGAAAATCGCCAACATGGACTGTCACTTTAATCTGGTTCAGATAGCCCAAACCCCAATTAAAAGGCATGTGAAAATCATAAGCAAAGCTACGCCTTACGATCCCTTCTATGAACCTTACCTTAAAGAGCGTAAGCCAAAGAAACTGGGACGAAACTCGTGGTTTGATCCTGTCTTAGCTGCATTGTGATTGCTGGGTAACGTAACACGCCTTAGCGGAGGCTTGAGCCGTATGCAGTGAAAGTTGCACGTACGGTTCTTAGGAGGGCGGCACTTGGTAACAAGTGTCGCCTATCCGACAGGAAGGCGTATGATCGAAATAAAACAGGTTGATAAGGAGTTCAAACAGGGCGCGCATACTATCCATGCCCTGCGTGATATTAACCTTCACATTCCTCAGGGCAGGATTTTTGGCGTTATCGGTGCATCAGGTGCAGGCAAAAGCACACTGATCCGCATTGTTAACCTTCTTGAACGCCCAACCCGTGGAACCGTCACCGTAGACGGCATTGAACTCACTGCACTGTCTGATGCTGAACTGACCAAAGAATGTCAGAAGATCGGCATGATTTTCCAACACTTCAATTTATTGTCATCACGCACTGTGTTTGACAACGTCGCGCTCCCATTAGAGCTCGCAGGCAAAAGCAAACAGCACATTGACGACAAGGTGTCAGAGTTGCTTGAGCTTGTTGGCCTTAGCGACAAGCACCAAAGCTACCCGTCAAATCTGAGTGGCGGTCAAAAGCAGCGTGTTGCGATTGCCCGCGCACTGGCCAGCGACCCAAAAGTTTTGTTGTGTGACGAAGCCACCAGCGCACTGGATCCAGCAACCACACACTCCATTTTGAACCTTCTGCAGACCATCAACCAAAAACTGGGACTCACCATCTTGCTGATCACCCACGAGATGGACGTGGTGAAGCGGATCTGCCACGAAGTGGCGATCATTGGTGACGGTGAGCTATTGGAGAACGGTCCGGTCGGTGACATCTTTGCACACCCGAAAACGGAACTGGCACGTACCTTTATTCGCTCAACACTGGATCTCTCCATTCCTCAGGAATATGCAGAGCGTCTGCAAAGCGAAAGCAAAGGCAAACTGCCCCCATTGGTTCGTCTAGAGTTTACGGGCGCGAGTGTGGATGCACCACTCGTGAGCCAGATCTCCCGCAAATTCAATATAGATGTCAGCATTTTGAGTGCAGACATGGACTACGCGGGCGGCGTGAAATTCGGCCTGATGTTGGCAGAGTTTTTCGGTGAAGAGAACGATGTGAATCAATCGTTGGCGTATTTGAAGGAACACAATATCAATATCGAGGTGCTGGGCTATGTCGCTTAATATCGCAAGCATTTCAGGCTGGTTCGCTGAAAACGAACGTCTGGTAAATCTTCTTATCGAAGCCCTCGGCCAAACCCTTACCATGGTGCTCGTTTCAGGCGCAATTGGCTTTTTGTTTGGTATCCCGCTGGGCGTATTGCTTCATCTGAGTAAGCCTCGCGGCCTGCTGGAAAACAAAGCACTGAACAAGGTTCTGGGGACGGTGGTAAACATTGGTCGCTCAATCCCGTTCATCATTTTGCTGGTCGCCATCATCCCGTTTACCCGCTTTGTGGTAGGCAGTTCAATTGGTACCGCGGCTGCAATCGTGCCACTGACGGTAGGTGCAATCCCCTTCATTGCGCGATTGGTTGAAGGTGCACTGCTAGAAGTACCATCCGGCCTTGTTGAAGCGGCGCAATCTATGGGGGCAACCCCACTGCAAATCATCCGAAAGGTACTGCTTCCTGAAGCGCTACCCGGCATTTTAAATGGCGTCACCATCACTCTGATTACATTGGTGAGCTATTCCGCAATGGCGGGAGCTGTTGGCGGGGGCGGTCTGGGTGATGTCGGCATTCGCTACGGTTATCAACGTTTCGATGGCACCGTCATGATGATCACCATTGTCATGCTGGTGATACTGGTTCAACTCATTCAATCTGCGGGCGACTATCTAGTGAAGCGCGTTGACCACAGATAACGATACAAAAATTAAAACATGGATTTTTCAATTTAAGGAGATGCGTTATGAATTTCACACTTAAGAAGATAGCAACCGTTGTTGGTTTGGCATCCGTATTGGCACTGACTGGCTGTGGTAAAGAAGAACAGACTGTCGATCTGAGCAAAGTGAAAATTGGTGTTATCGCAGGTGCAGAAGAGCAAGTTGCTGAAGTTGCCGCCAAGATTGCCAAAGAGAAATACGGACTGGATGTAGAACTCGTTACTTTCTCTGACTATGTGACGCCAAACGCAGCGCTGGAAGAAGGGTCAATTGACGCAAACGCATTCCAGCACAAACCGTATCTGGATCAGCAAATCACCGACCGTGGTTACAAATTTGAAATTGCGGGCAACACACTGGTTTACCCAATCGCGGGTTACTCAAACAAAGTAACCTCCGTTGACCAAATTGAAGATGGCGCACAAATCGCCGTACCTAACGACCCAACGAACCTTGGCCGTTCTTTGTTACTGCTTGAGAAGCAGGGTTTGATTGAAGTGAAAGACGAAGCCGGTCTGGGTGCAACAGTGCTTGATATTATCAGCAACCCGAAAAACTTGGACATTGTAGAGCTTGAAGCTGCGCAGCTTCCTCGCTCACTGGATGACGTAACGCTGGCTATCATCAACAACACGTTTGCTAGCTCTATCAACCTGACACCAGAAAAAGACGGTATCTTTGTCGAAGATAAAGAGTCTCCTTACGTGAACCTGATTGTGGCGCGTGCGGATAACGTAAAAGCGCAAAACGTACAACAGTTTGTGCAAGCGTACCAAACTGATGAAGTGTACAACGCCGCGGCAGAAGTGTTTGATGGCGGTATCGTAAAAGGCTGGTAATTCCTCATTATTGCCACTCTCTCCAAAAGCCTGTGACTCCACAGGCTTTTTTCTTGGCAAGTACTGAGCATCATGTTATCAACGCTGCACACTAGATTGTTTATAGAGTGAATATGGATTTTCTCTCCACCTTGGGCCTGTTTATTGGGTCATTATTGGCAAACACCTTTGCTGCTCTTGCTGGCGGCGGTGCCGGCCTGTTACAGCTCCCCCTTTTACTCTTTCTCGGCCTGACGTTTTCCGTTGCACTTGCAACGCATAAAGTGGCGTCTGTTGCTCTTGGTTTAGGTGCCGCCCTCAAACATTGGAAAAGTGGCAATCTTGACCTGCCGTTAACTGCGTACGTGACCATCGCTGGGGCTGCTGGCGTTGTAGGCGGAGCGAATCTTATTCTGTTTGTGCCTGGGCCGATTGCCGAAGCACTCCTTGGTGCCTTTATCATTGCTCTTGGCATTTACTCTCGGATGCGAAAGTCGCTCGGGCAGGAGGCCAACCCAAAACATCGAGATACGATCGGCATGATCATCGGTTGCCTTGGACTCAGTGCAATCGGTTTACTGAACGGTTCTTTGACAGCGGGGACCGGGCTTTTTGTTACCCTGTTTCTGGTCAGATGGTTCGGGCTTGACTACAAACAAGCCGTCGCACTAACGTTGGTGAGTGTTGGGATTTTCTGGAATGGATTGGGCGCCACCACATTGGCAATTGCTGGCGCTGAAATATACTGGCCATGGATCCCTGCGCTGTTGGTTGGCTCATTGATGGGCGGATATTTGGGTGCGTATCTCGCCGACAAATACAGCAATAAAATGATTAAAGTGGCCTTTGAAGTTCTGACGTTTGTCGTGGGTGCCAAGCTGCTAATGGGCGTGTTATAACGAGGGGAAAGTGATGGTTAACATCGATATTTATTACTGTCGACAATGTAATTGGATGCTTCGCTCTACCTGGATGGCGCAAGAGTTACTCTCTATATTCAGTGAAGAGATCACGAGTCTTACGCTGCACCCAGATACGGGAGGACGATTTGAGATCCTTTGCAATGGCACGTTAATTTGGGAACGCAAACGCGATGGCGGGTTCCCCGAGGCCAAGGAATTAAAACAACGCGTCAGAGATATTTTCGATCCTGAGCGCGATCTTGGCCACAACGACCGTTAGTCAGCCAACATGCCGTACATCACAATGCTGTTGTAGCTGACAACCCCCAAGACTTCGCCATTTTCAATAACAGGTGCTCGACTGATACCAAAGCGCTCAAACAGTCGGGCGCAGTATTTCACATTCATGTTTGGCGACACGCTAAGCGCAGGTTTCGTCATGATTTCATAGACATTAACACGCTCCGGCGATCGATTCTGAGACAGCACTTTTTTCGCGATGTCGTTCATCAACACAAAGCCAAACTCGTCATCATCATCCCGTTTTTTGATCACCAATGCTTTTATCTGGCGATCACGGGCGATGCGAATCGCCTCTGCCACCGTAGTTAAACCATCAATCAACGCAAAGTCATCTTTCATGACATCACTCACGCGCTTGGTTAGCTTCATAATTCCTCCTCAACCTTACTGCTCAATTCCTGCACCTGATGCGCCACGCCCACAGCATCTTCTACATCCAGCTGGACCGCGATCCCTTTGCCCGACGACGCATCAAATTCGCCAACCTCATTAATGGTTTCGAGAATTGCACGCGCCAGATGTTCTTCAACCAAAAAAAGTACCACGTCTCGCTGTACGTCCAGCGTCAGTCCAAAGAATGTTTTCTTCTTGGTCAGCCCTTCACCACGCGCATTATTGATGACTGTGGCACCGGTAGCACCTGCCTTTCTGGCCGCATCAAGCACTGCATCAGTTTTTGAGTCTTCGATGAAGGCAACGATTAACTTAAACCGCATTGGATTACCTCTATTCTTCTTGTGCTTGCTGGCGTTTTGCCAGCCGCTCCGTTATTTGGGCATACCCCATGACCGTGATCATGGGGAAAAGACTGGCAAAGGCGATAAGGCCAAAGCCATCAATTAAAGGGCTTCTTCCTGGCACTGTAGATGCAAGACCGAGGCCAAGCGCTGTTACGAGTGGCACGGTGACAGTCGACGTGGTCACGCCACCCGAATCATAGGCCAACGGCACAATGAACTTGGGCGCGAAGTAGGTCTGGATCACCACAAACACATAGCCGGTGATGATGTAGTAATGAATCGGATCACCGGCGACGATGCGATAGCAGCCAAGTGAGATCCCCATAGAGACCCCAAGCGCAACAGAAAAACGCAAACCATTCACACTGATCGCGCCGCCTGACACCTGTGACGCTTTGATTGCAACGGCGATCAACGATGGTTCGGCTACTGTGGTACTAAACCCTATCGCAGCGGCAAATACATAGACCCAATAGTAATGATGCCACTCCACGACGAGCGGCATGCTCTCCCCTTCACCGAAGAGAAATTCGGGTGTGGTTAACTGAATCGCCATGGACTCGCCGAGTGGAAACAGCGCTAATTCGAGACCCATAAGAAAAAGGGACAGCCCAATCAAGACATAAACAAACCCGAAGATAATGCGTCTCATATTGGCAATGGGCTGGCGCAGCACTGCAAATTGAAAACCAAAGATGATGCATACGATGGGAAATACATCGCGTACAGTCGAGAAAAGCGTATCGACAAAGGTTGGGATAAGAGCGCTGAACGTCATGCCAACACCATCCCGTAAACCATGACAAAAATCATCGGTGATAAGGATGCGAAGGCAATCAGACCAAAGCCGTCGACCATGGGATTACGACCTTTAATGACCGTTGCCAAACCCACACCGAGCGCGGTCACCAAAGGTACGGTGATGGTGGATGTCGTCACTCCGCCAGAATCGTACGCTATGCCTATGATGTATCGCGGCGCCAACATCGTCATCAGCACCACCAGTAAATATCCTCCAATGATGATGAGGTGAATAGGCCAACCCTTAAGAATGCGAAGAACACCCAACATGATGGCAAAACCAACCGACAGTGCGACAGTGACCCGTAAACCGTTGGCGTAAGTTTCCTGTGCCGCTTCCTCCATCGCAATCATGCCGCCTTCTGCGGCAACTTCTGCCGCTTCTGCCGCAACAGCGGTTAAAGCGGGTTCTGCAATGGTCGTTCCGAAACCGAGAAGAAAAGCAAAGAGCATCAACCAAAACACACTGCCCTTTCTCGCAAGCGCATGTGCCATGGATTCGCCGATCGGAAATAAGCCCATCTCAAGGCCAAAGACAAAAAAGGTCAGCCCCATCACAACAAGGACGAGACCCACAAGAATAGATACGCTGTCCGGCATGGGTTGTTGCAAGACAACAATTTGGAAAAATCCAATAACAAGGATGATTGGAAGTAAATCCTTAAAACTTCCAAGCATCGCACTCAATAATGCGGTGATTCCTTTCACATTGACTCCGAATAGCCAGATTTAATTCATCGGGAAAAGATGGAGAATGGAAAACAGACAAATGCCTATCTAACAGTGCGCCAGTGTAAAGAAAATTTCCATCACACTTTGTCTATAGGGTGATAAATGTAACAAGGTTTTTCAGGGGCTCAGGAAGAAGAGTGTCCCGAGATGATCAATTAACCAATTGAATGCATACTGGATCTATTAAACGCATTGAAGGATGCTCACCATGCATATTCTTATCACTGGCGGAACCGGGTTAATCGGACGCGTGCTGATCGATCAGCTTTCCGACCATCAGATCACCTTATTGACCCGCTCGGCATCGAATGCGAACTCGATGTTTTCTCGCGAATTAACGTGTGTTGAAAATCTCGATGACCTGCCGGACTTCAATGACATTGATGCGGTAATCAACCTTGCTGGTGAGCCTATTGTCGACAAGCGTTGGTCTGATCAGCAAAAAGGGATCATATGCTCCAGCCGCTGGGGCATCACCGAGCAGTTAGTGAAGAAAATTCTCGAAGCCGATAATCCACCACACACATTCATCAGTGGGTCGGCTGTCGGTTACTACGGCAACCAAGGAGACAAGATCCTAGATGAAACGTTTGAATCTGACGCCACCGATTTTGCCCACACTGTGTGCGAAAATTGGGAGAAAATTGCCGTTCGCGCAAAGGCTGCAAAAACGCGGGTTTGCTTACTGCGCACCGGGATCGTTTTAAGCAAAGACGGGGGTGCACTAAAGAAAATGTTACTGCCCTATCAGTTGGGACTCTGTGGGCCAATGGGTAAGGGTAAACAGTATTTCCCTTGGATCCACATCGATGACATGGTGGGCGGCATATTGCATCTCCTTTATACCAAAGACGCGCACGGTCCCTTCAACTTAACAGCACCCAACCCCGTCACAAATAAAGTGTTCAGTCAGGTTCTTGCGGCCGCGTTGCATCGCCCGCATCTTCTTTTCACACCGCCTTTTGTCATCAAATTGATGTTGGGTGAAGCAGGTCAACTACTGTTAGAAGGACAACGCGCAATTCCTAAAGCACTCGAAGCATCGGGCTACTCTTTTGTATATAGCGAAATACGCCCCGCTCTGGATAACCTTTTTGCCAAATAGACAAAAACGGCACGAAAAACGTAACGTGCCGTTTTCTATTTTGTTTACCGCTTTAACGGCTCAAGCAGGCCTTTAATCATCCAAGCGACGGTGATGAACACCAAGCCCACAGCCAATACAGGCAAACTCAACCACACTTCGGGATGCAATCGAACAGGCAACTCCACCCCCCATTTGAGTAAGCCTGCCATCGCAAGCTCTGCGCCGCCAACCGCCATACAACCTGACACTAATGCCATGATGCCGTATTCCGCCCAAAGCGTGGTATTGATGCGCTTTTTGCTCGCACCCAACGTGCGATACAGCATGATTTCCCGCTGCCTTTCCGCAAGGGTAATGCGCAGTAAGGTCAACAGCAACAGCAGTCCGCTGACCACAGCAAGACCAGCCAACACAGACAGTGACATACTGATCTGACGCAAAATAACTTGAATGCGCTCGCTCATGGTACGAAGATCCAGCAAGGTTACCGTCTGGAAATCACGCCCCAATGCATTGATGATGTCACTTTGCGCCTGCTCCAGTCTAAAGCTAACCAACCAGTTTGCGGGCAAAGACTCCACCAGCGCTGGGTCAAAGATGAAGTAGAAGTTCGGCTTCATGTTGCGCCACTCAACGTCTCGAATAGAATTTACCGTCGCATCAAACTCCTGACTGTTGACACTGAAAGTCAGTACATCACCAACTCTGAGTCCCAAGCGTTGCGCGATGCCCTCTTCCACAGAAACCCCGCCTTCACTCGGCCATTCCCCATCCAAAACCACATTGTGGCTGGGCAGGGTGTCTCGCCATGTGAAATTCAACTCACGACGAAGTGCTTCATCGCGTTCTTTTCGGTCAGGCTCTAGCTCGGCATAACTTGTTCCATTCCGGCCGACCAAGCGACCGCGAATAACCGGGTAGGCTTCCGAGCGGCTGAGATTGTTATCATCCAGACGCGAAACGTAGTCATCCAACTCATGCTTCGCAATGTTGAGTGCAAACACGTTAGGGGCTTCTGGCGGCAGGGTTTGCTGCCAATCGTTCAGTAAGTCCGTTCTCAACAGCCAGATAATAGACAGCAGCATAAAGGAGGTAGCTAGCGCCCCTAATTGTGCGCCGCTTGCAGCTGGATTACGCGTAATACGGCTGAGTGCGAGTTTGAACGCTGGCCGTTTCACTCGGCGTTGGGCAAAGCGCAGTATCAGCACGCCAATCGCCGCCAGCAAGCTAAGCATGACCACCAATGCAGCCAATACCAACCACATCAGCCTGTTATCATAAGACCACGCAATCAAGGCAAAAAGAGGGACCGACGCCAATAGCCAGCTCCACGGATTTTTTCGCGCTTTTACTGCGCCTTGAGACTGCAACACACTATTCGCAGGCGCATCGATTAAGCGGATAAGCGGAATCCCCAGTGCTGGCAATGCCACCAGCAACGCAACAAGTGGGCCCAATAGCCAAGGTAAAGCACCGTAGCTCGGTAAAGGCGATGGCAGCACATCGGCTAACGGCAATCTCAGCAAGTATTCCAGACCTGCCCCCAACCCTAAGCCAATCACCGAGGCAAACGCCATCAACATAACAAGCTGCCGAGTCAACCACTGTCGGACCCAACGTCGCTGGGCACCCAGACTTTTCACCATGGCCAATGTTTGCGTCCGACTCTCCACGTAATGCTGACAGGTCAGCAGCAACGTGGCTGCCGCCATGATGATCACCAGCACAACCGTTAACGACAAATAACCGCGGCTTCGATCCAGCATGTCGCCAGTTCTGTCGCCTGTATTTTCATCGATCCAACGCTGCCCTTCCTGCACAGAATGCGCAGCTTTTACATTGGCCAGTGCACCGTCGTTTCCTTTGAAGAAATAACGATAATTCACACGACTACCCGGCCTCACAACCCCTGCGGCATCCACATCGCTCTGGTGCATCATTGCCGCAGGCATTTGACTGAATGGGTTAAACGAAAGCTCAGGCTCAGAAATGATTTTTCCCGATACGGACAACGCCATATCCCCCACATCGACACTGTCACCGATTGATACATCGAGCAGAGTGAACAAGCGCTCTTCCAACCACAATTCACCGGGTTGTACGCTGCCGTGCAGGGCATTCTGCTGTTGAAGTTCTAACGTACCGCGTAGCGGGTAATTGCTATCAACTGCTTTAACACTGATGAGCTGCATATTTTCATCACTGAATGCCATGGTTCCAAAGCGCGTTTGATTTGAGGTTTCCACACCCAGTGCATCAAACTTCGCCAGCGCGTTCTCGGACAAGGGCTGGTTACTACGCAGCACTAAATCCGCAGCCAGCATGGAGCGGCCTTGCTGCGTTAACACCGATTCAATTCGCGCCGCCAAGGCGGACAACGCGAAAACACACGCGATAATCAGCGCTAACGCTGCAACAACTGGCCATAGCTGACCGTGAAACAGTTCGCGCCATGCCCAGCGCCAGACTAAAGTTCGCCTCATACCGCCCCCACCAATTCGCCCGCATTGAGGTGTAATGTCCGATGGCAGCGGTCAGCCAAAACAGGATCATGCGTGACTAAAATCAGAGTGGTGCCGTGATCCCGATTTAAAGAAAAAAGAAGATCGATCACCGTTGACGCCGTGTGCTGATCAAGATTTCCTGTTGGTTCATCAGCAAATAACACACGAGGGCGAGTCATAAACGCACGGGCAATGCCGACACGTTGCTGTTCACCACCGGAAAGTTGAGACGGTAAATGGGTTTCTCGACTCGCCAAACCGACCGCTTTAAGGAGTGCCATCGCCCTTTCTTCATCTTCGTCGTCACCGCGAATCGTACAGGGCAGTAAGACATTTTCTAACGCGGTTAAAGAAGGCACCAATAAAAAACTTTGAAACACAAAACCGATAGCGTCTGCGCGAATGGCAGCCCGTTCATCATCCGACAGTGTAGAGAGCGGTGAACCGAGCAATTCAATTTCACCATGACTTGGCGTATCTAGTCCTGCTAACAACGTCATCAGTGTCGATTTACCTGCCCCTGAAACCCCAACTAAAGCAATGCTTTCCCCCTGCTCGACCTGAAGCGAAACATCCTGCAAAATGGTTAGAGTCTGCGCATTGGTCGTCACAATTTTTGAGACGTTGTTAGCCCTAATCACTGGAGTTGTCATGTTTCGTATCCTTACATTTTGTCTTCTGATTGTTAGTCACAGCAGTGCTGCTCAAACGCTGATGGTGCTAGGTGACAGCCTAAGTGCTGGCTACCAAATGGCGATCGAGAAAAGCTGGCCGTCCTTGATGGAGCCGAAACTCACCGCCAATACGCCCATCACGAAAGTGATCAATGCCAGTATTTCCGGCGATACAACGGGCAACAGTCTTGATAGGCTGCCGCAATTACTCGCACAACATAAACCTGACTGGGTGATGATCGAATTAGGTGCAAACGACGGATTGCGAGGCTTTCCACCTAAGAAAATACGGTCAAATCTGCAAGAACTGATCACTATCAGTGCGGAAAGCGGCGCAAATGTGATGCTGATGCAAATCCATATTCCACCTAATTATGGTCAACGATACAGCAATGCTTTCGCCAATATCTATCCAGAGTTAAGTAAGGAAATGCAAATCCCACTTTTACCCTTCTTTATGGAAAAGGTCGTGATGACCGACGGGTGGATAATGCCCGATGGACTACATCCAAAAGCAAAGGCACAGCCTTGGATTGCAGAATTTATGACAAACACAATGTCGCCCTATTTAAACCAACAAGGATGAGTATTTTCATGACGAAATCGGTCTTAATCACCGGATGCTCAACAGGAATAGGCTATGCCTGCGCCCATGCGTTAGTGAAAAATGGCTTTAACGTGATCGCATCTTGCCGAAAGCAAGAAGACGTTAAAAGACTAAAGGAAGAGGGCCTCAACTGTATTCAGTTAGATTTGGCCGATACAGACAGTATCCTTTCTGCAGTGAAGAAAGTGGCAAAGCAAACCGACGGGAAACTCTTCGCGCTGTTTAACAACGGTGCTTATGGGCAACCTGGTGCGCTCGAAGATCTCCCCACTCAAGCGCTAAGAACTCAGTTCGAAACCAACGTTTTCGGTTGGCATACACTGACACAAGCCGTGATCCCCATGATGATGCAAAATGGTTCAGGCCGTATTGTGCAAAATAGTTCTGTTTTGGGGTTTGTCGCGCTGAAATACCGGGGGGCTTACAACGCGAGTAAGTTTGCCATCGAAGGATACACAGATACGCTGAGGTTGGAACTTGAAGACACCCCGATTCAGGTGAGCTTGATTGAACCGGGTCCAATTGAAAGCCGTTTTCGTGCTAACGCACTGACTGCCTTTTTCAAAGCCATCAACCTCCATGACAGCAGACACGAAGCCAGCTATTTAAAACAGAAGCAACGTCTGGAGAGTGAAACGTCAGGCAGTAAATACACCTTACCTTCGGAAGCGATTGTCGAACCTCTTTTGCATGCACTCACGGCACCAAAAGCAAAAATCCGCTACCGAGTGACTAAACCCACGCAGTACATGGCGATATGTAAACGCGTTTTATCTTCACGCATGTTGGACAAAATGCTTTCGGAAGGTAGTTAATGGTATAGAGGATCCCAAAGATCCTCTTAAAAACAATTCTGTCAGATTCACAGTACTGTCATAAAGAGTGGGTATTCTTCCTACCATACCGTGAAACACCTGTCACCCTCTTCATCTTCGATATGAAGCAAGTCGGATCAGGCCGTAAGCGGGGATTACAAAAAGAACGAATTTCCCCCAAAGGAGCCGGACTATGTCCCTAAGTCAACTGAACTGGCTCTGTTTGAGTGTTACGCTGGCAGTTTTGCTTGTGTTCTAAGTCAGCGTTTCATATCGACGAGCACAAAAAGAATGCCGCTGTGAAGACAGCGGCATTTTTATATCTTCAAATTGCCTTTGCGCCCATTTTCAAAGTGATACAGACACAAGTTCACAACTTAATGCCTTGAATTTTCCGCCAGCTCCCCCCACCTTTAGAGCATTACTCCATAGATCAGGCAACACCATGCAACCGAATTACATTGTTGAACTTACCGAACAGAACTTTCAGCAGGTTCTGGAAGGCTCCGTCGAGACGCCGGTACTGATCCACTTTTGGGCACAAATGAGCCCTGAAAGCACAGAAATCATTCCCGCATTGGAAAAACTCGCCCATGAGTACAACGGCGCGTTCACGCTCGCATTACTAAACTGCGAACAACAGCAAATGCTGGCAGCGCAGTTTGGCGTGCGCTCACTCCCTACTCTCGCGTTGTTTAGCAAAGGCCAGCCCGTTGATGGCATTGCAGGGCCTCAAACTGAGGAATCTGTGCGTGAGTTATTGACCCGCCACTTACCAAGCCAAGACGAAATGGCTTTTAAACATGCTCTATCGTTGATCAGTGAAGAAAACTATACGGACGCACTTGCACAACTGAAGTTACTTGAAGGAACGCTGGGAGAGCAAGGTGCATTCAAGCTTGCACTCGCCGAGTGCTATGTCGAAACCCAACAATATGATGCGGCAGAAGCAATGCTTAATACCGTATTGATGCAAGACCAAGATGCGCAATACAAAGCGCTCGTTGCAAAAGTTGAGCTTCACAAGCAGGCCGCGGATACCCCAGAAATTCGCGAGCTTCAACACGCCTACGAAGCGGACCCTGAGAACGCAGAGCTGGCGTACGAACTGGCCATTCAATACAGCCAGGTCAACCGCCAAGAAGAAGCGTTAGAACTTTTGATTGGCCTGCTGCGCAATAACCTCAACTTTGCCGACGGCGATGCAAAGAAAACCATGATGGATATTCTGGCTGCACTTGGCCAAGGCAATGAGCTGGCGAGTCGTTACCGCCGTCAACTATATGCATTGCTCTATTAAAGCTCAGAGACTTTTGCGGAGCTAAACACGACGCGAAAAACTTCCTCCTAGGTTGCTCCGGTCCATTAACGGGGCACCTCTTCTCTTTTCTAAACCTCCCCCCTTTCCCTTTCCTTTCTACGTCTATCGCAATAGATAACTACCCCCGTTTTCGATATCACAACACCATTGCATTTTGCATTCTCAGTTTCGAGATATGATTCGCAAAATTGGTCTACACTTTTTTTGAACCTAAATGATTACTTCCATTTAAAGCAGCTTGATTAGACGTTCTGGTCAGGGGGACACCGTGTTAATGAACAATTTAACCATCAAAACAAAGCTCCTAGTAGGTAACTTAATTACAGGTCTGTTACTTGTTGTTCTTTGTGGTATTGCTTGGAATGGCATTAACACAATGGACCAAACCGCAGACATGGTATCGCATACCCACAAAGTCATTAATAACTCTAATGGCCTCGTCAATGCCATGGTGGATAAAGAGACTGGCCTGAGAGGTTTTGCCATAGGCGGTGAAGAAGAGTACTTAGAACCCTATCACGGCGGCTTAAAACAGTTCCAAGAAAAGCTAGATACCGTAAAAAACCTCACCAGTGACAACCCTGCTCAGCAAGTACGCTTTGACGACGTGGCAAAAGATGCTGCGGAATGGGATGCCTATGCGGAAAGTGTCATCGCCCTTCGCAGAGACATTCGAGAAGGTGATACTGCCAATTCTAAACTGAAAGCATTGATTGAATCAGGCGTTGGTAAACAAAAGATGGACGGGTTAAGGGCTGAAATTGACAACGGCCAATTTGGGTTGGGGGGCGATCGCTTACTCGGGGCAATGGTAAATATGGAAACTGGCCTTCGTGGCTTTATGCTCAACCGTCAAGAAGCCTATTTAGAACCGTATAATTCTGGGAAGCAAACCGCAGAGAGAATCCTCAGGACAATTCAAGGCACCCAGCTTGCCAAAGATGCTCAAGGTTGGATTGACGGGTATGCAGAAAAAGCGATTGCCACCGTAAGGGAAGCCAATAATTTCGCTACATCTGCTGACTTGTATGCCAAGCTTTCTAAGAAAGAAGGCAAAGCTTACATGGACGGCTTGAGGCAAAAAGTCGCGACGATTGTGTCGATTGAACAAGATCTCATGACGCAGCGCACGGACGCCGCAAACAACGCATCCTCATTGGCCTCCAATGTTATTATCTACGGAGGCATGGCAACACTTGTTATCGCTGTTCTCTTCGGTATGTTTGTATCAAACTCGATTACCAAACCCATCAGCAAAGTCGTTGCAGCTGCAGGTCAACTTTCAAAAGGTGATTTGACATTTAGGCTGGAGAAAGGTGGGAACACGAAAGTTGGGCAACTGCAAAACGCGTTACGAGAAACGGCCGAAAATCTTAGTGATATCATCAGCAAGATGGCCACAGCCAGTGACAAACTAAGCCGTGCATCGACGGATCTGGGTGAAACCACCAATGTCACCAGTGTCGGCGCACAAAACCAGTTAAAAATGGCTGATCAGGTTGCCAATGGCATGTCGGAAATGGCCAGCGTTGTTAACGATGTATCAAGTAATGCTGAAGCGGTAGCACGACTTGCAGATGAAGCCAATGGCGAAGCACAGTCTGGTTTGAAAGTGGTTCAAGAAACCATAAGCAGCATTCAGACGCTTGAAAACGAAGTAAAAACCACAGCCAACCGCCTGAATGAGCTAGCGCAGGAAACTGATAATATCGGCGGGATACTCGATGTTATTCTTGGCATTGCTGACCAAACCAACCTACTTGCACTGAATGCGGCGATTGAAGCGGCGAGGGCCGGTGAACAAGGACGAGGGTTTGCGGTCGTTGCCGATGAGGTGCGAGGCTTGGCCCAACGGACCCAAAACTCCACTTCTGAAATCCAAAGCCTGATAGAAAGACTGCAACAAGGTACGCGTGAAGTGGTGACTAGCATGGAAAAAAGTAGTGCTATCGTGCAATCCAGCGTCGAAGATGCGAGTAAATCAGGCGGCGCATTTAACACTATCACAAAGGCCATCGGAGAAATTCAGCAATTCAGTACATTGAATGCGACAGCATGTGAAGAGCAGAGTGCGACGACGAACGAAATCAATAAAAATGTGCAAGAGGTCAGCAGCATTTCTAAAGAAAGTGCAAACAGTGCTGAAACAACGGTACAAGCAAGCCGAGAGCTTTCCCAGCTTGCAGGCACTCTTCAAGGTATCGTTGGGCAGTTCAAACTGAGAGCGGCGTCCTGATACACACCTCAAACGCTCCTATGTAAAAAACGCCGCTCTGTTTAGAGCGGCGTTTTTTATCAATAGCGTATGATTTCCAAGCCATCCACCTGAGCGGGCAAAGCGGCTCCATTGAAGTGGTGATCGAAGAATCCCAGAATTTGTTGGTTGGATGACTGATGCATGAATTGAGGATCAATTTGACCCGTTATCCCCATGAAAGAAACACCCGGTAAGTGGTTTATATCCGAGAAGTTCATGTGAGCCGCACCCTCAAACAAGACTTCACAACTGCCTGTCGATTCAAGGGAAGCAAGCAGTGCCTTGTTTACCCAGGCCATGCTCTCTTTCGCTGGCGCAGTGCTGGTATCGCCGTAAACACACAGATAGGTGCGCGACTTTTTATGTCCGTTCCCGCTGCTTGTACTGAACTTGGGTAGATATAGCTATCCATCGACAGCGCCGCTTTGATTTGCGGATTATTAAACGCCAAGTGCGCAGCGACACTGCCCCCAAACGAGTGTCCGAAAACGCCAATACGTGCTAAATCCAATTGTGCAGAAAACGGTAAATCTGGGTGAGTCACTGCCAAAGAAGAAAGCGCATTGAGAACCAACTCGTTATTGCTCACCCATTGCTGGATAATTGCAGGCATTGATTTAAAGAGACCAGTCTCCAACGACGCGGCGGCTGCGATCCATTGTTCAACTGACTGGCTTGCACGCATAGCTTCAGAGGTGCGATCCCCAATCTCGATGGACTGAGCAATATCTTCTTGATTCAAAGGGTTGCTTTGGTATACCAAATCATCGTCTTGGCTTTTGGTCACTAAACTATGCGTCGGGTGGCTGAGTGAAAGAACGATGTATCCCTGACTGGCTAACTCTTCCATTTGTGTCAGGTTCTGCGTAGCGAATGAACCAAAACCGTGGTTAAACAAAAGAACGGGGTATTTACCTTCCATGGCGTCAGCATCCATGATCGCATGGGAGGGCCGATTGTCTTCCAGCAGGGCGGCAGGTAGTCCCTGTTGCTGACTCAAGGCTTCGGCTAAGTAGGTTGCCATATAGGGGAATGATTCGCCCTCGCTGGCTTTCGCTGGATACCATGCGGTTACTGATACCCATACTTTTCCATTTCTTACATCAAATTCGCTAATACCGATTGAATGCTCACCAGTGGGAACTGGCTTTTCGGGGGCTGGCATCAGAAAAATCAAAGCACCCAATACAAGTAGCAAGCTAACAAAGACACCACCAATAATTTTTATCACTTTCATCGCCGTATCCAGTCTCTAACGTTCGTGACTGAATGCTCTCATGCCTTTGACTAAATGATTAATAGGCAAAAGTTTCCTTTTGAACTTATTAGATTGACTTCAAAGTTGTGCTGCCATTTTTGCAGGGTTACGCCCCATTATTCTTCGCCTTTAGAAAGCGCCTCAATGATTGGGCAGCATGCACTATCATTACCTGGGCAGGAGCTTGCCAGCGTTTTCAATGATGTTTTCGTGGCCTGTAGTTCTTTGATCTTCTCGTCGATCTCGGTGATTTTCTCTAACGCTTTTTGCTTCACGTCTGCACTGCGTCGGTTAGGATCGCGCGACATCTCCAACAAGGCCTGGCATTCGTCCAAGCTGAAGCCCACTAATCGTGAACGTTTGATCATTTGTAGCTCACTGACATGACGATCACCGTAATCACGGTAGCCGTTGTCAGTACGGTGTGGCTCACTGATCACGCCTTTCTGCTCGTAAAAGCGAATTGTTTTAGTTGTAAGACCCGTCAGGCGCGCTACTTCATTTATTTTCATTATTCACTCCTGTCAAAGTCGACCCTTGACCTTACAGTTGGTGGAAGGTTTATGCTTCGGCATTATGAACAATAGTCTTGTCTGAACGCAAGTTGCAAATCAGGCATAAGGTAATGGTTATGGCACATCAAGACGTATCGACATCACCGACGACGACAGCAGAAACAACTCGTCGAACGTTGCCGTTGCAGGGGCTAAACTGCATGGGCTGCGCGCGAAAAGTGATTGCCGCAGTAACACCTTTATCAGGCATAACGTTAGTCGATGCGACACCGACGTCATTGACCGTGAACGCCGATGCGCCTATAGATGCCATCATTGAAGCCGTTAACAAATTAGGCTATCAAGTCGGCTCTACCACTACCGTGCCTCTGACGGGTTTAAGCTGTGGCCGCTGTGTTGCCAAACTAACAGCGGCTTTTGAACAATCACCCGATGTATTCCACGTCGAGGTAACCAAAACAGACGCCACCATTACTGGTCTATTGAATCACGCTCAGATAGTCAACATCGTCGAAGCAACAGGCTATCAAGTCCCTGACGGATCCCAAATCACTGAAGCGTCTGTAGAGCAAACCGATGAACCCGCCTCTGTTACTGATGCGGACTCTCCACCTGACGCGACGACTGCATCAGAGAACACCCCTTCCCTACAATTAATTCTTTCAGGCATGACTTGCGCAAGTTGCGTATCTTCGGTTGAAAAAGCGTTGAAAGGCGTAGCGGGTGTTGAAACAGTTAACGTGAACTTCGCAGAAAGAACCGCTTCCATTATTGGTGACGCTAACGTCGCGACGCTTATCCATGCTGTTGAACAAGCGGGTTACGGTGCGGAAGTGAGCGAAGATGAAGCGACACGCCGCGAGCGTCAGGCGGTAATGCACGCAGAGCAATTTAATGAGCACAAACGCAATACTTGGCTGGCTCTCGGTTTGGGTGCGCCGCTGATGGCTTGGGGGTTGCTGGGTGGTTCAATGACCATTGAAAGCACGACCAGCCAAATAGGTTGGGGCATTATTGCTCTGGTTACGCTGGCTCTGCTTTGTACCTCGGGTAAACATTTTTACGTCAACGCCTACAAAGCCGCCCTTCACCACAGAGCGACGATGGATACCTTGGTGGCATTGGGTACGGGCGCCGCTTGGCTTTATTCTGCTGCCGTCGTCATCATGCCTGCTCTTTTCCCAGAGCAAGCAAGACATGTATATTTTGAAGCGTCAGCCATGATAATCGGCCTTGTTACGCTAGGGCACGCACTTGAAGCCAAAGCGAGAGCGTCGACATCTAAAGCACTGGATAGACTTCTCGACCTGCAACCTCAAACGGCATTGATCATCGAGAACGGCAAAGAGCGTGAAATCTCTTTAGCTGAAGTTAAATCAGGCATGCTGCTTCGTGTCAAACCGGGTGCAAAAATCCCAGTCGATGGTGTCGTCGAAAGCGGAGAGAGCTTTGTCGATGAATCCATGCTGACCGGTGAGCCTCTGGCGGTGCGAAAAACAGCGGGTGAGGTGCTTCATGCAGGGACCGTTAACCAAAACGGTAGCCTAATCTTTAAAGCGACAGGGATCGGTAGCGATACCATGTTATCCCGTATCATCAACCTCGTAAGACAGGCACAAAACAGCAAACCTGCACTGGCGCGCATGGCAGATACCGTGTCCTCCATCTTTGTGCCCACGGTTATGATCATCGCCATACTCACGGCATTAGGTTGGTACAACTTTGGCCCCGACCCAAAACTGAGTTTTATGTTGGTCACAGCAACAACCGTACTGATTATTGCTTGCCCGTGTGCCTTGGGGTTAGCAACACCGATGTCTGTTACCACAGGAGTGGGGAGAGCAGCGGAGCTCGGAGTATTAATCCGCGATGCAGAATCTCTTCAACATGCAGCAAAGGTTGATACGGTCGTATTGGACAAAACAGGCACACTGACAGAGGGTAAGCCTCAGGTAACCTCAATTGTCGCTCTTAAAACAGACGAAGATGTGATTCTTCAACTGGCCGCAAGTCTTGAACAAGGCTCTGAGCATCCGTTAGCAAAGGCGGTACTCGATGCCGCAGAGGCAAAATCATTTACTTTGTCTGACATTGGCAGTTTCGAAGGGATTCCGGGCAAAGGCCTTAAAGCTGACATTGGAGGCTCAACGTATTTCTTAGGAAATACGCGTCTGATGCAAGAAGAAGGTATCGACGTTTCTGGTTCAGAATCGACCGCCTCTGAGCTCTCTACTCGTGGTGAAACTGCAGTTTATCTCGCTAATGCCTCTCACTTACTGGGCATGATCGGGATCAGTGATCCACTTCGCCATGACTCAGCCACGGCAGTAGCCCGACTACAACGTCTTGGTTTTGACGTAGTGATGCTTACAGGTGATCACCCAGATACGGCAAAAGCAATCGCCGCACAGGCAGGGATCACCAACATCATCGCGGGTGTATTGCCCGATGGTAAAGCAGACGTCGTCACCAAGCTTCAAGCTGAAGGAAAAAAAGTCGCCATGATCGGAGATGGCATCAACGATGCACCCGCACTTGCCAAAGCGGAAGTGGGTATTGCGATTGGTAGCGGCAGTGATGTGGCGATAGAAAGTGCCCAAATGACCTTGATGCGTCACTCAATCGACGCAGCCACAGATGGCCTGCTCCTGTCCAAAGCGACCCTTCGCAACATGAAGGAAAATTTGTTTGGCGCATTTATTTACAATTCTCTGGGTATTCCAATCGCAGCAGGTGTGCTATATCCCCTCACCGGATCCTTGCTAAGCCCTGTTGTCGCGGGAGCAGCGATGGCATTGTCCTCGATAACGGTCGTGAGCAATGCCAATCGTCTGCGCTGGTTTAACCCAAGTAAGAGGAAATGATCATGATCGTGAATCTTCTAGGGCTTGGATTGATCGGACTTATCATCTGGTGGTTCTGGTTTGCAGAAAAGACAAACACCAAATGAATAACGACAAAAGCAATGCATACAGCGTTGAACGGAAACTGCGGCTGAATGACGTGTTATCTCAAGAAGTACAGGAACAAATTGCTTCGATAGCCGGTATTCAGTCAGTCACTGCCCGCAAACATTGCATGGTAGTGACCTATGATGTGCGAGACATAACTCTCGAACGCATAGAGAGTCGGGTAAATATTCCCTACTCTCAATCGCTGTGGCAAAGGCTGAGGCGCAGCCTTTATCACTATGGCGATAGGAACTTAGCAGATGGCGCACAACACGTGCCCCACTGCTGCAATAAAATATCAAAGCGTTGAGGAGACAACGATGAAAAAATTGCCTAAATTGGCCGCATTTTCGCTGGCAATGCTTTCAGCAAGCACAATGGCAGCAACCGGTATCACTTATAAATCCCCTTACTGCGGTTGCTGTAAAGAGTGGGTGAAACACATGGAAGACAATGGCTTTGAAATGACGTCTGAGGACCATGTCAACATGAACCCAATCAAGATGAAATTGGGCATTAAACCTCAACTGGCGTCGTGCCACACCACCGTCATTGATGGCTACGTATTTGAAGGTCACATCCCAGCCAGCGATGTGAAGAGCTTCTTAGAACAAAAACCAAAACTTGCAGGTCTTGCTGTACCTGGCATGCCTGTAGGCTCGCCGGGCATGGAGTATGGCGATAAAAAAGACCGTTATGATGTTATCGGCTTTTCTAAAAGCGGGATGACGGTGGTATATAACACCCATAACTAAGAAAGACAGATTTATCAAAAACCTCCATACTGGTGTCAACTGGTATGGAGGTTTTATGATTAAACGGCTCGTTCCGCTGCTTTCGCTGCTTTTCTTTTCCAATGTTGCGGCTGAGCCGACTGTTTGGCTAGCGAAAAAGGGTGACCTTTCTTTTGCACTCATGGGATCGGTGCACATGGGTAAACCCAGCTTTTATCCCCTTCCAGACGAAATCATCCACCATTTTCAGCGCAGTAAAGGCCTGATTGTTGAAGCCGACCTCTTTTCCGACACCAACATAAGTATCCCGACAGGCCAAGCCTCACAAACCTTCTTAAATGCAACAGAACAGCACACACTCAATGACATCGCCAAAGATGTACATTTGCCGTCGCTCGCATTGCAAAACATGCCGCCTTGGCAGGCTGCGATGGCTATTCAACAAGCGCAGACTTCGCAGATGGGATTGCAACCACAACTCGGCATTGATGTTCACTTTTTAACACTGGCACAAGAAAAGAATATTCCCATCATTGCTCTGGAGACCATGCAACAACAACTGAACTTCATCACCTCAATGAAAGATGACGGCCTTCCTTTGTTGTTGGATACCCTAAACCATTGGGAAGAGGCTCAAACAGTATTACCCTGCATGATAGATGCATGGGCAGCGGGCGATAGTCAGGCTTTAACAGATATCGTTGAAGACATGATGGAGGATTCTGGCGAACTTGAAGAAGTCATCATAACCGACAGGAATCGACATTGGACAGAAACACTGAGCGATACACGTAAGTTCGGCAATGGGACATATACCATTGTGGTAGGTGCGTTACATCTTTATGGCCAAGAAGGCTTATTGGATATGCTTAAAAATAAGGGCTTTGAGGTCAGAGCGTTAAATAAAGGACATTCTGTAGAATGTGTTAACACACTACCCAAATAGTAGAAATGGTGAGTGGTTTTAACCACTCACAATCACTTTCGTCACGATCATAGACATGACAAAAAGCAGAATAAACCAAATGTAAATAGATTTTTTCATCTAAAATCCTTTGCCATTTTTCGGGCTGTCCTAGAATCCCCCATTCTAACGCACTCTTTGTCTTTTCAAAAAGCACGTTTACGTTTCGCGGGTGTTCTATACATACGAAAAAGCCCCGCATTTCTGCGAAGCTTCTAATAGTGGTCGATGAAGAGGGATTCGAACTGGTCCGGCGTTCCGCACCCAACCCATCATGCGATATGCATGACCGACAATCACTTTTCCCTATTCCAAAACGACGAAAGCCTGCTCACTGAGCAGGCTTTCTAATGGTGGTCGGTGAAGAGGGATTCGATCCGGGCGGCGTTCCGCACCCGACCCATCATGCGGCACGCATGACCGACAATCACTTTTCCCTATTCCAAAACGACGAAAGCCTGCTCATTGAGCAGGCTTTCTAATGGTGGTCGGTGAAGAGGGATTCGAACCCCCGACCCTCTGGTCCCAAACCAGATGCGCTACCAAGCTGCGCTATTCACCGACTGTTCTGAAAAACGCTGTGCGCCTCAGAGGTCGCTAATAATACTCATCCTTGGCGCAGACTCAAGTGTTTTCTCACGTTTTTTGCCTTACAGACACTGTTCGCTCAAAGGATCATCAGTATGGGCAAATTGCGACCGCCCACCCACGCTAACAAGTGACGTGCTACTAACCTACATTCCATTGATCTGGATCATCGATGAAAGATTCACCAATTGGCAACCTATCCGTAACGTTTACAGACAAAGGAAGCACAAGCATGGACTTTTGGTTAGACCTACTATTCGGCAACGCAATTGGCCTCTCCTCAATGATCGTGATTTTTGTTGCCCTTGGCATGATCAGCTTTATGGGTGGCTTCTTTGTTTACAAAGCAATGACATCGTCTGAAACTGACGAATCACTGTAACAGTTTCCTTTCTCTCCATTTGCTTACACCAGCAAGGCATTCTTGCTGGTTTTTTTCACACTGACGATCTCTCTACATATTCACTTTCAATCTCTCTCTGCACCTTGGCAAGGTTTCGGTATATACTTTGGCGATGCTTCACTAACCCGCAAAGACCATGAACGGTAACAATGAGTTCGATTTATTTCGGGAAATGATGTCCGACGTTGCACCTATCAAGCACGATACGGTTGAACCATCGGCATTGCCTCACAAACCCACAGAAGCGCAACTTGCTCGTCAGCAAGCCGCGCAAACACTCTCTGATGGAAACCCAGAGCACCTCTCACTTGATTACGCAAAAATGCTCAAGCCTGATGACATCGTGGCGTTTAAACGTCCAGGAGTCCAAGACGGTGTATTCCGAAAACTTAGACTCGGTAAATATGAGGCGCATGCGCGTATAGACTTGCATAAGTTTACGTTGAAAGATGCACGTGAAGAGATACTGAAGTTTTTAAAACAATGCCAAAAAATGGACATTCGCACCGTGGTGATTGTGCACGGTAAGGGCGAGCGTTCTAACCCTCAAGCCATGATGAAAAGTTTCGTCTGCCAATGGTTGGAACAAATTACCGATGTACAGTGTTTCCACTCCGCGCAAAGGCACCAAGGAGGAACGGGTGCTGTGTATGCGCTTTTGAAGAAAAGCCAAGAGAAAAAGCTCGAAACACGCGAGCGACACCTTGCTCGAAAAGGTTGATAACAAAAAGGCACTTAGTAATAAGTGCCTTTTTACTTTCTACGGTATTCGGTTACAGCGCAACCACAACACGCGCAGCCAACCCAATCAATACGACCCCGCACAACCTATCAATCAAGACCGCACGTTGTTTCAGCTTCTCCAACATCCGGCTGGACGACAAGACCAATGCGACTACCGTGTACCACAAACCATCTATAACAATGGGCGTAAGCACAATGATGGAGCGGCTAGTAATGTCTGTGCCAACAGCCACAAACTGGCTGAATAGCGCGAGGAAAAAAAGCGCCAATTTAGGATTGAGAACGGAGATCATCGCGCCATCTCTCGCGGCTTCTAATAGCGATGTTTTCTCCCCTTTCTCCAACTTGGCGGCGACTCCGCCGTTGGCACGAATAGACTTAATACCCAGCCAAGCTAAATAGGCTGCGCCTGCATAAGCGATCACTTTAAACACGATGGGAGATTGTTGAAGAACAACCGCAAGACCCAACAACGTCAATACCGCATACAAACCCACACCAAGTGCATGTGCCCAAGCGGCAGCAATTCCGTGCAAACGACCACCTGCCAAGCTATGTCTAACCATTACGACAAGGCTCGGGCCGGGTGACATCGCGCCTAGCATACAGACCAACACTAAACTAAGCCAAACAGACACACTCACTTCAACTATTCCTTGTTACCCATTAAGTGGTTTAATCGAGAGATTTGCTCATTCGTCACATCTATCATGCAATTAAGATAAGCCTGTCCACTGCCGGAGCCAGAAGCAAACGTTGCTTCAACCAGTTTGCACTGTTTGTCTCGCCAAACGCTAAACTCCTCAAATGCCTGATTGGCAGATACCGCCGCATGCCCATGGGAAGAAATGTTATCCAGTTCAGACATGCGATCACTGAGTTTAGACTGAGTATCTTGCAGTGAGCTTTCCGCAACGCTCAAGTGGTTATCGAGGCAAGCAGTGACTTCTACATGTGTTTCATTCGTTTTGTAGCACTCTAACAGTGTCGATTTTTCCACACCTATTGCTGCAAATGATGACAAGGAACCCATAAACAAGACCAGCCACGACATACGCATTCTTTATTTCCCCTGCTTACCTATTGTTGCCATTTTCCCCTGTGTAAGTGAGAGGAGATCTGCTGGAGAAAGTTCAATTTCAAGCCCACGACGCCCCGCGCTGACATAAATCGTGTCATGGGCTTCTGCGCTGGCATCAAGAAACGTTGGCAAGCGCTTTTTCTGGCCTAATGGACTGATGCCGCCAACGATGTACCCCGTCGTTTTTTCTGCAATATCAGGGTTAGCCATTTCTGCTTTTTTTGCACCCGCTGCTTTTGCTGCGGCTTTTAAATCTAATTGACCAGAAACAGGCACAACGGCCACCGCCAACTTTTTGGGGTCCCCGTTCATCGCAAACAACAAGGTTTTAAAAACACGAGCGGGGTCTTGCCCGAGCACACTTGCTGCTTCAAGTCCGAAATTCGTGTTATGAGGGTCATGTTCATAGCTATGAACATGAAAGGAAATTCCTGCTTTTTCCGCGAGGGTAATTGCCGGCGTCATCCGATAAATCTCTTGTAACGACAGGGTGGCATTAACCTTTTCATTAACGCTAACCCATATAAAACGTAAGCTGATAATGACATAAAAAAAGGCACTGTCACCAGTGCCTTTTCTATCATTGTTCCCATTTTCTCAATGCGGGACATTTCCCCCACAGTGAAACATTGAATAGCTCAATTATTTGTAAACAATCTCACCGTTTGGCGCATATTTATTTACATCAATCGGAGAGTTTTTCTCCAGGAAGTCTTTCAGAACTTCAGCATCGACAAAACCGGTGTTGACGTTGCCAGCATGGTCGCTGATCTTTGGATAACCATCACCGCCCGCCGCGTTATAGCTTGGAACCGTGAAACGGTATGTTTTATTTAGATCCAGCGGTTCACCACCGATAACCACATCGCTCACGCCATCTGGTGACACGGTCATCGAAATACCGTAAAACTGCACGTAGGCACCTGAGTCAGCAGGCTTAGTTCCAACCACGTTCAGATAATCCAGAATTTCTGTACCTGTCATGTCCGTGTAGGTCACCATGTTACCAAAAGGCTGCACCGTCAGAACGTCTTTGTACGTCACGTCACCGCCTTCGATAGAATCACGCACACCGCCAGAGTTCATTACTGCGAAATCTGCTTTTGCGCGATCCATGTGCGATGCTGCGATGAGACGGCCTAAGTTAGTTTGTTCAAAGCGCACAACATTACGATCACCTTCCAACTTACCATTGGTCTCAGCAATCTTAATGTTCAGTTGGCCCTGCCCTTGGTCCTGATACGGTTTCAAAAAGTCATAAAGCTCTTTATCCTTCGGAATTTCGTTTTGGATAAATACGCGTTTTTTCTCGCCATTCACCTTCACTTTTTTCTTCAGGTTTACAGGGATTAAGTCGTAAGAGACCAAATTCAGTTCGCCGTTTCGGAATTCAAAGTCAGCTTTACCGACATACTTGCCCCACTCATGAGCTTGTACGATCCAAGTACCGTTTTGGCTGTCAGGCTTACATTCATCGCCCGGCTTGAAGGCAGTGTTGTACATGTTCGGGCCTTCCATACAGACAGGCTCTTGTGAGTGACCACCCACAATCATATCGAGAGATCCTTCGTCCAAATAACGCGCTAAAGCAACGTCACCTGGCGCATTGATACCACGGTTACCATCTTCGTAATGGCCCATGTGCGTCGCTGCGATAATCATATCCGGCTTTTCTGTTTTTTCGATTTCAGCGATCAATTTCTTCGCTTCTTCTTTCGGATCGCGGAACTCCAGTTCCCCAATGTATTCAGGGTTACCGATTTTCGCAGTGTCCTCAGTCGTCAAACCAATAACGGCGATGCGAAGGCCGTTCTTCTCAAACATTTGATATGCCTGATACTTACGCTTTCCTGTCGCTTTGTCGTAAATGTTCGCTGAGAGCATTGGGAAGTCAGCCCATTGCATTTGCTTATCCAATACGTCGAGTGGATTATCAAACTCATGGTTACCCAATGCCATGGCATCATAACCAATCATGGTCATGCCTTTGAAATCTGGCTCCGCATCCTGAAGGTCAGATTCAGGCACACCCGTGTTGATATCACCACCAGACAGCAGAAGCACTGCCGCACCTTTCGCCTCAGCATCTTTACGCAAGTTGTCGATCAACGTCTTGCGAGCAGCCATACCGTATTCACCATATTTGTTATGCCAAAAACGGCCATGGTTATCATTGGTATGAAGAATAGTGATGTTGTAGGTGGTATCTGGCTGCCATCCTGGCACGATGTCTGTCGTGTTTTGAGTGGTAGAACAACCTGCTAGCGAAGCAAGTAATGCAGCACTAATTGCTGCTTTTAAAGAAAGGCGATCCATCATGGGTGTACCTATTATTCTGTTGAAAGTGCGAGAAGGGCTTCTCGCTTTAACAAAATGAGTGAGTCGTCATTTTGTAAGGGTTAACGTAAATAATCGTATTTCACGATGTAGTTTAAAGATATACGCAAACCATCACATTGTTCTTTCAACAAAGTGCTATATAGATCACCGAATCACACCCAAACCGCCGAGTTTTCACTCAGCGATTTGGGGTCGCAGATCTTAGTGGGTACCGTGCTGTCCTTTAGAGCGAGCAATCGCAAAAGCGGCGGCGATCGCCAGCAAGAAACAGTAGTAAGATTGACTAACAACGGAAAGCGGTGACAGTTCAAAGATGGAACCGAGCAACAGCGCTTGAGCACCATATGGTAACAATCCTTGGATTACGCAAGAGAAAATATCCAACAAGCTTGCACTGCGCTTTGGCGCTACATCGTGTTGCGTCGCCAACTTTTTCGCAACGCCACCCGCTACAATAATTGCTACGGTGTTATTTGCGGTACACATGTTGGTCAAGCTGACCAACAACGCAATCCCCGCTTCACTAGCACGCGGAGAACCTTTTTCTGCTGCTTTATCTGCGCGCGCCATGATCAATCGGCTCAATTTGTCAGTGACAAACGCCAAACCACCTTGCTGACGCATTAGCTCAGCCAAACCACCAATCAGCAAAGACAACAAGAAAATTTCCTGCATGTTACCAAAGCCAGCATAGATATCTTTGCTAAATGCCATCAGGCTGTAATCAGGTGTCTGAGCAATGCCGACAACGCCCGCAAATACAATGCCGAGAGACAGGACAACAAACACATTCATACCGGACACGGCAAGAACAAGAATCGTCATGTAAGGAAGAACCGCCAACCAATCAATTTCGCCAGCTACAGGGGCTTGCGTCACTTCATTGGCAAAGAAAAAGATAACCAACACCACCAGCGCAGCCGGTACTGCGATTTTGACGTTCTCTCTAAACTTATCTTTCATGTGACAGCCTTGTGAGCGTGTCGCAGCAATCGTGGTATCAGAGATGATTGAAAGGTTGTCGCCAAACATGGCGCCACTGAGCACCACACCAGCCATCAATGCGGAATCTATGCCCGTCGTTTGAGCAATACCAAGAGCCACAGGTGCAACCGCCGCAATGGTACCCATTGATGTTCCCATCGCTGTTGCGATGAAAGCAGAGATAAGAAATAAGCCCGGCAAGATCAAGCTGGAAGGAAGAACGGCCAAACCTAGGTTTACCGTTGCGTCTACCCCTCCGGTTGCTTTCGCCACAGCAGAAAACGCGCCTGCAAGCAGGTAGATAAGGCACATCGCGGTAATGTCACGGTGTGATACCCCTTCGATGAACTGGCCAATGGCAGTATTGAGCTTTTCCTTGCTCATCAACACCGCCAAAACAATGGCGGGTAAAACGGCTATCGTCGCTGGAAGCTGATAAAAGGCAAAGTCGACATTTTGAGTCGAAAAGTAGATGCCAGTTCCGATAAAAAGGCAAAGAAAGAACCCAAAGGGCACCAGCGCAAGGGCTGAAGGATTGATTGTTGTTTGCTTCTCTGTCATGTTGTGTTGCATATATTTTTGTGATGTGAAGCGCAGAGTAAAATGAAATGTTTACCTCGTCAACAAATAGCCATCTAAACGTCTCTTTTATTTTATCTCCCAAAACCACATTTGCTGAAAGTTAAGACTTACCTCGTTTAAAGACAGCGCACATCGTTCACTCCCACGACATCAAACTCTCCGCCGCAAAACCGTGAAGCAAAATCACTATGTTGTGAAAAAAACTCACCCTCACTCGCAATATTCGCTAAAGGCTCTGCTAATAACGCCGATACAGCATGATGTACAAATACTAGATGTACAGGTTGCCCCGCGCTTATAACGTTCAGAACGACGGGAGCGCTTCCAATTCTGGAGTTCCTCGCAAGGAAGTAAACATGACACTCACTCTAAAGCAGAAGTTAATTGGCACGTGCCTTATTGCCGTCATCGCGATGGCAACAACCTTGTCTCTGCTTGCCGCAAACCAACTTTCAACCCAAACTGAAAACAGCCTTGAATACAGAGTGCGCAGCTCGTCAGACGTCGCAAAAGTGGGTTTCATCGATTGGTTAGACGCCCACGCTACCGCCATGAAGGGTTTCATTGAAACACAACCTCACGATGATGAAATCAATGCACTGAAAATGATCCAGATCTCCGGCAACTTTGCGATGACATTTTATGGCGAAGTCGATGGCTCGTTGGATCTGTCAAATGGCGCCACAATTGACATCGACCCTCGCCAGCGACCTTGGTATATCGAAGCAGTAACAGAAAATCGAACCATCTTTACTGCACCTTACCGAGATGCGTTGACCGGAGAAACCATGGTGACCGTCGCTGAGCCCGTCTTGCAAGGTGGCCAATTGCAGGGAGTACTGGGCGGTGATATTAGCTTGCGTAAAATCATGAGTGACATCTCGCAATTTGATTTTGGTGACAATGCATTCGGCATGTTATTTACCGACAAAGGCACACTGATTGCGCACAAAGACGCCTCTTTGAATGGAGCGCCCCTGACACAATACAACCCCGCGCTGAACATGCGCGTAGTCCAAGATGCCGCTCGCCAAGGCACGTTAATCCACCAAAATATCAATGGCAGCCCAAAAGCGTACTACTTCGTATCACTACCAACCGCACAATGGTACATAGGCATTGAACTTGACCTGAATACCGAGCTCGAAGCGCATAACAGTGCCGTTACGACCTTGATATTGACCAGCCTGGGCGTGACCTTGGTCGTGCTTGCTCTTTCTATCTGGTTGGTCAACATTTTGTTCCGAGACCTGAACCGTGTATCAAAAGCGATGGCCGAAATCGCCAGTGGTGAAGCGGACCTAACACAACGTCTCACACCACATAGTGAAGATGAAGTCGGTCAACTGGCACACAATTTCAATACCTTCGTGGGCAACATGCATACTATGGTCGTGCATTTGAAAAACGTCGGTGAAGCTTTATCCGAACAAGCGGCAGGCGCGGCCGAACACGCGAATATTCGTAGCTCACGCATTCGTGGTCAACAAGACGAAATCAACATGGTTGCCACAGCCATCAACCAAATGGCCGCAGCAACACAGGAAATTGCTAGTAGTGCCGAAAACACAGCGCAACTGTCGAAAGATGCTGTTGGCCGTTCTCACACAGGCGCCTCACAGGTCAATCAAAGCCAGCTGTCCATTGGAAACTTGTCGACCGAGGTAGAATCAGCGACGTCGGTGATCACCGAGCTTCATGCGCATACGCAAAGCATCAACTCTATTCTGTCGACCATTCAGGACATTGCGGAACAAACTAATTTGCTGGCGTTGAACGCCGCCATTGAAGCCGCACGAGCTGGCGCACAGGGCCGCGGTTTTGCCGTAGTCGCCGACGAAGTTCGCGTGTTAAGCCAGCGTACACATGATTCGACGCGAGAGATCCAAGCGACGATCGAAACCTTGCAGTCAACGACGCAATCGGCAGTGAAAATCATGCAGGATAGCCGCTATCTGGCAACCACAAGCGTGGAGGACGCAAGCAGCGCCACAGACAGCCTGACCCAAATCACAACATCCGTTTCGACAATCAGTGATATGGCCACGCAAATCGCTTCTGCGGCCGAAGAGCAGTCTCTAGTAACAGCGGAAATCACCCGAAATACAGAAGCGGTGCGACATGCATCTGATGAGTTGGCAGAAGAAGCCAACCAAGCATCGATGCAAGCCTCTGATTTGTCGAGCTTGTCTCAACAACTCAATAACGAAATCTCTCGCTTCAAGTTGTAGGATCAAAAAAGCCGGCATTCGCCGGCTTTTCTTCTCTTCGAATATCGCTTAACGGATATCCAAATCTTCGAAACTTTTCACCAGATCATCCAGCGCTTTCATTTGCTTCAGGAACGGCTCCAGCTTATCCAGAGGCAGTGCTGACGGGCCATCACAGCGTGCTTTTTCTGGGTTTGGATGCGCTTCAATAAACAAACCCGCAATCTTGGTACCTAAACCTGCACGAGCCAAATCAACCGTTTGCTCACGACGACCACCCGATGCTGCACCCAGTGGATCGCGACATTGCAGAGAGTGCGTCACGTCGAAAATGATCGGGCTGCCATTACTTGCTTTCTTCATAACATCGAAGCCCAGCATATCAACAACCAGATTGTCATAACCCATACATGCGCCACGCTCACACAGGATCACTTTTTCGTTGCCACATTCTGCGAATTTATCAACGATGTTACCCACTTGGCCAGGACTCATAAACTGAGGCTTCTTCACGTTGATCACAGAGCCAGTTCGCGCCATCGCCTCAACCAAATCGGTCTGGCGAGCTAAGAACGCGGGCAATTGGATCACATCAACCACTTCTGATACTGGCTGAGCCTGTGCTTCATTGTGAACATCAGTAATGATTTTCACGCCGAATGTGTCTTTCAGTTCTTGGAAGATTTTCATACCTTCTTCCAGGCCTGGACCACGGTAAGAATGTACTGAAGAACGGTTCGCTTTGTCGAAAGAGGCTTTAAACACATACGGAATACCCAACTTTTGGGTTACTTCCACATAGTGCTCGCAAATCTGCATGGCCATATCGCGAGATTCCAACACATTCATCCCGGCAAATAGAACAAATGGCTTGTCGTTAGCAACTTGAATATCGCCGATTTGAACCGTTTTTTGTGTTGTCATGGTGAATTCCTGATTAATGGAAAATTGGAGCTTCTGCAGTCAATACTCTAACTTGCAGTTTAAGAAGTTCAGCAGCCGGATCATCCGGACACTGAGCAATAAAATATTCGTAGTCTTCTGCCGCTACCCAGTCACATTTTAGTTGCTGGAAAATATAGCCACGATCTCGAATCTCGTACGGATCGTCAGGACTGAACGTCAATGCTAATTCGCTACAGCGCAGAGCCATATCGTACTTTTCCTCTCGCAGCAACGCTCTTTTGATCACCGCTAACCAGCGCCCCACTAAGGTCGGGTTGTCTGAGACATCCAGATCTTCAGGACGAAGTTGAGCGATAGGGCCTTCCTTACCGATTAGCCAACCGCGTAAGGTGCGTTGTGAAAGAAATTCGCCGTCGAATGGGTTGATATATGAGGGTTCACGATCACGCCAGTTTACTTTCAAAATCAACTGCGTTGGAAATCCGACAGGCTCTACTGGCAACTCTAAGCGTTTGGTAAGGAACAGCAATACTGCCCCCAAACTGACAGGAATGCCTTTTCGACGTTTTAGCACCTTTTCAACAAACGCATTTTCTGAAGAGAAATACTGTTCAAAGTCGCCACGAAAGCCCCAATCCTTGTAGAACAATCGCAATAAGCCTTCTAATCGCAACTCGTCGTTAGCTTCCCCTGCCAATGCGTTTTCAGCTTCTTTCGCCAATAACTCAAGTTCCGCTCGAACCCAATGCAGCGAGGTTGAAGGATCGATGGCAGCATTCAGTGCCAACGCGCCTTCAACAAGCGACAACTCATCAAGTTCTTGATCTGTAAACGCGATCATTTTTACCCCAACAACCATGGTGTTTTCGTCATCGCCAATTTAGCCGCTGCATACACCCAACCCAAAGCACCAAAGAATGCAAAGACTCTAAACATGGTACCTTGACTGTAATGCAGCGCAACAAAACCAAGGGCAATGTAAGCGAGTACGCAAGTCAACTTTTCAGTCATCCACACACCCGCTGGGGTGAATGGCATAAAACCCGTCACAGCAATCAGAGCGACACCTGTCGCAAGCAGACCCGTATCGATAATGTGCGGGACAATTTTCACCCACTTCTTTTGCATCATAGTGCTGCCCATTGAACGCCAGATAAAGCGTAAAATGAACAAAGATACGCTCAAGGCGATAAACAATAGGTGAGTGTGCTTCAATGCAGCGTACATAATTCCGTCAATCTCTCTTTCTTGTTATTTCAGTTAGCAAAACGACCCAGCGTAACACGATCCAGACCTGCATAATCGTGCAGTGTCTCAACGTCGATAAATCCTGCATCAGAAAAAATCGTACGCACTGGATCCCCTTGATCGTAACCATGCTCAATCATCAACCATCCGTTGTCGGCAAGAAAACGCGGGCTTTGCTGGCAAATCTCGCGAATATCCGCCAAACCATGATCACTGGCAGTCAGGGCTGACTTGGGTTCGAAACATACATCTCCCTGTGAGAGGTGTGGATCTTCCGGGTCGATATAAGGAGGATTACTGACAATCATGTTGAAAGTCTGTGCTGGTATATTTTCAAACCAACTGCTCTGCGCAAAATGCGCATTTATAATCCCATTTTCGAGCTGATTACGCTCAGCCAACGCAACGGCTTCTGAACGAAGGTCAACCCCCATCACCTGTACGTCTTTTCGCTCGCAGGCAATCGATAGTGCGATGGCACCGGTGCCTGTCCCTAAATCCAGAACAGAATTCGCATCTGCAGGTAAACGCTCTAGCGCGAGTTCCACGAGACGCTCTGTATCCGGACGCGGGATCAACGTACTTGGCTCAACGTTTAAACGCAAAGACCAGAAATCTCGATAACCAATAATATACGCGACGGGTTCGCCCAGCATTCTACGTTGGATGAGCACATCAAATTCACTTTGCTCGGCGTCTGTCAGTACTTTATCTGGCCAGGTATAGAGATAGCTGCTTGGTTTATCGAGGACATGACACAGCAACACAGATGCGTCAATTCTCGGTGATGGGCTTTGATGTTCGGTTAACAAATGCGCTGCTTCTTGCAGCGCATTTTCAATGCTGATTGGCATTAGTGCTGTTCAGCCAGTGCCGCAAGCTGATCCGCTTGGAACTCTTGAACAATCGGTTCAATCAAGCACTTCAAATCGCCTTCCATCACATCATCCAAACGATAAACAGTCAGGGTGATACGGTGGTCAGAAACTCGGCCTTGTGGGTAGTTGTAAGTACGAATACGGTCAGAGCGATCACCTGAACCAAGTAGGTTACGGCGCGTGCTCGCTTGTTCAGCGGCGCGTTTTTCCTCTTCGGCTTTGATTAAGCGCGCTGCTAGAACAGACATCGCTTTCGCTTTGTTTTTGTGCTGTGAACGCTCGTCCTGACACTCAACTACGGTACCCGTTGGTAAGTGAGTAATACGAATAGCAGAGTCAGTGGTGTTAACGTGCTGACCACCCGCCCCCGATGAACGGAAGGTATCAATTTTCAGATCCGACGGGTTGATATCTGGAATTTCTGCTTCTGGAATTTCAGGCAAAATCGCAACGGTACATGCAGATGTATGCACGCGGCCTTGTGATTCTGTTGCCGGTACACGTTGAACTCGGTGACCACCAGATTCAAATTTCAATACACCGTAAGCACCGTCGCCAGAGATTTTAGCCACCATCTCTTTATAACCGCCCTGTTCAGAGCTGTTGGCACTAATCACTTCAACACGCCAGCCTTTTGATTCAGCAAAACGACTGTACATACGGAAAAGATCACCCGCAAAAATACCTGCTTCATCGCCGCCTGCACCAGCACGAATTTCAACGAAACAGTTACGTTCATCGTTCGGATCTTTAGGAATCAAGAGCACTTGAAGTTCATCGGTCAGGCGTTCTATTTCGCCTTTTGCCATTTTCACTTCTTCTTGCGCCATTTCGCGCATCTCAGGATCGTCTTCGTTCGCCATTTCCTGAGCAGCGTCCAGATCGTCAACCGCCTGCTTATAGGCGTTGAAGCACATGGTCACTTCTTCCAACTGGCTGTACTCTTTCGACAGCGCACGGAATTTATCCTGATCACCGATGATGCCTGGATCACCCAGCAGGTGTTGTACTTCTTCATAGCGCTCACTGAGCACTTCTAGTTTGGTGAGAATAGATGGTTTCATAGTAATTCTTAAAACTATTTCAGGGGATCCAGACCTAAGCCTTGACGCAGCGTTTCCAGCGTACGTTCATCACCGTTTCTAGCGGCTTCTTGCATGGCCTGGGTCGGCGCATGGATCAGTTTGTTGGTCAACTTGTTACTTAGCTCAGCCACTACTTTGGCCGGATCTGCACCACTGGCTAGCGATTGAAGACTCTTGCTGAGCAACTCATCTTTTAAGGCTTCAGAGTGGGCGCGATATTGCTTGATGCTGTCAACGGCATCACGTGAACGCATCCACGTCATAAAACTGTGGCTTTCTTCGTCAACGATGGCTTCAGCCTGAACGGCTGCGGCTTTACGCTGCTCTCGGTTTCGTTCAACAATCGAGTGCAAATCATCAACGGTGTAAAGATAGGCGTCGTTTAGATCGCCGACTTCCTCTTCAATATCACGAGGAACCGCAATATCAATCAACAGCATTGGCTGATGTCTACGAGCCTTGATTGCCCTTTCGACCATACCTTTCCCTATGATAGGTAGCGGTGCAGCCGTTGAACTGATGACAATGTCAGCTTTGTGCATATGCTCTGGAATTTCTTCCAAAGAGATAATTTCTGCGCCAAAGGCGTCCGCAAAAGGCTTCGCACGTTCACGAGTACGGTTAGCGACAATGATGTTCTGGCACTTGTGTTCATACAAGTGCTTCGCAACCAGCTCGATTGTTTCACCCGCCCCAACGAGCAAAGCCGTGGATTTCTCCAATGACTCGAAAATCTGGCGGGCAAGAGAACATGCAGCAAATGCTACAGATACCGCGTTTCCACCGATGTCGGTTTCTGTACGAACGCGCTTTGCAACGGTAAATGTTTTATGGAATAAGCGTTCTAATGCACCGCTGATTACATCATTATCAACCGATTCTGCATAGGCTTGCTTCACCTGCCCCAAGATTTGAGGCTCGCCCAAAACAAGAGAATCCAAACCACACGCAACACGCATCAAGTGCTGAGCCGCCGCTTGATCATGATGGGTATAAAGGCAAGGTAATAAGGCGTCGCTGTTGAGGTGATGGAAGTCCTGCAGCCAATCAACAACTACGCCCGGACTCGGCTGTTCTATTTCACAATAGATTTCAGTTCGGTTGCAGGTAGACACAATAACCCCGCTCTGCACCACCTGCTTTTCTTTAAGCTGGTTAAGCGCATCTTGAAGTTGTTGTGGTGAAAAAGCGACTTTTTCACGCAAATCGACTGTAGCAGTCTTATGATTGATTCCGAGAACTAACAAGCTCATTAAGCAGGGTTACCGACAGCACCAGGTGAAATCCGAGCCGTGGATTTTACTTTATGGGCCCGTCGAATAAAAGATAACATTATATTCCCCATCCCGCTAACACAGCGAAGTGTGAATTTTTCGCCACACGTCATACAGTTGTGTTTATTTTTTATACTACACCTCGTCCGGTTCACCTTCAAAAACTCTACAACTATAACTGAACCGAGATTTATCATAGCGAGATGGATATAATCCTAGGACTCCAATCAACATGGAGTTTGACATGGAGTTTTCAATGCATCGACAACTACGCCTTTTTCTTTTGCTATTCCTCAGTTTCCTTGGCCTATCCGGTTGTACGACAACGCCTCCCGCTCCATTAACGCAATGGGAAGCGCATCAGGCCGCATTATCAGAAATCCAACATTTCACAGTCAAAGGCAAGGTGGCATTCATTAGCCCAGAACAACGCGTCTCTGCTAACTTTGTCTGGCAACAAGAAGGTGACACACTCTCACTGCGTTTAAGCAACTTCTTGGGAGCAACCTTACTTAAATTGGATGCGACGCCAACACATGCTGAATTAGTTGATAACGATGGAAAACGTTACATAGGGAAAAATGCAGACAAGCTATTAAAGTCACTAACGGGCATAGCATTACCTGTCGATGACATGATGTTCTGGATTAAAGGCCTTCCTGCGACGGGCAACGACTATCAACTTGGGGCGGACAACCGCTTAGCATCGTTGAGCGAAAACAACATCGAATCAAACAAACCCGGTTGGCAACTCGATTACGTTAGCTATGACGCAAATACAGCCAGCCTGCTGCCATCCAAAATCAAAATGATAAAGAATGACCAGAAAGTGAATCTCGTCATTTCTCAGTGGATATACGAATAATGCATCAGCCATCCGTTTGGCCGTCACCCGCCAAGCTTAATTTATTTCTTTATATAACGGGTCGCCGTGACAACGGATACCACGATTTACAAACGCTTTTTCAGTTTCTCGATTACGGCGACAGTTTAACTATCACGCCTAACGAGACAGGCTCTGTGACCTTGTCTCCTGACATTGAAGGTCTTTTGCCGCAAGACAATCTTGTCTATCGTGCAGCCATGGCCATTAAGTCAAAAACAGGTTGCAAAGCGGGCGCCCATATCCATATTGACAAAATTTTGCCCATGGGCGGCGGTCTCGGCGGCGGATCGTCTAACGCCGCAACAGCGCTGATTGCACTGAATTATCTTTGGGAAACCAAACTTTCCATCGACGAACTCGCCGAGATGGGTCTAGCATTAGGGGCTGATGTGCCTGTCTTTGTTCGGGGCACCACCGCATTTGCAGAAGGTGTGGGTGAAAAGCTGCAACCTGCCGACGCACCTGAGAAATGGTATTTAGTGGCAAAACCGGACGTTAGTATCGCAACCGCCAAAATTTTTGGACACGAAAATCTGACTCGCAATACACCCAATCGCACATTAAATGAGCTATTGGCGGAAAAACACGAAAACGATTGCGAAAAGATCGTGAGAGAGTTGTTCCCAGAGGTTGATAAGGCCATTTCGTGGCTGCTAGAATACGCGCCGTCAAGATTGACTGGAACAGGTGCCTGTGTCTTCGCTGAGTTCGAAGATGAAGCAGCCGCTCGTTCGACATTAAACCAATTGCCCGACTGGCTTACTGGGTTTGTAGCGCGTGGTGTAAACACGTCACCGCTTTTCACCACCTTGAATTCACAAACACAATGAGATAGTCAACACTCAATGGATACTACCCCGAGGTTTTCCACCGTGCCTGATATGAAGCTGTTTGCTGGTAATGCAACGCCTGTACTCGCCCAACGCATCGCGAATCGCCTATATATGTCACTAGGTGACGCAACTGTTAGCCGTTTTTCTGACGGTGAGGTGTGTGTACAAATCAATGAAAACGTACGGGGTAGCGACGTATTCGTTATCCAGTCGACATGTGCGCCAACCAACGACAATCTAATGGAATTGGTTGTGATGATCGACGCACTGCGTCGTGCATCAGCTGGCCGAATCACTGCAGTTATTCCTTACTTTGGCTATGCACGTCAGGACCGTCGTGTTCGTTCAGCACGTGTGCCAATTACTGCGAAAGTCATTGCAGACTTCCTGTCTAACGTTGGTGTTGACCGCGTTCTGACTGTAGATCTGCATGCCGAGCAGATTCAGGGCTTCTTCGATGTGCCTGTTGACAACATCTTCGGTACGCCTGTTCTGCTTGAAGACATGCTGGCGAAGAAACTGGAAGATCCAGTTGTCGTTTCTCCAGACATCGGTGGCGTAGTACGTGCACGTGCAACAGCAAAACTGCTGGACGACACTGACATCGCTATCATCGACAAACGCCGTCCACGTGCAAACGTTTCTCAGGTTATGCACCTGATCGGTGACGTTGAAGGTCGTGACTGTATCATCGTTGATGACATGATCGACACCGGCGGTACGCTATGTAAAGCAGCAGAAGCGCTGAAAAACCGTGGCGCGAAGCGTGTATTCGCTTACGCAACTCACGCGGTATTCTCAGGCAATGCGCCTCAGAACATCAAAGATTCTGTGATTGACGAAGTGATCGTCACTGACTCAATCCCACTGAGCGCGGAAATGCAAGCAACCGGTAAAGTGTCTCAACTGACACTGTCAGGCATGCTAGCTGAAGCAATCCGTCGTATCAGCAACGAAGAATCTATCTCTGCAATGTTCGACTAATTGTCGGATCCAGTCAGAGAAAAACGCCTCGCTCTCGCGAGGCGTTTTTGTTTTGCGCAGATAATGGTAGGATAAGCCGCTTTTGGCGCAGGTAGGTTTGCTTACCTGTGCTCGTCACTGAAAATTCAGAACAACGAGAATCTCTGCGTGAGCGATCAAATTCGTCTTTTAGTGGGTCTGGCAAATCCAGGGCCAGAATATGCTAAAACCCGCCACAATGCGGGTGCTTGGGTCGTTGAAGAGCTGGCACGCATTCATAACGTGTCGCTGAAAGAAGACAAAAAGTACTTTGGCTTGACTGCCAGAATCAGTGTAGGTGGCGAAGATCTGCGTTTGTTGATCCCGACAACCTTCATGAACCTGTCAGGTAAATCAGTTGCCGCGCTCGCGAAATTCTTCCAAATCAAACCGGAAGAAATCATGGTCGCCCACGATGAACTCGATTTACCTCCAGGTGTTGCCAAGTTCAAAAAAGGCGGTGGTCACGGTGGCCACAATGGCCTTCGCGATATCATCAGTAAGATGGGCAACAACAAAGAATTCTATCGTCTTCGTGTCGGTATCGGACACCCTGGACACAAAGACAAAGTCGCAGGCTACGTGCTGACGAAAGCACCTGCGAATGAACACAGCCAAATCGAGCAAGCTGTCGATGAAGCGGTACGCTGTATCGACATCCTGCTTAATGACGATCTGGCTAAGGCGCAAAATCGCCTACATACATTTAAGGCGCAATAAGCCAAAGGCTAAAGCGCTGATACCAAACGGATTAAATCGTGAGTATTTAATTCGAGCGGTATTATCCTGTTTCTACAACGAAAGGTTACCATCTCATGGGTTTTAAATGCGGTATCGTTGGTTTGCCAAACGTCGGTAAATCAACTCTGTTCAACGCTCTGACCAAAGCAGGTATTGAAGCGGCAAACTTCCCGTTCTGTACTATTGAGCCAAACACTGGCGTGGTACCCGTGCCAGATCTGCGTTTGGACGCACTGGCAAAAATCGTTAACCCACAGCGTATCCTGCCAACCACGATGGAATTCGTAGACATCGCAGGTCTGGTTGCTGGCGCATCTAAAGGTGAAGGTCTGGGCAACAAATTCCTGGCTAACATCCGTGAAACTGATGCAATTGGTCACGTTGTTCGTTGTTTTGAAAACGACAACATCATCCACGTTGCCGGTAAAGTTGACCCAGCTGACGATATTGATGTTATCAACACTGAACTTGCACTGTCTGATATGGAAGCGTGTGAGCGTGCTATCCAACGCCAAGCGAAGAAAGCGAAAGGCGGTGACCGCGACGCGAAATTCGAAATCAGCGTTCTGGAAAAACTTCTTCCAGTACTGGAAGAAGGCAACATGTTGCGTTCAGTGTCACTGACCAAAGAAGAAAAAGCAGCGGTAGACTATCTGAACTTCCTGACGCTGAAACCAACCATGTACATCGCGAACGTGAACGATGACGGTTTTGAAAACAACCCATACCTGGATATCGTGCGCGAAATCGCCGAGAAAGAAGGCGCGACTGTTGTTGCAGTTTGTGCTGAAATCGAAGGCGAACTGTCTGAACTGGACGCTGATGAAGCGGCCGTATTCCTAGAAGAAATGGGTCTGGAAGAACCAGGTCTTAACCGTGTTATCCGTGCGGGCTACGATCTTCTGACGCTGCAAACTTACTTCACCGCTGGCGTGAAAGAAGTACGTGCATGGACAATCCCTGTTGGTGCAACAGCACCACAAGCGGCAGGTAAAATCCACACTGACTTCGAAAAAGGCTTTATCCGCGCTGAAATCATCGGTTTTGATGACTTCATCCAAAACAACGGCGAAGCGGGTGCAAAAGTTGCCGGTAAATGGCGCTTGGAAGGTAAAGAATACATCGTTAAAGATGGCGACGTAATCCACTTCCGCTTTAACGTATAAGCATTTACTGCAAAGCAATCTAAAAAAGCTGGCGAGAGCCAGCTTTTTCTCGTTCTAAGGCAACAAAATACGGATACCTGAAAGCCATTGTTGTCATAAATGCCGCCACATTGTTTAAATTCACACCGAAGTCGTTAAATCTCTAAAAAAACCTTGGAAAAAGGGTTGACGGCTCACACGCTTCTTCGCATAATGCGCCCCGCACTCAGGGGGAAGCCTCTGAAATTAAAGATGGCTACGTAGCTCAGTTGGTTAGAGCACATCACTCATAATGATGGGGTCACAGGTTCGAATCCCGTCGTAGCCACCATTCTTTTAGTGCGACGTTTTCAGAAAGAAAACAACAATGCGGAAGTAGCGAAATTGGTAGACGCACCAGATTTAGGTTCTGGCGCCGCAAGGTGTGAGAGTTCAAGTCTCTCCTTCCGCACCATTACTCTTCATTGAGTAAAAGATTCAAGAATCATGCTTTACAGCGTGATTTCTGTTGGGGTATCGCCAAGCGGTAAGGCAGCGGCTTTTGATGCCGCCATTCCCTGGTTCAAATCCAGGTACCCCAGCCACATATTTGGTTTGGCTACGTAGCTCAGTTGGTTAGAGCACATCACTCATAATGATGGGGTCACAGGTTCGAATCCCGTCGTAGCCACCACTAATATCGAAGGTCTTGAGACTTTCAACCAGATAAGAGAAACTACCTAATCTCGGAAAGCCAAGGCTTTCAGTCTGAACAAAATTTGCGATGGTGGCGGAATTGGTAGACGCGCTAGCTTCAGGTGTTAGTGTCCTAACGGACGTGAGAGTTCAAGTCTCTCCCTTCGCACCAATCCCCTTGCTCTATAATGAGAGTCAGACAAGGTTAAAAACTGACCAGTAATACTGTATGCGGAAGTGGCGAAATTGGTAGACGCACCAGATTTAGGTTCTGGCGCCGCAAGGTGTGAGAGTTCAAGTCTCTCCTTCCGCACCATTACTCTTTCAGAGAGTAATAAATCACGATGTTATAAGTGATTACAATTGGGGTATCGCCAAGCGGTAAGGCAGCGGCTTTTGATGCCGCCATTCCCGGTACCCCAGCCATATTCTGAGAGCTCGCCTTACGGCGGGCTTTTTTCGTTTCTGCCTCCTCACTTTATCCTGCACGTATTCCCTGTTTTCTCTGTGGTTGCATCAACATCCAATATCTGTACGCTTTAATAAGGACAGAAAGGAAGTGGTCGCCGTGAGTAATACAAATCCGATTTCAAACCAGATTTACCTCGATCTGCCAAATGACATGTACACGCCTCTCGCACCAAAGCGTGTGGAATCTCCCACTCTTCTGGCACTTAATCACAACCTGTTGAAAAACTACGGGCTTGATTGCGAATGGTTCGAAGGTACTGAAGGTATTTCCTACCTTGCAGGTAATGGCGACTATTCAGCGTCCAATCCGATTGCAATGGCGTATGCGGGTCATCAATTTGGCCATTACTCTCCTTTGCTTGGCGATGGCCGCGCTCACTTGCTGGGCCAACTCAAAATCTCAGATGAGCAATACATTGACGTCCAACTGAAAGGTTCTGGAAGAACGCCCTATTCTCGTGGTGGCGATGGCCGAGCAACCGTAGGTGCCGTGATCCGAGAATATTTGATGGGTGAAGCCATGGCTGGCTTAGGCATTCCAACCACTCGCACGCTCGCCATCTTGGGTACAGGCGAACGCGTCATGCGAGACTACCAGATGGTCCCCGGCGGTATTCAGGCACGTGCGGCGTCGAGCCATATTCGGGTGGGATCTTTTCAGTACGCTTACGCCAAAAGCGGAGAGTCTGGTGTCAAAGCACTGGCCGATCACTTGATTGAACACCATTATTCAGCACTGTCTGAACGCGATGATAAATACCCAGCTCTGTTAGAGGCCATCGGCATTCGGCAAGCTAATCTTATCGCTCAGTGGATGTTAGTTGGCTTTATTCACGGCGTCATGAACACAGACAATATGTCATTGGTTGGAGAGACCATCGATTTTGGTCCGTGCGCGTTCATGGATGAATTTAAAGCAGGCAAAGTATTTAGCTCTATCGACAGAGAAGGGAGATACGCGTGGAACCAACAAGCGAATATTGGTTACTGGAACCTTTCGCGTTTGGCGGAAACCTTGCTGCCTTTGTTTGACAGCGACTCAGAGCAAGCCATTAAGATTGCCGAAGCGCATCTGCAAATTTACATCTCAACCTTCCAAGAAACGTTCCAGCTAGGACTAAAAGCCAAACTCTGCATGACATCTGATAACGAATTGGCGGAAGATTTGATTAACAGTGCGCTTCCTACTATTGAACGCGAAGGCATCGACTTTACTTTGTTCTTCGATGCACTGACACGTCACGCCCAAGGCGAGAGTGACGCTGAATTGCTGTCGCTGTTTTCATCTGCCGATGTCGGGCAAGCGTGGTTGTCTCAGTGGGCGCAAGAGAGAGATAGCAGCGACGAGGCACTTGCGGCGATGCGACAAGCGAACCCCGCATTGATCGCCCGAAACCATCAGGTCGAGAAAACGATTGAAGATGCGATGGAACGAAATGACTTCACCCTTTTCCATCGCTTGGCTGAGGCATTAAAAACACCGTATCACGTCTCTGAAGAGAATCGCGACTTGCAAGCCGCCCCAAAGCCGCAAGAGCGCGTATTGCGAACCTTCTGCGGCACATAACAGTTGCGCAAAATGAGATTTAGCGACATTTCTGACGCAGGATAAATGGCGATAAGCATTAGGCAAGTCGCCATTTAGGCAAGTAAGAATGACGCTAAAGCCCCATCGCGTATTTAAGCACCTGCTGCTTGATTGCCCCGCTGTTCTCGGCCAACTTTAATCCGACGTTACGCAGCAATTTTAGCGGTGCAATATCATTGCTAAAGCCGCCATAGAACACGTCCATGCCCGTTTGCATCATGAGGTTATCGGGTTTTCGCTTGTATTCGTAGGCTTTCAATACTGTTTCATCCAGCCATTCAACACCCGCATCAGCCACCACATCCAGCAAAGCATCCACGTCTTTAAAGCCAAGATTCACCCCCTGCCCGGCCAAAGGATTAATCGTATGGGCCGCATCACCCAGCAATACCACATTGTTTCGGTAGTAACGTTGCGCGTGACGACGAGTCAGTGGGAAAGCGCCTTGCCCAAGTACCTCAATATTCCCCAACTCTTTCGGGAAATGCTTCAATACCTCATCACGCAGAGCGTCTGGTGACAAACCGCAAAGTTGTTTGATGCGTACTGGCGTGTCATACCAGACCAGCGAGCCTTGATGGCCAGGAAGCGGCAAGAAAGAACGCGGCCCTTCTGGCGTAAACCACTGCCAAGTAATGTCTTGTTGTGGTAACTCGGTTTTTACGTTAATCAGCATGCAGTGCTGACGATAATCCCACGCTGTCACACCTATTTTGGCGTAATCACGTACTCGTGAGTTGGCGCCGTCAGCCCCCAACAACCACCGACCATGAAGCATCTCGCCACTTTCCAACTCAACCACATGGCCGTTTTCGTCGGACCGCATAGCGACGATATTACCTGGGCAGATAATCTCCATATTTGGCTGCGTTTCGCAGCCCTTCCACAGGGCTAACTGAAGGATCCGGTTTTCAACAATAAATCCAAGTTCTGATAGCTTCATACTGTCAGCATCAAATCGAATACGGCATTCTGGATGTTCCCAGGTTTCGAGACGTCGATAAGGACAAAGTCGCATTTCAGAGACATCGCCCCAAACTTTCAAGGATTTAAGCAGACCAATAGATGCAGGAGAAATCGCGGAAACACGCAAATCCATTGGCTGTTCAGGCGAATAGGGGATTGGCGCATTGCGCTCAACCATCGCGACACGTTTTCCCTGCTTCGCAAGGCCCAGCGCAGCCGCAGCCCCCACCATGCCACCGCCCACGACAATAATATCGAATTGTTTCATAACAAAATCTCTTTAGAAGCTGGTCTCATTCTACCTGTAAGCCGCCCAGTTAGTACAAGAACTACAAAACTTCGGCGACAATTCCACTAAAAAATTTGGGGGGAACGCGATCTGGTCACAGATTGACTAAAGCAGTACAATACGCGGCTTATCAGAGCCCAGCCCAATCATTTGAAAGTGCTGGAGCAAACAGAATTGTGAATTCCGGTTGAGATGTAAAGAGGCCAGACCGCATGCCTTCATCGAATCACACTCAACTGAAAGACGTAAAAACATTAACATGAGCAATAAGTTACATGGCTAAGAAACTGCTGATCAAAACCTGGGGCTGCCAGATGAACGAATACGATTCATCAAAAATGGCAGATCTACTTAACGCGGCTGGTGGCTACGAGCTGACCGAGGTGCCGGAAGAAGCGGATGTGCTGCTTCTGAATACCTGTTCAATCCGTGAAAAGGCTCAGGAAAAAGTGTTCCACCAGCTAGGTCGCTGGAAAAACCTGAAGGATCATAAGCCTGACCTAGTCATTGGCGTAGGTGGCTGTGTAGCAACGCAGGAAGGCGACCACATTCGTGAGCGTGCACCGTATGTTGATGTGATTTTTGGTCCACAGACTTTGCATCGTCTGCCACAAATGATCAAACAATCTCAGCAAGATCATGGCCCAGTGATGGACATCTCCTTCCCTGAGATCGAAAAATTCGATGCCATGCCAGAACCTCGCGCTGAAGGCCCAACCGCATTCGTTTCTATCATGGAAGGCTGCTCTAAGTACTGCACCTACTGTGTTGTGCCTTACACCCGCGGTGAAGAAGTTAGCCGTCCTATAGACGACGTACTGTTTGAGATCGCGCAACTTGCAGAGCAAGGCGTACGTGAAGTTAACCTGTTGGGCCAAAACGTAAACGCATACCGTGGTGACACCCATGACGGCGACGTATGCACCTTTGCTGAACTACTGCGCTATGTGGCAGCGATCGACGGTATTGACCGTATCCGCTACACCACCAGCCACCCAATTGAATTCACCGATGACATCATTGAAGTCTACCGTGATACGCCAGAATTGGTTAGTCACCTTCACTTGCCAGTGCAAAGTGGTTCGGACCGTATATTGACCATGATGAAGCGCCCTCACACGGCGATTGAGTACAAGTCAAAAATCCGCAAACTGCGTGCAGTACGTCCTGATATCGCAATGAGCTCAGACTTCATTGTCGGTTTCCCAGGCGAAGAAGACGCCGATTTCCAAGCGACCATGAAGCTAATTCGTGATATTAACTTCGACATGAGCTTTAGTTTTGTCTTCTCACCTCGCCCAGGTACGCCGGCGGCAGACATGCCAGACGATACGCCAGAGCAAGTGAAGAAAGAACGCTTGTATGAGCTGCAACAGCAAATTAACGCGCAAACGATGATTTTTGCCCGTCAAATGCTGGACACTGAACAACGCATTTTGGTTGAAGGCCCATCACGTAAAAACTTGATGGAGTTGCGTGGCCGGACAGAAAATAACCGAGTGGTGAACTTTGAAGGTTCTATGGATTTGATCGGTCAATTTGTTGACGTGAAAATCACAGATGTACTGACTAACTCACTGCGCGGTGAACTGATTCGCACCGAAAAAAAAATGAACCTGCGTGTGGCAATGTCACCTGCGGAAATGATGGCAAAAACGCGCAAAGAAGATGATCTTGGCGTAGGCGTGTATACTCCGTAATAGACCGGAGGCCAATAAGCCATCCCTGGCCCTGCAATGACGCAGGGGTAATCACCGTTATCGGCACAAGATACAAGTGCCGATAACACTTGCGAGGACAGCGTTGAACAAAATCATTACTCTGGAAGTATCACTGGAACCAGCTGATAATTCACGCCTTGCCAGCCTGTGCGGCCCGTTTGATGACAACATCAAGCATCTCGAACGCCGTTTGGGTGTGGAAATTAACCACCGTAGTCATGAATTCTCTGTTGTCGGCAAGCCCCATTCCGCCGCGGCAGCGATTGATATCTTAAAAACGCTTTACGTTGAAACTGCGCCCGTTAAAAACCGTTATCCGGATATAGAACCGGATCAGATCCATTTAGCGATCAAAGAAAGCGGCGTCTTAGAGCAAAATATCGAGTCCACGATCCCCTACGGCAAAGAGATCAACATCAAGACCAAAAAAGGTGTTATCAAGCCTCGTACTCCGAATCAAGCGCAATACATCACAAATATGGTGACACATGACATCACCTTTGGTGTGGGACCTGCAGGCACAGGTAAGACCTATCTTGCTGTTGCAGCAGCGGTTGATGCTTTGGAACGTCAGGAGATTCGTCGCATTCTGCTCACGCGTCCAGCGGTTGAAGCTGGTGAGAAGCTCGGTTTCTTGCCAGGTGATTTGAGCCAAAAAGTCGATCCCTATCTTCGTCCTCTTTACGACGCTCTGTTCGAAATGTTGGGTTTTGAGCGTGTAGAGAAATTGATTGAGCGTAATGTCATCGAAGTCGCACCGCTTGCTTACATGCGTGGTCGAACCCTAAATGATGCCTTCATCATTTTGGATGAAAGCCAAAACACGACCGTCGAGCAGATGAAGATGTTTCTGACCCGCATCGGTTTTAATAGCCGCGCGGTGATCACCGGTGATGTTACCCAGATCGATTTACCTCGAAATGCGAAATCGGGCCTTCGCCACGCCATTGAAGTGTTAGCAGATGTGAATGAAATCAGCTTCAACTTCTTCTTGGCTGACGATGTTGTTCGACATCCTGTTGTTGCCCGCATCGTGCAGGCTTACGACGCATGGGAAGCAGAAGATGCACGTGCCCGCAAGAAAGCGGAAGAACGTCGCTATCAAGAAAGAGAAGCCTCTACTACGACCGCTACACACTCAGAAGAGAAGCAATCTTAAATGCAATATTTCGTCGATCTTCAAATCGCGACACAAAACACTGATAATCTGCCTTCAGAACAACAGCTACAAGGCTGGTTTCAGCAGGCTGTAAAATCTTTCCGTGAGCAAGCGGAAGTGACTATCCGAATCGTTGACGAATTCGAAAGTCAGTCTCTTAACCGTGACTATCGCGGTAAAGACAAACCGACAAACGTTCTGTCATTTCCGTTCGACGCTCCCCCTGGTGTAGAGTTAGATCTGCTGGGTGACTTGGTTATTTGCCGCCAAGTGGTAGAGAATGAGGCAGAAGAGCAGAATAAAGAACTGTTTGCCCATTGGGCGCACATGGTTGTACATGGCAGTCTCCATCTGCTAGGTTATGACCATATTGACGATGAAGAAGCGGAAGATATGGAGTCTCTAGAGATTTCCATTATGAATGCGCTGGGCTTTGATAACCCATACGCAGCCGACTTTATCTAATATCAACGTTGTAAAAATTGAGACAATGAACGAAGACAACTCACAAAGCTCTGAAGGTCCGAGTAGAAAGACCTTCTTCGAACGTTTAGGACAGTTCTTTCAGGGTGAACCGAAAGACCGTCAGGAACTGGTAGATGTATTCCGTGACTCGGAACAGAACGATCTGATCGACCACGATACACGGGATATGCTCGAAGGCGTTATGCAGATTTCTGAAATGCGCATTCGAGACATCATGATTCCACGCTCGCAGATGGTGACCATAGAACGCTCACAACCTCTTGAAGAAATCATCACGATTATCAATGACGCGCAGCATTCACGCTACCCTGTGATCAGCGACGACAAAGACCATGTTGAAGGCATTTTGCTAGCAAAGGATTTGCTGCGCTATTTGATGGCGAGCAGCGAACCTTTTGACATCGACAAAGTGATCCGCCCTGCTGTGGTCGTGCCGGAAAGCAAACGTGTCGATCGTCTGCTGAAAGAGTTCCAGGAAGAACGCTACCATATGGCGATTGTTGTCGATGAATTCGGCGGCGTCTCCGGCGTGGTAACCATTGAGGACATTCTTGAGGAAATCGTTGGCGACATCGAAGATGAATACGACGATGAAGAAGAGCAAGAAATCCGCCAGCTTAGTAAGCACACCTTCGCGGTGAAAGCGCTGACGACACTGGAGGACTTCAATGAGAAATTCGGTTCTAAATTCAATGACGACGACATTGACACGATTGGTGGCTTGGTAATGACCAGCTTTGGTCATCTGCCAACACGTGGCGAAGAAGTGGACATCGAAAACTTCCATTTCAAAGTCACGGCAGCTGACAGTCGACGTATCATCCAATTGCAGGTTACTATTCCAGATACGACTGTAGAGGAAGAAACGGCTTAAACGTCAAATGCTAGCTATACAAACTTTAAAACGGCCCCAAGTATTCATGCGGATCTTCGGGGCCGCTTTTTCTGGTGCACTCGCCACGCTGGCCTTCGCACCCTATTCCTTCTGGCCAGCGATGCTAGTTGCCTTGGTATCACTTCTTTTGCTCATTCATGGGCAATCCCCGAAACGCGCCGCGTTAATCGGCTTCAGTTGGGGCCTCGGCCAATTTGGCACAGGCATTGGCTGGGTTTATGTTGTCATCGCCAACTTCGGTGGGCTTCCCACGGCGGTAGGTTTGACCCTTATCGCATTGCTGGTCATGTTCCTGTCACTGTACCCCGCGCTGTTCGCGTTTGTACTGCAACGTATCAGATTGCCGCTGTCGCTTTCTTACCTATTGTTTGCGCCCTCATTGTGGCTACTTATCGATTGGTTTCGAGGCTGGTTCCTCACAGGCTTTCCTTGGTTATGGCCAGGCTATAGCCAAATAGATGGACCCTTGGCGTCATTTGCGCCAATGTTTGGCGTTCAGGGCATTACGCTGGCATTGCTGATCATTGCGGGTTCTGTGGCTATCACCGTGCTTACTCGTAAGGTTTCGGCGCTAACCCCTGCGCTTGTTGTTGCCATTGTCGGCACCCTATCCAGTCAGATTAACTGGGTACAGGAAACGGGCAAAGACGTTGACGTCGCTATGGTACAGGGCAACGTCCCGCAAGAGCTGAAATGGTTGCCAAGCCAACGCTGGCCAACGCTATTGAGCTATCAAGACATGACACGCCAAAATTGGGATGCTGACATCGTCATATGGCCAGAAGCCGCCATTCCAGCATTGGAGCGTGATTTACCCGATTTTTTGCACCGCCTCGACGCGGCGGCAATCAATAATCACGCCGCATTGATAACGGGTGTGCTCGACCAAACCGATGATGGGCAGTTTTACAACAATGTCATCACCTTGGGTGAGAATGGCGAAAATGGTTATACCTACCCAGCAAAGCAGAGCTACAGCAAGCACCACTTGTTGGTGTTTGGTGAATTCGTCCCTTTTGCTGACCTGCTTCGCCCGATAGCGCCGCTGTTTAATCTGCCGATGTCATCGTTCAGTCGAGGCAATTACACGCAACCTAACATCAATGCAAAAGGCTACCAATTGGCGCCTGCAATTTGCTATGAAATCGCTTTCAACGACCAAGTAAGGCAAAGTTTGACACCTGACTCTGATTTCATTCTCACATTGTCCAATGACACTTGGTTTGGCACGTCGATCGGCCCACACCAGCATCTGGAGATTGCGAGAATGCGCGCCTTGGAAAACGGCAAACCCGTTCTTCGGGCAACCAACACTGGCCTCACTGCTGCTATTGGGTATAAGGGCGAATTGATCAAACAGATTCCTCAGTTTGAAACCGAGGTGCTCAGAGCCAAAGTACCAACAACCAAAGGACAAACACCGTATACCCAATTTGGTGATTGGCCGTTATATGTTTGGATTTTGCTCTCAATGGGTGCCGCATTCTTTATGGCAAGAAAACAGAAAAATCCATAAGTGTTTAGTTTGTCGCAAAAGTAAGAGAGAACATTCCGTCTCTCTTCAAGTCTAATTCAGGCAGAGTGCTTACAATGCCACTCTGCCTGTTTTCTTTTGTGAGGGAGTCACTTATGAGTGCCGCTTTGCGTTTTTCTCTGGGCTTTTTCCTTGCCCTATCTACCCTTTTTGTTAAACCCGCGTTCGCCGAAACAGATGCCGAATTGTTTGCCGATACCCGCGCTGTGCTTGCGAACTTTCACCGCTTTGAATCTGTGAAGCCCTTTTTTGAAAATGCCTATGGCTACGCTGTGTTCCCGTCTGTTGGAAAAGGTGGCTTTTGGATTGGTGGCGCATATGGCAACGGTTTGGTTTACGAACGAAATAACACTGTCGCCAAAGCTGAGCTTGTACAAATATCCGTAGGCTTTACCTTCGGTGGACAAGCGTTTAGCGAGATTCTCTTCTTTGAAGACAAAGCCACCTTTGACAACTTCATGTCAGGCAGTTTTGAGCTTGGCGCGCAGGCATCTGCGACGGCACTGACTGAAGGAGCCGCCGCACACGTAGGCACCACTGGCACGTCCGCCAGTGCTGGAAACACCCAGTCAAAAGCCTATTACATCAACGGTATTTCCATTTTCACGCAAGCTAAAGGCGGCCTGATGATTGAGGCAGCCATCGCTGGGCAGAAATTCAATATCGAACCATTAAGGTAGAATCAAAATGGTTGCATAGAGGGTGCTCGACGCGCCCTTTTTTGTATTTCTGTCAGGCCGGAAATGCCTTACGGCTAAATTGTTTATTGCCACATTTTAAGCAAGGTCTCAGCACATCAACATGGGTATGTTCGGTTTGATTGCCACACTTCTCGCATATCAAAATTCCCAGCCCCACAACTTCACCCGCCGAATAGACACCATGATGCTGAATATCTTGCAGTACTTCCCGCCACTCAAGCTGCGTTTTGTCAGTTATTTCAGCCAACTGCTCCCATAGCGTATTGGCGATAAGGCTTTTAAAAAGATCGCTATCCGCTTTTTCAGACTCTGACTCGTTATATCGTGCGCCAAACTCCTGCACATCACGTTTAAAGTAAGCTTCGATCAATGCCAGCTCATCTTTGGTCATATCTGACGCTGCTGTAAAATAGCGTTCAGACAGCTCAACCCAACGCTGTAGCTCCTCAGGACTGTGCTTTAACGCGTCTCGGATCCGCTGAACAAGCACTTTATATTCCGCTTTTTGCTCTGGCATAGGTCACCTCTGCATTCAAGTGTTGTTGCGACTTCTACCTTTAGCTATTCTATGTCGATTATTTTGGTTCATTTTATACCTATCTCACAATTTCCCGGATGTCATCGATGCAAGAACAATACCGTCCACAGGACATAGAGCCCAAAGTTCAGGCTGAATGGGACAACAACAAGACCTTCGTAGTTACTGAAGATCCAAGCAAAGAAAAATTCTATTGCCTATCCATGTTCCCATACCCTAGCGGTCGCCTACACATGGGTCACGTACGTAACTACACCATCGGTGATGTGATCTCTCGCTACCAGCGCCTACAAGGCAAGAACGTGATGCAGCCTATCGGTTGGGATGCATTCGGTCTGCCAGCAGAAAACGCAGCGGTTAAAAATAAAACCGCGCCTGCGCCGTGGACTTACGAGAACATCGAATACATGAAGAACCAGCTGAAACTGCTGGGCTTCGGCTATGACTGGGATCGTGAATTCGCAACCTGTACGCCAGAGTACTACCGTTGGGAACAAGAATTCTTCACAAAACTGTACGAAAAAGGTCTGGTTTATAAGAAGACGTCTTCTGTTAACTGGTGTCCAAACGACCAAACCGTTCTGGCGAACGAGCAGGTTGAAGACGGCTGCTGCTGGCGTTGTGACACGCCAGTAGAGCAAAAAGAAATTCCACAGTGGTTCATCAAAATCACCGCGTATGCGCAAGAACTGCTGGACGATCTGGAAACACTGGATGGCTGGCCTGAGCAGGTGAAAACCATGCAGCGCAACTGGATTGGCCGCTCTGAAGGTGTAGAGCTGAAGTTTGAAGTTGCTGGTGAAAGCGATCTGGAAGTGTACACCACGCGTCCTGACACGCTGATGGGCGTGACTTACGTCGGTATCGCAGCCGGTCACCCACTGGCGACCAAAGCTGCACAGAACAATCCAGAGCTGGCAGCATTCATCGAAGAATGTAAAAACACCAAGGTTGCTGAAGCAGAGCTAGCGACCATGGAGAAGAAGGGTATGGACACTGGCCTAAAGGCTATCCATCCTTTGAATGGCCGTGAAGTGCCAATCTTCATCGCTAACTTCGTACTGATGGATTACGGCACAGGTGCGGTAATGGCAGTACCAGGTCACGATCAGCGTGACTACGAATTCGCAACCAAGTACGGCCTGAACATTGAGGCTGTGATCTTGGCAGAAGACGGCAATGCTCCAGACATCTCAGAAGCAGCGCATACTGAAAAAGGTGCTCTGTTTAATTCTGGTGAATTTGACGGCCTAAGCTTCGAGCAAGCGTTCGATGCGATTGCAGCCAAATTGGAAGCAGAAGGCAAAGGCCACAAGACTGTTAACTTCCGCCTGCGTGATTGGGGTGTATCTCGTCAACGCTACTGGGGTGCTCCAATCCCAATGGTGACCACTGAAGATGGCGAAGTACATTCAGTGCCTGTTGATCAACTGCCTGTGCTATTGCCAGAAGACGTTGTGATGGATGGCGTAACCAGCCCTATCAAAGCGGATAAAACGTGGGCTGAAACCACCTACAACGGTCAACCTGCACTGCGTGAAACGGACACCTTCGACACCTTCATGGAGTCTAGCTGGTACTACGCACGCTACTGTTCACCAAAAGCAGACGAGATGCTGGATTCAGACGCAGCAAACTACTGGCTGCCAGTAGACCAGTACATCGGTGGTATTGAGCACGCGGTCATGCACCTGCTGTACTCTCGCTTCTTCCACAAACTGCTGCGTGATGCAGGCTACGTGAAGTCTGACGAGCCGTTCAAGCGTCTTCTGTGCCAAGGCATGGTGCTGGCTGATGCGTACTACTACAACAACGACAAAGGCGCGAAAGTTTGGGTTTCTCCAACTGAAGCCACCTTTGAGCGCGACGAGAAAGGCCGCATCACCACAGCAGTAGATACTGAAGGTAATAACCTCGTTCACTCAGGCATGACCAAAATGTCTAAGTCGAAGAACAACGGTATCGACCCACAAGAGATGGTTGATAAGTACGGTGCTGACACCGTGCGTCTGTTCATGATGTTCGCATCACCAGCAGACATGACCCTTGAGTGGCAAGAATCTGGCGTTGAAGGTGCTAACCGCTTCTTGAAGCGTGTTTGGAAGCTGGTCTTCGAACACACTGCGAAAGGTGACGTAGCCGCTCTGGATACATCTGCACTGAACGCTGATCAAAAGACGCTACGCCGTGAAGTTCACAAGACAATTGCGAAAGTGAGCGATGACATTGGCCGTCGTCAAACCTTCAACACCGCGATCGCCGCGGTGATGGAACTGATGAACCGTCTGACCAAAGCACCTCAAGACACTGATGCTGACCGTGCAATCCTAGACGAAGCAGTGAAAGCTATCGTTGCGATGCTTTACCCAATCACCCCGCACATCAGCACTGAGCTGTGGGCTGCGCTGGGTCAAACTGACATCGACAACGCGGTTTGGCCGGTAGCAGACAACGATGCAATGGTAGAAGACGAGAAACTGATCATTGTTCAAGTGAACGGAAAGCTTCGTGCGAAAATCACTGTTGCAGCTGATGCGGCGAAAGACGACGTTGAAGCGATGGCACAGAATGATGAGCACGTAGTGAAATTCACGGAAGGTAAGACCATCCGTAAAGTCATCTACGTACCAGGTAAACTGGTTAATATCGTTGCTAACTAATACAGGGAGTATTCGGTGAAATCGATCTTTCGCTCTCTCCGAACCCTGCTAGTCGTGGTGGCCGCTTTGGCCACCGCTTCTTGCGGATTCCACCTTCGTGGCAGCTACAATTTGCCCGATGAAATTAAAACCCTCTCGGTCACGAGCTTTGACCAGTATGGCAAGCTAACAAGGGAAATGAAGACCCAGCTTCGCCAATACGACATCGACCTCGTCACACCCACAGCGAAAGTCGCCAACCTCAATCTGAATGGGGAAAGTTACGGCGAAAGCACCTTGTCTTTGTACCAAAACAGCCGTGTTGCCGAAAAGCAATTTGCGTATAGAGTGAGCTATTCGGTTACCGTTCCCGACAAAGGCAGCTATAACTTTTCTACTTCTTTGAGCCGAACCTATCTTGATAACCCATTGACAGCACTTGCTAAATCCGTAGAAGAAGAGATGTTGGCTCAGGAAATGCGGGTGGAAGCGACCAAGCAGATCATGCGTCAACTTGCACGCTTGAATGCGCATATTGAAGAATATGAGCTAAAACAAGCAGAAGAAAAGGCCCTGCGTGAGCTGTATCAAGGTGTTGACCAGAAAAAGCCAGCCATGACGATTGAAACCCGTTTTGAAGGGAAAGACGATCAACGCGGAAAACCACTTTCTAACTACTCCACCAGCGGTGAAAGTACGCAATGAGGGTTTATCCAGAACAACTGACACAACGTCTCTCTCAAGGCTTGTGTCAGTCTTATCTGTTGTTTGGGAATGAGCCTCTTCTCAAACAAGAGTCGATCCAAGCTATTGTGGATGAAGCAGCAAAGCAAGGCTTCGATGAAAAGCACCGCTTTACGATCGACAATCAGCTCAACTGGCAAGACGTTTATGACTGTTGTCAGGCGTTAAGCCTGTTTGCCAATCGGCAGATCCTCATCATTACGTTTCCTGAAAACCCACTGACAGCCGCGCAGACAAATGCGTTAAAAGAGCTAGCTCCGCTGCTGCATCAAGATGTGTTAGTGGTGTTTGACGGTCCGCGCCTAAACAAAAAGCAAGAGTCGACACAGTGGTTCACCTTATTTCATAAAAATGGCTTATACGTGCCGTGCAATACGCCCGACGCGCGCCAATTGCCACGTTTTATTGAAAACCGCTGTCATGGTCTTGGCCTCAAACCCGATCACGAGTCTGTTCTTTTGCTGGCACAGTGGCACGAAGGCAACTTGCTGGCGCTATCCCAAAGTTTGATGAAGCTTCAACTGCTCTACCCTGATGGCGAGTTGACACTGGTACGGTTACAAGACGCATTGTCTCGTAATAACCACTTTACCCCTTTCCAGCTCACTGATGCGTTGATCGAAGGGAAAGCCAAGCGCGCTATCCGTATCCTTCGTCAATTAGAAGCCGAAGGCGTAGAGATCACCATCTTATTACGTGTGATTCAAAAAGAGCTGGTTCAGCTATGCAAAATGCAGGAATACGGTGGGTCTGGGATGGGTCTGAGTAAAATTTTCGACCATTTCCGTGTTTGGCAAAATCGTCGGGCGCCACTGACCGCGGCTCTGCATCGCTTGCCATTGCCTGCACTGATGCAGTTATTACGAAGCTTGGCAGAGATTGAAACCATGGTTAAGACTGACTTTGACAGTCAACCTTGGCCAGCTCTCGCAGAATTTAGCCTCAATATGTGCGGGCATTCTGTCCGACTGTCACCTGTCAACTAACTGTCAATTAGACATCAACGTATTTTATTCAAATGCGCCAATGTTATAATTTTTCGATCCATTCAGCAGAATGGGCGTTCAATACCTCAAGGCCAAACGTCTGAGGACTAGTATCTACAAAGGGGTTAACTTTGCTTCCGGAACAACTTCAACATTTCGTTGTCGATAAAGCTGATGATATGAAAGCGGCTGACATCATTACCATTGATGTTCGCGAAAAAAGTAGCATCACGGACTTCATGGTGCTTTGCACTGGAAATTCAAAACGCCATGTCGCCTCCATTGCCGAGCACGTTGCTGATGAAGCGCAAGCGGCAAACATTCGCTCTTTAGGCATGGACGGCGAAAACGAAGGTGAATGGGTCGTACTGGATCTCGGTGATGTCATGTTGCATGTCATGCAAGATGAGCAACGTCAGTTGTACCAGTTAGAAAAACTGTGGAACTGATCAGATGAAACTTCAGTTAATTGCTGTTGGCACCAAAATGCCAAAATGGATCGAGGAAGGCTACAAAGAATATAGCCGTCGATTCCCTAAAGATATGCCACTGGAACTGGTGGAAATTACTGCGGGTAAACGCGGTAAAAATGCCGACATTGCACGCATCCTACAAAAAGAAGGTGAAGCAATGCTGGCTGCGGTGCCTAAAGGCAACCGTATTGTTACGTTAGATATTCCGGGAAAACGTTGGGACACTGAACAGTTGGCAGAACAGTTGGAAAGCTGGAAGTTGGATGCCCGCGATGTGTCAATTCTCATTGGAGGTCCTGAAGGATTAGCCCCAGCCTGCAAAGCAGCGGCCGATCAAAGCTGGTCACTGTCACCCCTGACACTGCCACACCCGCTAGTACGCGTCGTGATGGCAGAAAGCCTTTACCGAGCTTGGAGTATCACAGCTAATCACCCTTATCACCGAGAATAATTCATGAAGTACAAGCGTAGTCCAATACGCGATCATCAGGCTGAGTCTTCTTTGTTTTTCCGCCGGGCCATTGTGGCTTTCGGCGGTATTGTCGTTCTCGTGGGTATCCTTTTGCTCAACCTCTATAACATTCAAGTTAAAGAGCACGACGATTACATTACCCGCTCTAACGATAACCGTATCAAGGTCGTCCCTGTCGCACCTAACCGCGGCCTGATCTATGACCGTCATGGCAAGATTTTGGCCGAAAACCGTCCGGTCTACGCGTTGGAAATTACCCCAGAGCAAGTCAAAGACATCCCGGGGACAATTGAGCGCCTGAAAGAAATCCTGCCTATCACGGAACGAGAACTTAAAAACTTCGAACGTGATAGGAAACGGTCGCGCCGTTTCAATGCCGTTGCACTGAAAAACCAACTGACTGAAGAAGAAGTTGCGGTATTCTCGGCCAATCAATATAAATTCCCTGGCGTTGAAATTAAGGGCTACCTCAAGCGTTATTACCCGTACGGTGATGCACTCACGCATGTGCTGGGCTATGTAGCAAAAATCAACGACAAAGACATCGCTCGCCTAGAGCGAGCAGAAGTGATCAGTAACTACAAAGCTACCCGAGATATTGGAAAGCTCGGTATTGAACGCTTCTATGAAAACACGCTTCATGGCACTGCAGGCTATCAAGAAGTCGAAGTTAATAGCCGTGGTCGCATTATTCGCACCTTGAAGTACGTTCCGCCTGAGCCAGGCAAAGATCTTGTGCTCAATATTGATGTCGACCTACAGCTTTATATCCGTGGCATATTAGGGGACAGACGTGCAGCTGTCGTCGTGCTGGACCCTAAAGATTCGTCAGTACTCGCCATGGTTTCCACACCCAGTTATGACCCGAACCTGTTCGTGAACGGCATCTCTGGTAAAGATTATCGTGCGTTGTTAAATGACAATAATCGTCCACTGGTGAACAGGGCAACGCTGGGCATTTACCCGCCAGCATCGACCGTCAAACCTTTCATTGCTGTATCAGCACTGGAAGAGAAGATTATCACACCGAATACAACACGTAATGATCCGGGTTACTGGCGACTGCCTAACTCCAATTCACGTCCATTCCGTGACTGGCTCCCTTGGGGTCATGGTCGTGTCAACATCGTTCAATCCATTGAAGAGTCCGTGGATACCTTCTTCTATCAGATTGCATACGACATGGGCATCGATAAACTCTCCAGTTGGATGAGTAAATTTGGCTTTGGTGAATTCACTGGTATCGATATTTACGAAGAAAGCAAAGCCAACATGCCAACCCGTGAATGGAAAATGGCGCGGTACAGACAGCCTTGGTACAAAGGTGACACAATCCCTGTTGGTATTGGTCAGGGCTACTGGACGACGACACCGATGCAGCTTGCCAAGGCAACAGCGGTATTAGTCAATCACGGTAAGGTCTATCCGCCACATCTTCTCATGCGCACAGAGAAAGAAGGCGTGAAAGAAGAGGTGCAACTGTCTCCGTACCCACCGATTGAAAATGTCGATGAAAAATACTGGAACATGGCATTGGAAGGCATGCGCTTGGTAAACCATGGTCGCAAAGGCACGGCGAGACGTCACTTCGCCGACGCAAAATATGTGACTGGCGGTAAATCAGGAACGGCGCAAGTCTTCGGGTTGGGCGAAGACGAAGAATATAACGCTGACGAAGTGGCAGAGCACTTGCGAGACCATGCCCTTTACACAGGATTTGCACCCTTTGATAACCCTAAAGTGGTTGTCTCTATGGTACTGGAAAATGCCGGTGGTGGTTCCAGCAACGGCGCCCCTATCGCACGGCGGATATTTGATCATGTGCTTCTAGACAAAGATAAAAACAGCGGAAAAATTGTCCAATGAGCCTTCTCGCATCCTCAGGCCAAAAGAAAACACTGTTTGAACGTTTACACCTCGATGCTCCACTTCTTTTTGGTATCTTGGCGTTAATGGGATTCGGTCTTCTGGTCATGTGGAGCGCGAGTGGGCAAAACGTTGCGATGATGGAACGCCAAGTGTTCCGAATGCTTCTGGCACTTGGCGTGATGTTTGTGTTAGCACAGGTGTCTCCCAGGCACTACGAATTTTGGGCTCCCTATCTCTACATCGTAGGCATTGGTATGCTAATTGCGGTTTTACTCTTTGGTGAAATTGCAAAAGGGGCCCAGCGATGGCTGAATCTTGGTGTGATTACCTTTCAGCCCTCCGAGTTGATAAAACTGGCCGTTCCCCTCATGGTCGCGCGCTTTATCGGAAAAGAATCCCTCCCCCCGAGATTTAAAACGCTAATCATTGGGCTAGTTTTGGTTTTTGTTCCCACCATACTCATCGCGAAACAACCCGACTTGGGAACATCTATTCTTATTGCCGCCTCAGGCATTTTTGTGCTTTTCCTTTCTGGTATCAGTTGGAAAATCATCATCGGTGCAGTCAGTTTACTGGCGTCATTTATTCCTGTGCTCTGGTTTTTTCTGATGCGCGAATACCAGCGTATTCGCGTAAGAACACTTTTTGACCCGGAATCTGATCCGCTTGGTGCGGGCTATCACATTATCCAATCTAAGATTGCCATAGGATCTGGTGGAATTTCAGGCAAAGGTTGGTTACATGGCACGCAGTCTCAACTCGAGTTCTTGCCAGAGCGTCACACCGACTTTATCTTTGCGGTGATCGCGGAAGAATGGGGAATGATTGGCGTAGCTTGTCTGCTCACTCTCTACCTTTTTGTTATCGGTCGTGGACTGCTGCTCGCGAGCCGAGTACAAACCGCGTTTGGACGCATGATGGCAGGAAGTATCGTACTGAGCTTCTTTGTTTATGTGTTTGTAAATATCGGTATGGTCAGTGGCATATTGCCAGTGGTAGGTGTTCCCCTGCCGTTAGTTAGCTATGGCGGCACCTCAATGGTGACCCTGATGGCTGGCTTTGGCATTTTGATGTCCATCCATACCCACCGAAAAATGCTCTCGAAGGCACTGTAATGAAAAAATACCTAGTGATGTCTGTATTGGTTTTAGCGGGTTGTGCGACCACAGAAAATGATGGCCGCTACACACTGGCTGACGACACCGCACCAGACGTTGTGCCAACCCTACAGCATATTGAAGATGCACAGCCACGCTATGAACCTTATAGCCGTGCTGGCAATAAAGACTATACCGTGCTCGGTGAGCAATATCATGTACTGCAAGAGCCTGAAACCTATTCTGAAACAGGGATAGCCTCATGGTATGGCAAGAAGTTCCACGGCCACAAAACGTCTAACGGCGAGATTTATGACATATACTCCATGTCTGCTGCGCACAAGACTTTACCTCTGCCAAGTTATGTCGAAGTAGAGAACACCGCCAACGGCAAAAAAGCCATTGTACGTGTTAACGATCGCGGGCCTTTTCATGAGGGTCGAATCATAGACTTGAGCTATGCTGCCGCGTCCAAGCTCGATGTGCTGAAAACTGGGACTGCTCCTGTTAAAGTGACGCTGTTAAAAGTCGATAAGCCCGCCGACGATACGGAATGGCAAGGTGCGCGCCTGAATCGCTATTTTGTACAACTGGTCGCGATTTCAGATAAAGACAAAGCACTACGCGCTGCAGAAACCTTCGGCAAGCAACTCGATCAGCCAACCGATATTTTGCATGCCGACAGCGTCTATCGCGTACGCTTGGGGCCATTCTACGACTACGATAAAACGCAGAATGCCGCCATGCGAGCACGTGAACATCAAATTAATGAAGCTTTTGTTGTTGTTGAACCGATCACTAATGAACCGACACCCAATTTGAATGTCAGTAATTAGTAAGTTGTTGTAACACCGTCTGACACAATGCCTACCTATCTGATATAGTGTGGGCTGTTTTGACTAGAGAAATACCGAGTAAGTACCTAAATTTATGAAAAAATCACCCTCATTGTTGCGCTCTTTAGTCTTATCGACCGCTGTACTAACTTCTGCGACCGTTTTCGCAGCGCCTAGCGTTGTTCCTGATGCCCCGCAAATCGCGGCAAAAGGCTACGTATTAATGGACTACAACTCAGGCAAAGTTCTGGCTGAGCACAATGCTCACGAACGTCTGAACCCAGCGAGTCTAACCAAAATGATGACCAGTTATGTCATTGGTCAGGAAATCGAACGCGGCAATATCAGCCTCGATGATGAAGTGGTGATCAGCAAGAACGCGTGGGCAAAAAACTTCCCAGGCAGCTCGAAAATGTTCATTGAAGTGGGCACCACTGTCACCGTCAACGAACTGAACCACGGCATTATCATCCAATCAGGTAACGATGCATGTGTTGCGATGGCTGAGCACATCGCGGGCTCTGAAGATTCTTTTGTTGATCTCATGAACGGCTGGGCAAAATCGCTGGGCATGAAAGATACCCACTTCATGAATGCACACGGCTTAGACCATGACGACCTCTATTCAACGCCATATGATATGGCATTGCTTGGCCAAGCGCTGATCCGCGACGTTCCTGAGGAATACCGCATTTACAGCGATAAGCAATACACCTACAACGGCATCACCCAGTACAACCGTAACGGTCTGCTTTGGGATAAGAGCATGAACGTTGACGGCATCAAAACGGGTCACACAGACAAAGCAGGTTACAGCCTGGTGAGCTCTGCAACCGAAGGCAAGATGCGTCTGATTGCGGTTGTGATGGGCACAAACAGTGCCAACGCGCGTAAAGCAGAAAGCAAAAAGCTGCTGAACTACGGCTTCCGTTTCTTCGAAACCGTTGAACCACACAAAGCAAACGAAACGTTTGTAACTGAAAAAGTGTGGATGGGTGACACTGACCAAGTGGCACTGGGTGTGACTGAAGATACTTACGTTACTCTGCCACGCGGCAAGGCGAAAAATCTAGAAGCGAGCTTCGTACTGGAAAAAACGCTGGAAGCACCTATCGCGAAAGGCGATGTTGTCGGTAAGCTGTACTATCAAGTTGATGGTGAAGACGTTGCAGAATACCCATTGGTTGCACTGAATGATGTCAAAGAAGGTGGCCTATTCAGCCGCTTGATGGACTACATCGTGATGTTCTTCAAGAACCTCTTCTAAGCATCCGATAAAATGAATTTAAGGGCAGTGATTTCACTGCCCTTTTTATTTTCCACTTTCGCCCCCATATACCTTAGGGTGGTGAACGCACATCATCTTGTTTTCTTTTAACAAGACGATTACTATTCTCCCCCAATTATATTCGTGATCGAAATCCCAGTTTCTGAGATACATACACAGTGGTCAGGGACTCGTACAAACAAGTATTCGGCTGCTTTTTTCTGCCGCCGATATGGAGTCATACATGCAAGAAGAACCAAAACTGAGAGACTTACTGGAGTTCCCGTGTAAGTTCACTTACAAAGTGATGGGCTATGCGAAGCCAGAGCTGCCAGATCTGGTTTTGGAAGTGATTCAGCGTCACGCACCCGGCGATTACAGCCCGACTGTGAAGCCAAGCGGTAAAGGCACGTATCACGCGGTATCTGTGACCATTACAGCCACCTCTATCGACCAAGTTGAAACGCTGTACAAAGAACTTGCCGATATCGAAATCGTTCGTATGGTTCTGTGATCAGCGCAAGCTGAACACGTAATACCCTTACTGTCGGCGGCTGTTAATTCAGCCGTCGCTCATTATAATATCGACACTGATACCCGTTTTACGTCATCTTCTTACCGCAATCTTTTCCTGATTACGGATGAAGCTATCTCAATCAGGCAGGTGTACTTTGCAGCAAAACCGTCTCATCATCAGACAGCTTGGTTTGCGCCCATACACGCCAACGTTTGAAGCGATGCACGCATTCACTGATGAACGCGACAGTGATACGCTTGATGAAATTTGGCTCGTCGAACATGAGCCTGTGTTTACCCAAGGTCAGGCAGGCAAAGCTGAGCACTTGCTCGCAACCGGTGACATTCCCGTTGTTCAGAGTGACCGCGGTGGACAAGTCACCTATCATGGTCCGGGTCAGCAAATCGCTTACGTACTGATTGATTTAAAACGCAAAAAAATGGGCGTACGTGAACTGGTCACGCATATCGAAAACATTGTGATCGATACGCTTGCCCATTATGGTATTGAATCCAATGCGCGTCCGGATGCGCCGGGTGTGTATGTGGGTGACAACAAAATCTGCTCGTTGGGTCTTCGTATCCGTCGAGGTTGTTCTTTCCACGGATTGGCACTAAACGTCAATATGGACTTGTCCCCATTCCTACGCATTAACCCCTGTGGGTATGCCGGAATGGCGATGACACAAACCGTCGATTTAGGGGGCCCAGCGTCACTTGCTGAGCTTTACCCTGTGTTAGTTGATAAACTGACTTCTCACCTCGGTTATGATGAGGTGGAGTCCCTAACAGAAAGCAACGAATTATGAGCAAACCGATCCAGATGGAACGCGGCGTTAAGTACCGCGATGCAGACAAAATGGCGCTCATCCCGGTCAAAAACATGCCGACCGAGCAAAAAGAGATGCTGCGCAAGCCCGAGTGGATGAAGATCAAACTTCCTTCGGACAGCAAACGCATCCAAGACATTAAGTCTGCGCTGCGCAAAAATAACCTGCACTCGGTGTGCGAAGAAGCCTCTTGCCCTAACTTGGCGGAGTGTTTCAACCACGGCACCGCGACCTTCATGATTCTGGGTGCGATTTGTACTCGACGCTGCCCTTTCTGCGACGTTGCTCACGGCCGTCCGAACCAGCCTGATGACAATGAGCCAGCGAAACTGGCAAAAACCATCAGCGACATGAAGCTAAAATACGTGGTGGTTACCTCGGTAGACCGTGATGACCTGCGTGACGGTGGTGCTAAGCACTTTGCCGACTGTACCCGCGAAATTCGTACGCTGAACCCAGAAATCCGCATCGAAACCTTGGTGCCTGATTTCCGTGGTCGTATGGATACCGCACTTGAGCTTCTGAAAGACAACCCGCCAGATGTGTTCAACCACAACTTGGAAACCGCCCCTCGCCTTTACCGTAAAGCGCGTCCGGGTGCCAACTACAAGTGGTCTCTTGAGCTGCTGAAGAAGTTCGGTGAAATGCACCCTGACGTCCCGACCAAATCTGGCGTCATGATGGGTCTGGGTGAAACCAAAGAAGAGATCGTTCAAGTCCTGAAAGACTTGCGTGAACACGGTGTAACCATGCTGACCTTGGGTCAGTACTTGGCACCAAGCCGTCACCACCTTCCGGTAGAGCGCTACGTGCCGCCTGAAGAGTTTGACGAGCTGCGTGATATCGCGTTGGAACTGGGCTTCACACACGCTGCGTGTGGTCCATTTGTTCGTTCTTCTTACCATGCAGACCTGCAAGCACAGGGCGTGGAAATTAAGTAAGCACTCACGCAAATCTAGATACGAAAACGCCGAGCATTGCTCGGCGTTTTTTGTTTCTGGTTGTTGAAGCCTTTCTCTCTGTGGGAAAAGGGAAAGTGTTGTGGTGCTTTAATTTGGCTTGGGACAATTCCGAGCTAGGGAAAATGAAGCTAACACAAAGCTCCTCACTAAGCCGCATTACCGTTTCATTAATTACGACGCTTCTTCAGAGCTTTGAAATAAGCGTCTAAATCGTTCACATCTTTCTCAAATTCACTCGCACGAGGACAATCGACCGCCAATCCGGTTGCATTGTCATGACCGCACATATAAGTACTGCACTTAGACATTGCTGCATTGATGATATCATTGTCCTCAGAAGTCACATCGTCGACGATCTCTTTCAAGCTTTGAGTTTTAACTGCACGACCAAATCTCTCAACAACTTTTCTTAGTAGCCACTCTTCAACAAGACGCTCGTAAGTTTCACGCATCAAACCATAACTATGCTTAACTCGCATTTCATATTCAAAATCTCCTGATGCTTCCATCTTCTTGAGTTGAGGTGCCAAGTTTTTCAGTTCACCAACTCGAGCGTTTGTGTTTTTGACATCCCACGGAGGCTCTCGGAATGGATAACCGGCTACATCACCTAATTTACGAATAGAAACCACTTCCGAAGGAGCTTTAGCTACCCCACAGGATTCCTCTAACATCTTCAAGAAAGACATATCGTGCGTGAACACAATCACCTGACGTGTTAAAGCCTCTTGAGCGATGCGATCAGCGAACAAACGACGCCACCTGTGATCGAGTGAGTTAATTGGGTCGTCAAAGATAATAGCTGATTTTCTGTTATCTACAGTCAGCTCAGCCAAGAAGCAAGCAAGGGCAATACACTTTTGCTCGCCTTCACTTGCCACGTCAGTGATCCCGTTAGGCTTATCTGTAAGGCGAATCTTGAGCATTTGCTTTCCACGAGATCCGCGAGTAACGGTATCCACATCAAAATTGTCAAAGTGGAGCTTCTCAAGTTCAGCTCTAAATGCACCTTGCAGAGCACCTACAGCACCACTATTTGCGATAGCGTTGGTTTGAGTGGTGATAGAAGCAGACTGACAAGAGCTACCAAGACTATTGTACAGAGCGAGCATCTGCAGACGAGTAATCTCACTCATTACATTTCGTCTAGCTGCAGTGAAGGTCTTTCCGTCCTCAAGCTCTTGGAGCTGCACCGTAATGTCTAAAATCTTCTTAGCCAAACCTTCATTCGTTGCAACTTCAGCTTCTTTCTTCTTCCAAGAGGCAATCTGAGCAGTAATCCAGTCAACAGCCTTGAAGTCAACCTTGATAGAAGTAAAGTCCGGTTCGATTTTAACTAGGTTGTTGCGAAGAGTTTCGAGGCTTGTATTCAGTGCGACAATGCTATCTGCGCACTCTGCATTGTGGTCGCGGATCTTGCTTAGAACCAACTCATAAGGCTTTAAATCAAAGTTGAGGATCTTCAGGTTCGCAATGTAAGTGTCAAAAATTCCTTTCGCTTTTTTGGCTTCTACCTGAGTTTGATCTTTCAAATAGTCGTCAAATGATTTCAGCTTAATTGCAGTTTCACCTGAAATGGGTTGGAGACACGTAGGGCATGCTGAACCCTCAACTGGTGGAAATGCCAGTTTGCTGTTATAAGTTTGAACAAACGTCTTAACATGGAACCACATCTGAGCCCATTCTTGTGAACAGATACCGGCAAGCTCATGACCATCAACAGCCTGACTGCGAGCTAACTCAGCTGCACCTTGCTTTGTTTTGTAATCGTCGTAAGAAGCCTTGATTAAGTCGAAACTCTCTTGCTTTAACTTGTCTCTCAGTTTCTCTAAATGAGTAAGTAGTGGCTGTAGACCCTTGTACTTGTCACTGTAACCTTTGCGAAGTTGCTCAGGGGTACTGGTTTTGAGCTTCGCTAGTTCTTCAATCAGAACAGGGATCGAATCTTCTGTTTCTTTATCGATGCATAGCGCGTCAACATCTTCAGGTTTAGTCTTAGCCGACAATGTCGAAACAAAAGCGAGAGCTTTACTATTAGGTTTGAAAGTCGGCAATGGGGTTGGTGGGACAAACGGTTTCTTCTCGTTATCGTTTTCAGCGCGCACAAACTCACAGGCACGCATAAGCTGCGCCAAGATTTTCATTCCGACTGGCTTGTACTCAATAGCATCTTCACCTGAAATGTAGTGAGCGGCAGATGTGTTGTCGAATACTCGAATTGACTTTAGATCTTCGCGTGAGGCGGCAGATAGAGCCCACTCAACATCATGCTGTTCTTCGTTGATGACAATCGAGAGCTCCGCAGAAGGATCTCCAGATTTATCTTTATAAATATTAGATAGAATTTTTGGCGTATTACCGCGAGTTAGGCAAGTATTCTTGAGGATTTTTGCATAACTAGACTTTCCAGAACCGTTGTCACCATATACTGCAGTCAGGCCTTCGGTTTTGAATTCTAACAATGCATCAGAAACCAATGCGGATACATGATTCACTTTGCCAATGCTTTTCAGATTTACAGACTGTCCTTCCTCACCAAATCCCGTAAGGTCTACTGGCGCAATGTAGTCTGGGAAAGAATCGTCCTGAGTCTCTAGGCCATGTTCCATTTTGGCAATAGTGAAAAGCAGCAGCAAGTCATCTCGAGCTAATTCACCTTTCTCAGCAGCTAACCTTATTGCATGACGCCACCAAAGACTCTTTTTTAACTTGTTAGCCCAGCTAACAACACTTTCAATCGACATATTATTTCCCCCCCACATGAGCACAAGTTTCTAACGCTAACGATCTTTTCTTTTCGCCACACAAAATGCCATTTCTGTCTAAAATATTAGACCAAAGCATATCATGAGGCACGCAATGATAGACTTGATCGTGATCGTACAAAAAAACAAATTAGTCATTTATCAAACGACTAGCCATAAGTGGTATTTTTGCGCTCCACAGGACAAAGGCTTACCAATAGTGTGCTTTCAATCTATCGCTCCTCTCCAAGCGTTTTTCAGTACAATGCCACAACATCTCGCGGATTTCCATTTTAGAAAAAGCCGCTTCTTGATTGTTCAATAGTGGCAAACCGGATTCGCGCTTAGAATAAACCCAAATCAAAGTAAGGTCTTTTCCATGAGCAAGCATCTGACAGAACTTCAAGAACGTTTCTACCAAATCATCAACAACCCAACCCTGTCGCCAAAGCAGAAAAACCAATGGCTGGCGTTGGAAGCAGAAGCAAGCCTGCCTTACATGGATATCTCTGACGATATCGAGCAGGCGATGAAAGACGGCGTTATCTGTGACATGTTTGAAGGTCACGCACCATTCAAACCACGCTACGTGCTGCCAGACTACGCAAAGTTCCTGTCTCAGGGTTCTGAGTACCTAGAGCTGTCTCCTGCAGAGAACCTTGATGATGCGCTGAACATGCTGAACATCATCTACCACCACGTACCGTCTGTGACCAACATTCCGGTTTACGTGGGTCAACTGGATGATGTGCTGATGCCTTACGTGGGCGATCTGTCAGACGAAGAGATCTACCAAAAAATTAAGCGTTTCTGGATCATGCTGGACCGCACCCTGCCAGATGCATTCATGCACGCAAACATCGGCCCAGCAGACAACATCATCTGTCGCACCATCCTGCGCGTGGATGCTGAGCTGAAGCAAATCGCACCGAACCTGACGTTCATGTACGACCCAGCGGTAACGTCTGACGACCTGCTTCGTCAAGCGACTGCAAACATCGTTGAGTGCAGCAAGCCGCACATCGCGAACTACCCAATGCACGCTGCCGCATACGGCGACAAGCGCTTCGGTATCGTGAGCTGCTACAACTCGCTGCCACTGGCTGGCGGTTCTAACACGCTGGTGCGTATGAACCTGAAGCACGCTGCTGAGAAAGCGGAAAGTGCACAAGACTTCCTGAACGCAGTGCTGCCAACGTACAGCAAGCTGATGGTTGAACTGATGGACGTTCGTAGCAGCTTCCTGCACGAATCTTCAAACTACTTCAAACACTTCCTGGCAACAGAAGGCCTGATTGAAGAAGGTCGTTTCGCGCCTATGTTCGGTATTTACGGCATGGCGGAAGCCGTCAACATCCTGATGGAGAAAGACGGTCAGTCAATGAAGTACGGTCACGACATCGCGGCAAACGAACTGGGCCACGCTATCTCTGCAAAATTGGCAGAGCTGGTTGAAGCAAGCCCTGTGAAGTACGGTCTGAACGGTAAAGCGGTTCTGCACTCACAAGGTGGTATCAGCATCGACAAAGACGTGACCCCTGGCGTTCGTATTCCTTACGGTACTGAACCAGACCCAGTGACTTACGTTCACGCAACCGCTGGTCACCACAAATACTACACCTCGGGTATCAGTGACATTCTGACCATCGACGAGACAGTAAAATCAAACCCAGAAGCCATGTTCAACCTGTGTAAGGGTGCAATCAACATGGGCTACCGCGAGTTCACTGCGAACGTTGCGTCAAACGATCTGGTACGCGTAACGGGTTACATGATCAAACTGTCTGACATCGCGAAATACGACGATGAAGGCTCTCGTAAGAACACCACGTGGCTGGGCGCAGAAGCGGCTTGCAACACAGGTATTCTTGACCGCGCACCACGTGTGGTGAGCTTCGAGACCACGCCTGTTTACAAGTAAGTAAACGTCAGTAGAAAGCACAATCGGAGAATGTCAGTGAAACCGAGTAAGACAAACGCATTGGTCAGCCGTATCCTGACATTCTCTTGTGTAGATGGACCGGGCAACCGCCTGGTCATCTTTTTGCAGGGCTGCAATTTCGACTGCATTACCTGCCACAACCCGCATACCATCAATCACTGCACCGATTGCGGCGATTGCGTGGCTCCCTGCCCTGCTGATGCGCTGTCATTCAGTGCTGAAGGCAAAGTGGTTTGGGATGCTGCAAAGTGCACACATTGCGATCTCTGCATTGATGTGTGTCCCCACAAGTCCAACCCGAAAATTGTCAGCTACAGCTTGGACGACATGCTGGCCTTGGTTCGCCAACACCACTTTTTCCTGAACGGCATTACCGTCTCAGGCGGTGAAGCCACGCTGCAACTGCCGTTCATTATCGAGCTTTTCAAAGCCGTTAAAGCCGATTCTGCGTTGTCACATCTGACATGCTTTATCGACAGCAACGGTTCATTGTCGCGCGCAGGTTGGGAGCGTGTTGCCCCTTACCTTGATGGCGCAATGATTGATTTAAAATCTTGGCAATCCGAGACGCACCGCTGGCTCATTGGCCGCGATAAACACCGCGTCATCGAGACTATCGACTTGCTGGCTGATATAGGAAAACTGCACGAAGTGCGTTTGCTGCATATTCCGGGGAAAAGTGACTTGGATACGGAAGTGGATGCCGTCGGCGCGTATCTCAATAAACTGCCAAAATCGGTTCAGATTCGCCTCAATGCGTTTCAACACCATGGCGTGATGGGTCAGGCACTGGAGTGGGAAAAATGCAGCGAAGCCGAAATGGATCGCTTCCACGATTTGCTGTTCGCCCGCATTCAGCGTCCGATGCTGAAACCCACCATTTATACCTAAAATATGCTCATGCCTTGATAGGCATATTAGCACTCAGCAATAAGCTGGCTATGAAGCCAACGACACGCTGGGTTGTTAAGGCTCACCATGTTCCACACCAGACTGTACGCCACCTGTCCGTAGTCAAAGGGCAAAGGTTTTGCTATCAGATCTTTTGCCTGCAAGGCGGTTTCCACCCAGCGTTTAGAGCAGGTAAATAGATAGTCTGAATGATGACAGGTCAGTGCCGCAGAACCAAAATCTGCAACCATCAAAGCGATATTGCGCGCACCATGGCGTTGCGTCAGCGTCATCTCAAAATAGGGTTCAGCCAAGTCTTTGTCGATCACCCGAATGTGGCGGCAACTTAGATAGCCTTCGATCGATAAGTCTTGCTGTGCAAGCGGATGATCGGCACGCATCAGACATACCATTTCATCTTCCATAATGGTTTGCCACACCAAGCTTTTGCTCTGAGTCGGCGGCTGGCTGATGTCGTGCGGTAACAACAGAAAATCCAACTTACCGCTTTGCAGCGCTTCAAAACTGAACTGCTCTTTGGTGGAGATATTCAGGCGCGCTTTGTCCGAAAGCTGGGCGGAAATACCGCAAAGCTTCGGCGCAAACAGCTCGAACGTACTTTCTCGCATTGAGAGCGACAAGGTGCCTTCATACACCTCTGGCGAGAATTCCCCTTGCTGGAAAATGCCATTGATGTTCGACAGCACATTGTGAATCGCAGGGCCGATACTGAGCGCAAATTGCGTCGGCGTTAGCTGATTACCACGACGGAAGAAAAGATCGTCATTAAGCTGCGTTTTTAACTGACTGAGTGCCTTGCTGACACTGGATGGGGTCACACACAGAATATCCGCCGTAGCCGTGACACTGTGCGTCATCAAGAGCACATGCATCACGGTAAGATTCTTAAGGCTGATCCGAGAGAGTGTGGTGTAATCCATCGCAGTTTCTGGCGTTATCGAATAGTGGCGAGAGAGTACCGCCATTCAATGAAAACAGATAGTGGCTGAATAGAAAAAGGCACTCATGGAGAGTGCCTTCTGTTACGATTTATCTCATCTCGCCTTATGGGCGTGCGAGATAATCTGCTTTACCTACCCATTTGTAGGTGGTGAGCTCTTCTAAGCCCATTGGGCCACGCGCATGCAGTTTCTGAGTCGATACCGCAACCTCCGCGCCCAAACCGAACTGTGCGCCGTCTGTGAAGCGTGTAGACGCATTCACATACACCGCCGCTGAACCCGCACCGTTGATGAAGGCTTCTGCCGCCATCAGATCGTTAGTCAGTATCGCGTCTGAGTGGCTCGCGTTGTGATCGCGCATATGCTTCAGAGCAGCATGCACGTCAGAGACAATCGACACGCCCAGCGTGTAGCTCAGCCATTCAGTGTCAAAGTCGCCTTCGCCTGCTTCATGCAGATCCGCAACCGCTGACAACAGAGGGTAAGCTGCACTGTCTGCAACGATCTTCAGCTTGTTGTCATTCAGCAGTGGCACCAGCTTTTCAAATAGCTCTGTCGCAACGTCTTCATGCACCAGCAAGGTATCCAGTGCGTTACAGGCTGATGGGCGCTGTGCTTTCGAGTTGATGATGAGATCCAGTGAACGATCCAGATCCGCAGTCTTATCCACGAACAGATGGCTAATGCCAAAACCGCCAATGATGACAGGGATAGTGCTGTTCTCTTTACACATTTTGTGCAAGCCCGCACCACCACGTGGAATGATCATATCCACGTACTCGTCCAAACGCAGTAATTCACCCACCAGCTCACGGTCTGGTTTTTCAATGTACTGAACAGACGCGGCTGGCAGATCGGCTTTTTCCAGCGCAGTCTGAATCACTTTCACAAGCTCAACGTTCGAGTGGAACGTTTCGCGACCGCCACGCAGAATACTCGCGTTACCGATTTTCAGGCAGAGCGAAGCAATATCAATGGTCACATTCGGGCGCGCTTCGTAAATCACACCAATGACGCCAATGGGCTCACGACGACGGCTCAATGTCATGCCATTTTCTAGCACTTTGCAGTCAATTTCGCTGCCGACGGGGTCAGACAGAGAAATAACATTGCGAACGTCTGCGGCAATGCCTGCCAGACGGGATTCATTCAGAAGCAGACGATCCAACATGGCATCGGGCAGACCGGCTTCGCGACCTGCGTCGATGTCTTTTGCGTTTGCAGCAAGAATTGTTGCTGCATTTGCTTCCAATTCATCAGCAATCACTGCCAGCGCTTTATTTTTCTGCGCCGTCGGTGCGGTTGCCAGTGCGTAAGCAGCGTCTTTCGCTGCGCGTCCCATTTGTTGCAGACTCATTTCAGCCTCTATTGCTCTTCCATTTTGGCTAAGGCGTGCGCCTCAGCCTGATTAATCGATTACGACTAAATCGTCGCAGTGCACCGCCACAGCTCCGTGTGCATAACCCAGAATATCTTGAATGTCCTGGCTATGTCGACCCGCAATGGCACTTAAGTCTTTGCTTGAGTACCGGCAAATACCGCGAGCAAGCAGTTTTCCATCTTTGTTGCAGATACGTGCCACTGCACCACGGTCAAACTGACCGTCTACCGACACAATGCCTTTAGACAGCAAACTGCTGTGACGCTCAACCACAGCTTTCGCAGCACCATCGTCAATGACAATATTTCCTGCAGGAGGAGGCCCTGCCAAAATCCAGCGCTTACGGCTTTCAAGTGGTGACTCCAACGGTAAGAAACGTGTCCCTGCGGGTTTGCCTTCTACCACATGTTGAATCACTTCAGGACGGCTACCTGCTGCAATCGTCACTTCAATCCCAGCACGACGTGCTACGTCTGCTGCTTGAAGTTTGGTTGCCATTCCGCCTGTACCCAAACCACTGACACTACCACCCGCTAATTTATGCAGGGTTTCGTCAATGGTATGAACTTCATGGATCAGCTCTGCATCTGGGTTGCTACGCGGGTCGGCCGTAAAGAGACCGGGTTGGTCAGTCAATAACAGAAGCTTGTCCGCTTCTGCGAGAATAGCTACCAGCGCAGACAAGTTATCGTTGTCACCCACTTTGATTTCAGCGGTTGCAACGGCGTCGTTCTCGTTCACAACAGGGACAATATTATTGTCCAGTAGCGCCTGTAGCATGTCACGCGCATTCAAATAACGCTCACGATCATCCAAATCAGCACGCGTCAGAAGCATCTGACCAATATTGATGCCATAAATAGCAAACAGGCTTTCCCACGCTTGAATAATACGAGACTGCCCTACCGCTGCCAGCATTTGCTTATTCGCGATAGTGTTTGCAATTTGAGGATGATTGAGATGCTCACGACCTGCAGCAATCGCACCAGAGGTGACAATCACGACATGGTGACCTTGACGAATAAGCATGGCGCACTGGCGAACCAGTTCGACCATATGGGCGCGATCCAGTTTCTTAGAACCACCAGTGAGTACGCTAGTACCCAGCTTTACAACGACGGTCTGGCGATCGATTTGACCACCAGACACTTTAATAGATGAATTGTTTTCTTGGCCTGACATGACATTGATAACAAATAAAGCAAATGAGTCTTACTTTTATCAATCTCAGCCCAAGATAACAAGCGAATATAGCGATATTCTTTGGTTATGCAGCCGAGCCCAACTTTGGTTGTTTAAGTGATGGGAGTGCTGAAATCTCTAACGACAGGTCACCTTCGACAAAACCAGTGATTTTTTGATAGAAAGTGTCTAATGACGCCTTCACTTCACTCGCACTCTTGCTAGGCACATTTTCTTCTTTCCACTCGCCAGCAGTATCAAATTTGCCAAATGCGTAGACGTATTCAAACCCACCCTCTTTTGGCGTCAGTTCCATCCACCAGCCCCAAAACTCGCGGCTTTCTGGTGTTTTTTTAGCATTCACACAGGCAGAGAGGCAATCGAAGAAGTAACTCTGTTCCGATGATTTATTCTGGCGAAGATAGGGTCCCAGTTGGGCAAACTTTGTCATGAGTCGGCCATGGGAGATAGATTTAGTTTCGTCAGTCATAGCAAGTTCCCTTAAAACGAATTCCAATGTTGTTATTATTTGTTGCGATGTGTTCTGACGGTGCTCCCGCCCGATTCCATCACCTCATCGTGAGGTTGTTTTTTAATCAGCAAACTTCAAGTGTATAACAACTAAACAAAGGAATTCGTCCTATATCAGAGAGCCTTGACGAATACGAGATAGCGAAAGCAAGTTAAACGATCTTTGTCACAGGGTGTTTGAAAACCACTCCATAGCTTCCAACATAATTCTGTGATAGCCATCGTGTAGCGGCTTATTCGGTAATGTCTTTGCCTTACCACCCTGACTATAGAGAGCCGCCAATTGGTTGTCTGTCTCTGGGCACACAGGATCACCCGACAGGCTCAACGCCAACACAGGAACTTTCGTTCGTCGTCCTGTCAGCAGCCCCTGATTTTTGAGCGACAATGCTTGTAACTGAGTCAGTAACGATGTGCTGGCAACGTGCTTACCCATCCTTGAGGCGATGGTATCAAGATACATAGGTGGAATGTTTTTCTGCTGGTACGCTTCATTCAGCATGGTATGGAGCATACCGCCTACAGAGACACAGGATTTCACATTGTTCTGTTCGACAAATGCCATTCTAACTGCTGCATTCGCGCCCATACGGACGCCAAGACAACCGACGCGATGGTGATCTACCCATGGTACTGTACGTAACTCATGCAGCATGGCTTGGTGCAGCCGACTGCTGTCTTCTGTAAGGCTCCAATGACTGCTTCGTCCTACCGATGGCATATCCAACGTCAACATGGCGATATTGGCGGGAGCAAAATAGGTTTCAAACAGACGCCAAGCATCAATTTGCAAACTGTCTACACCACCACTGACAATGACGGTAGGCAAGGGTTCATTAGTGTGGGGCAAATAGAGAAAACCTTCCAATGGTCTCCCATCTACCTGCGTCACGATGCTTTTCACTTTGTAAGGCAGCTTATCTATCGCATGATGAAACGCTTTGTTTGCTAACGTTTCTGCTTGCGATGATAGAGAATCGCCTTTGAGGTGAGGATACGCTCCGATGCTAAAACAGGTACTCGCCAACAGCCATTTTTTTACTGCCTCTTCTTTTTTACCCGACTCATCCAACTGTTGCGCCACTTTTTGATGGCGCATACCGCATTGCGTCCACTCATACGCCCAGTTTCCAGGACGATAGCCAATCACTGTATCCAACAGCTTTTCGCTACTGCGCTCATTGTTAGATACCGCAATTCGCGCCAGTGTTTCTTCCATTTCAATCGGATCGATCCCTTGCCATATCCACTGTGGGCGGCGAAGAATACGATACCAACTATTGTCACTGTCGCCATCCAACGCATTGTGTATGTTGCTCAAGCCCTGATTGACTGAACCCACAATAGTGGATGTTTCTTTGGCATTTTTGTGTTGTTTGAAGAGTTTAATCGACAGGTTTTCGGATTCGGTTTCGCTCACGATACCTCTCCCAAATATTCAGAAATTACTGGAGGTAGTGTAAACCATCACAGTTAGAAAACCATGACATTACCCCAGAGAAAAAAATTCCCACATGCCTTTGTTCAGACATAAAAAAAGCCCCTTTCGGGGCTTCTAAAATTTTAGCGTTTAGCGACAGGCTCTACGAATGTTACACCCATGTCCCAAGGTTGCTCAATCCAACAATCCTGAGCGATGTCTACTACGTAGTCGTCAACCAGGTGCTTACCCGCAGGTTTCGCACACACGGTTACAAACTTCGCTTTCGGGTACATTTCACGGATCACTTCCGCAGTACCGCCAGTGTCTACCAGATCATCAACAACGATAAAGCCTTCACCGTCGCCGTCAGCTTTCTTCAGGACTTGCATATCACGCTGATGATCATGGTCGTAACTAGCGATACAAACAGTATCTACGTGACGAAGACCCAACTCACGAGCCAGAATTGCTGCTGGAACCAAACCACCACGGCTTACCGCGATAATTCCAGTCCACTGATCAGCAGGAAGCAGCTTCTCTGCCAGCTGGCGGGTATACATTTGCATGTTGTCCCAGGTGATAACAAACTTGTTGCTCATTTAGAAAACCTCAGAGGCGATGGTCGCCAATATAACTCACTCAAAAGATTGCGGCGTATTGTGTCTTACATAACAAATTTCAGCAAGAACATCGCAGAAAGAACCCATACACTGATATGCACGTCACGTCCTTTGCCACTGAATGCCTTGATTGCGCAGTAAGAGATGAAGCCAAGACCGATACCGTGTGCGATTGAGTATGTCAGCGGTGTCAGCAAACATACCACTACGACAGGGGCGGCTTCCGTCAGATCGCGCCAGTTTACGCTCACCAAACCTGACATCATCAGGATAGCAACGTAGAAAAGTGCACCCGCTGTCGCGTATGGAGGCACCATACCCGCCAGAGGTGAGAAGAACAGGGCCAACATAAACATCAAACCCACAACAACCGCGGTCAAACCCGTACGACCACCAGCAGCAACACCCGCAACACTCTCAATATACGAGGTGGTATTCGAGGTACCCAATACAGCACCCACAGTCGTGGCTGTACTGTCTGCTAGCAATGCTTTGTTCAGACGAGGAAGTTTACCTTCTTTGTCCAACAACTCAGCTTTCGTTGCCACACCGACCAAGGTGCCAGCCGTATCAAACAGGTCAACAAACAGGAAAGCAAAGACGACTGAAATCATTGCCACATCAAATGCACCAGACAGGTCCATTTGCATAAATGTTGGCGCAATGCTTGGCGGTGCAGACATAATGCCCGCGTATTGAACGTTACCCGAGATAACAGCAATGCCGGTCACGATCAAAATGGCAATCATTACCGCGCCTTTAATGCCGCGATTAACCAAACCAATGGTTAGGAAGAATCCCAGCGCAGCCATTGCTGGACCAAACGAAGACAAATCGCCCATTGCAACTAGCGTCGCAGGGTTGTCAACAACAATGCCTGAATTTTGCAGTGCAATCAGTGCCAAGAAGATACCGATACCTGCTGAAATGCCCGTGCGCAAAGAAAGGGGAATAGAATTGATGATCAATTCACGGACTTTAAACAAGCTCAGTGCAATAAAGCACAAACCAGACAGGAATACAGCGCCCAACGCAACTTGCCACGAGTAACCCATTTGGAATACAACCGTGTAAGTAAAGAAGGCATTCAGACCCATACCCGGAGCTTGAGCAACGGGGTAGTTAGCAACCAGACCCATGACGAAACAGCCAATAGCCGCAGCTAAACAGGTTGCAACAAACACGGCTCCGCGATCCATACCTGTCTCAGAGAGGATTGCTGGGTTAACAAAAATGATGTAAGCCATCGTCAGAAACGTTGTGAGTCCTGCGATAACCTCGGTGCGTATATCTGTACCTTGCTCTTTTAGTTTAAAAAGACGCTCAAGCATGGCTTTCAATTCCTTGGAAAGAGTGTTTATGGCCAGTCAAAATGACGCAAACGTTTACCACAAACGTTTGCGTGGAAATTCGACGCGAATATTACCCGCCACTTCTCAAAATTTCCAGCGTGAATTGCGTCACGTAAACATCAATTGGTGGTGAATTAAGCGAAGCGTCGTTTGTTCGAGTAATAGCGCACATAGTAGAAGGAATTTCAGCACAATAAATGTACAACTAAAGATTATGAGATCGATATAAAGTAACCTCTCAGTAATTGAGTCGCATTCAAGTTTTCACGAAAAAGAGGCAAAAAAAACGCCACGAAGTCGTGGCGCCAGATGAAACGTTGTATCCAAGTTGGAAACAAATTATCTGTTAGAGTTGGGGTATTACAGTATCGTGCACAAGTACGGTCACTTGCGCTGATAACCAAACGGATTTGGGTATCTGAAATTTGCTGTGAACACAGCACCTTGGTTCCAATAGCTGGACGCTGAACTGCCTTTCATTGTTAAAGTACTCTCTCTCAATACATTCGAATGGATGCGGCTTCTACAAAGCTCGGTTCCTTGGAGACGAATAATATCGGGCTTTTCCTTAAACGAATGAAAGCGCATCCCCTATTCCTGGGTGCGTAGACCTTTCTTCACAGTCCTGACTCAGGACGGTGAGATAATAGCTTTTTCGTTATTTTATTACAATATCTATAGAGATCTACATCACACTTATTGCATGAACAAGGCTGTTTATGTAATAAAATTACATAAAACGTCATCTTAATGCTATGACGGGTTAGCGAACCGTCGGACTCAATCCAAATGATTCATAGACTTCACAGCAGGTGTACGACCTAAAAGCCTCTCTATACAGTTTAAGATTTAGCCACCTATCAGATTTATAGGGATATCCTTTTAACAAGGCATACTTTTCCGTTACAAATTCTGTTAGGTTATCGACGTGCAGCATTTGCTGCACGTCGATTTTTTTTCGTTTTTCTGGAGAGAGCCTGTGTCAGAAATCAGCCAACTGTCACCACAACCCGTGTGGCAATTTTTCGATAAGATTTGTTCGATTCCTCATCCTTCTAAGCATGAAGAAGCATTGGCGCAATACATTATTGATTGGGCAACCAACGAAGGGTTAGCCATTAAACGTGATGATGTCGGCAACGTGATCATCAAAAAGCCAGCCACTGCAGGCATGGAAAACCGTAAAGGTGTCGTGCTGCAGGCTCATATCGACATGGTTCCTCAGAAAAACGAAAACACCGACCATGACTTTGCGACAGATCCTATTCGTCCCTACATCGACGGAGAATGGGTGACCGCTGATGGCACTACCTTAGGTGCAGACAACGGCATGGGCATGGCCGCATGTCTCGCAGTACTGGCATCAAAAGATATCGAACACGGTCCTTTGGAAGTGCTACTGACTATCGATGAAGAAGCGGGTATGACCGGCGCGTTTGGTCTTCAAGAAGGTTGGTTGGTTGGAAGGCGACATCCTGCTGAATACTGACTCTGAGCAAGAAGGCGAAATCTACATGGGCTGCGCAGGCGGCGTAGATTCATCGCTGACTTTCGCCCTTGAACGTGAAACGTTACCAGAGGGTTTGGTCGGTAAGACTCTGCAAATCAAAGGACTGAAAGGTGGTCACTCTGGCTGCGATATTCATACCGGTCGTGCAAACGCAAACAAGCTACTTGGTCGTTTCCTCGCTGGTCATGCTGAAGAACTCGGTATCCGTGTACTTTCTATTCGTGGTGGTTCGCTACGTAATGCAATTCCTCGTGAAGCATTTGCAGATATTGCACTGCCTGCGGAAAATGCAGATAAGCTGGCATCATTGTTCAGCTACTACCAAAACCTGCTGACCGAAGAGTTGGGGGCGATTGAAACGTCTATTGCGCTATCAGTAGCAGACGTAGCAATCAGTGAGCAAGCACTTACCGCGTCAACCCAAGCGCGCATCATTGCAACGATTAACACCTGCCCTAACGGCGTGATTCGCATGAGTGACGACATTGTCGGTGTCGTCGAGACATCGCTAAACCTTGGTGTTATCACAACCGAAGAAAATACCATGACACTGCTGTGCCTGATCCGCTCTCTCGCAGACAGTGGTCGTAGCTACGTGGAAAGCATGCTGTCTTCACTTGGTGAGCTTGCAGGTGCGCAAGTGGCATTCGCGGGTGCTTATCCTGGCTGGAAACCGAACGCAGACTCAGAAATCATGCATGTTTTCCGCAAAACGTACGAAGACATCTATGGTCGCATTCCAAACATCATGGTGATCCACGCAGGCCTTGAATGTGGTCTGTTCAAAGAACCGTATCCAAACATGGATATGATTTCTTTCGGCCCAACGATCAAGTTCCCCCACTCACCCGATGAGAAAGTAAACATTGAAACCGTGGGCTTGTTCTGGGAACAAATGATCGCGATTCTAAAAGCGATCCCAGAAAAAGCATAATTACGCTGTACCAAAGACAAAGAGCACCTTAGGGTGCTCTTTTTGTTTCCGCTACCATCACCTTACCAATTAAAGCTCAGCTGAGACGGTCCATGTTTGTCTTCGGTTTTCAGGCCTACGTTCAACCCTATCAAGCGAACGCCTCTACCTTGCTGTCTTTCCAATGCTTCCCTCAATAATTCGGGAAACATGCTCTCTTCATAACGCCATTGGCGATGCTCAACCGTCGTTTGCTGAAAGTCTGAGAACTTTAGCTTCACGCCTTGTCTGGCAATTTCCATTTCAGGGCAAACTCGTTTGAGTCGTCGCTCCATTTCCTCATACAGCGACGCCATCACTTCAAGGCATTGCGCCTCGGACTGAATGTCTTCAGGTAACGTGCGCTCAACACCCACAGATTTTCGTACCCGATCGGTTTCTACGTTCCTGTCATCAATCCCGTGGCATCGATTCCATAGAGACTGACCGAACTTGCCAAAACGTTGCAGCAAGGTGTTTTTTTCAAAGTTCTGGACGTCCTCACCAACATATAAACCCATTTCGTGGAGCTTGCCCAAGGTGACTTTGCCTACCCCCGGAATTTTTTCCAAGGCCAAAGCTTTGACGAAGTCATCGACATCTTGTGGCGTGACAACATGTATACCGTCAGGCTTATTGATATCAGACGCTACCTTTGCAATAAACTTTACGGGAGCCACCCCTGCAGATGCAGTCAGCCCCAGCTCGGTTTTTATGGCCAAGCGAATATCTTCAGCAATCATGGTTGCAGAACCACGGTAACGTAAGCAGTCACTTACATCCAGATAGGCTTCATCAAGAGACAGCGGTTCTATCTTATCGGTATAGCGTTCAAAAATGGCTCGAATTTGGCGCGAAACTTCCTTGTATTTATCCATGTCACCACGCACTACCGTCAAGTTTGGACACAGTTTTAGTGCATGAGCTGTCGCCATGGCAGAGCGAACACCAAACTTTCTAGCAATGTAATTACATGTCGAAATAACACCACGGCGTTTTTCAGATCCGCCAATAGCGAGGGGGATGTTTCGAAGCTCCGCATTATCTCTCATCTCTACAGCAGCATAAAAACAATCCATGTCAACGTGGATAATCTTTCTCATTGGGTCACAAATAAATACAAATGCACTGTATATAAAAACAGTATGAGTTGAAAAAGTCAAACTTCACAATATTCACCCTAGCATGTCCTATAATTGAGACGCTAAATGCAACAAAGCATAAGGCTTTCTTATGACAAAAACTCGCCAGGTCTTAGTCGTAGAAGATAGTCCGACATTCCAAAGCTATGTCTCCTCTCTTCTTGAAGATGCAGGCTTTGAGCCTGTCATTTTTAGCACCCTTGCTGAAACAAAAGTGTACTTAGAAAAAGAGCCTACGTTTCTTTGTGCTGTTCTCGACTTCTGTTTACCTGATGCCCCTAGAGGCGAAGTCATTGACTATGTACTCACTCACGATCATCGCGTTGTCGTTTTAACCAGTAACGATGATCCAAACATGAGGAAGACCCTGTTTGACAAAGGCATCGTCGACTTCATCCTCAAAGACAGCGCCGTATCTGTGGCTTTTCTCGCCCCTTTACTTAATCGACTGGTTCAAAATACCAACAAGAAAGCCTTAGTCGTTGAAGATTCGGCGTCGATGCGGGCTAGGTTAGTCGATTTGTTGGAGCGCCAGTATTTAACAGTGCTCTCAGCGGAAAATGGATTAGAAGCACTAGAAGTCTGTGATCATGTTGATGATATTAATTTGATCATTACAGACAATGATATGCCCTTTATGAACGGCATAGAGCTCGTTCAGCATCTCAGGCTTGAAAACAGTAGAGACAAATTGTCGATCATTGGTCTTTCCGCATCCTCAAATCCCGAGTTAACGTCTCATTTTCTCAAAGCCGGAGCCAATGATTATTTAAACAAGCCTTTTTGCCAAGAAGAGCTGTACTGCCGCATCCATACTCTTCTTGATATACAAGATGCCAGTGAACAACTTTTCTATTTGGCGAATCGAGATGAATTAACCGGGCTGTGGAACCGTCGATATTTTTTCAATTTTGCCGCTGAAAACCCTAGTCCAAACAAAATGCTGGCCATGATTGATGTTGACCACTTTAAAAAGATCAACGATAGCGTTGGTCATGAAGGTGGCGATCATGTTTTAAAGGAACTTGGTAACCTACTGAAGCTCTCTTTCTCCTCAGCATTGCCAGCAAGGCTTGGAGGAGAGGAGTTTGTTGTCATCTGCACAGGAAACGAAACGGTCTTTGAGCAAGAACTTATCGCGTTCAAAACGTCTGTTGAGCACTTTCAAACTGAATTCGATGGGAATAGCATTACGTTCACAGTGAGCATAGGCGTATCCAGAGGCGACCGCTCACTCTCCTTACTGTTAAAAGAAGCCGACGATAAACTATATCAAGCAAAAAGAAATGGCAGAAACGCATTAGTTATATAAGCAATACAAGCAAAAAAAGACCGCTGAATAGCGGTCTTTTTCTTTTAAAGAATTTGATTCTTTTTCCATTCCTCGGTTTTAGCAGCCCTTGCTTCTCGCTTCTTACGTGCATCACATGGCTCAGGACAATCACATTCCTTTTCTATGCCGACAGCCCCCAGACCGCCACAGCTACCGCTGATGGTTTTACGCTGAATAATGAAGCCGATAGCCATTCCTGCGATAACAAGCAGGAAGACTGAAAACGTTATCAGATATACAGACATCTTTTTACCTTACCGAGAGATATTGTTTAAACGCATCCGATGCGACTTCTTTAAAACCATTATCCGTTTTTACGATGAAAAATGCTGGGATATTTTCACGGTTAGCAACCTTTAGAGCCTTGTCTGCTCCCAACACCATAAATGACGTAGAAAGACCATCTGCTGTCATACATGACGGATCCAGCACAGTTACCGACACCAGACGATGGTTAATCGGTTTAGCCGTTTTAGGGTCAATGGTGTGCGAGTAGCGTACGCCATTCTCTTCAAAATAGTTTCTGTAATCGCCTGACGTTGCAATTGCCATATTACCCGGTGCAATAATTTCCTGAACCGTTTGTTGTTCGTTGGTCGGTTTTTCAATGGCGATACGCCAAGGCTGGCCCTCTGCATTTACGCCTTTCAGCTGTAGCTCTCCGCCAATCTCAACCAAATAATTATGAAGGCCAAGTTCAGACAGATAATTGGCAACAACATCCACCCCAAACCCTTTTGCTATCGAAGACAAATCGACATACAAATCTGGGTTGGTCTTGATCAGGTTATTACCGTCGACACTCAGGTACTCAATACCTGTCATCGCGCGACGGGCGGCTATCTTATCCTCAGAAGGAACACGGTTAGGTCGACCTTCTGGGCCAAAACCCCATAAATTGACCAGAGGACCTACTGTTACGTCCAATGCTCCATCGGACAACTTATTAATGCGGATGGCTTCAGCTACAACCTTCGCTGTATCGGCCGAGACAGACACAGGATCATTGCCTTTGTGTTGATTAAACTGACTCAATTCGGAGTCTTTGCGATACGTCGACATTTGATCATTCACAAGTTCCAATCGCTTGTCGATTTCCGCCTGCACGTCTTTGGATGAGGGCGTGTTCCCATCAGGCATGTATTTGATTGAATAATAGGTACCCATTGTTGAGCCAGTTAAATGCACTTGCTCTGGGGATTTATCACAGCCAGCCAACAGCAAAACGCTGCTCATTAGAAGACCGACTGACAACAGGAATTTTTTCATTACTTCATCCGGTTGATTGTTCAGGGATCAGAGAGAATCACTTTCGACCACAAAGAAGCAGTAACTCTTTGAGAAAACAGTGATTCTGTCTGACCAAATGTTCAAACCACAGATTTCTGTACTTTGAATATAAAATGGCTGACCCAAAGGCCAGCCATTTTTTCTTTCCGACTCAGGCGCGATTAGCCACCGAAGTCATCCAGCAGGATGTTTTCATCTTCAACACCCAAATCTTTCAGCATGCCGATAACAGCCGCATTCATCATTGGAGGTCCACACATGTAGAACTCACAATCTTCTGGTGCATCGTGATCGCGCAAATAGTTCTCATACAGAACATTATGGATAAAGCCAGTGTGGCCTTCCCAATTATCTTCTGGCAGAGGATCTGACAGTGCACAGTGCCATACGAAGTTTTCATTCTCAGCCTGCAGACCGTCGAAATCTTCCACGTAAAACATTTCTCGTTTCGAACGCGCACCGTACCAGAATGACATCTTACGCGTAGACTTCAGACGCTTCAGTTGGTCAAAGATATGCGAGCGCATTGGCGCCATACCAGCACCACCACCAACGAATACCATTTCTGCATCGGTGTCTTTCGCGAAGAACTCACCGAATGGGCCAGAGATAGTACACTTGTCACCTTCTTTCAAAGACCAGATGAACGAAGACATAATGCCTGGAGGCGCATCTGGATTGTTAGGTGGCGGCGTAGCAATACGCACGTTAAGCATAATGATGCCGAACTCTTCAGGGTAGTTCGCCATCGAGTAAGCTCGGATCGTGTCTTCGTTAACCTTAGACTCGAAACGGAACAGGTTAAACTTGTCCCAATCCTCACGATACTCTTCAGGTACATCAAAGTCTGAATACTTAATATGGTGAGCAGGTGCTTCGATCTGGATGTAACCACCCGCACGGAACGGTACTGACTCGCCATCAGGAATTTGCAACTTCAGCTCTTTGATGAAGGTAGCTTTGTTATCATTAGAGATAACAGAACATTCCCACTTCTTCACGCCGAAAATTTCTTCTGGCAGCTCAATGTCCATGTCAGTTTTCATTGCTACCTGACAGGCCAGACGCTCGCCTTCACGCGCTTCACCTTTGCTGATGTGATCAAGCTCTGTTGGCAGAATATCGCCGCCACCAGACTTAATTTTCACTCGGCACTGACCACAAGAGCCACCGCCACCACACGCAGATGATACGAATACACCCGCGCCTGCCAGTGCACCCAGCAGTTTGCCACCTGGCTGTGTGGTGATCGCAAGATTTGGATCGCCATTTACAGAGATGATGATGTCACCTGATGGTACCAGCTTGGATTTGGCGAACAAAATCACCAATACCAAAGCCAATACGATAAGAGTAAACATCACTACACCAAGAATAATGTCCATTGACTATTCCTTAATTCGCGGTTTACCCGACTTACAGTTGAACACCGGAGAAAGACATAAAGCCCAACGCCATCAAACCTACAGTGATAAAGGTAATACCCAAACCACGCAATGCAGGAGGTACATCAGAGTACTTCATTTTTTCACGAATACCTGCCAGCGCAACAATCGCCAGCATCCAGCCCACACCCGAGCCGAAACCGTAAACCACAGACTCTACGAAGTTGTAGTCACGTTGAACCATGAAAGATACGCCACCGAAGATCGCACAGTTAACTGTGATCAGCGGCAGGAAGATACCCAGTGCGTTGTACAGCGGCGGGAAGAAGCGATCCAGAACCATTTCCAGGATCTGTACCAATGCCGCGATAACACCGATGAAAGTGATGAAGTTCAGGAAGGTTAAATCCACGCCCTCAACAATTGCACCGTTTTTCAGTACATAAGTGTAAATCAGGTTGTTAACCGGAACGGCCACAGACAGTACTACGATAACCGCAACACCAAGACCGAAAGAGGTTTTTACTTTCTTAGACACAGCCAAGAAAGTACACATACCTAGGAAGAAAGACAGTGCCAGGTTTTCGATGAAAATCGAACGAACCAGCAGGCTGATGTAATGTTCCATTACGTCCTTACTCCTTCGCTTCTATTTGTTCAGGTTTGAACGTACGTACAATCCAGATCAGGAAGCCGATCAGGAAGAACGCTGACGGAGCCAGCAGCATCAGACCGTTTGGCTGGTACCAACCACCTTCTGAAGTCAGAGGTAGGATAGATACACCAAACAGCTTGCCAGAGCCCAGCAGTTCACGGAAGAAACCAACGGAGATCAGTACGAAGCCGTAGCCCAGACCATTACCGATACCATCGATGAAAGAAGGCAGCGGCGCAGATTTCATTGCGTATGCTTCTGCACGACCCATAACGATACAGTTAGTAATAATCAAGCCAACGAATACAGACAATTGCTTAGAAATGTCGTAAACATAAGCTTTCAGGATCTGGTCAACCACGATTACCAGCGACGCGATAATCGCCATTTGAACGATGATACGTACAGAGTTAGGTATGTGGTTACGAATCGCAGAAACAAACAAGTTTGAGAATGCCGTTACGAACACTACCGCAATGGTCATTACAAATGCTGTTTCCAGCTTGGTGGTTACCGCTAGAGCAGAACACACACCCAGTACCTGTAGGGCAATCGGGTTGTTGTCTAACAGTGGGCCCCACAGATTCTTTTTCAGTTCTTTAGTATCAGCCATTGATCAGCTCTCCCTGTTGAACTTTCTTCAGGAATGGGCCAAACGCGCTGTCGCCGAACCAGAAGTCAAACGTGTGCTGAACACCGTTAGACGTCAAAGTTGCACCAGACAGGCCGTCTACGCCATGAACGTCACCAGGTCGTGCACCGCCTTTAACCACTTTCAGAGCTGGATAACCTTTGTCATCAAACAGCAACTTGTCGTGGAACTTAGCACGCCATTGAGGGTTTTCGACCTCGCCACCTAGCCCCGGTGTTTCACCGTGTTGGTAGTAAGCGATGTCAGCGATGGTGTTGCCGTCTGTATTCAAAGCGACAAACGCATACATCATGCCCCACAGACCACTACCATGAACTGGCAGGATCAGCTTCTCAGTTTGACCTTCGCTGTTTTTCACAAGGTACACTTTAGCAACTTCAGCTAGACGACCAATTTTCGCAACGTCCTGCTCAGCAGTCAGCTTCTCTGACTGAGAAGGGTCTGAAGACGCAATCCGTAGGTCAAAGTTCTTCGCTTCGTCAACCGTACCCACAAAGTCACCTGTTTTCAGGTCAACCAAACGTGGTTCGATGAATTTGTCGAAGGTACCCGTGATGTTGCCTTGTGCATCAATGCCAGCAACAGAAAGGATGTTACGCTGCACGTCCAATACGGCATTTTTCTCTTGCAGTGGACGCAGAGAAACAGCCGCGAAAGAAACCACAACTGAACAAACTAAGCTCAGTGCGATAACTACGGTCAGCGTTTTTTTAATGCTATCGTTATTGCTTGACACGAGCCAGTCTCCGTTTGATGTTGCCCTGAACTACCAGGTTGTCGAACAGCGGTGCAAACAGGTTCGCGAACAGGATAGCCAGCATCATACCCTCAGGGTAAGCTGGGTTAACCACACGAATCATCACTGCCATCGCACCGATCAGGATGCCGTACCACCATTTTGCTTTATTGGTGAATGACGCTGAAACTGGGTCGGTTGCCATGAACATCATACCGAATGCAAAACCACCCAGAACCAGGTGCCAATGCCAAGGCATGCTGAACATTGGGTTGGTGCTTGAACCGATAATGTTAAACAACGTAGCGGTTGCAACCAAACCAATCATGGTACCCACAATGATGCGCCAAGATGCAATTCGCATTGCGACGATCATTGCGCCACCAATCAAGATTGCCAGCGTAGATACTTCACCGATAGAACCAGGGATGTTACCAATGAATGCGTCCATCCAAGAGATAGGAGCGCCCGTAACATTGTTCAGCAAAGCACCCTGACCACCCACAGCCCATTGGCTAAGAGCAGTTGCACCAGAGAAGCCATCCGCAGCGGTCCAAACCAGGTCACCTGAAATCTGTGCAGGGTATGCAAAGAACAGGAAAGCACGGCCAGCAAGTGCCGGGTTCAGGAAGTTACGACCTGTACCACCGAAGATTTCTTTCGCAACGACAACACCAAAGGTAATACCCAAGGCCGCTTGCCACAAAGGAAGTGTAGGTGGGACAATCAGTGCAAACAGGATTGAAGTAACAAAGAAACCTTCGTTAACTTCGTGCTTACGCACCATACAGAACAGCACTTCCCAGAAACCACCAACGAGGAATACCGTTGCGTAGATAGGTAGGAAGTATGTTGCGCCCAGCAACATCATGCTGCCCCAGCCGGCTTCAGCTGAGAGCGAACCGCCCAACATTTCTGTTAGCCAATAATGCCAGTTACCGCCGATAATAGTGGCAAGCTGCTCGCCACTGTACATGACGTTTAACGCAGAAATAGCTTGGTGACCTGTGTTATACATGCCCCAGAACATTGCTGGGAAAACCGCCATCCACACCATGATCATGATGCGCTTCAGGTCGATGCTGTCACGGATGTGCGCACCACGTTTCGTCACTTGACCTGGGGTATAGAGAAGTGTTGCTACTGCTTCATACAGCGCAAACCATTTCTCGTGTTTACCACCTGGTTCAAAGTGATGCTCGATATCTTCAAGGAAATTCTTCAGGCTCATTGCTTACCCTTCCTTCTCAATTTGATCTAGGCACTCGCGTAGCATAGGACCAAAATCGTATTTGCCAGGGCAAACAAACGTACACAGAGCAAGATCTTCAGCATCTAGTTCTAGTGCGCCCAATTGCGCCATGCTGTCCAGGTCACCTGCACAGATATCACGAAGCAACAGAGTTGGCTCAATGTCCAATGGCATAACACGCTCATAGCTGCCAATTGGCACCATTGAACGCTCACTACCGTTAGTGGTAGTTGTCATATTGAACAGCTGACCTTTAAAGAACTGGCTAAGGAAAGCACGGGTTACAGAGAACTTGTTTTTGCCTGGAACTATCCAGCCAAACAGTTCTTTCTCACGACCTTCACGCAGAGCACTAACCTGAAGATGGAAGCGACCTAGGTAACCGTGAACACCGCCAGCTTGTGTACCGCTTAGTACCGAGCCAGAAATGAGACGAACTTCACCAGGCATCAACTCTTTGTCAGTCAGTTCAGCAACTGACGCACCAATTTGAGTGCGAATCAGGCGAGGGTTATTTACAACCGGACCGGCCAGAGAGATAACACGATCAGTATAAAGCTCACCCGTCAGGAAAAGCTTACCGAAAGCGATAACATCTTGATAGTTCAGGTGCCATACCTGCACATTCGTGCCTACAGGACGTAGGAAATGGATGTGTGTACCAACCAAACCTGATGGATGCGGACCAGCAAACACATGTTCCTCTACGCTTGACTGCTTGCTGCGCGGCAGGCTTGATTCGCCTTTACACACAAATACTTTGCCGTCAGTCAGACGAGAAACAACATCCAAACCTGCCACAAAAGCGTCTTGCTGCTCATTGATGATCAGCTCAGCGTTTGCTGCCAGTGGATTTGTGTCCATTGCTGTAACAAATACCGCTGCAGGACTTGCGTCTACCGCTGGAGATTTGCTGAATGGGCGAGTACGAAGCGCAGTCCACATACCTGATTCAACAAGTTGCTCTACAACAACTTGTCGCTCCAAGCCTGCAATTTCTGAAGCTTCATATTTATTGAAAGTGACTTGCTCGTCGCCGTCGATCTCGATGACAACAGACTGAAGAACACGCTTAGCACCGCGGTTTATTTCAACCACAGTACCTGCTGCAGGAGCAGTGAATTTAACGCCTGGATTCTTTTTGTCTTCAAAAAGAATCTGACCTTTCTTCACTACATCCCCAACACGAACATGCATCGTTGGACGCATGCCAACGTACTCTTCGCCAAGCAAGGCGACTTTTGTGATGGCTGGGCCATCATTTATCACCTGAGCAGGAGTCCCTGAAATTGGGATATCCAAACCCTTTTTTATTGTAATCATACGCACTTGCACTACATTAACGGGAAAAAATTCTGTTATTGCGCAGTTAATACACGACTTTCCACTGTCTGGCGGGCCAGTTCTCCGGCCTTACCTTCGCAACTTCCTCATCACCAACCCGCAACAACTTGTCACGTAGGGTTAGTATTCAAGCGATGGATTCTACCATCAACCAAAGTCGCTATTCCACGGCAATCACCGTGATACACACTGAATTTTCGGCAACTGGGCAAAGTATCGCCAGTTGTTGGTGATTAATATGAGCAAGTGCACAAATTTACGCGTAAATACCATGTTTCCAAAGTGTTAAAACGGTAACAAAACGTAAAAGTCATCATCCCTATTTCCAAGGATGTTAATACACTAAGAAGGTCTACATTTGCTCAAAATCACTACCCAACAAGCCTCATTTCAGCCTCGCTTGTTAACTGCTCGTTATCGTTTTCGTTTTTATCACCACATTTATTCATGAGTGAAAATGTGGCGTTTTAGTCTTTACTGTCAAACAGAGAACCACCTCGACATGCTGGCGAAACGGGCACATCTCCTTTCGACTCTAACCATTCTTTTTCAGTATAAGTATGGATGGCTAACGCATGAATATCATTTTTTAATTCGTCAGCGAGCGTCGTATTTACCGCACGATGCCTTGCTATTAGCCTAAGTCCATCAAAGTCTGCACTCACTATGGTTACCTTGAAATGGCTTTCGGCCCCTTCTGGAACATTGTGCATATAACTTTCGTTTTTAACTTCTATATGTATAGGCGAAAAAGCGGTGTTTAGTTTTTCTTCAATTCGCTGCTGAATGACCATTACTTCCTCACGTCATGCTTATCTATCTGCAAAATTATCCTTGGTTTCGATCAAGATAATTGCAGTATTCCTCTCATTTGCGACAATATAACGCATTATTCAAAGAGCTTCGCTGACTCCGTCCATGAAAACCACATTAGAAATTTCTGGGATTGCGCTTTCGCTGCGCCGATACCCAATACAGAAAAATGAGACCTTACAAGCATGGGATGCTGCTGACGAGTATCTTATTGAACACCTTGAGAGCATGGAGCTTGCTGAGAATACTCACTTACTCGTGCTAAACGAAGGCTTTGGCGCAATAACGTGTTGGGCGTCGTTGAAGGGAATGCGTGTCACCGTCGTTAACGACTCCTTATTATCGCAGCTAAGCGTTGAACAGAACCTGACTGATAATATGCTCGACGGCAAAAATACCACGCTGCTAACTTCTGTCGATCCCCTGCCATCCGACGTCGACATCGCCATCATGAAATTGCCGAAAAATAATCGGCTACTGATTTGGCAATTGCAGCAGATTTCAACGCTGAAAAACAACAAACTAACCTTGATTACTGGTGCAAAAGCCAAAGACATTCATACGTCTACGCTTAAATTATTTGAAAAACACCTAGGTACAACCACAACCTCATTGGCGAAGAAGAAAGCCCGAATCATCTATACGCAAAAAGAAAAACAGCTAGACCATTTATCTGTAGCGACCACGTCGTTTGATGTGCCTGAATACAAACTATCATTGGCAAACCATGCGAATGTATTCTCTTCTGAGAGCCTCGATATTGCAGCCTATTTGATGTTAGAACACATTCCGCAGTCGAGCGACATCAAGCACATTATTGACTTAGGCTGTGGTAATGGCGTTTTGTCTATCCAAGCTGCTCGCTTGAACCCTCAAGCGTCAATTACTGCGGTAGACGAAAGCCACATGGCAGTAGCCTCAGCAACGTTGAACCTGAAAAACCATGGTATTGATGAAAGTCGTACCCGCTGCCTAGCAAATAACTGTCTGGATAACTTTGAAAACAACACCGCTGATTTGGTGCTTTGTAATCCTCCGTTTCATCAACTCCATGCGGTGACAGACCACATTGCATGGCAGATGTTTTGTGACGCTAGGCGGGTTCTAGAGCCTAAGGGACGTATTGTTGTTATTGGAAACAGACACCTCGGCTATCATGCTAAATTGAAACGTCTTTTTGGCAATGCTCAAGTCATTGCTTCTAACCAAAAGTTTGTTATTGTCGAAGCTCAAAAGTAGCAAGACACTTAAGGGATGCGTTAACACATGAAAAAACTACTGCTAATTACTGGCCTCGTTCTTGGTTTGAGTGCTTGCTCTACACCGAGAGAACCGCAGTTGACGATTGCACCGAATCCGACAATCTCTAACGTACCAATTGCACAAGGCAAATCGCTGTCAGTAGAAAGCCGAGACCTTAGAACGGCTCAGTTTGTTGCCGTTGTCGATAACGGCAGAAAGAATGTGCAGCCTATTCAAGCCACGTCAAATGTACGTGTTGTGTTGGAAAATGCCCTGTCACGCCAGCTAAGCTCTCAAGGTTATAAAGTCGGTACTGACAGCCCAAACAAGGTACGACTCGATCTGTTAGACGCACTGGTAAAAGTTGAGCATTCAATGTTGTCTCACAACATGGTCACCAATGTTCAAATCCAATTGGTTGCTGAAACTGACAACACTAAATTTGTAAAACGTTACTCTGGCAAAGCAACATCAGAGGGCGCAAGCAGCGTTTCTGTAGAAGAAATGGAAGTGGCTTTGAACAGCCTGTTAGAAGCTGTTTTGCAAGACATTGCGCAAGACAAGCAACTCAATACCTTTATGAACGAGAACTTTTAAATGAAATCAATTCTGAAAAGCGCAGTCATCGCCACGTCGATACTGTTTGCTTTACCAGCATTGGCGGCAAACCCAATCGTTGAAGTCGAGACTAACTTAGGTGACTTCAAGTTGGAACTGTTCCCAGAGAAAGCCCCAAAAACTGTAGAAAACTTCCTGAAGTATGTGGACGACGGCAGCTATGTTGGCACGCAATTTCACCGTGTCATACCCGGCTTTGTTGCACAGGGTGGTGGCTATGACAAATCCTTCATGCCAATGCCAAACACCTATGGTGAAGTCGTCAACGAATCAAAAAATGGTCTGAGTAACAGCCGTGGCACGATTGCGATGGCACGTAAACAGCAACCCGATTCTGCAACGCGTCAGTTCTATATTAATCTGCAAAACAACAGTAACTTAGATGGCAGCGCATACAAACACGGCTACACAGTGTTTGGAAAAGTAATCGAAGGGTTTAACACGGTTGAAAAAATGACAACCGTTAAAACTGTCACAATCCCAGAAACCCGCATGCGTGATGTTCCCCAGCAACCTATACTTATTGAGAAAATTATCATCTCCAATAAGTAACAGGTAGTTAGGGAATGCTGGAACTGATCACAAACAATCCCGAACCTAATAATGAACACTTCGCCGAGGAGCATATACGACAATATGCCCCGGCGTTTGCGGCTGATGTTATTCGCTTCATCATTAGACAATCTGACTATGACGAATTAAGAGCATCTAGCCAAAAGCAGTTCAAAGATTGGTGGCAACTTGCCATTCCCGGCGGCACGCCAGAAAACACGTACGAGTCAGTGTACTGGTACCTTCTCTATCTTATCGACGCTCGCCGTGAAGATGAGCTTCGAGGTAACCGCTTTGTGAAACAACGCATCCAAGAATGCGCTTGTTATTTGATCAACAAAGGAAAAATCCCAAACTTCGCGCATGGCATTCGTCCTTGAAGCACGGTAGCATGGTTCTATCATTCAAGCGCAACAGGGACTACAACTCGTGTCCAAAGCCTCCGCTCTCTCTTGGCGAGAAACGTTAGAAAGCTATCTCGACCGCCGACTTTTATGGGTTTTTATGCTCGGGTGTGCCAGTGGCTTCCCGTGGTTACTCATTGGCTCAAACATGTCCGGTTGGCTCAAAGATGCTGGACTTACACGAACTGCCATAGGGTTATTCGGCTCTGTCTTTGTTGTTTATGCGTTCAACTGGGTGTGGGCCCCGTTAATCGATCGAATTAAACTCCCCTATCTACATGCATGGCTGGGACAGCGTCGTAGCTGGATTTTCCTGATGCAAGTAATCATGCTCGCTTGTACGCTAGCAATCACCCAAACCGATCCGTCCTTCAATCTTTGGCTAACGTCAGTGTTAGCGTTATTGATCGCCATCGTATCTGCTACGCAAGACATTGCGATAGATGCTTTCCGTATTGACAGTTTTGAAGAGCATGAGAAATCGAAGATGCCTCAAGCGGCCGCCATGGCTGTGATTGGTTGGTGGACGGGATACAGCCTTCCAGGCTATTTCGCGTTTATCAATGCAGACACGATCGGTTGGAATGGCGTTTATTACGGCATGGCCGGGTTTATTGGTCTTTTGATCCTGTTTACGCTATTTGTCAGAGAGCCAGAGTCGCAACGAGATACCTTGCAGGCCGATGCGGAATCTCGGTACGCAAAACAGCTAAATAAAGGGGAAAGCAGCCTGCTCGTTTGGTTCTCCGTCACCATTGTTGAACCTTTTGCAGAATTCTTCCGCCGCAATGGCGTAAAAGTCGCTATGACGTTGTTATTGTTCGTTTTTCTGTTCAAGATTGGTGAGGCTTTTCTTGGCCGTATGTCGATCGTATTTTACAAAGAAGTCGGATTTAGCAACGAACAGATCGGTTACTATTCCAAGCTTATCGGTTGGGGAGCAACGGTTGCTTTCACCTTATTAGGTAGTGCCATCAACGTTCGCTTTGGGGTTGTAAGAGGACTACTGATTGGCGGCTTAGCCATGGCGGGAAGCAATTTGATGTTCGCACTAATGGCACAAATAGGGCCAAACGAAGACCTATTTCTCGCGACTATCCTCGTAGACAACTTCACCAGTGCATTTGCCACCATCGCATTCGTGACCTTCTTGACGTTCTTAACTGGCCGCGCTTTTTCAGCGACCCAATATGCATTGTTGGCATCCTTGGGTAACCTCAGTCGGACCACGCTTTCGTCATTTAGTGGTTCGCTCGTCGACTGGATTGAACAATTTGAATGGTTGCATCACATCACTTGGCTCAATCCGTGGTCACTGTTCTTTATTTTAACCACCTTGATGGTATTACCCAGCCTCGCCATGATCGTCGGCTTGAGAAAGCACTTTAAACGCCTCTCAGACGCTCAAAGCACCCACTAAAATCTGTTGATCCCGCGACATATGTCGCGGGCCTACCTCATTTCTCCCCATAAAACATTTACGCTCGTCATATTCTGAAACACTTATAGCAAATGTAATCCATTGCAACGAGATCAAGATCACATCTAGCAAACGTTTGCTATTTCATTGCATTTTCTTTTTTGAACTTTCCCCTAGAATGGCGCTCGCAACGGCGGAGGTCCAACCACAACGGTGTCTTTGCCACTCAACCCAGACGATGTAATGAGAACTAAAGATGCGTAAATCTGTAGTAGCACTTAGCATTCTGGCAGCAACTGCTGCTGTACCTGCTCAAGCTGAATATCTGTACGGTTTCGGTAACGTATACACTGACTACCTGACTTGGACCAACGGTACTCAAGGCTTTGATGGTAAAGATGTAAGCGACATGCGTGACGACCACATCACTATCGGTGCTGAAGGTGGCGCAGGCTTCACTTGGGGTGAGATCTACGGTTTCTACGAGTACGAGAAACTGAACAAAGGTTCTGACGAGCGCGGCCAAGCAGCAAAGTTTTCTATCCACTATAAAATTGCTGGCAACGTAACTGCATATGGTCAAATTTACGACCTGGTTGACAACAAGTTCGGTGGTGAGCAAAACCGCGTTCTGGGTCTAGGTTATGTTGGCCTGACTGGCGACAACTACTGGTTCAAGCCTTGGGTTGGTGTTCACGACGCATCTAAAGGCACTGCAAGTGGCCTAAACGGCGGTATGGCTGGTTGGTCAGCAGGTTACAGCTTTGAAATCGCAGGTCAGCCGCTACAACTGGTAAACTGGAACGAAGTAGAATTTGCTCGTTCTGAAGAATACCAAGCACAAGTAGGCACTAAGTCTGCTGGCCTGAACGGTGCAGTGGTTCTGTCTTACGACATCACAGACCGCGTATACACCAGCCTGACTTACCGCTACTTCGCGAACAAGCTTGGTGTTGACGGTTACGGCGACGCAGCGATCTTCCGCATCGGTATGCACCTGTAATCGCAAGGTTATAAAAGAAAAGGCACCTTCTGGTGCCTTTTTTGTTTTTGATTTCCGCCACTTTCGTGATTGATGTTATGCTTTTGGCGAACTATCGATACTGGGAAAATCAATGCGTTTCACCATTGTAGGAGCAGGTGCCGTTGGCTCCTTGTGGGCAATAGCGCTCTATAAAGCAGGGCATCATGTTCACTTCACAACGCGCCAGCCGGACACCCAAGTTACAAGGCACTTCGTTAACATGCCGTCACTCTTATTTTCAGCAAACAACGTTGAAAATATACAAGACAGTGACTGCATCATTGTTTGCGTTAAAGCCTTTCAAATACGTGATGCTATCCATGCCATCAAACCGTACCTTCACCCTGATACGCCAGTCGTGCTAATGCATAATGGTATGGGCTCCGCAGACGTTGCTTTAAACGCGTTGCCAGATAACCCTGTTCTTTTGGCTACAACCTCTCACGGCAGCCTGAAAGTAAGCACAGAGACGATTAGACATACAGGATTCGGCGAAACCCGACTCGGTGGTATAAATGCCAACGGTAAGCAATGTGATTTTTTATCCGATGTTTTTCAACACGCCTTACCTTCCTGTTACTGGGAAGAGGCGATCGAAACTGCACTATGGAAAAAGCTGGCTGTGAACTGCATGATTAACCCCTTGACTGCTACCCTTCAGGTGCAAAATGGCGTTCTCACTCAACCCGAACATCTCACACAACTCACCGCGTTAAGTGAAGAGATCAGTGAAGTGATGATGGCTGAAGGACTCGTGATGACGCCTAAAGAGGTTTTGAATAACGCGCTTACGGTTGCTACTGCAACCGCAGAAAACTATTCTTCGATGAATCGCGATGTCTTCTATCTCCGCTTTTCAGAAATCGATGCAATTACTGGATATCTTATCCATCGAGCAACTATCCATGGTATTGCCGTTCCCGAAAACGAGAGGCTGTATCACGCAATAAAAAAACTGGAGCAATCCTATGACCACACCTAGTGTACTTGTCTGTCTAGCCCCTGGCACAGAAGAAATGGAAGCCGTAACCGTCATTGATATTATGGTACGAGCTGGTTTTAATGTGACGACAGCCAGTGCGGAAGAGAATGGTGAATTGACGCTTACTTGCTCACGTGGCGTTAAACTAATGGCCGATGTACCCTTGGTGAAAGTGGCCGACGAAGAGTTTGACTGCATCGTCCTTCCCGGCGGCGTAGAGGGAGCAACGCATCTCGGTGAAAGTGCATTGGTTGTGGAGATGATCCGCCAACAACAATGCGACCAAAAATGGGTTGCGGCCATTTGCGCAGCACCTGCATTGGTACTGGAGAAAAATGGGCTGTATCCAGAGGCCCATAAAACCTGCCATCCTGCCTTTATTGATCACATAGCAGAAGACAAAAAGAATACTCGCCGCGTATTCACAGAACATGACCACAAGCTGATCACCAGTCAGGGGCCGGGCACGGCACTCGAATTCGCCGTAGAGATTGTTTACATGCTGGCAGGTAAGGAAAAAGCCAAAGAGGTCGTCGATCCTATGGTGGCAATCCCGAGTCTGCATTACGACAAAAAATTTGCCTGAAATTTTTCTCTGCACCCAAATAAAAAAAACGACCATGAGGTCGGTTTTTTTATTTTAAATACTGCCACTTACGGACGGTAAACTTTCACGTTACTGAAACCATTTTCTTGCAGGTAAAGCGCCTGCAGACGGCTCATTACACCGCGATCACAGTACAATAAGTAAGTCTTAGTCTGGTCAAGATCACCAAACTTGGTCGCCAACTTGAAGAACGGGATGTGCACTACATCTGCACCCTCGATCTCCAATGGACAATTGTCTTCTTCTTCCGGGCTACGAATATCCAGTACAACCGCACCGTTAGCAATTTCATCCACCAACTCGACTTCTGGTGCTTTCTCTTTGCTGATTTTTTCGATATCACGGATATCAATGATGCGTGCGTCATACACCACTTTGTCCAGAATATCGAAATTGAACTTCGCTTCTTCTGCTTCTAACTTTTCTTTTTCTGCTTTGATGGTTGGCTTACGAGAGATCACACCACAATATTCTGGCATGGTCTTCGCAAAATCTTCGGTGCCAATTTCACGCGCCAGATTGATGATGTCTTCTTTGTCCCAGTTAATAAGAGGACGCAGAATCAACGAATCAGACACGTTGTCAATCATACGAAGGTTTGTCAGCGTCTGGCTGGAAACCTGACCCAGTGCTTCACCCGTCACCAATGCTTGGATATTGTATTTTTCGGCAATCTTAGATGCTGCGCGCATAAACATACGCTTAAGAACAACGCCCATTTGACCGTCTTCAACGTTCTCTAGGATCTCAGCAACTACTGGTTCAAAATCGATAGAGACAAATTTCACTTTTGCAGAAGAGCCAAACTTCTCCCACAGGTAGTAAGCTGTTTGCTGAACACCGATTTCGTGTGCCGCACCACCGAGATTGAAGAAGCAGTAATGCACCTTACTCCCGCGCTTGATGTGCAGATAGCTAGAAACACCCGAGTCGAAACCACCAGAGATCAAGCTCAACACGTCTTCTTGCGTGCCAAGAGGGAAGCCACCCAGACCTTTAAAGCGTTCGCGAACAACGTTTACGTTTTCTTTGTCCACTTCGAGGTGAACAACGGTATCAGGGTTTTTCAGCTGAACACGCGCTGTCGCTACATCTTGGTTCAAACCACCACCAACATAACGCTCTACATCAATAGACGTAAATTCGTGATTACCACGACGCTTAGCACGTACACAGAACGATTTACCTTCCAACTGATGAGCAACTGTCGCCGTGACGATTTCATAGATATTGTGCAAATCGGTAAATGGCGTTTGTTCAACTTCCAGAACGTGATGAATACCTGGTGTACGAGTCAATACATCCAGTGCCATTTGGCGCTGAGACTCATCTTTTAGCGAAACCTCGATATGATCGCGACGGTTGAAAACCGACGTTGAATCTGATTTTCGCTTAAGAATATTTCGGATGTTAGTTTCCAGAATTTTCGTGAAGCGCTTCCGTACAGATTCACTTTTGACCATCACCTCTGGGTGAATTTTTACGATAAATTTCATAACAGGTTTCGCAACAGCATTAATAAAGGCGCGGATTATACATCAAGCATACTTTATACCCAAGTAACCTGAAGGAGCGGGATCAGAGAGCTTAACAGGCGTCAATGAATTCGTTCGTTCTCTTATGTTGCAGATGCACCCGCGATAAAAAAGGCAGCGTTGATACGCTGCCTTCAATCATCTTGTCTTTGGACTTAATTTTCCTGAATAGGCTCTATTGGATCTGAAGCTGAAATGGAGTCCGACTCTCTTGGTTTGCCTTGCATGATGGCGATTTCAACGCGACGGTTTTTCATCCGATTTGTCGGGGAATCGTTCGGGTATCTCGGCGATGTACCAGCTAGTCCTTCAACACGCATGCGTTCAGCATCAAAGCCTTTCACTTTTTCCATTTCCTGAGCCACTGAGACCGCACGTTGTGCAGATAAATCCCAGTTGGAACGGTATAACTCAGAGTCCAACGGCGTATCGTCAGTATGTCCAGAAATACGAATTTCACCCGGTACGTCTTTCACCAAGTCTGCAATTTGCCTGACCAAAGGCCTGAACTTGGGTTGCAAGAAAGCAGAGCCTGCGGGGAATGACCCGTTCTCTCGAATACGAATAATCAGTTGCTGACCAAGGTTTTCAACTTCCACCGCCCCTTCTTGCACTTCCCTTTCCAGAGCCTGCACAACCATTTGGGCCGTGCTCGACATTTTTTCCGTGTCTTGCTCTTGTTCTTGCATCGACGCGTCTGTTGCGGTTGAGCCTCCGTCTAGCTGCGCGGAATCACGCTGCGATCCACCAGCACGATCTGACTCCCCATCCTGAAAATCGAGCGTACGTTGTGTCATGTCAATGGTCTGTTGCATGATCACTTCGATGGGCGTTGGCTCAGGACGCCCAGGACGAAACTCCTGCGCGATAACACTGGTACCTTTTGGAATATCTTTCACTTCCAAAAGGTTCTGTACACCAAACGCGAATTTCATCGATCCCGCGATCTGCTTAAATTTCAGTACGTCCATCTCAGAAAATGACAACAGGAGTACGAAAAAACACATCAGCAGTGACATCAAATCCGCGAATGTCCCCATCCAAGCAGGTAGCCCGGGGGGGGGACATTTGCATTCTTCATCCATACCCTACTCCTTACCCGTCGACGTCAACTGCGCGTTTTTTCTCGTTGAGATAGTTTTTCAGGTAGCCATCGATAACACGAGGATTCTGTCCATCCTGAATGGCAAGCAGACCATCCATAATCAATCGACGGTTGAGTTTCTCCTGGTCTTTACGAAGGCGTAGTTTTGCCGCGATAGGGATTGCAACCATGTTTGCGAGCATTGCGCCGTATAGCGTTGTAAGCAGTGCTACCGCCATCGCAGGACCGATAGCCTTTGGGTCATCCATGTTTGAAAGCATGGCTACCAGACCAATAAGTGTACCGATCATACCCATCGCAGGGGCCACATCAGCAATCGCACTATAGAACTGTGCGCCGTTGTCGTGTCGCTCTTCTGTCATGGTGATGTCTTTCGCGAGGGTCATTTTAACAACTTCTGCATCATGACCATCCACCAACATGTCGACGCCTTTCTTCATGAAAGTATTTGGTACTTCCATTTCTTCAAGGGCCAGAAAACCCCCTTTACGCGCCGCGTCTGCCATCTCAACGATTTTGGCGATCAAATCTTCAGGATCGTCAGACTTGAACATGAACGCCTTACCTGCGATTTTAAACGCAGCAAAAAATTGTCCCATGGTGTAGTTCATCAAGGTTACGAACAAACTACCACCAAATACGATCAGCAAGGAGGGCGTATCAACAAACATACTGATGGTGCCACCCAGCAACATCGCCATGACGATAAATGCAAAGGCACCTAAGATTCCTATGAGTGTCGCCAGATCCACAGAACGATCCCCTTAAAACGTAGAGCTAAAAATGAGTAAAGATTATCAGGCAGCGCATTGCGCTAACCTAGTTAGCGGCAGCAGAGCAAATTGATTTAGCGCGTCTCCTGAATTTTATACCTAACTCGTCGCAAGATGCAGAATTCATTTACAAGTTGAGACACCATGTGCTGATTTAAGCAAAGATACAAGATTGAGATTGCCATACTGCCGAAATTTCCAGCAGTCACGGTGAATTAATCCTCCCACCCGATAGAAAAGTCCCCAAGTAACGCATAAATCAGCTCAAGCGTTTGACCCCAAAACAGGCCTGAGTTAATTTCTCCGCCATGCTCATTGTTCTGTTATTCGCTGGGTTGCACGTAATGCCTCTTTCAACGCCAACAGAACGCTAAAAGTAGGATTACCATGGCTGCTAAAAAACCCGAGAACATGGCGTTCGAGGAAACGCTTAAAGAGTTAGATACCATTGTTAATGGACTCGAAAATGGCGACCTTCCTTTGGATGCTGCCCTCAAACAGTTTGAACGTGGAATTGCTCTTGCGAGACAAGGGCAGAAAACACTTACCGATGCAGAACAACGCGTAGAAATTCTTCTGGCACAAGATGACAACGCATCTTTGGAACCTTTTGAAGATACGCGTGATGAGTAACCACTCTTTAAAATCAACGATTCAAGCGTATCAGCACCGCAATAATGACCAGCTAACCCGCTGGATTGACAGCCTTGAACACGCTGAGCATTCCCTGGTTCTTGCGATGAAACACGGTGCGCTACTGGGTGGTAAACGCGTTCGACCATTCTTAACGTATGTGACTGGTCAAATGTTCGGTGCTCAAGAGCACGAATTAGACACGCCAGCTGCAGCTGTTGAATGCATTCATGCCTATTCACTTATCCATGATGACTTGCCAGCCATGGACGATGACGCATTGCGTCGGGGCCAACCTACCTGTCACATTGCTTTCAATGAAGCGACCGCTATTCTCGCTGGTGATGCCCTTCAAACCCTTGCGTTTACTATTTTGGCGGAAGGTTATCTTTCTGATGACGCCAATGCATATCGCATTCATATGGTAAAAGAATTGGCATCGGCATCTGGCGCGCAGGGTATGTGCTTAGGTCAAGCGATGGATTTGGCAGCGGAAGGAAAGCTTGTCAACCTCCAAACCCTTGAAACTATTCATCGCAAAAAAACAGGCGCACTAATTCGCTGCGCAGTACGTTTAGGCGCACTGGGTGCGGGTAGCAATGGCATTGAATGGCTACCTCAGCTCGATAAATTCGCCAATGCAATTGGCCTTGCTTTCCAAGTACATGATGACATTTTAGATATTATCAGTGACACTGAAACGCTTGGAAAACCACAAGGTTCAGACCTTGCAGCGGAAAAAAGCACGTACCCAGCATTGCTCGGGCTGGAAGGGGCGAAAGAAAAAGCAGAGCTTCTTTATAAAGAAGCACTACAAGCACTAGACGCAATCCCTTACAATACAGAACAGCTGGAACAATTCGCCCGGTATATTATCGAGCGCAATAACTAAAATTAATCACGTCGCGCCAAAAACAAATTATATGACTCTCGATATCGCTAAATATCCAACGCTCGCTCTGGCGAACACCCCCGACGAACTGCGCTCTCTGCCGCGGGAGGTTCTGCCGACGCTATGTGATGAGCTACGCACGTATCTTCTGAATTCAGTTAGCCATTCGAGTGGCCATTTTGCATCAGGATTAGGCACAGTCGAGCTGACAGTAGCACTGCACTATGTGTACAACACGCCGCTTGATCATCTTATCTGGGATGTGGGCCATCAGGCATACCCACACAAGATTTTGACCGGCCGTCGTGAACAATTACCAACGATCCGCCAAAAAGACGGCTTGCACCCTTTTCCTTGGCGAGAAGAAAGCGAGTATGACGTGCTTTCAGTCGGCCACAGTTCCACGTCAATCAGTGCGGCATTAGGTCTTGCGATAGCGGAAGCCAAAGAAGGCAACGGCAGAAAAGTCGTCAGCGTGATTGGTGATGGTGCGATTACCGCGGGTATGGCATTCGAGGCCATGAATCACGCAGGTGATGTTCACGCTGACATGTTGGTGATCCTCAACGACAACGAGATGTCTATCTCTGAAAACGTCGGTGCATTGAATAATCACCTTGCTCAACTTCTTTCCGGCAATTTCTACACCTCCATCCGTGAAGGCGGCAAGAAAGTGCTATCGGGTGCGCCACCTATCAAAGAGTTGGTACGCCGCGCAGAAGAGCACCTTAAAGGCATGGTGGTCCCCGGAACTCTGTTTGAAGAGCTGGGTTTCAATTATATCGGTCCGGTAGACGGTCACGATGTGGCAGAATTGGTTAAAACCATCAAGAACATGCGTAACCTGAAAGGCCCGCAGTTCCTCCACGTTATGACGAAGAAAGGCAAAGGCTATGCACCTGCGGAGAAAGATCCGATAGGTTATCACGCCGTGCCTAAGTTCAACCCCGCGGAAGATACGTTGCCCAAAGCGGTATCCAAAGGCCCAACTTTCTCAAAAATCTTTGGTGATTGGCTGTGCGATATGGCCGCCGAAGACGACAAACTGATGGCAATCACACCCGCAATGCGTGAAGGTTCGGGCATGGTGAGATTCTCGAAAGAATTCCCAAGCCAGTATTTTGACGTTGCGATTGCAGAACAACACGCCGTGACACTTGCAAGCGGCATGGCCATTGGTGGCTATAATCCAGTCGTTGCAATCTACTCTACGTTCCTGCAGCGCGGCTACGATCAGTTAATCCATGATGTCGCTATCATGGATCTTCCTGTGATGTTTGCTATTGACCGGGGCGGTTTGGTTGGTGCAGACGGTCAAACGCACCAAGGAGCTTTTGATCTCAGCTTTATGCGCTGTATTCCAAACATGCTTATCATGGCACCCAGTGACGAAAACGAATGTCGCCAGATGCTCTACACTGGCCACAAGCACAATGGTCCATCCGCTGTACGTTACCCACGTGGCACGGGTTGTGGCGCCGACATTCAGCAAGAAATGACTGCACTGGAAATCGGAAAAGGGCAGGTTCGTCGTGAAGGTGAAAACGTGGCGATCCTCAGCTTTGGCACCATGCTGCCAGCCGCTTTGGAAGCGGCCGAAGCATTAAATGCGACCGTTGCAGACATGCGCTTTGTAAAACCGCTTGATGAATCACTGATCGATGAACTGGCAGCTAACCACGATGTACTGGTTACAGTGGAAGAAAATGCGATCGCAGGTGGCGCGGGCTCAGGTGTGATTGAATACCTGATGAAAACTCGTCAACCAAAACCCTTACTGCAAATTGGCTTACCTGATTTTTTTGTACACCAAGGTACCCAAGAAGAATTGCACGCGGAACTGGAAATTGATGGCCAAGGTATTGAGGCACAAATCCGCAAATACCTGGCAGACTAATCACTCTATGATTTAAACAAAAACGGCACCATTCGGTGCCGTTTTTGTTTTGTCTGATTCGTTTGACCCAATGGCCTACCACCAACTCAGGTAGTGATGTCCAGCCCAAAGCACAATCATCGACATCAAACCTGCCACGATATCGTCCAGCATAATACCAAGACCACCATGAACCTTTTTGTCGAGCCAACTGATTGGCCATGGCTTTACCATGTCAAAAAAGCGGAAAATCACGAAGCCCGCAAGAACAGTCTGCCACTCCATAACTGGCACCAGCAACATGGTGATCCAAAAACCAACAAACTCATCCCAGACAATACTGCCATGGTCGTGAACCCCCATGTCTTCTGAGGTGCGACCACACAGATATATACCAACAGCGGCACCAACAATAATGGCAACTGGAAGCAGCGTCGGCGATAGCGCCACGATAAGGAGATAAAACGGCACCGCTGCCAACGTTCCCATCGTTCCAGGTACGATAGGGGAAAGGCCAGAGCCAAATCCTGTAGCCAAAAGGTGAATAGGGTTGGACAAACGTATTTTACTGATCGGATTATTCATACTTCTTTACTCCGAAAAATGGTCCCAGCCGGACAGCGTCCAATCGACTGGCTTTTGCTCCCACAGTACCTGCAGACCATCACCATGACGAATTTGCCCAATACAGGTTACCGGTGTATTGGTATGCGCGAGTGCAGTGTCCAATGCGCCACGGTGTGACTCTGGCACAGTAAAGCAAAGCTCATACTCTTCACCACTGCATAACGCCATTCGCGCAGCGTTTTCCGCCGTTCCCGCATATGCCACAAGCTCTTTTGACATCGGCAAGTTTTCAGCATTAATCACGGCACTCACCTGACTGGCTTTGAGGATGTGTTTAAGATCTGCCACCAAGCCATCAGAGATATCGAGCGCTGATGATACCAAATCACGAAGCACTTGCCCGGCCAATACTCGCGGGGTGGAATAGTAATGGCGGTTAAGCAGGGTATTTTCCACCTCTGACGAAGGCTGATTTCCTTTCAAAATCACATCTAGGCCAGCGGCGCTGTCGCCAAGGTTTCCTGTGACATAAAGCCAATCACCGGCTTTTGCCCCGTCGCGGCGGATCGCTTTACCTTCTGGAATGAAGCCCTGCAGGGTAATGGTAATACTGAGCGGGCCTTTGGTGGTGTCTCCTCCAACCAACTGCACCTGAAAGTACTCTGCAAGCTTATAAAAACCGTCACAAAACCCTTTAAGCCATGCTTCATCCGGTGACGGCAATGTGAGAGCGAGAGAACACCAAGCAGGAATCGCCCCCATTGCTGCGAGATCGCTTAAGTTTGATGCCAAGGCTTTATGTGCCACTTTGACAGGGTCGGCTTCAGGCAAGAAGTGATTACCCGCGACAAGTGTGTCTGTTGTTACAACCAATTGGCTGTTTGCCGGCACAGAGATGATTGCTGCATCGTCGCCAATCCCCAACTCCACGTCTTTGCGCGACACAGGCTGCGTTTTGAAATAATGGTTGATCAGGTCAAATTCATTGCCAGCCATTGTTTCCATCCAAGCTAAATTTGATAAGAAAAAGGCCAGCGAGGCTGGCCTTAAAATCTGTGAAGATTTCTATTATTTCTTTCTTAGGGTCGGTACTGCTTTATCAAGCACACCGTTCACGAACTTGTGACTGTCTTCCGCGCCAAAACGCTTCGCCAGTTCAATCGCCTCGTTGATTACCACTTTGAAAGGCACGTCCTCGCGCTTGCACATTTCATACATCGCCAGACGTAGAAGAGCGTGTTCCATTTCATCCAGATCTTGGATTGGACGAGACAGGTAAGGACGCATTTTGCTGTCCAGTTCCTGATGGTTCAGAACCACACCCGCGAACAAGTCACGGAAGTAATCTACGTCAGTTTCTGGCTGGCGCAAACGTGGCTCTTCTGCTTGATGCTCTTCTTCTTCGTAGTTATCTGCAGAAAGGAATTGCGCTTCGATATCAGCAACATTGCCTTTAGTCAGTTGCCACGAGTAAATGGCTTGTAGTGCAAAATGACGCGCGTTGCGTCGTGCGGCTGGTTTCACGGTAACCCCCGTTAGGATTCGATTTGGGACAGTACGTTTACCATTTCAAGCGCGCTCAGTGCAGCCTCTGCCCCTTTATTACCAGCCTTGGTTCCCGCGCGTTCAATGGCTTGTTCGATGGTATCTACAGTCAGAACACCAAAAGCAACCGGAGTATCAAACTCCAGAGCAACTTGTGCCAGACCTTTGTTACATTCTCCAGCCACATAGTCAAAGTGTGGAGTACCGCCTCGGATCACTGATCCCAGAGCGATAATAGCGTCGTAACGTCCGCTTTTTGCAACATGTTGTGCAACCAATGGCAACTCGTAAGCACCAGGGCAACGTACTACAGTGATATTGTCTTCACTTACCTGACCCGTACGCTTCAGTGCGTCAATGGCACCATCCAGCAAGCTTTCATTAATGAAGCTGTTGAAGCGGGAGATAACAATTGCAACTTTCGCGTTAGGTGCGGCAAGTGCACCTTCGATTACCTTCATGGGCCTTCCTGTGACTTTTTATCCGGATTGAGAAAACCGCCGGATTCTATCACACTTTTCTGCAAATCATCCAGCGGTTATACCTGTAAACTAAGCGCGTATTCTGGCGCAAGTTCCGATAAAAAAACGCAGCAATAGCTGCGTTTTAGACCGATAGCGACAATTAGTCGCAAACGTATTCAACAACTTTCAAGCCAAACCCTGACAAAGCGTGATAACGCTTGCTGGTTGAAGACAGCAAGCGCATATCCGTCACGCCCAAATCCGCCAAGATTTGAGAACCCACACCAACACGACGACTCGTACCCTGCCACTTCGCAGACGCGGGTTTCTCGCCTTTGTCCTGTGCTTCGAACGTTCTTACTTTATTGATGATAGAGGCCGAGGACTCTTCTTTGCCAAGAATAACTAACACACCGCCATCAGCGTTGATGCGTTTCATTGCATCGGTCAACGTCCAGCTTCGCGCTGCTGAGCGGTCAGAATGCAGTAAATCCGTAAAGGTGTCTTGAAGATGTACACGCACCAAGGTTGGCTGGTTGTTCACTTCGCCTTTTCGCAGCGCATAGTGCACTTGATTATCGATAGTGTCACGGTAGGTGATCAGGTCAAACTCACCAAACTCGGTCGGCAGTTTACACTCTGCCACGCGCTCGATGGTCGTTTCATTGTTATTGCGGTATTCAATCAGATCCGCAATAGTGCCCAGTTTGATACCGTGCTTTTCACCGAACACTTCAAGATCGGGGCGACGCGCCATGGTGCCATCTTCGTTAAGTATTTCAACGATAACACCAGCAGGCGAAAAACCTGCTAAACGGGCTAAATCACAACCCGCTTCCGTATGACCGGCGCGAGTAAGCACCCCACCATCTTGCGCCATCAAAGGGAAGATATGACCCGGTTGAACCAAATCAGCCGCGACTGCATTAGGTGCAACTGCAGCTTCAACAGTACGTGCTCTGTCAGCCGCAGAAATACCGGTTGTCACCCCTTCTGCCGCTTCGATGGAAACAGTAAAAGCGGTAGAAAACTGTGCGTTGTTATCACGAACCATCAATGGCAAGCCGAGTCGTTGGCAGCGCTCTTTCGTCATTGTTAGACAGATTAAGCCTCGTCCATGCGTCGCCATAAAATTAATGGCTTCCGGCGAAACTTTCTCGGCGGCGATAATCAAATCACCCTCGTTTTCACGGTCTTCGTCATCCATCAAGATGACCATTCTGCCTTGACGAATATCTTCAATGATTTCTGCTGCGCTGCTGATCGGCATGGTGCTATCCCTATAACGTCTTTTGCGATTGTTCTATCGTCTAGCGGTGTACTCTCATGACCACCCACAAGAACCTGCGGCTATTTTTAGCCAGATATCTCTCTATCACAAGCTTCATCACCACATTCTCTTCAAAGGTGTGAAGTGGAAAAACCACGATGATGCGCTTTCAAAAGCCAGGGCGAGCCCGATGTTAACTAAACCTTCGGAAGTGTTTTTACTGCTATTGCTTTGGCATCTTTGTATCGAAACCATCCCTGCAACACACTCAATAAAACGCAGAGTGCGACAATCGCAATGAGCCAACTTTCCAGTTTACTCATCCCTATGTTTAGCATTTGGAAACCCACCAACGCACTGAGTGCCACCGTCAGTGCAAATGGCAATTGTGTGAGTACATGCGCCCTTGGTTCACACCCACTGGACGTGGCACTTAACACGCTGGTGTCTGATATGGGCGAACAGTGGTCCCCAAACACCGATCCAGCAACGACAGCACTCAACGCAGGAAGCAACAGTTCAGGTGAAACATGGCCTGTAATTTCTGCGCCAATGGGGATCATAATGGCAAAAGTTCCCCAACTCGATCCCGTGGCAAACGCCATGGTGGCACATAACAAAAACAACCCTGACACCAAAAACGACGGATTCAAATGCGCTTCGGCCCACGTCGCAAGTATGGCTGCAATTTGGAGGTCTTTGATAACGGCACCAATCATCCAAGTGCAAAGCAGAATCCCGATTGCGAGCCTCATGCTGATCACGCCGTGGTACAAGTCTGATAGCAAGGTCGGCACACGCCTTCCTGATTTCAGCATCATCAACAGTGACATCACTACCGCCAGCAACGCTGCATTTCGCATCGCCGTACCAATGTCAGCCGCAGCCAACCAAGCTGCAAGGCCGGATTGGTGAGTGTGGGTTGCACCAGAATATAGCGTGAGACCGACCGAGGCAGACAACAGCGTTACCATTGGCACCAGTAACAGCCAAGGGTTACCTTTGCCAATCTCTGGAGACGGAACCGTGGTCTGGACTGGAACGGCGGCATCGAACCCAAAACCTTTCCACGCCACAAAAACTGATACGCCGATGGTCAGAATGGCGTAAAAATTGGTTTGCGCTAGTTCAAAGAAAGCAGCCACAGGAGGCATAGGAAGAAAAGAGACACCAGCCAGCAAAGAAAGTAGGTAGGGTCCCCAACTTGAAAACAGCAACAAGGCACATAGCGGTGACGCATTGGAATCGACAAAGTAAGCCAACTGCTCACGACGCATTTGGTAGCGATCACTCAATGGCTGACAAACGTTGCCAACCGCTAGACAGCTAAAGATACCGTCGATAAACACCAGCCAACCGAGAAGGATAGTCACCAGCCGTGCATGACGCTGAGAGCGAACATAGCTATAAAGCCAATCACCAAATGCCATAACAGCACCACCTCTGGCGAGAAGTTGGGTCATCACACCCAGCAGGACCATGGTCGCGATAACATCAAGATGCCAGCCTTGCCACTCCCCCTGCTTATAGAATTGGGACGTTGCGATATCCGCCAAATAGCTTAGTGATGCTATCGGCTGAAAGTGACTCAACACCAATGCGCCAGCAATGATCCCAGCCCCTAACGCCACCAGCGTATGACGCAATACCAACGCCAATACAATGGTCAAAATCAAAGGAATAAATGCCAGCAAACTCGCATCCATAAAGTGTCTCTCCACCATCACGGACAGTACATAGCCCGTGAGAAAAGGTGCCTTGTAGGTAAAGCGATTACACTCACTCAATAATCACAGTGAGTTGAAATGATAGTTGGATATAAGTTAGAAGAAAATACTAGAGAAGTGATCACAATTCCCCAGACTAACGTTAACGTTGCGCCATTCTGGGGGAACTGTTTATTTGCTAGCGGATAATCGTCTTAGCGCAGAGAGCCAAGGAAGCCGGATTCGGCAAGCTTTTCCATGGTTAAACCACTTTTGCCCGCTTGATGTGCAGCGCGGTCACCCATCATCAGTCTTTCCAGGTAGCGGGCAATCACATCCACTTCCAGATTCACCTGATGACCAACCTTAAAATCTTCGATCGTTGTTTCAAGTGCGGTATGAGGCACGATGGTTAACTTAAAACGGTTACCGTCAACATCGTTGATCGTCAGGCTGATTCCATCAACGGTCACTGACCCTTTTTCTGCCAAGTACTTGGCCAGATTCGCGGGGGCTTCAAGCCAAAATTCAATGGCTCGGCCTGTCTGCGAACGCGAAACCACCGTTACGACACCGTCTACGTGACCCGAGACCATGTGACCACCAAAACGTGTGGTCGGCAACATGGCTTTTTCTAGGTTCACCTTCTGGCCCGCCTGATAATGAGTAAACGCAGTGCGTTTTAGCGTTTCCGTTGAAAGGTCTGCCACATAACCGTTACCTGTCAACGCAACCACGGTCAAACACACACCGTTGGTCGCAATACTGTCTCCCAGCTTCACATCCGCCAGATCCAGTTTTCCACTTTCTACGGTCAGCGCGATGTCATTACCTTTAGGGGTGATTTTCTGAATACGGCCAACTGCTTCAATAATTCCTGTAAACATACTTATTCGCTTCGATTTACTGCTTTTGCATTCGAAGACGTACGTCATTGCCAATTTGGCAGACATCCGTCAGTTCAAAGGTTGGGACATTGTTCATTGATGTCAGGCCCGTCAAATTGACCAATGCCCGACTGTCCGCCCCCATTAGCTTAGGTGCTTGATAAACAATCAGCTCGTCAACCAACTCTGCCGCTAACAGCCCCCCTGCAAGTGTTGCTCCGGTTTCAACCCAAATGTGGTTGATACCTTTAGATGCAAGCAATCGCAAAGCCGCATTAAGATCTAGACCATGTTGTGCTTTGGGAACCAAAATGACCTCGACGTTTTCATGTATATAACCAAGGTCTTTGTTTGCCGTCAATACGACAACGTTACCCTCTAACGAAAACAAGCCAGCATCAGATGAAACTTTACCCGTGGTATCCAATATCACCCTAACTGGCTGGCGTAAGCGGGTCTGATCATATTCACACTGCACGTCTTCTGGCAGTTGAGCCCAACGAACATTGAGTGATGGATTATCATCAATAACGGTTTGACTGGTCGATAAAATAGCGCCCGTTTGGGCTCGAAAACGCTGCACATCAGCCCTTGCTTCGGCTCCGGTTATCCACTTACTTTGGCCGTTAGCAAGCGCAGTTCTACCATCAATACTCGCAGCAAGTTTAAGTTGAACATACGGCAAGCCAGTTTTCATCACTTTGATAAAACCCGGGTTTAACGCTTCTGCTTGGGTTTGCATCAGGCCAACATCGACTTGAATACCAGCATCTCTTAAACGTTGAATACCGCGTCCCGCCACTTTCGGATTCGGGTCAACCATGGTACAGACGACGCGTGAAACACCGGCATTGATGAGGGCATCCGCGCAAGGAGGTGTTCGACCATAGTGAGAGCAAGGTTCAAGGGTCACATATGCGGTGGCATTTTTGGTATTGCCCCCAGCAGCACGAAGCGCATGCACTTCGGCATGAGGTTCACCCGCACGAAAATGAAAACCTTCGCCAATAATGTCATCACCCTGAGTAATGACGCAGCCGACATTCGGATTGGGGGCTGTGGTATAGATGCCACGTTCAGCCAGTTCAATGGCGCGCAGCATCATTTGGGAATCAAAAATAGAAAACATGTAACCGCTTATTTTTCCAGGCGGGCAATTTCTTCGCCGAAGTCGCGAATATCTTCGAAGCTGTGGTAAACAGAAGCAAATCGAATATATGCCACTTTATCCAACTCTTTCAGCGCGTCCATTACCAGATTACCTACCATGGTAGATGATACTTCTCGTTCGCCGGTGGCACGAATCGTAGACTTGATGACATTGATGGCTTTTTCGATGTCATCGGTACTGACTGGACGTTTTTCCAGCGCCCGCTGAATACCACCGCGCAATTTATCTTCGTTAAATGGCTCTCTGTTGCCATTCGTTTTGATGATACGCGGCATCACCAGCTCTGCAGTTTCAAACGTTGTATATCGTTCGCTACACGCTAAACACTGACGACGACGACGCACCTGATGGCCGTCAGCGACCAACCGTGAATCAATGACTTTGGTGTCATTCGCACCACAAAATGGACAGTGCATCTCGCCTCCTTAGATAATTGCCGAACAGTGTAACCGATTTAGCCATAAGGGTAAGTGGTTAGATGTGCGTTTTAGATACAAAAAAAGCACCCGAAGGTGCTTTTTTCAACGAAACACAACTTATGCGTAAACAGGAAGACGCTTACAGATTTCCAGTACTTTCGCTTTTGTCGCGTCAATCACGTCTTGGCTTTCGATGTTATCAAGAACATCACACATCCAATTGGCCAGTTCTTTTGCATCATCTTGCGTGAAACCACGGCGAGTAATTGCAGGAGAACCGACACGGATGCCCGAGGTCACAAACGGACTACGAGGGTCGTTGGGTACGCTGTTCTTGTTCACGGTAATGTTCGCAGCACCTAGGGCAGCGTCTGCTTCTTTACCCGTGATGTTCTTGTCAATCAAGTCAACCAGGAACAGGTGGTTTTCAGTACCGTTCGATACGACTTTGTAACCACGCTCTTGGAACTGAGCAACCATTGCTTTTGCGTTATCGACAACGCGCTGCTGGTACGCTTTGAACTCTGGCTCCATCGCTTCTTTGAAAGCAACAGCTTTCGCCGCGATAACGTGCATCAGAGGACCACCCTGACCACCAGGGAATACCGCTGAATTCAGTTTTTTGTACATGTCTTCGCCAGCGTTTGACAGGATCAGACCGCCGCGCGGACCTGCCAATGTTTTATGCGTGGTCGTTGACACTACGTGAGCATGTGGGATTGGCGTTGGGTATACACCCGCTGCAATCAGACCCGCAACGTGTGCCATATCAACGAACAGATAAGCACCTGCTTTGTCCGCGATTTCACGCATACGTGCCCAATCAACAATTTGAGAGTACGCAGAGAAACCACCGATGATCATCTTAGGCTTGTGCTCAAGCGCCAGTGCTTCCATCTCGTCGTAGTTGATTTGACCTGCTTCGTCGATACCGTAAGGAATAACGTTGTAGTGCTTACCCGAGAAGTTTACTGGAGAGCCGTGAGTCAGGTGACCACCGTGCGCCAGGCTCATGCCCAGAACGGTATCGCCTGGGTTCAACAGTGCCATGTACACTGCGCTGTTTGCTTGAGAACCAGAGTGAGGCTGAACGTTCGCGTACTCACAACCAAACAGTTCACATGCGCGATCAATCGCCAACGCTTCCGCTTTGTCGACATACTCACAGCCACCGTAGTAACGCTTACCTGGGTAACCTTCTGCATATTTGTTGGTTAGCTGGGAACCTTGCGCTTCCATTACGCGCGGGCTGGTGTAGTTTTCTGACGCGATAAGCTCAATGTGCTCTTCTTGACGCGCAGTTTCTTCCTGGATGGCTGCAAACAGCTCCGGATCATAATCAGCGATGTTCATGTCACGCTTTAGCATCTGTATCTCCTGACTCAGATTGTTCCCTAGGTACCAAGTTGACCTGATAACTCGGTATTCAAGCTATCAGGTCAACCTGGTTTAACCTCAGATATGGTTACTTCTTGTCATACCAAAAACCCCAGAGTCCATGCGGACGCAAACGTTTTCGTCATGACCATCCTATTTGCTGCGATTCTACAAAATTTGTTGCGCAACAGGTAGTAGCAATCACATTTTTTTTGTTGTGACGAACATGGTCATTTTTCATTCCTAGCATGAATTGAATTCACGTTAGTCGTTATTGTCAGAAAAAATGCCGCTTTTATCGCCATAGCCACAGGCTGTAAACCCGAATTGTTTACAGTGCGTAATCGTTTGCTGACAACCTCGCGTAAACACTTTTATACGCTGTCTTTTCTCTGAAAACAAACCTCATTAAGATGCCCTGTTTTCAGTTAATCGCTGCACCCACTTGCGCCCCCATCGCATTCAAAAACGACACGCAAGCGTGCATCTTTCAGGAGCTGTTCCGTTGAACCTCAAACCCAAACACACCACGGTTGAAGATTTGATTGCCATTCTTTCTGGCACATTTATCGTGGCACAAGGTGTCTTTTTCCTTCAGCAAGCAGGCTTGCTGACCGGCGGAACCACAGGCCTTGCACTTTTGACGACACAATTTGTCGACCTGTCTTTCGGTACCTTGTATTTCATGTTTAATATTCCTTTCTACATGATGGGCTGGGTACGTTTTGGCAAACAGTTTGCCCTTCGCAGCATTTTCGCGGGGGGTATGGTCTCTTTGATTGTTGACCACATTTCACACGTATTTACGATCAGTTGGTTATCGCCGGTTTACTGTGGCTTCATCGGCGGTTTGTTGATGGGCGTGGGTATGCTGATGATTTTCCGCCACAACGCGAGCTTGGGCGGTTTCAACGTATTGGCGTTGTTCTGTCAGGACAAGTTCGGTATTCGTGCGGGCAACGTCCAAATGGCGGTTGATGTGGGCATTTTGCTGGCGTCGTTCTTCTTTGTCTCGCCATGGCTGCTGGCGTGCTCCGTACTGGGGGCATTTGTGCTGAACTTGGTGCTGACCATGAACCATCGTCCTGACCGCTATGTCGTGTGTTACTGATTCATTTAAGAATCTACAGATAACGAAAAAGACCGCCAATGGCGGTCTTTTTGTATCAAGCTGCTTTGCATGCGGGGACGATCAGTCCATATCTGAACGAGTCATTACATTAAATTACGCTTGTTGAGGAACGGCTTGTACGGTTTCACGCTGTTTCAGCACGGCATACAAGATACCTGTCACTGCGGTACCTGCTGCTATCGCTGCCAAGTACAGGAACACTGGCGTAATGGCATTTGGAATGAACAGTACAAAGATACCGCCGTGTGGTGCCATCAGTTTTGCGCCTACCAGCATTGATAGCGCACCTGTCAGCGCACCACCAGCCATACATGCCGGGATAACACGCATTGGGTCACGTGCAGCGAATGGGATGGCACCTTCTGAGATAAAGCACAGACCCAGTACGAACGATGCTTTGCCCGCTTCACGCTCTTGCGCATTGAATTTGCTACGCGCCAACATGGTCGCCAAACCCATACCCATCGCAGGCACCATACCTGCGGCCATGACGGCCGCCATTGGGGTGTAAGTTTGAGAAGCCAGCAGACCCACGCCAAAGGTGTACGCCGCTTTGTTCACTGGACCACCCAAGTCGAAACACATCATGGCCCCCAGAATCACACCCAGCAGAACCGCGTTGGTTGAACCCATACTGTTTAGGAACTCAGTCAGGCTGTTCATCACGCCAGCAACAGGGCCGCCCACCACGAAAATCATGATTAGACCGGTGATCAAGCTCGCGACCAATGGAATGATCAGGATGGGCTTCAGTGCTGCCATGGAATCTGGCAGTTGCACTTTATCGGCGATGAATTTCGCGGTGTAACCCGCCAGAAAACCTGCCACGATACCACCTAAGAAGCCCGCACCCGTTGAGCTTGCCAGCATACCGCCGATAAGACCCGGAGCCAGACCCGGACGGTCCGCAATCGAGAAGGCAATGAAGCCAGCAAGCACGGGAACCATCAGTGCAAACGCGCTGCCGCCACCAATTTCCATCAGCGCTGCGGCCAAAGTGCCAGACTCTTTAAACGCTTCAATACCGAAGACAAACGACAGTGCAATACACAAACCACCCGCCACAACCAGCGGCAGCATGTGAGACACGCCCGTCATCAAGTGCTTGTAGGCGCCTGAACGCTCTTGCTTGTTGCTATCTGCTTTAGCACCGCCATGCTTGTAAACTTCGGCTTCAGCAAAGGCTTTTGCCAGCTCTTCTTTTGTCTTTTTGAGCGCCGCCCCCGTGCTGGTGCGGTATACGCGCTTACCATCAAAGCGAGACATGTCCACTTCGATATCTGCGCCGATAAACACCAAATCCGCCGCCGCAATCTCTTCTGCTGTCAGTTGGTTCTTTGCACCGACCGAGCCACGGGTTTCGATTTTCACCCACATGCCTTGTGTTTTCGCTTCTTCTTCCACCGCTTCAGCCGCCATGAAAGTGTGCGCAACACCTGTCGGGCATGCTGTGATACCGACAATACGTTTTTGTGATGATGTAGCCGGAGCGTCTGCCGACGTTTCTTCAACATGCGCATAGGTTTTCGCATTGGCTGCTGCGTCTGTCAAAAACTGCTTCGGATCAGTAAAACACGCGTTCAATGACGCGAGATAAACTGACTTACCGTTAAAGCGTGCCATGTCATTCGCAGCACCGACGACCACAATAACGTCAGCAGCATCAATGTCTGCCTGAGATGCTTTTTCGACGGTTTTCACCGTGTTTTGACATTCGATTGTCGCTTGCCAATTCAAGGCTGACGCTGCTTTTTCCAGCACCCCAGCCGCAATAATGGTGTTCGCAATACCACTTGGGCATGATGTAACAATGATCGCTTTCATCTCTCTACCCTGTTCCTTTAATCTTGTTTTAGTTGTTTCACGATAATTTCGCGTTGAAGTGCTTCGACATGTGCAATGTCTTCAACGCCAACATTAACTTGCGTCACCGCCAGTGCTGACAACGCGGTTGCAAAGCTCAGCGACACTTCGCGGTCCCATTGATTCAACTCGGCCCAACACATACCCGCTACCAGCGTGTCGCCAGCACCGACCGTGCTCACCACTTTCATGCGTGGCGGCTGGCTTTGAAGCCACTTGCCATCGCGAAGCCAAAGTACGCCTTCGGCACCGCGAGAAATCACGACGTTATCAATGCCTGTTTCAGACAAACTCTCACCGGTCGCCAACAGCTCATCTTCACTTTCCAGAGCCTTACCGACCCATTGAGAAAGCTCTTCATCATTTGGCTTTACTAACCAAGGCGAGGCTTTCAGGCCTGCTGTCAGTGCAGCATTGCTGCTGTCGAACAGCACTTTCTTGCCTTTCGCACGCAGCATCTCAATCCACGATGCCAACATGGCTGGGCTGACGCCGCCCGGTAGGCTGCCCGCAATCACGAAAAGGTCGTTCTCTTCCGCGAGCTCATTCAAGGTCGCTTCAAAGGCATCCAAGTCTTCATCACTCACGGTGACGCCCGGAAAGTTAAGGTCGGTAACGCGACCTGACTCTTCAACCAATTTGACGTTGATGCGCGATGCGCCAGCGACACGCACAAAGCGATCTGCAATGCCTTTTTGCTCAAACAGGTGGGCAAAGGGGTCTTGGTTTTCATCCCCCAGAAAACCTGTCACTGTCACTTTTGCACCGAGTTCGGCCAGTACCTTGGCCACATTGACACCTTTACCGCCAGGATTAAGATTTGAAGAGCCAATCAAATTCACCAAGCCCGGCTTTAATTCACCCAACGCCCCCGTCATATCCAGAGCTGGGTTTAAAGTGACAGTTACAACACCACGAGTATTCATTTACCTGCCCTCGCCTAGACCGTCTGCGATGGCTTCTCCAATCGCATCCAACGCTTGCTGTGCGTCTGCGCCATCAGCTGTAAACTCCAACTCATGGTCACGTTTCACACCCAAAGAAATCACTTTCATTAAGCTCTTCGCATTCACCTGCGCACCATCCGCACTCACGTTGGCTACCCAGATTTTTGAGTCAAATTTCTTCGCCACATTCACCAACATCGCGCCCGGACGCGCGTGCAGTCCGTGTGCATTTTTAATCTTGAACACTTGAGACAAACCCGCCTGACGCACCTCAGTCAGCGCTTTAACCACAGACTCTGGTGAGTCAGTGAAAAGTTCAGACGTTTTACCATCAAACACCAAGCCACTCAGGTTATTGAGCACCTCTATATGCTCAGCAGTCGACGCAGCGACAGCGATAAGGCCTTTCACCTCAGCACCATTGTTGCTAAATGCAGACTGTGCACTAATAAACGCGATTGCGGTTTGAGAGACGGCTTTGGAAGACGAGACCACCCAAAGGCCCTGCCCCAAATTTGTTGGTATTTTCGCAACAAGATCGGCAACAAAGGCTTCGCCAACAGCACCTGCGTTTTTCAATTTCCCAGCACAGACTGCCGTCAGAGAAATCAAGTCTGAGGCAGGGAAGCTCAGCATGATCACTGATTCGTCAAACAGCAGGCCCTTTCGGCTCTCGCCGTTCAGCACGGCCAGAATGTCTTGTTCACTGCTTGCACTCTTCAGAGCGTCATCAATGCCATCAGCAGATAGCACGTGAGTCAGTTGCTTTAAAATACCGAGGTGTTCATCAGATTTCGCCGCGATACCTATTGCTAGGTAAACCGTGTTGCCATCACCCCAATCAACGCCTTCCGCAAAGTGGTGAATTTGCACACCCGTTTGGTTCACGAGGTGACGCGTGGTTGTGGTGCCATGTGGAATCGCAATACCGTTACCCAGATATGTCGAGTTCTGCGCTTCGCGCTCAAGCATACCTTCGCCATAACCTTCTGCGACCAAGCCTTTCTGAACCAAGTCTTCTGCGATATGGCGAATCGCATCTTGTTTATTTGATGCCTTCTTACCCAGAAGAATGTCGCGTTGCGTAAGTTCCAACATGTTGCTTACCTCTACTCGTCGCGCGTAATTTGTCGTTAATCGAATCGCGCCATCATGCATTCATTTTCTAAACCGACTCATCAATCCAAGATTGAATGAAACTGAATCGTTTCAGCTTTAAATCCAAAAAACAGGTCTCACGCACAGTTTTACTCTTTGCTGAAACCTTTCAGCTACCGATGCTGAATCCATTCAGCTTATAATGCAAAGAATCGATAAGATCTTTTGCGCTTTTTTTGATCACGCGCACAGAGTAAAGGAACGGCAGGAAATGAAACTGGATGAAATCGCGCGTTTAGCGGGTGTCTCACGCACCACGGCAAGCTATGTGATTAATGGCAAGTCAGCCAAGTACCGGATCAGTGAGCGTACTCAGCAGAAGGTCATGGCTGTGGTGGATAAATACAATTACCGTCCTGACCACGCCGCCAGTGCGCTTCGTGCCGGCACCAGTCGCTCTTTCGGTCTGGTGATCCCGGATCTTGAAAACACCAGTTACGCCAAAATCGCCAAGCTATTGGAGCGCGATGCACGACAGGCAGGATACCAGCTCATTATCAGTTGCTCTGATGATAATCCCGACACCGAAAAGCAAGTCGTAAACCTTCTGGTCAGCCGTAAGATTGATGCGCTGATCGTGGCTTCGTCCTTACCCATCGACAACGATTTTTACCCTGTAATCCAAGCATCCGGCACTCCGGTTATCGCTATTGACCGCGCATTGGATGATGAGCATTTTGCCAGTGTGATTAGCGAAGACTTGGAAGGGGCATATTCGCTGACAGATAAGCTCATCCAACTCGGAGCAACATCTCTCGGGCTTATCGGTGCTGTCCCAGAACTTGGGATTTCGCGCGAACGCGAACAAGGTTTTCTGTCCGCTGCTCGGAAATGCAATGCCAATACCCTAATAGCTTACGGCGATCATTTCAGTCAGAAAGAAGGCCGACGCATCATGGTTGAGTGGGTAAAACAGGGCACCTTGCCAGATGCGATTGTCACGACATCATACGCGTTGTTCGAAGGTGTATTGGACGCCATCCTCGAATATCCCGAGATAGGCAGGAAAGTGAAATTTGCGACGTTCGGGAATAACCGAACGCTCGATTTTATTCCCATGAAGGTTCAGTCCCTGCCACAACAGTTTGAGCTTATCAGCGAACACGCCCTTGAGTTAACACTCAACGCCATTGCAGGTCGCTACCATAGTGGTGTCGAGGTTGTTCCTCGCAAACCAAGCTGGCGCCTCTAAATTTTCGCTTAGAAACAAAAATGCCTCCCAATCAGGAGGCATTTTTTAGAAAAGACTAAAACGAATCAGATCGCTTCTTCGTCTTCTTCGCCAGTACGAATTCGAATAACGCGCTCTACATTGGTAACAAAAATCTTACCATCACCGATTTTTCCGGTTTGCGCCGTTTCTACGATAGAATCAATGCACTGCTCGGCAACGTCATCGGCAACAACAATTTCGAGTTTCACTTTAGGCAGGAAGTCCACCATGTACTCTGCACCACGGTACAGTTCAGTGTGGCCTTTTTGACGACCAAAGCCTTTTACCTCAGACACTGTCATACCAGTGATGCCAACTTCTGCCAGTGCTTCGCGAACATCGTCAAGTTTGAATGGCTTGATAATCGCTTCGATTTTTTTCATATCGTCTTCCCTTTAAATTTTTTAAGCTGTCAGCTCAATACCTTAATTGTAACCCGATGAGATTCGGTATGCGCTGTTTCTCTGCACAAATTCGTCGTTATACCAATGATTTTCGCCATTGTGCAGGTTTCACGTCACCGCTTGCAAAAGGGGGTTCATAACCTGAATTAGTGAGCAGAGCCTGCATCGGTTTACGTCCAATAACAGCACCACAGTCCACCTTTAACTCATAGGTAATGGTCGCCGCATACGCCTCCAGTGCGTTAAGCAGTGACTTCCCAATCCCTTGCAATCGTAAAGCTTCGTCGACTTCTAGCAGCGTCAAAGTTGCCAGCTCAACCATCACACCATTGTGGCGCTTTGGGTGCTGCAACATCGCGACAGCAACAGCTTGACCGTTTTTTCCGCCACCAGCATAGGTATCTCACCCTCTTGTGACGCATCAGCAACTTGGTTGATTGAAGGGAATTGAGCGTAAAGTGCTTCAGGCACCTGACCACTCGGAATGAGCGTAAAGCTGATCGCATCCATTGCATTTCTCCTAAAGCCAATTGGCAACAATCACGTCCCATAGAAAAAACTCTTCGTCTTTATGAAACGTATCCAATTGGAAAATCTACAGCTGGCACACTTTACCCTGTCGCAATAACCAGAGGCAATGGCATTAAAAAGCCGCTACCCAAAGGTAGCGGCTTGTGTCACAAGTTTGGTCTTTCAGGCTTGCCGAATTAACCCAATTTCACTCGCGCATTGCGGAACATGCGCATCCACGCGCTGTCCTCGCCCCAGTTATCTGGGTGCCATGAGTTAGCAACAGTACGGAATACACGCTCTGGGTGCGGCATCATAATGGTGACGCGACCGTCAGTCGTCGTCAGGCCAGTGATACCGTTTGGTGAGCCATTCGGGTTCGCCGGATAGGACTCCGTCACCTTACCGAAGTTATCGAGGTAACGAAGTGCAACCGTGCCTGATTGCTCAATCGCCGCCAAATGCTCAGCATTTCGCACTTCTACACGCCCTTCACCGTGAGATACCGCGATTGGCATGTGAGAGCCCGCCATACCGCTCAGGAATAGAGATGGGCTTTCTTGCACTTGAACCAAGCTAAAGCGCGCTTCAAAGCGCTCAGACTCATTGCGAACAAATCGCGGCCACAAATCAGCACCTGGGATAAGCTCGTGCAGGTTCGATAGCATCTGACAACCATTACACACACCCAAGGCAAAAGAGTCACCACGGTGGAAGAAAAGCTCAAACTGCTCGCGCGCTTGCTCATTGAACAGAATCGATTTCGCCCAACCTTCACCGGCACCCAATACGTCACCGTAAGAGAAGCCACCACAGGCGACTAGGCCGTTGAACTCTTCCAGCGAAACGTTACCCGCCAATACGTCGCTCATGTGAACGTCTTTTGCGTCAAAGCCTGCGCGGTCGAACGCTGCAGCCATTTCAACGTGCGAGTTCACACCCTGCTCACGCAGAATGGCCATTTGAGGACGTGCACCCATTGCAATAAACGGTGCCGCGACGTCTTCCTGAACATCAAACGTCAGAAGGGTCGACAGGCCTGGGTTGGTCACGTCTTTCTTGGCGTCAAACTCTTGCTCTGCACACGCAGGATTGTCACGCATTGCCTGCATTTGGTAGGTGGTTTCTGCCCAGATAGTGCGAAGCTCTGTCGCATTCTGATCCAGCACCAGCGCATCACCATTCCAGATACGAACCGCATCGTCATCGCTCAGCGTGCCAATCACATGGCTGCATGCCTCCAAACCGTGAGCTGACAGTGTTGACAGCACAGCATCCAGCTCATCTGAACGCACCTGAATCACCGCACCCAGCTCTTCGTTAAACAGGGCAGCCAGTTCGTCTGTGCACTCGCTGTCTGCAGACAAGGTATTGATGTCCACTTCCACACCGGTGTGACCCGCAAACGCCATTTCTGCCAATGTGACGTAAAGGCCACCGTCACCACGGTCGTGGTAGGCCAATAGCTTCTCGTCACGCACCAAGGTTTGCATCGCGTTGAAGAAGCCCTTCAGCAATTCAGGGCTATCAACGTCCGCTGGCTTATCACCTAACTGCTTGTAAACTTGGCTCAACGCTGTTGCGCCAAGGCGGTTTTGCCCTTGACCAAGGTCAACCAATACCAGCGCGCTGTCGCCTTTATCTGTACGAAGCTGTGGCGTAACGGTTTTACGCACATCCTCAACACGACCAAAGGCTGTGATCACCAAGGAAAGCGGTGACGTATTTTCTTTCTGCTCGCCATCTTGTTCCCAACGGGTTTTCATCGACATCGAGTCTTTACCCACTGGAATCGTCAAATCAAGCGCAGGACACAGCTCTTCACCGATGGCCTTAACCGCCTCGTAAAGACCCGCATCTTCACCCGGGTGACCCGCTGCAGCCATCCAGTTCGCTGACAGGTTGATGCGCTTCAGGTCACCGATGTCAGAACACGCGATGTTCGTCAGTGACTCTGCCACGGCCAAACGTGCCGACGCGGCGAAATCAAGCAGAGCAACTGGCGTGCGCTCACCCATCGACATTGCTTCGCCGTGGTAAGTGTCATAGCTTGCTGCCGTTACCGCACAGTTCGCCACTGGCACTTGCCAAGGGCCTACCATTTGGTCACGCGCAACCAAGCCCGTTACCGTGCGATCACCAATGGTGATAAGGAAGGTTTTCTCTGCCACAGAAGGTAAACGCAATACGCGAAGCGAAGCGTCTTCCACAGAAATCGCGGTGCGATCAATCGCTTTGCCTTCGACTTTCTGTGTTTGTACGTCGCGGTGCATTTTTGGTGGCTTGCCGAGTAACACATCTAAAGGCATGTCGATTGGCGTGTTCTCAAAATGCGCATCTTCAAGGGTCAAATGACGCTCTTCCGTTGCTTCACCGACTACCGCATAAGGTGCACGCTCGCGCTTACAAATCGCATCGAACACATCCATATTTTCTGGCGCAACCGCCATGACATAACGTTCTTGTGATTCATTACACCAGATTTCTAACGGGCTCATGCCTGGCTCGTCATTCGGTACGTTACGAAGCTGGAATTTACCGCCGCGCTCACCGTCATCAACCAATTCTGGCAATGCGTTAGAAATGCCGCCCGCGCCCACGTCGTGGATAAAGGCTATAGGGTTGTTTTCACCCAACTGCCAACAACGGTCGATCACTTCCTGACAGCGGCGTTCCATTTCTGGGTTTTCACGCTGTACGGATGCGAAATCAAGATCTTCTGCTGATTGACCCGACGCCATTGACGAGGCTGCGCCGCCGCCAAGGCCGATGTTCATGGCTGGACCGCCAAGCACGATAAGCTTTGCGCCAACAGGAATTTCTTTTTTCTGTACGTGCTGCTCGCGAATGTTACCCATACCGCCCGCAATCATGATTGGCTTGTGGTAGCCACGTACTTCTTCACCGTTATGCGAAGTCACTTTTTCTTCGTAAGTACGGAAATAACCCAGCAGGTTAGGACGACCAAATTCATTGTTAAATGCCGCGCCACCCAGAGGGCCTTCCAGCATGATGTCCAACGCATTCACAATGCGGTCAGGTTTGCCAAAATCTGTTTCCCAAGGCTGTTCGAAGCCAGGAATGCGGAGGTTCGATACCGTGAAGCCAACCAAACCTGCTTTTGGTTTACCGCCAATCCCGGTTGCGCCTTCATCACGGATTTCACCGCCAGAGCCTGTTGATGCGCCCGGCCATGGAGAAATTGCCGTTGGGTGGTTATGCGTTTCGACTTTCATCAGGATATGAGCCGCTTCCTGATGGTAGTCATATTGACGTGACTCGGGGTTCGGGAAGAAACGACCTACGTCAGAACCCATCATGACCGCTGCATTATCTTTATAGGCAGACAGTACGTATTTACTGTTGTGCTCAAAGGTATTCTTGATCATTTTGAACAGGCTCTTGTCCTGATCAACACCATCAATCGTCCAATCTGCATTGAATATTTTATGACGGCAATGTTCAGAGTTAGCCTGTGCGAACATCATCAACTCGATGTCATTTGGGTTACGTCCTAACTTGATGAAGCTTTCAACCAAATAGTCAATTTCATCATCAGCTAACGCAAGACCCAACTCAACGTTGGCTTTTTCCAACGCTTGGCGGCCACCAATTAGCACATCTACTGCCGTCATTGGCGCAGGTGTTGCCGCTTTGAACAAAGCAGACGCGTCATCCAACTGGCTAAATACGACTTCCATCATGCGGTCATGCAAGAGGCTGGCGAGTTGTTTACCTTGGTCTTCCGTCAAATCGCTGGAAAACTCAACGTAATATGCGGTACCACGCTCAAGGCGTTTGATTTGGTTTAGGCCGCAGTTGTGAGCAATATCCGTTGCTTTTGAAGACCATGGAGAAATGGTACCAGGGCGAGGAGTAACGAGAAAAAGTTTACCCGTCGGTGTATGTTCTGCAATGGTTGGCCCGTAGGTAAGCAGGCGATCCAGTTTTTGTTGTTCTACAGTGTTCAGCGAAACGCTGACATCTGCAAAGTGAACAAACTCTGCATAAAGGCTGATAACGGGTAAATCAAATGCCTGACAGCTTTCCAGTAGTTTATTGACTCGAAATTCGGACAGAGCGGGGGAACCACGCAAAATTTCCATGTGCGTACGTCTCTCGGTTAGCGGTGAATTAAAGTAGCATTGGCCTAACCTCCTGATTTTAATTTGATAAAATCAGACGCAAAGCCACGTCAATACCACTTTCACTTGCTTCGGGGCGGTATTATAGGGGAAAAAAGTGATCGACGTAACACCTGACGCAACCGTTTGCGTAACTTTTTTTTGCGTCCGTTAGCGACCCATATTGTAAAGGGCGTAAAGCAAGAACACTGCGCCACAACTTTTCGCTGCGACCTAGCTTTGATATAACAGAGTTCTAACGATAACAAGTGAGCATAACTTTTTGAACGCTAACGCTGTAAAACGACTTTTTCAACTGCTTGCTGGCACCGTAATGGTGCTCATGATTGCAGGTTGTGAATGGAAGTATGACGACCGAACCGCCGTGGAAAAAATCCGAGATCGCGGTGTCCTTCGTGTCGGCACGCTCAATAACCAGCTTTCTTACTATATTGGCCCCAATGGTCCTACCGGATTGGACTATGAGTTAGCCACTCAATTTGCACAAAGTCTGGGCGTGAAGCTTGAGATGCAACCTGCGTATACCCTTTCAGGGCTTTTTCCCGCCTTGGAGCGTGGTGATGTCGACATCATTGCGGCAGGTCTCACGATCACAGAAGACAGACTTGAACATTTTCGACCTGGCCCCGCGTATTATTACGTAAGCCAACAGTTGGTGTACAAAAACGGCCACTGGCGCCCACGAAACCTGACCGAATTGAACAAAGACGGTGCCCGCGTAGCGGTTGTTGAAGATTCAAGCCATGCGCTTACTCTGAACGGCATCCAACGCCAATACCCAGATTTGGTGTGGGAGAGTGTCAAAGACACTGACGATGATGAACTGCTAAAACAAGTCGCCGATGGTGTCTTGGATTTCACCATTGCCGATTCTGTCGATATTGCGCTGGTTCAGCGTACCCATCCTGAAATTACAGTCGCGATGGAACTCACCGAAGATGAACCTGTCGCCTGGTTTATGAAAAAGGCACAGGATGACAGTGTTTATGCCTTGCTGATTGAATTTTTTGGCAAGAAAACGCAAAGCGGAGAGCTGGCGGCGATGGAAGAGAAATACTTCGGTCACGTTGACAGTTTCGATTTTGTTGACACCCGTGCTTTCCTGCGTGCTATTGACAACCGCTTGCCGAAATGGGAACCACTGTTTAAGAAATATGCGAACGAATTCGACTGGCGTTTGTTAGCAGCCCTTTCCTATCAAGAGTCACATTGGAACCCTCGTGCTGTCTCACCAACAGGTGTGCGTGGCATGATGATGCTGACATTGCCAACGGCTAAATCTGTGGGTGTGAAGAACCGCCTCGACCCAGAGCAAAGCATTCGTGGTGGTGCGGCATATCTCAGCCAAATGCTACGTCGCGTACCTGACAGTGTGAATGAACACGAAAAAATCTGGTTTGCCCTTGCCTCATACAATATTGGTTTTGGCCACATGATGGATGCTAGGCGCTTAACTAAAGCACAAGGTGGTAACCCTGATGCCTGGGCTGACGTAAAACAACGCCTTCCACTATTGGCTAAACGTCAGTACTACAAGCAAACACGTTACGGTTATGCTCGCGGCTACGAAGCATTGAGCTATGTAGAGAATATTCGTCGTTATTACCAAAGCATTGTTGGTTATGAACAAGAAAAAGCGCAGGCGATTCAAGCGGATTTAAGTGACAATCTGGATAGCCTTCAAACCATCGTTGTCGAGCAACCAACAGAAAATGGCAACGTTTTGGTGACAGACACTGTTGAAAGCGAAACGCAGAAGCCCGCAGACGGGAAATCTGGAGCAGAAAAGGACGCTGACAGCCACACTGAAAATAACCAAGGCAACTAGACTTGTCATAGTGTGTTCACACTCGCAAGTTATAACCTGTTAAGTCAGGTCTTCGAGAAGCGCAGCACTGGCTGCGCTTTTTCTTTAAAAAGGAAAAGAAATCGATGTTTGCCAACAAACGAAAAGTACAAGCGAATTTCTCACGCAACTCAAGCGCAGCGTCCAACCGCCGTAAACGCATGAGAAATGTCAATCTGAAGAAAGTACTCTGGCGTCAGCGTACGTTCGCTATTCGTGAATTTGCGATGATGGATGAGAACTTCTAGCTGGATTGCGTTGAGTCGCCGGCATCAGCCACTCTGCGTGCATCTCTGTCCGCTTTTTTCTCAGCGCGACGACGACGGAAAAACGCCTGCAGTTGTTCGCGGCATTCCGTTTCCATCACGCCACCTTGATATTGGACATGATGGTTAACACCGTCATAGCTCAGCAAGTTCATGACACTGCCTGCCGCGCCCGTTTTCAGATCTGGCGCACCATAAACCACTTTGCCGATACGGCTATGCACCATGGCTGATGCGCACATAGGACAAGGCTCTAACGTGACATACAAGGTGGCATCCAGCAGCCGATAATTCTGCAACACCTTTCCCGCTTGTCGCAACGCCATTAATTCTGCGTGTGCCGTTGCATCATGTTGACCAATTAGACGGTTCCAACCTTCACCAATCACTACACCATCGTGTACCACGACAGCACCCACAGGTACCTCACCTTCCGCCTCTGCACGTGAAGCGAGTTCCATGGCACGTTGCATGAATTGCAAATCTGTATCGCTCTGTGTCACTGAATTTTCCCGAACTTGCATAAACGCTGCGGAGTATATACCTATTTGAAGTTACGCTGACACCAGCTTCACCGTATTTGCACTTTTTTCCGTCAAATTATCAGCCAAAAAATCCACCAGCAATTTAACGCGAAGCGGTTGCAGTCGACGGTGAGGAAACAGCGCCCAAATCCCCTCTTCCATATCCTGATACGCATTGAGCACTTTCACCAATGCACCAGATGCTAACGCTTCATCAAGATAATAATCAGGGAGCTGTATAAGCCCTATGTCTCTGACAGCGGCCTCCAATAACGCCAAACCGCTGTTACAGCGAAGGCTCCCCCGAACACGTACAGACCGCTCTTTGCCATTCTCTCTGAATCGCCAGTAATCATGCTGTCCTAACAAACAGTTAAACTGGGGTAACTCAGACAAAGTATGCGGGGTGCCATTAATGGACAGATAATCTGGCGATCCGCAAACAATCAGCTTTCTCGTCGCCAGACGCTTGCACACCATCGAGGAATCATTCAGTCGCCCGAGTCGAATCGCAAAATCACAGCCCGAATTAATTAAATCCAACGGAGTATTAGTGAGATCAACATCCACTTGGATATCAGGATGCATTTGCATGAAGTCGAGGACCAAGGGCATGATCATCTTCTCGCCGTACGTCACCGGGGCTGTTAACTTGATATGTCCGCTTGGTGTCTCACGCAGTTGGGTCACTGCGCTTTCCGCTTCTTTGATCCCGTCCGCCAGCATTCGGCAATGTTGATAGTAAATATCGCCTTCTTCCGTCACGGAAACACGACGGGTCGTTCTGAAAAAAAGCCGCGTATTCAACCGGTCTTCCAAAATAGCAACCTGCCGACTGACATGTGCAGTTGATGTCCCCAAACGCTGCGCCGCTTTGGTAAAACTGGCGGTCTCCACTACGGCCAAAAACTCAGAAATGCCCTGCCAACTCGTCATTATTACACACCAGTAAAAGTCAATTATTGGGATTATGGATTATCACTGAGCGAGAAACAAATAAACTAGGCCCCATAGATAAGCAATACCCAGTTGTCACAGAAGTGGACACACTTAGGGTTGCGATTTCTCCTACGGTTAGTTTTTGAAGGGCTGACCCAACGCAAAGAGGAAAGATCCAATGGCGGAACAATTTATTAAATCTCGTGCAGCGATTGCTTGGGAAGCAGGCAAACCACTGAGCATTGAAGAAGTCGACGTAATGTTGCCAAAAGCGGGTGAAGTGCTGGTCCGTATCATCGCGACTGGGGTTTGCCACACTGACGCATTTACGCTGTCTGGCGATGATCCTGAAGGGATCTTCCCTGCAATCCTTGGCCATGAAGGTGGCGGTATTGTTGAACAAATTGGTGAAGGTGTTACCAGTGTTCAGGTCGGTGATCATGTCATCCCACTTTATACCCCTGAATGTGGCGAGTGTAAGTTCTGTAAATCAGGCAAAACTAACCTGTGTCAGAAAATTCGTGAAACACAGGGCAAAGGCCTGATGCCTGACGGCACCACCCGCTTCTATAAAGATGGCCAGCCTATTTATCACTACATGGGTTGCTCAACGTTTTCTGAATACACCGTACTGCCAGAAATTTCATTGGCAAAAGTGAACAAAGAAGCACCGCTTGAAGAAGTGTGTCTTCTGGGTTGTGGTGTAACGACCGGTATGGGCGCTGTGTTGAACACGGCGAAAGTACAAAAAGGCGATACAGTTGCTGTTTTCGGCTTAGGTGGCATTGGTCTATCTGCGATCATCGGTGCTGCAATGGCAGGCGCAAGCCGCATCATTGGTGTCGATATCAATGAAAGTAAATATGAACTTGCGAAGAAATTGGGCGCAACAGATTGCATCAATCCGACCAAATTCGACAAGCCTATTCAGGATGTCATCGTTGAAATGACTGACGGTGGTGTGGATTACTCTTTCGAGTGTATCGGTAATGTGAACGTTATGCGTTCAGCACTTGAGTGTTGTCATAAAGGCTGGGGTGAATCCGTCATCATCGGTGTTGCTGGCGCAGGTCAGGAAATTTCGACCCGTCCATTCCAATTGGTGACGGGCCGAGTATGGCGCGGTTCAGCATTCGGTGGTGTAAAAGGCCGCTCAGAGTTGCCAGAAATTGTTGAGCGTTACATGGCAGGTGAATTCAAACTGGATGACTTCATCACACACACCATGGGGCTTGATAGCATCAACGAAGCATTTGATCTGATGCACGAAGGTAAGAGTATTCGTTCAGTGATCCACTACGATAAATAATCTTCCTTAAGAAAAGTAACCCGGTGCAGGCTCTCTCACGCGAGCCTGCTTTGGAGCCCAATATGAGCCTAGAAAACAGCAGCAGCAACCGCAGTTTTGGTGGTTGGCATAAACAGTACACGCATACGTCACGCACTGTTCATTGTCCGATGCGCTTTGCGATTTTCCTGCCCCCACAAGCGTCGGAGTCAAACAAGGTTCCTGTGCTTTATTGGTTGTCGGGACTGACGTGTACAGATGAAAACTTCATGCAAAAAGCAGGGGCTCATCGCGTTGCAGCGGAACTCGGTATTGCCATTGTCGCCCCCGATACAAGCCCTCGTGGCGACAGTATCCCTGATGACCCAGACGGTGCATACGATTTTGGTATTGGTGCAGGATTTTATCTGAACGCGACCGAGGCACCGTGGAATCGCTACTATCAAATGTACGATTATGTCGTAAAGGAATTGCCATCTATCGTTGAAGGCCATTTTCCTGTCAGTGATGTCAAAGCGATTTCGGGCCACAGCATGGGCGGCCATGGCGCACTGACCATCGCGCTAAAAAATAGCGACGCATACCGCTCAGTGTCGGCATTTAGCCCGATCGCCAATCCTGCGGCAGTGCCTTGGGGAGAAAAAGCCTTTACCAACTATTTAGGTGAAGACAGATCGAGCTGGCTTGAATATGACGCCTGTGCACTGATCAAATCGGCAGAACACCATGTGCCAATGTTGATTGATCAGGGTGATGCAGACCAATTCTTGCATGAACAGTTAAAACCGGAGAATCTGGTCAGTGCTGCAGAAGATGCAGGCTACGCATTGGAACTTCGTATGCAAGAAGGTTACGACCACAGCTATTACTTCATTTCTAGCTTTATCGACGATCACCTTCGATTCCACGCTGAACACCTGAAGAAATAACGATTGATAACTTTCCAATTGGCATAAAAAAACCCGGCTAAGCCGGGTTTTTCATTTCAATATCACTGAGGAAACTTAGAAGCCCAGTGGAATATTGAAGGTAAAGAATGCAATCAACAGACCTGTCCAAACCGTCAGGAACGCTGCCGAGTATGGCACCATCATCGCAATCACATCACCGAACGTCAGCTCAGGCTTGTACTTACGCATGAATGCCAGAATAACACCCGCGTAAGTCATCATCGGTGTGATGATATTCGTTGATGAGTCAGCAACACGGAATGCTGCAGAAACTACATCTGGTGTCATGTTCGGGTTAACTTGGTAAAGCATTGGGATAAAGATTGGGCCCAATAGCATCCACTTCGACGTCAAACCACCGACAAACAGGTTGATGATCGCCGTCGTAATAATAAAGCCAATGATCAACAGCGTTGGGTAGTTTTCTAAGCCCAATGCTGACAATGATGTCGCACCCAAGTACGTGATGTACACACCCAGACCCGAGTAGCTCAGTACCGCCAGGAAGTTGTGGCTGAAGAAAGTCAGAACCAGAACGTAACCGAAGGTGTTCATCTGCTTAACCATGGCGTTAACCACGTCTTGCAGTGATTTGAATTTACCGGTGCTGTAACCAAAACAAATACCCGTTACCGCAAACACCATGGCGATCAGCAGAATCACGTTGTTCATGTATGGTGTAACAGTGCGGCCAGCCGCATCGGTATACGGTGCTAATGGACCCATCGCCAACGCAACAATCGCTGCCAGTGATGCCACCAAACCTAGACCTGCAGCACGCAGACCTTTTTGTTCTTCATTGCTCACTGCAAAGTCTTTTTGCTCCAGATCTTCTGGAATCACGTAAGACATTTTCTCAAGGCGCGGCGCAACGAAACGCTTGGTCACCCATGCACCCAGAATCGCCAGCATAAAGGTTGAAACAGCGATGAAGAAGTAGTGCATGGTCGCTGGGTTCAGCTCAACACCGTCTGCGGTAGTGAACGGTACGCCCTGCGCTTCAGCGAATACACGCGCATTCAAACCAACGATAACGTCGATTGGCGTTGCAGGGATAAGGTTTGCACTAAAGCCCGCTGATACACCTGCGAATGCTGCTGCCATACCGATCAATGGGTTTTTACCCACGCCCGCATAAAGCATACCCGCCAATGGGATCAGTACGAGGTAGCCTGCATCCGTCGCGATAGAGCTCATGATACCGAGGAAAATCAGCAGCATTGGCAGCCATTTTTCGTTCAGCTTCAAACCAACACGCTTAATCACTGCACCCAGTAGACCTGAGTTTTCTGCGATACCCACACCCAGCATAACAACTAGGATAACGCCCAGAACACCGTGGCCGAACTTCAACCAGTTTTCCAGAATCGCATTGTCGAACATCCAGCGAACGTTTTCAGTTGCCAGCATGCTCTTAACGGTATGACTAACAGGTTGACCATCTGCACCTGTTGTTTGGAATTCCATGCCACCGATCAAACCCGTTAGTGCCAGTGCACCAACAAAAAGGAACATAAAAATGATAACGGGATCGGGGATCTTTTTACCTACACGTTCAATGAACGCAATCGCGCCGCTCTGTTGAGGCGCTCCTTGTGAAACTTGACTCATTTCGTACCACCTATTCGATGAGTGTTTCCGAAATCACCACACGGTGTTAAATCACGTGTGTTTTCGGGTGTATCCGTAATTTTTCGACTCGAAAGTAGCAAATGATTAATCCAGTGTAAAACACTAAAAAACGCAGCTGGCGGCATTAAATATCAACAAACAACCATGAAAATAGTGGAATATTCATGAATGGTGAGGTTTTCAGCGTTATATACGACTGATTACAAATAAAGCAGATGATAAAACTTAGTAATATTTTTTGGCGATATTTTATTGTATATAACTTCGTTTTATTAGTGTTATGAATATGTAGCACGGCAAATCCACCTCTCTGGGCACAGATGTACAACTAAGCTAGAGAGATCTCGTGGGGGCGATGGATAGACAGGCAAAAAAAAGCCCTGCACATGGCAGGGCTTGAGAATATACAGTGCTGAAATTACATGCCGTAAGTGTACGGTGCTTGGATACCTAGTGGAATGCCCAATGCCCAGTACGCCAGCAGGAACAAGCTCCAGCCGATCAACATCGCAATCGAGTACGGCATCATCATAGACGCCAGAGTACCGATACCCGTGCTCTTCACGTAGCGTTGACAGTAAACAACAACCAGTGGGAAGAACACCATCAGAGGTGAAATGATGTTAGAAACAGAGTCACCTACACGGTAAGCCGCTTGAGACAGTTCTGGAGAAATACCCAGAGCCATCAGCATTGGTACAAGGATAGGACCAATCAGTGCCCACTTCGCAGATGCAGAACCGATCAACAGGTTCACACACGCTGTCAGCAGAATCATACCGATGATGGTCAGCTGACCCGGCATGTTCAGTGCTTTCAGGAACGCCGCGCCTTCCAGTGCCAGCAGTGTACCGATGTTCGACTGGCTGAATGCCACAAGGAACTGCGCACAGAAGAAAGACATCACCAAGTAGCTACCCATGGTAGACATGGTGGTGCTCATCGCTTTAATGATGTCGCTTTGGCTTGCAAACGTGCCCGCTACGCGGCCGTATACCACACCTGGAATCACGAACAGGATGAAAATCAACGGAACGATAGACTTCATCAGTGGTGCAGAGAATGCGGTCAGTTCACCTTCAGGAGAACGCAGAGCAGACGACTCAGGGATCAGTGCAACAATCAGAACCGCAATACCCGCCAGCATAGCCAGACTTGCGCGGCTAAATGCCTTACTTTCAGTCGCCGTAAAGCTACCTAAATCTGGTGCTTTCTCTGCATCTTCGTCGATTGGCAGTTTGCTCAAACGAGGTTCGATGATTTTCTCGGTAACATACCAGCCGATTGCCACAATCAGGAATGAAGACAGGCCTGTGAAGTACAGGTTCGCCAGTGGGTTAACCACGTAGTCTTTGTCCAGAACCTGTGCAGCTGACTGCGTGAAGCCCGCCAACAGTGGGTCAATACCCGCAGGGATGAAGTTTGCTGAGAAACCACCTGATACGCCCGCAAACGCCGCCGCAATACCTACTAGAGGATGACGACCTGCCGCGTGGAAGATGATACCACCAAGAGGGATAACCAGAACGTAGCCTGCGTCAGCCGCAGTGTGAGAAACGATCGCGACAAGAATCAATGCTGGTGTCAGCAGTTTCTTTGGCGTCACGTTTAGCATTTTCTTCAGACCAGTGGTGATGAAGCCTGAAGCATCAGCAACACCCACACCCAGCATCGCAACCAGTACGATACCCATTGGCGCAAAGCTGGTAAACGTGGTTACCATGTTCGCCAAAAAGTGAGCAAGAGCTTCACCCGTCAGAAGGTTATTGATTTCTACAGCCTGGCCAGTAACAGGGTGGATCAAGCCAAAATCGACTTGAGAAAGAACGGCGGACAGGCCCCAAACAATCAATAATCCGTAAAAGAACAGAAGCGCAGGATCAGGGATCTTGTTCCCTGCTTTCTCAATCCCATTGAGAAATTTATCCATTGCGCTTTTTGGCGCGTCTGGAATGTTATCCATAGCATGGTTACTCATAAAAAAAGCTCCATGGTTAAAGTGTGTTTGCATCGTTTATGTCTTTTTAGGAACAAAAGTCACAACGACGTAATAATTATTCAGCAGAACAAAATACACGGATTTAATTTATTTGGTAGTCACAAATAACATTCAAAACACGTATAGCAGCGCAAAAATTCAAAATCAACACACAATAAAAACATGGAACAAACAAGATGATTTCACGAAAATAACATGAGGCACATTTTTGTCACGCCTCAAGCTTCCGGACAGTATTCGCCAAGATTATCCACAACCGCGTCACGCTATTGAGAGAAGCGATGAATTTAATTCAGGTAAGAAAAAAGCACGCTAAGCGTGCCTTTCTAATTCAATCAGTTGGATATTATTCTCTTTAGATATAGAAATGAGCGAATGGACTGCTTCACTACTATTTCTTCACAGGATGCCTTTCCCTCCGCTCAGCAGACTTATGGCAGTGGCCTCAACGAAGGTCGTTGCCTGTTGGCAGCAAAGGTACTTGCTCCCTCATGTCGTCGTGAAGGATCATTCGCTTTTTAGGACGAAGCACTCCGTCGTCATGCCCAAAAATCGAGTCTATTTTCAAAGTATGAGTTTGACGATAGGAACAGAGATAAACAGGCTCAGAGCTGTGCGTACAAACCAGATAGAGACAATCTGAACAATCGAAATAGGAATCTTTGTAGACAAAATACAAGGAATTGATGCGGAGAAAAACAAAATCGAAGAAACGCAAATTATCCCAGTAACAAATCGTGCTTCCAACAGTGCATCTTTCATAAGTAATGCCGGCAGAAACATCTCCGCCAAACCTGCAGCAGAAGCTTGAGACAACGCTAACGCATCTTCCATACCCCAGACAGCAATAAACGGATAGAAGACCCAGCCGATCCATTCAAACACTGGCGTATACTTAGCCAACAGCAGACCTGCTACACCAATGGACATGATAGAAGGTAGGATTGACATTGCCATCTTCAGCCCATCGACAAAGGTAGAGTGTATGTTCTTTATCAATCCTGGGGCTTCTCGGGCGGTAGTCAATCCTGCTTTACAAGCTGTTTCCAAGCGTTTTCCATTCTCAATCTTAGGCTCAGGCAAATCAGCACCAGGGTTTAACTTGCTTAATGGGGGAAGGCGTACAGTGATAGCGGTAACAATAAACGTCACAGAAATAGTTGTTAAAAAGTAAACATTCCAAATATCCATCAGGCCAAGTGTGCGAGCGACGATAATCATAAAAGTCACGGATACCGTTGAGAAACCCGTCGCAATAATAGCCGCATCCCTTTGAGAGTAATGCCCAGCAACAAACATACGATTCGTTATCAGTATCCCTAAGGAGTAACTTCCAACAAACGAAGCGACAGCATCAATTGCAGATCTACCCGGGGTCTTCCATATAGGTTGCATGATTGGTTGCATCAAAACACGGCTTTGTTGCTTAATTCGGTTGGAAGACATGGCAGCCTAAAGTTGTTCGGTTCTTAAGCAATATACTGAGTTTCAGGCATACCCAGTCCTGTAAGCTTGTTCAGCGCTTTGATCATAGCGTAAGTCTCGCCAACCTGAGCATTGTAATTTCTTAGGCTTAATTTCCCACCTAGCAGCTGTTTTACTCGGTACATTGCTGTCTCTGATAGTGAGCGCTTGTGATAGCCATACCGCTTTTTCCACTTCTTGTTGGAGCCGTAGAGCTTTTGACAACCTACTGCTAAATTGCGAGGGTGTCCTTGTTCCCAGAATGCAGCCCCTTCTCGTGGTGGG
>NZ_FUXU01000003.1 GCF_900167155.1 Enterovibrio nigricans DSM 22720 | reverse complement strand
ATGCGGTATTAGCAGTCGTTTCCAACTGTTATCCCCCACATCAGGGCAGGTTCCCAGCCATTACTCACCCGTCCGCCGCTCGTCATCTTCAAAAGCAAGCTTTTGAAATGTTACCGCTCGACTTGCATGTGTTAGGCCTGCCGCCAGCGTTCAATCTGAGCCATGATCAAACTCTTCAATTAGAATTTTTTTGTTACCCTAAGGTAACGCTCAATGAATACTGAATTACTTTTTTGCCCGTAGGCAAATCTGCATTGACTGTGTTTCTCATTGGTTTCCACTTTTAAAAAAGTGAAAGCAAAACGGCTCAAGGCTGTTTTCCAATTCGATTGGGTCACTCAGTTCATTGATAAATCTTTTGTCTATCAATTACGAGTGCCCACACAGATTGTATAGGTCAAATTGTTAAAGAACGTTGACTGTAGAAGCCGTAGCTTCTCACCGTCAGGGCTGCGAATTTTACGCTGCCGGGCGATGAAGTCAAGAAGAAATTTTGTAATGTTTCCGCGTTGCTTTCGCAACCCTCAAAACGTCTTATTGACTTGCTTCTGCCGGAGGTTTCCATTGAAGCGGGCGGCCATTTTACTGATTCACTCAAACGCGTCAAGCGTTTATTTTCATTCAGCTTTCAAAGCTTCGCCATCCAACTTTTCTGCACTTCCCTATTGGGAACCACTCTCCGTGTCGATGAGGCGCATTATAGGGAGGTCTCTAATTCTGGCAAGGGCTTTTTAAGGGTTTTTCGTATAAAAAACACCATTCGAGCAACTTTTACTCGAAAGGCTTATTTTTGCACATTTTACTCACATCAAGCCCACAAAATACTGTGGGTAACTTTCGAGTTTAACTGAAATGCGTTGTGTAGATAAAACAGAAAGAGGCCAACAAGGCCTCTTTCTGTTCGTACTATATAATGTAGCCTTTATTGCACAGCTTTTATTTGCTCGTCTTCGACAATCAATTTAACTGGCAAGCCCGGCTTCACTTCCCCACGCAAAATAGATTGCGCCAGCGGGTTTTCGACGCTTTGCTGAATCGCGCGCTTGAGCGGTCTTGCTCCATATACCGGATCAAATCCTGCTTGGGCAATCATAGACAGTGCTTCATCTGTCACTTCCAGAGTCAAATCTCTTTCAGCCATTCGTTTCGCTAAATGAGCAAGCTGTATATCCGCAATCGACTTGATATGCTCTTGGCCCAGAGGATGAAACACAACAGCTTCATCTATACGGTTAATAAATTCTGGTCGGAAGTGTTTACTGACCACATCCATCACCATCACTTTAATACCATCGTAATCCAGTTCACTAAAGTGTTCTTGAATTCGGTCTGACCCCAAGTTCGATGTCATGATCACGACAGCATTTCGAAAATCAACCGTACGACCTTGCCCATCGGTCAGTCGACCATCATCAAGGACTTGCAAAAGCAAGTTGAACACATCCGGATGCGCCTTCTCTACTTCATCTAATAGGATGACTGAATAAGGACGACGACGAACCGCTTCCGTCAGGTAGCCACCTTCTTCGTAACCCACATAGCCAGGAGGCGCACCGACCAGTCTTGCCACTGAGTGCTTCTCCATAAACTCTGACATATCGATACGTACCATCGCATCGCTGCTATCAAAGAGAAACTCTGCCAATGACTTACACAGTTCGGTTTTCCCCACCCCCGTAGGGCCAAGGAACAGGAACGAACCAATCGGACGGTTTGGATCCGCCAGTCCAGCGCGACTGCGTCTAATCGCATTAGAAACTGACGTTACCGCTTCAGCCTGACCAATGACTCGGCTATGGAGCTCATCTTCCATCTGAAGCAGCTTCTCTTTTTCGCCTTCTAGCATCTTGGCTACAGGAATCCCCGTCTGACGCGACAGCACTTCGGCAATTTCCGCATCCGTTACACGATTACGTAATAGCGTCATTTCCTGCATTTCTGCCTGACTCGCCAAGTCGAGTTGTTTCTCAAGTTCAGGGATGCGACCGTACTGAAGTTCTGACATGCGGTTTAGATCACCAGCACGGCGTGCGATCTCAAGATCTGTTCTCGCCTGCTCTAACGCACTCTTAATATGTTGTGTGCCAGACAGTGCGGCTTTTTCTGCGTTCCACACTTCTTCAAGCTCTGCAAAATCACGCTCTTTATCGTCAATCTCAGCTTGAAGCGTTTCGAGTCGCTTTTTACTCGCATCGTCGTTCTCTTTAGAAAGAGCCTGCTGCTCAATCTTAAGTTGAATGAGACGACGCTCTAAGCGGTCAAGTTGCTCTGGTTTAGAGTCTATCTGCATGCGAATACTTGATGCTGCTTCATCAATCAAGTCGATGGCTTTGTCCGGTAACTGGCGATCTGAAATATAACGATGAGAAAGACTCGCAGCTGCAACAATGGCAGGGTCTATAATTTCCACCGCATGGTGCAATTCATAACGCTCTTTAAGACCCCGAAGGATAGCGACGGTATCTTCTACTGTTGGTTCATCCACCAGCACTTTCTGAAAACGACGCTCTAGTGCCGCATCTTTTTCTACGTACTGACGGTATTCATCCAAGGTAGTGGCGCCTACGCAGTGAAGCTCACCTCGCGCCAAAGCGGGCTTAAGCATGTTGCCGGCGTCCATCGCACCTTCTGCTTTGCCTGCGCCCACCATGGTGTGGATTTCATCGATAAAGAGAATGACGTTGCCTTCTTCTTTTGCCAGCTCATTCAATACTGACTTCAGGCGTTCTTCAAACTCACCACGGTATTTTGCACCAGCAACCAAAGAGCCCATATCCAAAGACAGTACGCGTTTATTACGCAGCCCTTCTGGCACTTCACCACTCACTATTCGTTGAGCAAGCCCTTCAACAATCGCGGTTTTACCTACGCCCGGCTCACCGATAATGACAGGGTTATTTTTGGTACGACGCTGGAGTACTTGAATGGTACGGCGAATTTCATCATCACGACCAATTACAGGGTCGAGTTTGCCTTGCTCGGCTTTTTCCGTCAGGTCGATGGTGAATTTCTCCAGCGCCTGACGCGCTTCTTCCGCATTGGGATCATTGATAGCCTGACCGCCTCGAACCTTGTCGATGGCATCTTCAACCTTCTTCGTGGTCAGACCTAAACTTCTGAGTAAATCGCCTAGCGGGCCTTTGTCTTCGACAGCTGCGAAAATAAATAACTCTGACGAAATGAATTTGTCTTTACGCTTCTGCGATAGCTTGTCACACATATTGAAAAGCATGCCCATGCCATGTGAAAGCTGAACATCGCCTCCCGTACCACTGACTTTAGGCAATTTTTCAAGCATCTCACTTAGGCTTGAACGCAGTTGGGTAACGTCGACATTAAGAAGTGTCATCAAAGGACGAATAGTGCTGCTGTCCTGATTGAGGAGCGACACCATCAAGTGCACAGGCTCGATATATTGATGATCGCGCCCTAAAGCCAGTGACTGTGCGTCGGAAATGGCTAATTGAAATTTGCTGGTAAATCGGTCAAGGCGCATAGGCCCCCCTCTAATAACTTCGGTAGTTGCTTACCGAAAAAATGGGAGCGGCTCTAACCAATTTCAAGTTGATTGGTGAAATTTTTATCGCTTAATGCGAAGAAATCCAAATGCAACTGGCCTGACGGCCTGTACAATTTTCTCTACGATAGGAAAAAAAACGCTGAGGATCGGACACAGTACAGTATTCGCCACCGTAAACTTTCGTTACCCCTGCCATTGCCAGTCGCTGTTTTGCTAACAAATAAATATCTGCCAACCAGCGATCTTTATGAGGTTGAAACGCATAATGCGCCTCAGGATGGCTAGCAATAAACTGTTCTCGAACCTCACTACCAACTTCAAACTCAGATGCACCAATAGCGGGGCCCATCCATGCCATTACTTCTGACGTGTCATCAAATTTTGCCAGCGTTTGTTCTAAGACACCATTAACTAATCCACGCCAACCCGCATGGGCTGCACCAACCTGTGTGCCAGCCTCATTGCAAAAAAGCACAGGTAGACAATCCGCCGTCATCACCACACACACGTGATCAGGTGAAGAAGTAAAAGATGCATCCGCATCAGGAACATTTGATGCGGAAGACAGAGGTAAGGATATTACCTCTGTACCATGGACTTGATTCAACCACGCCGGTGGCGATGGCATACCCATAACATCAGCAAGTACGGCACGATTATGGTCAACATCAGCGGGGTTATCTCCCACATGCTTTCCCACGTTGAGACTATCAAAAGGTGAAGCACTCACCCCGCCTTCTCGTGTTGTACTGACTGCTCTAATGTTTGTCGGCGCAGGCCAATTTGGTTGAATCCAGTTCATGTTTAGTAGTCCAACTCTCCGTGCTCTTGGGCATCGACACGCAATACTTCTGTCAGATGTACCATGTCATCCGGCACTGGAGCATGCCATTCCATCACTTCTTTGGTCGTTGGGTGCTCGATACGCAACATCACTGCATGCAACGCCTGACGATCAAATTTGCGCAATGTCTGGATCAGTTCATCACCGGCATTACGCGGTGGACGAGGACGACCACCGTATAGCTGATCACCAATCAATGGGTGGTTTAAATACGCCATGTGAACACGGATCTGGTGAGTACGGCCGGTCTCCAGACGAAGGCGCAAGCGTGCGTGAGCACGGAAATGCTCAACAACACGGTAGTGGGTAATAGCTGGCTTACCCATTACCTGCACCGCCATGTGAGTGCGCTTAGTAGAATGACGACCAATAGGCTTCTCTACCGTACCGCCCCCCGTCATGTTGCCGATCGCAATCGCTTCATATTCACGGGTGAACTTTTTACGCTTTTGAAGAGCACGAACCAGACGCGTCTGGGTTGGGACATTCTTCGCCACCACCATTAACCCTGTGGTGTCTTTATCCAAGCGGTGAACGATACCTGCCCGTGGAACTTCCGCGATATCAGGATAGCGGAAAAGAAGACCATTTAGCACGGTACCATCTGGGCAACCTGCACCTGGGTGAACAACCAAACCGCGTGGTTTGTTAATTACCAAGATGTCATCGTCCTCATAAACAATGTTCAGAGGAATGTCTTGAGGCTCCCAACGTTTCTCGTCTTCGATCTCAGCTTGAACAACTATTGCCTCACCACCCATCATTTTCACGCGTGGCTTATTGACGATCTCACCATCGACACTTACTTTGTCTGCCAGAATCCATTCTTTGATGCGTGATCGGGAATAATCAGGGAACAACTCGGCCAATGCCTGATCCAGACGTTGCCCTAGTTGGCTCTCATTAACTGTACTGCTTAACTCTAACTGCTGTGCCATAACGAACTTTTTGATTCTCTGTGAGACTAATACCTTAGCAGGGACTTGGCCCTTGGGCTTAGTCACGTTAACCTATTGGTATTATATCTGGCCGATGGGTAGAATAACCTTTATCGCGCCATTGTAGCTTTTTGCGGCGGTCTCCGTAATGGCAAAGGCTGAAAATATTCTTTCAAGGAAGCTCTCGTAGTAATGAAACGCCTTACATTATCTTCTCTGCTCGCCATTTCTTTGCTGGCTGGATGCTCAAGCACCGAAGAAATCGTTCCTGATGTTCCGCCATCAGAACTCTATCAGAACGCACAAACAGCGCTTAACGAAGGCAGCTGGAATAAAGCAATCGAGCAACTCGAAGCTCTGGATTCTCGCTATCCCTTTGGCGCATATTCAGAGCAAGTTCAGTTGGACTTGATTTATGCCTATTACAAAAACGATGACCTTGCTCTTGGTGAGGCAACCATCGATCGCTTTATGCGCATGAATCCAGGTCATCCACAAATCGACTGGGTACTCTATATGCGCGGTTTAACCAACATGGCGCAAGACCGCACATTCCTGCACGATATGTTGAATGTAGACAGAAGCGATCGTGACCCCGAGCCTTCACGTAAAGCCTTTATCGATTTTCGTCGTCTACTCGAACGCTACCCAAATAGCGAATATGCTGCAGACTCGCAAAAGAGACTGGAAGCATTGAAAAACCGATTAGCGGATTATGAATTGGCTACAGCGGATTTTTACGTGCGCCGAGAAGCGTGGGTGGCCGTTATCAATCGCAGCCAGCAAATCCAACGCGACTTTCCTGACACTGAAGCTGCGAAAAAATCCCTGCCGTTGATGTTGAAAGCTTACGAAGAGTTGAAACTCGATAAACCTGCAGAGCATACCCGAGAGTTAATGCGACTAAATGGTGTATCACTCTAACAACCGCTTAAACGACAAAAAGCAGCCAATGGCTGCTTTTTTTGAATCTTCAGTGTCGTAAAGACAATTTTTCATGCACTCCAGTGCTGTCGGAAAATCCATCACAACCTTCTTTAGCACGAGTAACATCCCTAACGTTCTGTGTTCGTTAGCGACCTTAACCTCTTCATCTTGCAATACTTTCGTAACGCTCTTCAAGCATTTTATGAAAATTTCACGCCAGAGGTTTTGGCGCGATCACAAATAGCTACTCCGCTTAAAAAACACCGACCAAATGTGACATAAATCACGTTTTTTCCCTTACAGAAACGTAATCTGAAAGTGAGCCCAGCAAAGGGCAAGCAAAAGAGGAAACATCTATGAGAGTTGAAATTACTGGTAAAAACATCGACGTCACAGCTGCCATCCACGATCGAATTACATCTCGCTTTGAAAAGTTAGAGAAATGGCAGGTCACTCTCATTAACCCTCATGCCGTTATCAGCGAAGAGCCTGGTAGCAAATTTAAAGTCGAAGCGGGAGTTTCCGTTCCAGGGGCAAAACTGATTGCGTCAGCAGAACATGAAGATATGTATGCTGCAATTAATGAAGTCGGCCACAAGTTGGAGAAACAACTGAATAAGCAAGCACACAAAGGTGAGGCACGCCGAGCCAGCCATGTAGATGTTCCAGCAGAAGAGCCTGACGTGGTGTAAATACACTAAGAGAATAAATCAAAGTCTCAGCCCTGCAAGTGCAGGGCTGATTCGTCTTGACATGAAAGCATCCTCCCAATAAGGTTGAGTGATATTACGCCAATCAACAGACTATCGATGACACCGACTATCTCGTTTTTCTTTCGTTTTTTAACTGCTTCTAGTGAGGCGGGGCTAAGGGCGAGCATCGATAACGAAAGATTCCCAGAAGCCTCCCTCAAACAGGGGGGCTTTTTTGTATCAGTCAGGGTCAGATGAATCAGCAGCAGGAAGAGGGAATGACCAAACCAACATTGTCACTGGATGAAATCCGCGTAGGCGTTAGCACGATCGACCAACAGATATTATCTTTGCTAGCCGATCGCAGAAAACTCAGCCTAGAAGTTGCTAAAAGCAAAATACAAACGCAAAAACCAGTGCGCGACATTGAACGAGAACAAGCACTACTCGAAGGACTCGTTGCGGAGGGACGTACACATGAGCTTGACCCTCAGTACGTCACCAAAATTTTTCATACCATCGTTGAAGATTCGGTTCTCTATCAGCAAGCATTCCTGCAAAGACTGGCCAATCCAGACAATGAGCAGCCGCTAGCACGCGTCTCTTTTCTTGGTGGTAAAGGGTCTTATTCCAATCTGGCTGCACGAAATTTTTTTGCTCGTAAGCATACAACGCTTGCTGAAATTCAATGCCAAAGCTTCAAAGAAGTCTTGGAGATGGTCGAGACGGGTAACGCAGACTATGGTGTGCTTCCTATCGAGAATACCAGCTCAGGCTCCATCAATGATGTGTATGACCAGCTACAACACACGCGCTTGTCTATCGTCGGTGAAATCACGCAACCTATTGAGCATTGCCTACTGACCGCCGTTGACACTGACATAGATAAAATTCAGGTACTTTATTCTCATCCTCAGCCACATCAGCAATGCAGCGAGTTTCTTCATTCTTTGGGGGATATTAAGCAAGAGTACTGCTCCAGCACTGCCGAAGCGATGAAAGAAGTGGCCGCGTTGAAAACCCCTAACGTAGCTGCGATCGGCAATGCCTCCAGTGGCGAGCTATACGGACTGAAACCATTAAAATTCGGCATTGCTAACCAACAGGAAAACCACACTCGCTTTATTGTGGTTGCGAGAAAGCCTGTTGATGTGAATGGTCTAATCCCGGCAAAAACAACCTTTATTATGTCTACGGGGCAGAAAGCAGGCTCTTTGGTTGAATGTTTGTTGGTGCTTCGCAACCATGGGATCAACATGACTAAACTAGAATCTCGCCCTGTACTGGGTAATCCATGGGAAGAAATGTTTTATGTCGACGTGGAGGGCAACATCCGCTCAGACACTATGAAACTCGTCATCGAGGAGTTGATTGCGCTCACCCGCTACATCAAAGTGCTGGGTACTTACCCTATAGAAAACGTCACCCCGACGGAAATTGACGTTTAACTTCCACTGCGCGAACAAAAAAGGAGCCATTAGCTCCTTTTTATTTGCTGTGCAACTGCGTTAACCTCGATGCGTGCTGTCATTAGCTTGACGCAGCAACGTTTGGCTTTCTTTCATAAAGCGAGGTGCGAAGTCCCCAAACCAGCTTTCAACTTGGTTAAATGCGGCAACAAACCCGTTTTTGTCTTGCTCATCGAGCAATTTGATAGCCTCACCGAAACGAGCATGGAAACGCCTGATCATGTCGATGTTCTGCGAGGAGGACATGATGATATCACCGTACAGTTGCGCGTCTTGCGCAAATAAACGCCCCACCATCGCCAATTCCAAGCGATAAATTGGTGAGCTTAAAGCGGTCAGCTGGCCCAAGTTCGGGTTTTCTTCGGCCAGATGCACGCCATAAACGAAAGACGTAAAGTGACGTAAAGCCTGAATCAAGGTCATGCCCTGATCGTGCTCTATAGCGCTGATGCGATGCAAGCTCGCCCCCCAGATACGAAATTGCTCAAGCAACCATTGGTATGATTCAGGATTACGGCCATCACAATACACAATCACCTGTTTGGCAAGGCTACTGATATCTGGACCAAACATCGGGTGCAGTCCAACAACGGGGCCTTTATGCGATTCCAACATGGCCTGCAACGGCTCACTTTTAATCGAGGTCAGATCCACCAACAAACAGTCATCTGGTAAATCACCGAGCTGACGGATCACTGCATCTGTTTTATTGATAGGCACAGTAACGACAACCATACCTGCATCCGCCAAGATTTCTTGGGCATTGTCCCAATCTTGACTACCGAGCACCTTGACGGTGTAACCAGACAATCGGAACAACTTACCGAAAAGCTTACCCAACTGGCCATTGCCCCCCACGATAACGATAGAGCGCAACTCTGGATTCAGACATTTGAAACCTGAATCATTCTCGCTGGCATAAGACTCACGCATCGTGCGACGGAGGATATCTTCAATCAGATCCGGAGGAACACCTTTCGAAGCCGCTTCTTCTCGACGCGAGGCCAACATAGCCGCTTCTCGGTCAGGGGCATAAATCGGTAAACCGTGCTCGCTTTTCACCTCGCCGACTTCTGACACCAATGCCAGACGACGAGCCAGCAACTCCACCATTTGTTTGTCTACTTCATCAATCTGATCCCGCAAGCAGGACAACTCTGCAACCATTTGGCTCAATTCCCTTGTAATCGTTGTTCTAAGAAGGGTGTGAGTTCATCGTGCGCTCGATTGAGCAAGGTTTCCGTATCTTGCCAGTCGATGCACGCATCTGTAATTGACACACCGTAAGCCATCTCTTCGCGTGGAAGATCCGCGGACTGGCTGCCTTCTTTGATGTTGCTTTCAATCATCAAACCAATGATAGACGTATTGCCTTCACGGATTTGATGGAACACATCTTCTGCAACCAACGGCTGACGACGGAAGTCTTTGCGAGAGTTAGCGTGGCTGCAGTCTACCATCAGCGACGCGTCCAACCCTGCTTGGTGCATCTCATTTTCGCATTCCGTCACAGAGACTGAGTCGTAATTTGTCTGTTTACCACCACGAAGGATAACATGACCGTCAGGATTGCCTTGCGTCGTTAGCAATGCCACCTGCCCCTCCTTGTTAATGCCCATAAAACGGTGACCAGATGCAGCCGCCTTCATGGCATTAATCGCGGTGGAAAGGCTACCGTCTGTGCCATTTTTAAAACCGATAGGCATGGAAAGACCGCTCGCCATTTCTCGGTGGGTCTGGGATTCTGTGGTTCGTGCACCTATGGCCGCCCAACTGAACAGATCACCAATGTACTGAGGGCTAATAGGATCGAGAGCTTCTGTCGCAAGCGGTAAACCCATATCAGCCAAAGTGATCAATAGCTCTCTTGCTTTGTGAAGGCCTGCTTCCACGTCAAAGGAGCCGTCAAGGCTAGGGTCATTGATCAGACCTTTCCACCCAACAGTCGTACGTGGCTTTTCAAAGTAAACACGCATTACGATATACAGCTGATCACCCACTTTTTCAGATAGGGTTTTCAGTTTTTTAGCATATGCAATTGCAGCGTCAGTATCGTGAATCGAACAAGGCCCGCAAACAATAAGAAGACGATGATCCTTTTTATGAATGATGTCGGCTATTTCTTGACGACTTTTAGAGATGAAAGCCAGAGTTTCATCTTTAACCGGAAGCTTTTTTCTCAGCTGCTCGGGGGTAATAAGTACGGTTTCATCTTGAATGTGTACATTCGTCAGTAAATCTCTTTCCATGAAATCTGTCCTGCTGTTCTCTATTCAGTGTTTCTTATTCGTTGATGCATATCGCATTGACTCACACCTTAACATGCTGGTTTTTGAATGCAACCAACTCGTAAATTAAAGGGTACATTCGTAAAGATATAATTACACCAAGGAGCTAGGTGCGGATAAAAAGAGGATTTGAAGATAGACACATGAATGGAAAGTAAAATGAACAAAGGCCGACATGCGGCCTTTGTTGTATATACATTGAATCAGAAGGTTTGATCCGCTGACTGAAAATCTTCGAAGCCGCGTTGCCACTCCAATTCAAAACGAACACCGTTTTCCATGTTCGCACACACACCCAGATACTGCATGCCGGACAAGCCGATTTCATACGCATTATTCACGTCACAGTAGCGGTCGATACCCTCGTTGTACCCTTGATCATATTCAGCAACATTCACACTGTCCGTACCCGCACTAGTAGCCAATGCTTGTAGATCTGACATTGAGCGTGAAGGAATGCCGCGCACACCATCTCGTTCACCAACAGCCATCCAATCACCTTGCTGAACAAGGTTAGTGGCATCATCAATGCCCGCGCAACCTGCCATTAATGCAGCAACAATCAACACTCCGGATTTTTTCAGCATCCTATTCCTCAATTTTTGTTTGGGTAAGCAGTCCATGTTCAATGCATTATATTGGGTTAGAGCGCGATTCTCTAAACCCAATTAAACCTCACTGTCATTTGGCTCAGATTTAAAACCTTTCAGCTTCACTGCCAATGCGACAAAAAGCACGCCAAATACAAACGCATACGTCGCAATTACCCAAATCAATGTCAGTGCACCTGCAGCAGGATTTGCCATCAGGAAGCCACCGAAGAAGATGGAAATCACGCCAAGCAATACTAATAACCACTCGCCTTTGATCTCTTTACGCAACCGAATCGCAGCAATAATTTCCAACACACCTTTTGCGATAGCCCAAACCGCAATATAGAACAGAAGCGCAACAGCAGTAAGCCCAGGGACCGCAAACGTCATGATACCGGCCGCGATACCAACGACACCCCACAAAACCAATACTATCCAGTTATCATGAGATTTTCGGTCCATGATCGCGGTCCAAACCTGCAATGACCCATCTACAAAAGCAAATACGCCAAAGACCAGAATCAGTGTTTCAATCGACTCCTGCGGAGGAAGTGTCCATAACATTACCGCAAAAACAACCGCTGCCACGCCCCTTAGCGCGAGCACCCACCAGTTCTTTGATAAAGAACTCACCATTTGTCTAGCTAAGGTTTCCGGTGTACTCATCGCTTGTCTCCTCGGTGAACAATCTTTGCTGACTCGTAGTCAGCATCAGAATGGACATGCTAATAATGCAGTCCGTTATGATAAAAAATCATACGCCCATCGCAGAGCTTCCGTAAGCACGTAAAATGAGAAAGTCAGCAATTCATACGGAAACTTAGTTTTCAATCAGTAAGATAGGAAGAGGAAGAACAAAGAGAAAGCGAGCAATGAACCGCTCGCTATCACCAGGGAGGCAAAGGTTATCCCAGTAACACTTTCCGCATTTCGGCCCATGACGTGACTGTAAACGTGGGTACAACGCCATCAGGTAGCGGTTTCGCATCAACATTTAGCCAGCACGTATCAATAAGTGCATTGTTGCCACCTAAAATGTCTGACGATGCATTATCACCGACCATCAAAACACGTGACTTTTCTGGGTTACCGGCCAATTTCAGCGTATGCTCGAAAATCGCCGTATCCGGCTTTGCCACTCCTACTTCTTCAGAGATAACGACCAAGTCAAAGTAGTCAGCCATCCCCGTTCGCTCTAGGCGAATTTGCTGGAGTTGAACAAAACCATTCGTGATGATGCCAAGTTTCGCCTTTTGAGCAAGCTCAGGAACAATGTCTTTTACCCCTTCCAATGGCTGGCAAACATCGGCCATGGCATCAAGAAACAGGCGATTCAATTCAGCAGGAGAGATGCTCAGCCGATCTGACCAAACATTAAAGCGATCTTCTTGTAGTTGTTTCGCTGTGATCTCACCATCTTGGTATTGGACCCAAAGTGGCTTGTTCACCAATTGATATTCGGCGAAGTCTTCAAGGGTGAAATTCACTCCTAGACCTGCAAACATAGCTTTTAAGCCCGCATACGCATCAAATGAAAACAGGGTTTCATCGGCGTCAAACAAAATCCAATCGTACTGCACGCGTAATCCTCCATTGCGAGGAGACGATTATGCCTTACTTTCCAAATGGCAGAAACGAGAAAAGCCCGCCAAATGGCGGGCTTTTGCGGACCCTTTCGGGTAATAAACGCCGGAGCGATTATTTCTTAGCCAGACGCTCTTTGATACGAGCTGCCTTACCAGAACGCTCACGCAGGTAGTACAGTTTGGCACGACGTACTGCACCGCGGCGCTTAACAGTAATGCTGTCAACAACTGGTGAGTGAGTTTGGAATACACGCTCAACACCTTCACCGTTAGAGATCTTACGAACGGTAAATGCAGAATGTAGACCACGGTTACGCTTAGCGATTACAACGCCTTCGTAAGCCTGTAGACGAGAACGCTCGCCTTCTTTAACTTTAACCTGAACAACTACAGTGTCACCCACTTTGAAGCCAGGAATGTCTTGCTTAAGCTGCTCGTCTTCGAGCGCCTTGATGATGTTACTCATATTTTTTACCCTAGAATAAACTGATACTAAATATCTTTAGGTACTTGGACTGTGTTCGTTAATGAACTCAGCAAGTAGTAATTCCTGTTCGTCAGTCAGAGCTAGGTTTTCCAGGAGCTCTGGTCTTCTGAGCCAGGTCCGGCCCAGCGATTGTTTTAATCGCCAGCGACGAATGTCCTGATGGTTACCCGATTTCAGTACCGAGGGTACGTCCAGTCCGTCTAACACTTCAGGTCGCGTGTAGTGAGGGCAATCTAACAAACCATTTGCGAAAGAATCTTCTTCCGCTGATGCAAAGTCACCAAGTACACCCGGAACAAACCGGGATACTGCGTCAACTAGCGTCATGGCGGGCAGTTCACCACCACTGAGCACAAAATCCCCGATAGACCATTCTTCATCGACTTCGGTTTGTATAATGCGCTCATCTACCCCTTCATAGCGTCCACAGATAAGAATCAAGTTCTCGTTCTGCGCCAGCTCCTCAACACCCGCTTGATCAAGCTTTCGGCCTTGAGGTGAAAGGTAAATCACTTTCGTCTTACCGTTGGCGGCATTTTTGGCTGCATCGATGGCATCGCGCAAAGGCTGCACCATCATCAACATACCTGGGCCTCCACCATATGGGCGGTCATCAACCGTCCGGTGTTTGTCGTGAGTAAAATCGCGGGGATTCCACGTTTCTACTTCGAGCAGGCCTTTCTTTACCGCCTGGCCAGTTACCCCAAATTCAGTAACAGCACGGAACATTTCAGGAAAAAGGCTGATAATACCAACCCACATTTTTCCGCACCTATTGCTTTAATTGTTACTGGGGGAGTTAAAATCCAGGATCCCAGTCAACTTCGATCCGTTGAGCAGAGCGATCAATCAACTTGATGACTTGCTCATCGAGGAACGGCACAAGGCGTTCCTTCTGGCCAAAAGCATCTTTTGGATTAGCAGTCACGACCAATACATCATTTGAGCCTGTTTCCAGAATGTCTGTGACTTTACCTAGGCTATAACCTTTGGTAGTTACCACTTCCATTCCGAATAATTCGCGCCAGTAGAATTCTTCATCTGACAACGAAGGCAAAACGTCTGCATTGATGGCGATTTCTGCATTTGTCAAAGCGGCCGCGTCTTCACGCTGATCCAGCCCTTTCAATTTGCAGACATAACCCTGTCCGTGGCGTTTCCAGTCTTCAAGACCAGTCTCTTTCCACTCGCCACGCACCTTGATAAACCAAGGTGTATAGCTAAAAATGCTTTCAGCGTCTTCAGTGTAAGAAAAAACTTTGAGCCAGCCACGGATGCCATAAGAAGCACCTAGCTTGCCTACTACAACCTTCTCTCGCTCACTCATGTCTTTTTCTTTTAACCCTGACACTAATCAATTAAGCAGCTTTCGCCGCGTCTTTGATCAGGCGTGCTACGCGGTCAGAAACAGCTGCACCTTCGCCAACCCAATGGTTAACACGGTCCAGGTCCAGACGCAGTTTCTCTTCTTGACCTTGTGCAACAGGGTTGAAGAAACCTACTTTCTCGATGAAACGACCGTCGCGAGTTTGACGGCTGTCAGCAACAACGATTTGATAGAATGGACGCTTTTTAGCGCCGTGACGTGCCAAACGAATGGTAACCATATCGTCCTCTTTGCATTACTGAAATAAATTGGCCCCGTGCTAATACGGGGCCTCGTGCCAAAATAAAGCTCCGGAATTTTACGCTTTCTGTGATCGAATGCAACTGCTTTAGCTAAAAAAGCATCAGCAAAGAGCAACAATCAATCACTTAGCGATTCCTTCGCTTTAGTTTTATCGGTGAGAAGTTTCCTCACCAAATTGAAAATGTTTTTTCACGGCTTAACGTGGGAACATACCACCACCGCCGCCACCCATCATGCCCTTCATATTGCGCATCATGTTCTTCATTCCACCCTTCTGCATTTTCTTCATCATTTTTTGCATTTGAGTGAATTGCTTGAGTAGACGGTTTACGTCTTGAACCTGCGTACCAGAACCCGCAGCAATACGCTTTTTACGAGAGCCTTTGATCAGGTCTGGACGTGCACGCTCTTTGGGCGTCATAGAGTTGATAATGGCTTCCATTTGAACGAACATTTTGTCGTCCACTTGATTTTTCACATCATCAGGCAGATTCGACATGCCAGGCAGCTTGTCCAGCATACCCATCATACCGCCCATGTTTTTCATCTGCTGAAGCTGGTCGCGGAAGTCCTGAAGGTCGAAACCTTTCTTTTCTTTAAACTTCTTCGCCAGCTTCTCGGCTTTATCTTTATCTACATTACGTTCCAGGTCTTCAATCAGCGACAGTACGTCACCCATACCCAGAATTCTGCTCGCTATACGATCAGGATGGAACGGCTCTAGTGCATCGGTCTTCTCACCAACACCCAAGAACTTAATTGGTTTGCCGGTGATGTGACGAACCGACAGCGCAGCACCACCACGTGCATCACCATCAACTTTGGTCAGTACCACACCGGTCAACGGCAGCGCATCATTGAAAGCTTTCGCTGTGTTTGCCGCATCTTGACCTGTCATTGCATCAACAACAAACAGCGTCTCTACGGGGTTAATCGCAGCATGAACGTCTTTAATCTCGTCCATCATCGCTTCGTCGACGTGAAGGCGACCTGCTGTATCCACAATGACAACATCGTAGAACTTCAGCTTACCATGTGCGACGGCTGCAGATGCGATATCGACGGGCTTTTGATCTGGCGTCGATGGAAAGAAATCGATACCCACATCGTTAGACAGAGTTTCCAGCTGTTTGATCGCCGCAGGGCGATAAACGTCAGCAGACACCACAAGCACTTTCTTCTTGTGGCGCTCCTTCAGCATTTTACCCAGCTTGCCTACGCTGGTTGTTTTACCTGCACCTTGCAGGCCTGCCATCAGAACAACGGCTGGCGGCTGGGTTGCCAAATCCAATTCTGAATTGGACTCACCCATTATCGCTTCGAGTTCAGATTGAACAATCTTGATGAATTCTTGGCCCGGTGTCAGGCTTTTAGAAACTTCCAGACCGACGGCACTTTCTTTTACTCTTTTTACAAAGTCACGCACAACAGGCAGCGCAACATCCGCTTCCAAAAGCGCCATGCGCACTTCGCGCAGTGTGTCTTTAATATTGTCTTCAGTGAGACGTCCACGACCGCTGATGTTTTTCAGCGTACGGGATAAACGATCCGATAAGTTTTCAAACATGTCCTACTCGCTCTCTGCGCGGCGACACCACTCAGCATTAATGATTCGTCAGGTGGTAATAAACACAAAATTGTGGCGATTATATCTTATTATCTGCTCAGCTAACATGATGGCAGTGCGGAATGTTTTAAAGAGCACACCCTGATTTCACCGATATTTGTAATGTGTGCCTCAGCTTAGAAGCAAAGTTTATTGGCCCATCAATAGCGACTCAGATTCGTGCGCGGTATACTGAATGCTTTCTTTTCGCTCATCGTTGTTGAAAGACACATGGATATTTTCTTAGCCGTATTGGCTGCAGTACTCTATTTCTCTGCACTCTTACAGATCATTCCTGGGCTATCAGGCCCTGCTCAGATTCCTGCTCGGAATGTTTTCTTTACCGCATGCGGGGCGTTAGGCCTTCATGTTTACCTGCTTGCGGACTTAATTCTTGGTGACGGTGGACAAAACCTTAGCATTTTGAATGTTGCATCACTCATCAGCTTTATTATCTCCGCGATTACGACGGGCCTGATGATTCGCATGCGTGTTTGGATCTTATTACCTGTTGTCTATAGCTTTGCAGCAATTAACCTCACCGCAGCGACGCTGCTTCCCGGCGCCTTTATTACGCACCTTGAGGCAAATCCTCACGTGCTTCTTCATATTTCCTTGGCGTTGTTTTCGTACTCAACGTTAATGATTGCCACACTCTATGCCATTCAACTCGCCTGGCTCGACCACCAGCTTAAAGCCAAGAAAAAGTTGGTCATGAACCCTAACCTACCACCACTCATGGCCGTAGAGCGTCAGCTTTTCAATATCATCTTGATTGGCGAAATTTTGCTGACACTGACTCTGATCAGCGGTGTTGCGTTTGTGCATGACATGATTGCCCAAGGTAAAGCACACAAAGCGGTGTTCTCAGCCATGGCTTGGGTTGTCTACGGCGTGTTGCTTTGGGGGCACTATCGCTCTGGCTGGCGTGGAAAACGCGTTATCTGGATCAGCATCGTGGGAGCCTTCCTGTTAACGTTGGCCTACTTTGGCAGTCGTTTCGTACAAGAGGTCATCATCGCGGCGTGACAATATTGTTGTATTTGCGCCATCCTGTTTGACAGAGAAGCAACTTTACGCCCTTTAATTAGGGCTGAACTTTAAAAAAGGGATTTGAAATTTGGACGACATATCGACGGGAACACTTGTTTCCCTTTTGGTATTGCTCATCGTCATCTCTGCGTACTTTTCCGGTTCTGAAACCGGAATGATGGCATTAAACCGTTACAGGCTGCGACACCTTTCAAAACAAGGTCACAAGGGTGCCAAGCGAGTAGAAGCTCTGCTTGAGCGCCCAGACAGGCTAATAGGCCTGATCCTCATTGGTAACAATCTCGTCAATATCCTAGCATCCGCCATCGCAACCATTTTGGGTATGCGTTTGTATGGCGATCTCGGTGTTGCTATCGCCACTGGCGGCCTGACACTAGTCGTTCTTGTCTTTGCCGAAGTCACCCCAAAAACTATCGCCGCACTCTACCCTGAACGCGTGTCATACGTCAGTTCTTTGCTGCTCTCTGTGTTGATGAAATTGCTTTACCCCGTAGTCTGGATGGTCAACGGCATTACCAACGGCTTTCTCCACGTTGTGGGTTTAAACAAAAATACCGATAACAAAGATCACCTTAGCTCAGAAGAACTTCGAACTGTGGTTAATGAGGCAGGAAGCCTCATTCCACGCCGTCACCAAGATATGCTCATTTCAATTTTGGAATTGGAAGAAATTACGGTGAACGACATCATGGTACCGCGCAATGAAATTACAGGTATTAATGTCAATGACGACTGGAAAGCCATATTGCGACAGTTGACCCATGCGCCTCACGGTCGAATGGTGCTTTATCGCGACAACATTGATGAAGTCGTGGGCATGCTTAGGGTTAGAGAAGCGTATCGCGAAATGGTGGAGAATGAGTTCACTAAAGAGCACTTACTCCGCGCGGCTGACGAGGTCTACTACATTCCTGAAGGCACACCACTCAATGTTCAGATGTTGAAGTTTCAGCGTAACAAAGAGCGGATTGGTCTGATTGTTGACGAGTACGGAGACATTATTGGCCTCGTGACGCTGGAAGATATCCTCGAAGAAATCGTCGGCGAATTTACTACCTCGCTATCCCCAAGCCTTGCGGAAGAGATCACTGCACTGCCAGATGGCAGCTATATGATTGAAGGCAGTGCCAATATTCGCGACCTGAACAAGAGCCTGAATTGGGCGTTACCGACCGACGGCCCAAGAACATTGAACGGGCTTATCCTCGAACATCTCGAAGACATCCCCAATAGCGCACTCAGCATTGAGGTAGAAGGCCATCAGATGGAAATTATCGAAGTCGCAGAAAATATGGTCAAGCAAGTCAAAATCCTTCCCGTTCCAAAAACCAGCAAGGCTTAATTCAACATTGAAAAATTTAACACCAGTCAAAGATTGGTGTTAAATTTCATGCATTTCTCGATAAACATCTCTGGTTGCTCACGAGATTTAAACGTTCAGTTGTAGGCAGTTTCTCAATTATTAAACTATTTATTAATAAGGGGACGTCCCTAGATATTGCACTAATACTCAAAGAGTCACTTAACCAAAGTTTGGGTTCACGTTTAAGGGTAACTGCATGTTTAACGGAAAATTAAAAAACGAATTGGCGGCACAAAAAAAGGAAGGCGCGCACAATCAAGCCATACTTGATGCCATCAATAACAGTGTCGCTACCATCTATTTCACACCTGAAGGCGTAGTCAAATATGCCAATCCCAATTTTCTCGGTGCCGTTGGTTTCTCTTTAGAGCAGATTACGGGCAAACACCACAGAGAACTCTGTGACCCTGAATATGGCCAAAATGCAGAGTATCAACGTTTTTGGGAACGCTTACGGGCAGGTGAAGTCATCAGCGGTAGCGTACCAAGGCTCAATGCCAAAGGAGAGCGCTTGTGGCTGGAAGCCACGTATTTTCCTATCAAAGAAAATGGCATTGTCACTGAAGTGATGAAAATTGCTTCAGACATCACCCAAGAAAAAATCAAGCTCGACGACCAACAGGCCGTGTTTGACGCTTTGAACAAATCCATGGCAGTGATTGAGTTCCATCCTGATGGCACCATCATCAAAGCCAATGAAAACTTCGTTGGGGCCGTGGGCTACACCCTTGACCAAATTCAAGGGAAGCATCACCGTATGTTCTGCCCTGATTCCTTTTATCACGAGAATCCTAACTTTTGGGGCGAGCTAGCCGCAGGAGAATTCAAAGGCGGTCAGTTTGAACGCAAAGACAGTGCAGGGAATGTACTTTGGCTGCGTGCAACGTATAACCCCGTATTCGATACTAAAGGCAATGTGGTTCGCGTAGTCAAATTCGCTAACAACATTACCGACAAAGTCGTACAGGAACAAGCCATCCGTGAAGCAGCACAAGTCGCTTACAGCACATCCGTTAAAACAGCGGAGATTGCCACCCGCGGCTCAAATGTTCTTGAATCCACGGTTTCTACGTCTCAATCTATTTCCGATCAGGTTGCGGAAACATCATCATCTATTTCCCAACTGAACGAACAATCCAAAAGCATTGAAGCCATCGTTTCCACTATCAGTGACATTGCCGATCAAACAAACCTTTTGGCACTGAATGCCGCGATTGAGGCTGCGCGAGCTGGTGATCAAGGTCGAGGTTTTGCGGTGGTAGCAGATGAAGTTCGTCAACTCGCGGCTCGAACCAGCCAATCCACATCTGAAATAGCTGATGTGGTGAAAAAGAACCGCGAGCTAACCTCAGAAGCAACCCGAAAGATGTCCAGCGTGTCAGAGTCTGCAAGCAAAGGGACACAGCAAATCTCTGAAGCTTCTTTAGTGATGGATGAAATCAAAACGGGTGCAGAAAATGTTGCGCAAACCGTATCCGGACTCAACGTCGGTTAACCAAACATTGCAAGAAGGGCACGTTATTACGTGCCCTTCTTTTTTTGCGCTTTATCGGATCCGGTTACCTGATTGAGTATCAAACAACATCAGCTTCTCCGGATTAAATCGAAACGGTGTAATATCCCCCGGTTTTAACCCCACATTCGCTTGCATCCTCGCTACCACTTCTTTTCCGCCTAGCGATGTGATGACATAGGTATCAGCCCCTGTTGGCTCCGTCACATCGACTTTGCAAGTCAGTGTATCTTGGCCTTCGTTCTCACTTTCCGTGATGTCTTCTGGACGCACACCGAGCTGCACTGTTTGACCGATATAATGGCTTAAATTCTCCATCGTACATTCAAGCGAGACCACTTGTGGCTTGCCATCATACCCCTCCAAAACCAACTGCACTTTGCCAGGCTCTGCCGATTCGACTTTGGCGTCAATAAGATTCATAGAAGGGCTACCCATGAATGTAGCAACAAAGGTATTGGCTGGGTCGTCGTACACCTCTGCGGGTGACCCTAGCTGCTGCAATTCGCCGTCTTTCATGACGGCGATTTTGGTCGCGAGTGTCATGGCCTCGATTTGGTCATGGGTAACGTAAACGATAGTGGCATTGAGGCGTTGATGAAGTCGTTTAATCTCGGTACGCATGTCTACTCGCAACTTGGCATCGAGGTTTGAAAGCGGCTCATCAAACAAAAAGATTTTCGGATCGCGCACCAAAGCGCGCCCCATTGCCACACGCTGACGTTGACCGCCAGAAAGCTGGCCCGGCTTTCGACTCAACAGATGTTCTATCTGCAACATCGACGAGACTTCACCGATTTTCTTATCCCGTTCAGATTTGGGTACTTTACGCATTTCCAGTCCAAACGAAATATTTTGACCGACGGTCATATTGGGATAGAGCGCATAAGACTGGAATACCATGGCGATGTCCCTGTCTGCGGGATGCAGCGCATTGATCACCACATCGCCAATCGACACCTCACCATCACTGATGCTATCCAAGCCAGCAATCATATTCAGCAACGTCGATTTACCACAGCCAGATGGCCCCACCAGCACCAAAAAATCACCGTCTCCAATCGCAATATCGATGCCTTTCAGTACCTCTATATGACCAAAGCGTTTTTTTACATTATTGAGTGTCAAAGATGCCATTCAGATTATCCTTTTACTGAGCCAGCCATCAGACCGCGAACAAAATAGCGCCCGGCCAGGATATAAACCAATAGTGTCGGCAACGCTGCAATCATTGCACCGGCCATATGTACGTTGTATTCCTTCACACCGGTTGAAGAATTTACCAAGTTATTCAGCGCCACCGTAATCGGTGCCGTACTGCCTGACGAGAACGAAGCGCCAAACAGAAAGTCATTCCAGATGTTCGTAAACTGCCAAATAATGGTGACCACGATAATGGGGCCTGAACTAGGCAAAAGAATCCGAAAAAACATCTGAAAGAATCCAGCGCCATCAATCATGGCAGCGCGGATCAACTCGCTAGGGAAGGCTTCGTAGTAGTTACGGAAAAAGAGCGTGGTAAACCCCACACCATAGATAACGTGTACCAGCACTAACCCAGATGTGGTGTTTGCAATACCGAGCGTACCGAGCACTTGACTCATTGGCACCAATACCACCTGAAACGGGATAAAACAGCCAAACAGCATCAGTCCGAATACCCACTTATGCCCAGGGAAGCGCCACTTCGTCAGTACATAGCCATTGAGAGCCCCTAAGATCGCGGAGATCAGCACACCAGGTACAGTGATCATGATCGAGTTAGAAAAATACCCGCTGATCCCTTCACACGTTAAACCAATACAGGCCGTTCCCCATGCAGAAATCCATGGTTCGACAGTCCATACCTCAGGCAATGCCAACATGTTCCCCTGACGAATTTCATCCAACTCTTTAAATGAGGTTACCAGCATGACGAACAGAGGAAGCAAATACATACAGGCAAATACAACCAAGGTGGTGTAAATCAATACCCGCCAAAACTTAGCACCTTGGAACGGCGATTTGTTATCAATGCTTTCCATGCTTTGGCTCCTTCAGCTCGCTGTAAAGGTAAGGCACGATAATGGCCGCAATGGTCATCAGCATAATAATGGCACTGGCTGACCCGACCGCCATTTGATTCCGCGTAAAGGTATAGGAATACATAAATGTTGCGGGTAACGCTGTCGCATTGCCCGGTCCGCCCCCCGTCAACGCGATAACTAAGTCATAACTTTTAATCGCCATGTGTGCGAGCACGATAAACGCACTGAGAAAAACAGGCCGTAACTGCGGAATAATAATTCGACGATACATTTGAAAGGATGAAGCACCATCCAACTGAGCTGCTTTTAGCATTTCACTATCTATGCCTCGAAGTCCTGCCAAGAACATTGCCATGACAAAACCCGACGTTTGCCAAACACCCGCAATGACGACCGTATATATCGCCATGTCTGGATTGATGAGCCAGTCAAAGCTGAAACTCTCCCAGCCCATTTCATGCATGGTTTTTTCCAGCCCAAGACCAGGGTTAAGAAACCACTTCCACGCTGTACCTGTCACGATAAAGCTCAGTGCCATGGGGTATAAGAAAATGGGTCTAAGACCCCCTTCAATGCGAATTTTTTGATCGAGCAAAATGGCCAACAACAGGCCCAGCGCACAACAGATGACGATATAGAGAATGCCAAAAATGGCCAAATTTTCGAGCGCGACTTGCCAGTTCAGGCTGTTCCATAATTTTTCGTAAGGGCGTATTCCATCGAGATTATAGTTAGGAAGCATTCGCGAACGGCTAAACGAAATGTACGTTGTCCATATGATAAAGCCGTAGACAAAAAAGAGGATCAGCGCGAATGAGGGGGCAATAACAATTTTCGGCAGTACCTGCTGCCAAAACTGCCTCGATCCGAAGTTTCCTTGAGAAGACATATATCTATCCTTGATAACATTAAAGACGAATACATCGTTTCGAGAGACAGCGTTAACGAACCGTCTCCCGAAACTCGTCAAATTGTTTCGTTGAATTCGCTTTTACTGAGCATCCTGCACCGCTGAAACCAAGGCTTTCGTTGCTTGCTTAGAGTTCATGCCTCCATTGAAGTGATTGGTTACCACGTCATAAACAGCATTTTTCACTGCAGCAGGAGCGGCGTGACCATGCGCCATACTGCCCACTAACGTGCCGTTTTTATTTGCTTCTGCCAGATCGGCCATACCTTTCTTACCGCAGGCATCAAACGCTTCATTGGACACATCAGTACGTGCTGGAACCGAGCCTTTCACCACATTAAATGCCGATTGGAACTCTGGTGACATTATGGCTTTGGCCATCGCTTGTTGTGCTTTGGAGTCACCGACATCAAACATTACAAACTGGTCTGCATTAAAGGTCACCATGCCTTGTGTGCCCGGCATACGGAAACAAGCGAAATCCTCATTCGGTACCTTCCCTGCCTTCAAGAATTCCCCTTTTGCCCAATCCCCCATGATTTGCATGCCCGCTTTGTCTTCAATCACCAACGCTGATGCCAGATTCCAATCACGGCCAGGGAAGTTTTTATCAACATAATCACGCAGTTGTGACATACGGTCAAATATTTTCACCATGGTGTCCGAGCCAAGAGCCTCAGGATCCAAATCAATCATGGCTTTTTTGTAGAAATCGATACCGCCAGTTGTCAGTACCACACTGTCAAAAATAGTCGCATCCTGCCAAGGCTGACCGCCGTGTGCCAACGGGATATAGCCTGCCGCTTTCAGCTTATCTAGCGTGACAATCAGTTCTTCCCAAGTTTCAGGTTGTTTGGCTCCCACTTCCTTTAGCAATTTTTTATTTGCCCAGATCCAGTTGGTGGAATGCACATTCACTGGAGCCGACACCCATTTCCCGTCATAGGTCGAAAATTGCTGCAAAGCATCAGGAACCACAGCATTCCAACCTTCAGCGTCAGCAACACCATTGAGGTTTGCCACAACTTCTTCGGCTGCCCAGTCCTGAATATCGAACCCCAACATTTGTACCGCTGTCGGCGGCGTGCCAGACGTCACTCGGGCTCGCAATACCGTCATCGCGTTACCACCACCGCCCCCCGCTACAGGCATGTCTTGCCAACCAATACCTTGTCCCGCCAAGTCGTCTTTGAGCACGTTAAGCGCAGCGGCTTCACCGCCAGACGTCCACCAGTGCAGCACTTCTACATCTTCAGCGTGCGCTGAAGCCATCGTTCCGATTACGACCGCTGCTGACAGCATTGACTTTACCCGTTGACTTTTCATGTTCACCTCGTTTTATTTTCATGACATGACCCGTGGGTCTGAGTACTTCAAAAAACCTGCTGGAACTTCCTGTCGCGCTAAGCGCTCTACAATGCGCTTTTTGGAGCCTGCGTCGACAATCGCTGAACCAATTCAACACCGACCAAAATCTTGTTTGGGGTTTGTTGAGAAGCCAGCAAGCGTTGCAGCAAGTAACATGCTTCTCGTGCGATATCTTCCCCTTTCACTCTTACTGTTGAGAGGCTGGGGTGTACCAAACGAGAGTCTTCTAAATCGTCAAATCCAATCACAGAGATATCCTTTCCAGGCTCTTTCCCTGCCTCATAAAGTGCAGCGTATACGCCATATGCAACCACATCGGTAAAGCAGACAATGGCGGTTACTTCTTGGGCCAACGATAACAATCTCGCTGTCGCTTCTTGCCCGCCAGACCGACTACTCGAACTCGACTGAAAATAATTCGCAGGCACCGTCAATCCAGCTTCATTCATTGCATCAATGAACGCGTCGCAAGATATGTACCCAAGCGATTTTCAGCCATGACGGCGGGGGAGGAAAAGTTTTCCACTTCACGCATGATGGAAATAATGGGGAGGCCAGTAGATACAATGTCATCTATCCAGCGACTATCCGTTTCTGGTGCAGGTGTAATAATAATGGCCGCCACGTTGTGGCCTCGCAAAGCCTGAACAAACTGATTTTGCCGTTCAAGACTCTCGTTGACGTCCATGATGATTGGAATGAAACCCAAGTTATCGAGATGAGGCTCAAGGCCTTTGATGATTTGGCTGAAATAAGGGCTGGTCAGATTATTTGAAAGCACAGCAACAATTTTGGAACGACCACCACGCAAGCTGGCGGCACCTCCGTTATACACATACCCAAGCGCTTTGCACGCTTCGTTGACACGCTGCTGTTTCTCTTCACTGATAGACTTGCTGCCATTTAAAACCAGTGAAACTGTCGATTTTGATACCCCGGCGACCTTGGCAACATCGACCATAGTGACGCGTTTTTGAGGGAAATCCTTTCCATCTTTGATGTTCATTGCCACTCATCCAAAACTACAACAACAAGCAGATTCAGCCACTGCTTACGACAAGTACCTTTTGGAACCTTCCATTATGCTCCTCGTAAAAACTTAGAACACAACGGCAGTAATTCAATGATTTTTAGAGATCCAGATCTCAATACGGTAAATTTTGTTGCAAAAATGTAGCTGAAAAACTCCAGTCACTTGGATTTTTATTGGCACGTGACAAAAGCGATATGCAACTCCTTACTTAGATTTTGAAGCAATATCCTCATTCCAACGACATCGTCTCTACGTGGATTTGCCCTACACTAATCCATACGAATCACTGTAAACAGCAACACCGATGTGACTCAATTCAAGTGCCGAACAAGGAGATTGTATGGCCCTTTCTATGGAAAACCTGCCCAAGCAAGTTCAAGACTTTAAAAAAGCTTTAAAAACCAAAGTGCCTGACTATTCACGTCGATTTGAACAAATAGAAGAGGCGATGGAAAAAGAGGTTTTGCGTATCCAGCAAGAAGAGAGGTTGGGGTCTGCGATTCCGCAGTTTGCGTTTTCTGATATCGCTGAAAATGGCTTTGATGAAGCACAAAAACAACAGGTTCTCAGGGCCGGCGGTTGTATAATACGTGGAACATTGCCAGCAGCAGACGTCACCGCGCATAACGAGAAGTTGTCACGATATATCGTTGAAAACGGCTACTACGAACATACTCCGACCGTTGAAGACAATTACTTCAGCCAGCTAAATTCAGATAAACCTCAGCTCTTTGGCATTTACTGGTCCCAAGCTCAGATCTGGGCGCGTCAGCACCCTAATATGGCAACCACTCCGTCGTCACCTGAATCATTTGTGGACGTGGAAAGATGGTGATGAAACCTTTTTCAATCCGGACTTAGAGGCCAGTTACGCCGATCGAGTCAGGCGTCGCGAGCCTGGCGATGCCACGCTAGGACTGTCTCCGCATGTTGATTCAGGCTCCATAGAACGCTGGATAGAACCTCATTATCGCGAAGTTTACCGTGATGTTTTCCTTGGCGACTGGCACAACTATCGCGCTTTTCATGGCGCAAACCGCGTCGACGTAGAAGAATACCCCTCACCCGCGGTGTGCAGCGTATTCCGCACCTTTCAAGGATGGGTTGCTTTAACGCATCAGGGTCAAGGCGATGGCACGCTGCAAATGGTGCCGTCAACCCTTGCCATGCCTTATATGCTGCTTCGCGCTATTCAAGATGATGTACCGGACAATGACCTCTGTGGTGCGGAACCAGGACGTGCTTTGACCGTCTCTGCCAAGTGGCATCCCTTGCTGTTAGAAGGGCTGGTTTCCATACCAAAAATGCAGCCCGGTGACACCGTCTGGTGGCACCCAGACACGATTCATGCCGTAGAAGATAAACACAACGGGAATGGCTTCAGTAACGTGCTGTTTATAGGCGCAGCGCCAGATTGTGAGAAGAATCGACAGTTTCTTGTCAAACAACGCAGTGCTTTTCTTGCGGGAAAAAGTTGTCCTGACTTTGCGCCCGAGCACCATGAACGCACATACGCAGGCAGAGCAACTGAAGACGATTTAACGCCACTGGGACGCCAACAGATGGGCTTCGACTAAAACTAAAAAAGCACCGAGTACGGTGCTTTTTACTTATATCACTTGGCATGTTCAGTATTAAAACGGCCACCAACTACGATTATCTTCTAGCTCTTTACGACAACTTCGTAGCTGGCCGCCATAGGTTTTGGCTTGACGGTCGACTTTTCTGGCAACCTGCATCACTTTCGGCTTGGATTTGTAGCTGCCACGCTTAAACCCGCCTCGCCCCTCGTGATAAGCAAGATATTGGTTATAAGCATCCCACTTGGAAATGCCCAATTGACGCTGTGTTTCCGAGGTATACCAGCCGATAAATTGCAACGCGTCGCCAAAGTCGGTACGCGAGCCACCATTGTTTGTCGCTTTCTGGTAATCAGACCATGCTGGGTCTTGCGCCTGTGCATAACCGTAAGCGCTGCTCACTCGTCCCCACGGGATAAAACCCAGCACGTAGTCTCTTGGCGGCAATGCATCATGAACGTACGAGCTTTCCTGCTTCACGAACGCCATGGCAATGTGTATCGGTGTTCCCCAGTCATCTTCCATATCAACCGCATCTTCATACCAATCATCGTATTCACGAAAGATACTGCAAAGGTTATCGGATTTTTTAGGGGGTGGCGTCGCACAACCTGACAATACCAAAGGCGCCAGTAGCAACAGCCAATTGGGAGAAAAACGCATAGCAGTCCCTAATTTTCACACATGGATATTCAGACAAAAAACAGGCCGGAAGATGCCGGCCTATAATTTATTTTATCTGTAAAAGTCGCTTATTATAGCGATACACTATCACCAAAATACTCAGCCAGATACTGCTCTAGGCTGATAGCGTCGCCTTGCTCCACATCTTTTTGTCGCTTCAGACTGGCAGTACTTTCTTCTAAAAATTGCTGCTCAGAGAAGGTGTCATAGGCGCCATTTGCAAACAATGCTTTGTTTGCTGCCGCTATAGACAGACCAATTTTACCGATACTCTCATTTTCAATGATTTGCTTCAGCAAGCGTGCTGACAACGTTTTCTCAGGATTTTCAAACCAGCCAGAAAGCTCACGACAAACGGACTGATATTTGTCACCGCCATAGGCTTTGTCCATGATCACCGCCAATTCGCTCAATTCGGAAAAAACACGCTTTCCCCATTCTGCTTGAGTCAGCTGCTCACCTTCGCAACCAATTTGCAATGTCAGTCCAGGCTTACGACCTTCCAGAACAATCTTGTTCCAGTTGTCACGCCAGCACTGCATTTCACAGTCAGTCATGGGTTCGGACTCAGACAATACACTCCACGTCAGGAACAGATCCAAGAAGTAGGCTTGAGTTTCATCGATCCCTGTCGGGCTGAATGGGTTAACATCCAGTGAACGAACTTCAATATATTCCACACCGCCACGGTCGAGAGCTTCTGACGGCTTTTCGCCACTTTTTGCCACACGTTTAGGGCGAATAGGGGCATACAGTTCGTTTTCAATTTGCAGCACATTGGCATTGAGTTGTCGGTAACCCATCTCATCTTTCACACCGATTTTCGCAAAATCTGTCGATGGTGTCCCGATGGCGGCACGGACGCCTTGAAGATATTCCTCAAGGCTGTTGAAGCCAATTTTCAGGCCACTTTGCTCGCTGTTGGTGTACCCTAGATCACTCAAACGTAAAGAGGTCGCATAAGGCAGGTAGCACGTACCTTTGCCTACGGTCTCAAAGTCTAACGTCGATTCAGTTTTCTTAATAAACGATCCACAAAGCGCTGGTGAGGCACCAAACAAATACGGGATCATCCAGCCAAAGCGGTAGTAATTTCGGATCAAACCAAAATAAGCATCAGAGACAGCTTCCTGCCGTGCATACGGTGTTTGATCGCCAAACAACTGTTGCCAAAAACTGTTAGAAAACGAAAAGTTAAAGTGCACCCCAGAGATAATCTGCATCACGCTGCCATAGCGGTGCTTTAGCCCTTGGCGATACAAGGTTTTCATTCGTCCTACGTTTGAGGTGCCATATTGCGCGAGCGTAATATCATCTTCTTGTGCCACGTAACATGGCATTGAAAGAGGCCAGAGTGACTCATTGCCCATTGCGCGGTAGGTAAACTGATGGATGTCTTTCAACTGAGTCAGCATTTCAGGCACTGAATGGCTAACTGGTGTAATAAACTCCAGTAACTGCTCAGCAAAGTCAGTGGTGATCCATTTATGGGTCAGGGCTGAGCCTAACGCTTGAGGATGAGCGGCAGACGACAAGGTACCTTCTGGCAGAATACGCAGGGCTTCACGCTCTACGCCTCGGCCTATACCTTTTAGCGCTTCCGGATGTTCAGAAAACGCTGCCAACCTTTGGGAAAAACTAGTCAAGGCTGTACTCGTTTATAATTTTAAACAGTAAGATGGCTAAGCATAATCACTCTTTTCTGCAAAAGCCATCTCACTCTTTTTTAACTTCGCCTAACTATCTGTAAAAAGTTATTCAATTCTCAATCAATAAACGTTTTACAGGTAGACCCAATGCTTTTAACGACGGTTCAAGCGACGTGGCATCGCCCACAATAATCACTTGATAGTCGTCTGGCATGAACCATTTATGCGACTGTGCGTTCAAGGATTCTGAACTAGCAGACTCAATGATCGCTTTTTGCTGCGCTTTGTAATCAGCGGGTAAATCATGACGCATGATGTTGGCAATAAGACCGGCTTTGTCGCCCGGCGTTTCGTAACTCAACGCATCTTTTTGTCCAACGGCTAGACGAAGGAACGCAAGTTCATCATCCGTCATGCCTTTCGTTGCCATGTTGCTGAGCTCTTTACGCATTTCCGTCACGGTATCAACCGTGCTGTCAGCACGAACTTGTGCCTGAAACACGATACGTCCCGAGTTATCATCACCAATCACATAGCCACCAGCCCCATAGGTATAGCCTTTGTCTTCACGCAGGTTGAGGTTCAAACGTGAATTGAAGTTGCCCGCGAGATTAAAGTTCGCCAACTGGGTTTTGAACATCTCACCAGTTGCATCATACGGCATCGCATGACGCACCATTTGCACCACACTTTGTGGTGCTCCCGGTTTATCCACCAGCCAAATTTGAGGCTTGGTATAATGCTTCAACTCTGCATTTTCAGCTGTGCTCGCTACCTTCCCCTTCCAGCGATTCAGACCATTGATCTTAGAGAGCAATGCCTGCTTGTTAATGTCACCAACGGCAATCAGTCGTGCTTTATCCGGCGTGTAGTTGTTCGCGTAGAACGCTTTCACATCGTCTAACGTCAAATTGCCCAAGGTTTCCGTGGTGCCTTCTGGTGGCAATGCATGCCACGGGTCACTGAACAGCACTTCACGTCGAGCTTGTCCCGCCTGCCATTGTGGCGTTTGATGACTGAACTGAATGCCTTCTAGCGTTTGCTTCTTCAAGCGGTCGAAGTCTTCTTGGCTAAAACGCGGGTTAAATAACATATCACCCGCAATCATCAGCGTCTCACGCAGGTTTTTGGTCAATGAAGAGACACTGACCGTGGTGCCTTTTGCCGAAGCACTGATGCTGACTGACGACCCTAAACGATCAAGCTTAGCGGCGATCTGCTCACTGGTTTGGTTGGTGGTGCCCTCAGCAATGAGATCTGCCGTCAAAGACGCGAGACCATTCTTCCCTTTAGGCTCCATCAAGCTGCCCGCAGGAATGATCAGATGCATGGCGACCGTAGGCGTTTCGTCTGACACGGCCCCCGTAATCTCAATGCCATTACCGAGTTTAGCGTGGTACAACTCAGGCACTTTCACCGTAACGGCACCGTTTGGTGACGGTACGACACTTCTGTCAAAGGTTTCCGGCGTTTCACGCATTGCGGTCTTTTCCGATGCATTTTCATCACGTGCCGCACGCGCAGGCGTGAAGTTTTGCGCGTCCGCCTCTAGCGCTTTATTACCAACGGGGACCACGGAGACATTCACCGATGGTTTGTGCCAAATGTAATCATCAAATGCCTGCTCAACATCCTCGGTTGATATCGCATCGAGCTCCTTCAGCCATTTGTCCAAACGGTCAGGTTCGCCATAGAAGGTCTCATTCGCAGCTAACTGGGCCACTTTACCGTGTACACTCTGTAACCCAAATACAGCACCAGCCTCAGCACTGCCTTTTACCTGCTCAAGATCGTCTTGTTTGATGCCTCGAACCTTAAGGGAATCGAGTACTTTCATCACATCCTGGCGAATGTCTGCCAGGTCTTCTCCTTGATTACCAAGCACATAGAGCTGGAAGTTACAGGCGAGCTCGCCACAGTATTGATAAGCACTTGCACTCAGTGCCTTGCCAGGCTTCACCAAGTCTTGATAAAGCAGGCTGTTTCGGCCCTGTCCTAAAACAGATGCCAACATATCCAGCGACAATCTCGCTTCCGCATCGGGATATTCGGTCGGCCAGCTCATCACCAACATCGGTTGCTGAATTTTGTCTTCAATCGTAACAAAGCGGTCGGCTTCAATCGTCACTGGCCACTTCTCTGCTTTCTTCACGTCGGGGCCTTTCGGAATATCACCGAAATATTTTTCCACCCATTCCAGTGTTTGCGACACATTGATGTCGCCACCGATGGTCAAGGTAGCGTTATTCGGCCCGTACCAACGTAAGAAGAAGTTCTTAAGGTCATCCACATCTACGCTATTGAGATCGTCAACATACCCAATAGTCGGCCAACTGTATGGATGTTGCGGCGGGTACAAGGTCGCCGCCAGCGTTTCTTGCACTAAACCATATGGGCGATTATCGAAGTTTTGCGCACGTTCGTTTTTCACCGTATCACGCTGAATCTCAAACTTGCGCTGAGAGACGGCATTAAGCAAAAAGCCCATACGATCAGATTCCAGCCACAGCATCTTTTCGAGCTCGTTAGCCGGAACCGTCTCGTAATAATTGGTGCGATCGCGGTTAGTGGTGCCGTTCACACTGCCGCCAGATTCCGTCACCATTTTAAAGTGTTGCTGATCACCCACATGCTCAGATCCTTGAAACATCATATGTTCAAAGAAGTGTGCGAAGCCTGACTTGCCCGGCTCTTCTCGCGCAGAGCCCACGTGATATGTGACATCCACATGCACCAGAGGATCGGATTTGTCTGGGTGTAATATAACGGTGAGTCCGTTATCCAAGATATATTTCTGATAAGGAATGGCAGGGCCGTTACTGGTTGCCTTGTGTTCTTCAACGAAGGTAACGCCTTCAGGAAGCGTCATGGTGGAGGATGCTTGATAAACTCCGCATCCGGACAGTCCTAACGCAACTGCCGTGAGAAAAATATAACGCACACGCTATCCTTCAAATTTAAATCACAACACGAGATGACATAGACCGTCCCGTGTTGTTTTTACTTCATTGATCCCCAAATAACCTGAAGATGAAGCATTCAGGTTATTTGGGGATACGTTACATACTGAGTAGTCCGCGCGTGATCAGGGCGAGCAATAGGTACCTCACGCCCTTTCCAAACGCAATGAGCAACCAACACCAACGCTGATTAAGACGAAGCCAGCCAGCCGCCAGACACAAAGGGTCACCAATAATCGGTAACCAACTCAGCAATAAAGTCCAATAGCCATACTTTTGAAGCCAGCTAATGGCCTTTTGACCGTGTTTTTGCGACAGGGTTCGCTCTGGAATAAATCGGCCAATCCAATAGTTCGTCATGCCACCCAGTGTATTTCCTAACGTGGCCACCAATACCAGCACCGCAATGCCGTAGCTGCTCTCTTTCAGCAAATAGATGAGGTTAGCTTCTGAGCCACCAGGTAATAACGTGGCACTGAGAAATCCTGTCGAAAACAAAACCCACAGTGCCGAATCACCACTAATCCAATCCAACGTCTGTCACCCGTACATCAATGACATCCATACCTGCTGCATCCGCGGCATCCAAACCAAATTCGCATCTTCAAACACCAAGCATTTGGCAGGAGCGACATTGAGAAGCTCAGCACAGCGTAAGAAGGTATCGGGGGCAGGTTTGTGCGCCTCAACGTGCTCAGCACCGACAATCACGTCAAACAGCTCGAACAAACCGGCTTTTTTCAGCATGTCAGTGGCAAGCCCAGACAAGGTGCCAGTACCGACTGCCATCGGTTTTTTCCCTGCATAGCGGCGAGCAACGTCCGCAAAGGGTAGCACTTCCACATACTGATCAAGCAAGCTAACAAAGTGTTCTGTCTTACGCGCTGCCAGTACTTTAGGGTCGATATCTAATCCAAAGTCTTCAACCAAGGATTTAGCCGTCAGCAAGGTAGGACTACCAAAACGGGTTAAATACCACGTTTCGTCAACTTCAAAACCAAACTCAGACGCAGTCTGTTGCCAAGCACCAAAGTGTCCCGGCATGGAATCAATCAAGGTTCCATCCATATCAAATATCAAGGCGTCATATTGGTCATAACGACTCATTCAGGCATCTCCAGCAGAATTTTGCCGCGCGTGCGGCCAGTTTGAATATCTACGTGCGCTTGAACGCCCTGCTCAAGCGGGTAGGTTTTAGTAATTTCTATCAGCAAAGTTTTTGCTTCAATGGCAGCCAAGAGTACATCGAGTTGCACGGCATTGGGTTGGACCAGCATTCCCTGAGCGGAAATGCTATTCGCTTCAGCAGCCTCAATAATACGTGGCGCAGTGATAGTTGGCACAGTGACAACACGGCCCCCACTCTTTATACATGCCAGTGCGGCTTCGCCAACATCGCCACCCATCAGGTCAATCAAGACATCTACGTCTCGCACTTGTCTCTCTAATGCACTTTCGTTGTAGTCGAGAGCTGTCGCCCCCAGCGAAGACACAAATGCCGTATTTGTGGAAGAGACGCTCGTAAATACCGTCGCTCCCTTGGCTTTCGCTAGTTGGATGGCGATATGGCCAACACCACCCGCCCCAGCAAGAATAAGTACACGGTCGCCAGCCTTAACGTTCGCGAGCTCCAACGCTTGCAGTGCCGTCAGTCCCGCTACGGGTAAGCAAGCCGCTTGCTGGAAAGAAACAGCATCGGGAATACGAGTTAGCGCAGACGCATCAGCGAGGAGATATTGGCCGTAGCCACCGCCTTCAACAATACGGCCAACTACGCGCTCACCTGCGTTAAACGCTGCACCATCTGACACGACAGTGCCGGCAGCATCAAAACCGGGAACCCAAGGTAAGCTGTCTTTTATTTTCTCCGCACCCCACCCTAATCCTGCACGTGTTTTAGCATCAATGGGGTTAACACCAGCGAACGCTACCTTCACTAATACAAGGTTTTCACTGGGTGTAGGTATCGAAGAGTGTTGAAGCTTGAGAGTTTCTGGGCCACCAAATGCGGTGATAGCCAGTTGAAGGTTTTGAGACATACCTGTCGTCCTTACATGCTCAGTGAGAGACGAACAGTGTCAATAAAAAAGGCGGAAGACTCAATGCCTTCCGCCTGTTTATTTTCGTTTCGCTTAGGTTAGCCAACCAGAGCCAATAGAACACCTGCTGCAACAGCTGAACCCAATACACCCGCTACGTTTGGTCCCATCGCGTGCATCAACAAGAAGTTTTGAGAGTTCGCCTCAAGACCGACTTTGTTTACCACACGCGCAGCCATCGGTACTGCAGATACACCAGCTGCACCAATCAAAGGATTTATACTGTCTTTGCTGTATTTGTTCAGCAACTTCGCCATCAAAACGCCAGCTGCAGTACCAATACTAAAGGCCACAGCTCCCAGAACCAAAATGCCCAACGTCTCAAACTGCAGGAACTCATTTGCCTGAAGCTTAGAACCGACGGCCAGACCCAAGAAGATGGTCACGATATTGATGAGCTCGTTCTGTGCAGTGTTGGACAGACGGTCAACCACACCACTTTCTCGCATCAAGTTCCCCAGACAGAACATACCTACCAACGGTGTTGCAGACGGCAGGAACAGAATCGCCATCATCAGTACCGCTAACGGGAAGATGATCTTTTCTGCTTTAGACACATGACGGAGTTGATCCATCTTTATCTTACGTTCTTCAGGTGTCGTCAGTGCTTTCATGATTGGCGGCTGGATAATTGGTACCAGTGCCATGTAGCTGTATGCCGCTACTGCAATAGCACCCAACAGATCCGGCGACAATCGGCTCGCCAAGAAGATCGCCGTTGGGCCATCCGCACCACCGATGATAGCGATAGACGCGGCATCTGCCAGTGTGAAATCCATGCCAGGTATCAAGTTCAACAGGATTGCACCGAACAATGTGGCGAAAATACCAAACTGCGCCGCCGCACCTAACAACAGAGTACGAGGGTTTGCTATCAAAGCACCAAAGTCGGTCATTGCCCCTACACCCATAAAGATCAGGAGCGGGAAAATACCGGACTCAATACCCACATAGTAGATGTAGTAAAGCACACCACCCGGCTCCGTGAAGCCTGCATTTGGGATGTTCGCTAACACTGCACCAAAACCAATCGGGAGTAACAGCAAGGGCTCAAAGCCCTTGCGAATGGCAAGATAAAGCAGTACACAGCCGACGGTGATCATGACTAGCTGGCCAAAGTCAAAATTCGCCAGACCAGTTTCAGACCAGAGGATTAATAAACCTTCCATGTTTACCCTCTTACGCCAGGCTCATCAATGGAGAACCAACAGTGACCGAATCACCTTCTTTCACCATGACATCTTGAACCACACCAGAGCGTGCCGCACGAACTTCGGTTTCCATCTTCATCGCTTCGAGGATCAGCAGAACATCGCCTTCTTTCACCTCATTGCCTTGTTTGGCAACCACTTTAAAAATGTTCCCCGCCAGTGGAGCAGCAACCGCTTCTGCAGTACCTGCTGTTGGTGCTGACACAGGTGCCGCGGTTTGGGTTCCTGCGGCCGGCGTGACAGATGTCAGTTCGCCTTGAGAGCCAACAACAACATCGTATACCTGACCATTAACCTGAACGCTGTATGCTTCGGTCGCGCCAGCAGCAGGTGCTGGAGCAGCCGCTTGAGGAGCTTGAGCAACTGGTGCAGGCTCTTTGCCTGGAGCTGGTTCAAACGCATCCGGATTGCCACGGTTTTTCAGAAATTTCAAACCTACTTGTGGGAACAGTGAGTAAGTCAGAACATCATCAACTTGCGCTTCAGCAAGTAAAATACCATCTTCTTTTGACTTCGCAATTAGCTCGTCAGTCAGAATGTGCAGCTCAGGCTTAAGTAGATCCGCTGGGCGACAAGTGATGGCTTCACCACCGTCAAGAACACGCGCTTGAAGCTCTTTGTTCACTTCCGTTGGCGCTGCGCCATACTCGCCTTTCAACACACCCGCTGTTTCCTTGGTGATGCTCTTATAACGTTCACCAGTCAACACGTTGATCACAGCCTGCGTGCCTACGATTTGAGAGGTTGGCGTAACCAATGGAATAAAGCCCAAATCTTCACGCACACGTGGGATTTCAAGCAATACTTCGTCCATACGATCAGCCGCGCCTTGCTCTTTCAACTGGCCTTCCATATTGGTCAGCATCCCGCCCGGTACCTGAGCAATCAGGATACGCGAGTCGATACCTTTCAATTGGCCTTCGAACTTGGCGTACTTTTTACGGACTTCACGGAAATAAGCAGCTATCGGCTCAAGTTTCTCAAGGTCTAGGCCGGTATCGCGCTCGGCACCTTGCAGCATAGCAACCACAGTTTCTGTTGGTGTATGGCCATAGGTCTGGCTCATGGAAGAAATCGCAGTATCAAGGATATCAATCCCTGCTTCTACCGCTTTCACTGCTGTCGCAGCAGAAAGGCCTGTCGTTGCGTGGCAGTGCAGTGCCAACGGGATATCAGTAGAGGCTTTGATTCGGCTGATCAACTCTTCCGCTTCATACGGCTTAAGAAGACCGGACATGTCTTTAATACACAGAGAATGGCAGCCAAGATCTTCTAGGCGCTTCGCCAAATCGGTCCATGTATCCAGAGTATGGTAAGGGCTAGTAGTGTAAGAAAGTGTACCCTGAGCGTGAGCACCAACATTGATCGTCGCTTTTACAGCGCGCTCAAAGTTGCGAACATCATTCATCGCATCAAAAATCCGGAACACATCCATACCATTGGCATGTGCACGTTCAACGAATTTATCAACCACGTCATCCGCATAGTGACGATAGCCCAACAGGTTTTGACCACGCAGCAGCATTTGCATCGGGGTCTTAGGCATAGCCTTTTTCAGTTCACGCAGGCGAACCCAAGGGTCTTCCCCCAGAAAACGGATACACGCATCAAACGTTGCTCCGCCCCATGTTTCCAATGACCAGTAGCCAATATCATCTAACGCAGCGGCGATTGGTAACATGTCATCGAGACGCATACGAGTTGCAAATAAAGATTGGTGCGCATCGCGCAAGACAACATCGGTTATAGCGAGTGGCTTAGACATACGACATAACTCCTTGTAATTGTATGTTTCGCATCAGCTAACGCTGGCGACTACGGTATTTGTGCACTGCAGCAGAAATCGCTGCGATCGTTTCCCCTGGAATTTGCCCGTTCACATTGCTTGAAGGCATCGTTGTCGAGGCTGTTTGAGGCGGCAGTTCTTCAGGGACAAGCTTGGACATAAGTTTGACCAAGCCAATCAAAGTGGTGAGAAAAATGAAAACTACCATCATACCTGTAAGCATGAGCGCGGCAGCCTGCTGGAGTGTACTTCCCAGATCCATATCTTTGCTTCCTTTGCATCCTACTGACAAAACTAAAACTTCCATCAGTCCCGTCAATCTCGAAAATAGGTGTTACTTTTTTTTGAGATTTTACTTATTCATTTAAGTAGGTGGTCAAAATACTAACAAATGACAATGAAGACAATCCTGTAATGTTCATGAATTGTGCCATTTTCGGCCTCTGACGCAATAAAAATACGCAATTGTTGCCATTGTGTTAATTCGCGATTGAGGATTGGCTACTTAATTTGTTGCCAAATAAACATGCTAAAAAATAGCGTTTTATTGAAAGATATATATGGTTTTTTGGGGTTTATGCGAAAGGAATGGGCTAAGCAAAAGTAAAACAATAGAAAATAATGGGGATTGAGATACTGCAGGAGAATTTAAGCTGGGGAATTATTCTTGATATTTGCATGAAAATGCAAAAAAGAAGAAATGGCGCGACCGGGAGGATTCGAACCTCCGACCGCCTGGTTCGTAGCCAGGTACTCTATCCAGCTGAGCTACGAGGGCGCAGTAATCACTTCATGCATCAATCCGGATGCTAAGCGCTTCGTCGGAAACGGAGCTTCGTCCTTGGAAAGGCAAATGCCTTAGGGGTATCACAGATAAGAATGGCGCGACCGGGAGGATTCGAACCTCCGACCGCCTGGTTCGTAGCCAGGTACTCTATCCAGCTGAGCTACGAGCGCGCAACAATTCGGTTGCATTTCCTGACACAATCAGGAAATAAAAATAATGGCGCGACCGGGAGGATTCGAACCTCCGACCGCCTGGTTCGTAGCCAGGTACTCTATCCAGCTGAGCTACGGTCGCGCAGTGCAAGAATGGCGGTGAAGGAGGGATTCGAACCCTCGATACGGCTATAAACCGTATACTCCCTTAGCAGGGGAGCGCCTTCAGCCTCTCGGCCACCTCACCGCACAAATCATGGCGCGCTCGGGAGGATTCGAACCTCCGACCGCCTGGTTCGTAGCCAGGTACTCTATCCAGCTGAGCTACGAGCGCGCAACAATTCGGTTGCATTTAAGGAGGGATTCGAACCCTCGATACGGCTATAAACCGTATACTCCCTTAGCAGGGGAGCGCCTTCAGCCTCTCGGCCACCTCACCGTCTTGCGGAGGCACATATTACTGTGACGCCAAAATATGTCAAACACTTTATCCTGAAAAAATCACTTTCATGATGCGTTTGGACACTTCTCCGCCACTTTACCACATGACGGCATAAAAAAACCGCGAATTGCGTTTTAAATGAACAGCCTATATTTAACAAAAAGGCCGATCAAATGTCGGCCTTAAGTAAATCACAATACGCTTTTATTTAGAAGTTGCCGCCAGTCGGTGCTGGGTTACCCTTCTCAGCTTGTATGCGCATGTAGATTTCTTCACGGTGTACAGAAACCTCTTTTGGTGCATTTACACCAATACGTACTTGGTTGCCTTTAACGCCCAGCACAGTTACGGTAACTTCATCACCAATCATCAGCGTTTCACCAACGCGACGAGTCAAAATCAGCATTCTTCTACTCCTTGAGTAATTACAACTTTCTTTTCGTTGAGTCTGTTTGGTCTTCTTACTGCACGAAGTAAACTCATACGGCAGCTTAAGCTCCGAGATGGACGGTCAACTACTTTCCTTCCTTGCGAGCATCCTTTTGTCGAACACGTCCTTCGAGCAATCGTGTCCGTCTGGTTTTTCAATATGGCTTATTTCTTTGGCCAACTCCAGTTTGCCAATGAGATTTTGCACATAGAATCCAGACATTGTGACCCCTGTGCCCAGAAGATCACGTTGTGAGATACTGCGAGGCAAGAAAAGTTCATCCTACCGGCGCAAAAAATTTGGTGAATTTAGCTTAATAAAAAGCCTCACACTCTTTAAGGCGATGCACTATACAGCGTTAAAAAAAAAGTGCAAAGAATAAACTCAACAAAGAAAATAAACGAAAAAAGGCTTCCAGAGGAAGCCTTTCTTTACGTACTGTTTTCTTAACGTTTTTTTATTGCAAACGTTCAGTCAACCAAGGTGCAACAGTCTCCATCGCTGCTGGCAACGCGGCAACATCTGTACCGCCTGCCTGCGCCATATCGGGACGACCACCGCCTTTACCGCCGACTTGCTGTGCAACCATGTTTACAAGCTCACCCGCTTTCACGTTACCCGTCAGGTCTTTGGTCACGCCTGCAATCAAGCTAACTTTGTCATCAGCAACATTGCTAAGGAACACCACACCACTACCCATTTGGTTTTTCAAATCATCAACCATGGTACGCAGTGCTTTACTGTCGGCGCCGTTTAGTGCGCTGATCAATACCTTAACGCCGTTAATGTCTTTCACATTGTTGATCAGGCTCGCGCTTTCCTGCGCTGCCAATTTTTCTTTCAGTAATTGGATTTCTTTCTCAAGTGCTTTGGCACGATTTTGAGAATCCGACACCTTCTGAGAAAACTCCTGCTGCTGACGATAGAACGCTTCTTCCGCGCCTTGGCCCGTTACCGCTTCGATACGACGCACGCCTGCTGCAATACCACCTTCAGAAACGATTTTCAGCATACCGATGTCGCCCGTACGGTTTGCGTGGATACCACCACACAATTCGATAGAGAAGTCGCCCATGCTCAACACACGCACGTTGTCATCGTATTTCTCACCAAACAAAGCCATCGCGCCTTTCGCTTTCGCTGACTCAATGTCCATGATGTCGGTGCTCACTTCATGATTGCGACGAATTTGCTCGTTAACCATTTTCTCAACGGTACGCAGCTCTTCTGGCTTCACCGCTTCTAAGTGAGAGAAGTCGAATCGTAGGCCTTCAGCGCGAACCAAAGAACCTTTTTGTTGAACGTGCTCACCCAGAACAAGGCGCAGCGCTTCGTGTAGGAGGTGCGTCGCAGAGTGGTTCAATGCAATCGCTTGACGACGTGCCGCGTCCACTTTTGCTTCAACGTTGTCACCAACGCTTAGCGTACCGTCAACCAGTTTGCCACGATGACCAATTGCTGCACCGAATTTCTGGGTATCAATGACTTCAAATTTGCCAGCGTCAGTCATCAAGAAGCCAGCGTCGCCGCATTGACCGCCTGATTCTGCATAGAATGGCGTTTGATCGAGAATGATAACGGCTTCGTCAGCTGTTGCCAGCGCTTCAGATGTCATGCCATCGACAAAAATGTCGGTGATCAGGCCTTTGCCTTCTGTTGCACCGTAACCGGTGAACTCAGAATCGCTTTCAACTTTAATCACTGAGTTGTAATCAGTACCAAACTGGCCCGCTTCGCGCGCACGCTGACGCTGTGCTTTCATTGCAGCTTCAAAGCCGTATTCATCGATAGAGAAGCCTCGCTCACGCGCAACGTCATTTGTTAAGTCTGCAGGGAATCCAAAGGTATCGTACAACTTGAATACGGTTTCACCGTCAAGTACGTTACCGTCCAATGCTTCCAGCGCGTCATTCAAGATAGCCATACCGCGATCCAGGGTGCGACCGAAGTTTTCTTCCTCAATCTTCAGCACCTTCTCAACGATTGCCTGCTGCTTCTTCATTTCTTCGCCCGCGGTACCCATGATCTCAGCCAGAGGACCTACAAGCTTGTAGAAGAATGCGCCATTTGCACCCAGTTTATTTCCGTGACGTACTGCGCGACGAATAATACGACGCAGTACATAACCACGGCCTTCGTTTGAAGGCATCACGCCGTCAACAATCAGGAACGCACATGAACGGATGTGGTCAGCCACAACACGCAGTGACTGATTAGACAAGTCGACGTAGCCAATCACTTCCGCAGCTGCTTTGATCAGCGTTTGGAAGATGTCGATTTCGTAGTTTGAGTGAACGCCTTGCATGATCGCTGCAATACGTTCGATACCCATACCGGTATCAACGGATGGCTTAGGCAGAGGTTCCATCGTGCCATCAGCATGACGGTTGTACTGCATGAATACGTTGTTCCATATCTCGATGAAGCGATCGCCATCTTCTTCTGGAGAGCCCGGAGGACCACCCCAAATGTAATCGCCGTGATCGTAGAAAATCTCAGTACATGGGCCACAAGGACCGGTATCACCCATTTGCCAGAAGTTATCTGACTCATATGGCTTGCCGCCCTTCTTGTCACCAATACGTACGATGCGATCAGCAGGGATTCCCACTTTCTCATTCCAAAGCGCAAACGCTTCGTCATCCGTTTCATAAACGGTAACCATCAGACGGTCTTTTGTCAGTTTCAACGTCTCAGTCAGAAACTCCCACGCGTATGCGATAGCGTCTTCCTTGAAGTAGTCACCAAAGCTGAAGTTACCCAGCATTTCAAAGAAAGTATGGTGACGAGCAGTGAAACCTACGTTTTCCAGGTCATTGTGCTTACCACCGGCGCGCACACAGCGTTGCGCAGTCGTCGCACGCGTGTAAGCGCGCTTCTCTAGACCAAGGAAGCAATCTTTAAACTGGTTCATACCTGCGTTGGTGAACAATAGCGTTGGGTCGTTTGCAGGCACGAGCGATGAGCTAGGCACAATTGTATGCCCTTTGCTTTCAAAGAATTCGAGATACGCTGTGCGGACCTCGTCGGTGCTCATGTACATTGTCTAATCCTGAAATTGGAGTTGTAGTAATCACTGAATCGCATCAAACGCGACATGCTCAGAGTCAATTTGGTGCTCATTGTAAACAACCTGACCTGTTGCGAAAAGAGGCAGAAACAAGATAGCTCGCAGTATAGAGGAGGAATTCGTCTCTATTCGGTATCGTTTGCGGTTAACGCATAGTTGATTTGATCGAAAGTAAAGCCGCGGCTATTAAGGTATCGAACCCATTTAGCGCGTTGTTTGAAATCCACGTCTGGAAATATACCGTCTAAGTCACCGAAGCGTCGCTGGGCGAGTGCTTTGGCAAGCTCATACCAGTCATGTTGCTGATTTTTTTGCGCAGACTCTAGTTGTGCAGCACTGATGCCCTTTCGTTTGGCATCAAAGCAAATTCGTTGCCAGCCGTGTCCTTTATAAACACCTTGGCGGAGGAGGCTTTCAGCAAATCGTTGGTCATCGAGCCAATGGTGGTAATGACAGTTTTCGATCGCAGCGTCAATGTCTTCGGGAGAGCACTGTCGTTGCGCCAGTTTCTGACGCAACTCCAGCTCTGAATGATCTCGGCGGGCAAGCATGCCCACCGCCAATTCTCGTGCAGTTAAACTCAGAACGCTTCCTCTTCCGACTGCTCTGCATCATTGCTATCAACTTTTGTATCGTTGTTTTGCAGCAGCATGTCACGTAGCGTCTTATCCAATTCTTTCGCAAGCTCTGGGTGTTCTTTCAGGAATTTACATGCATTTGCTTTACCCTGACCGATCTTATCACCGTTGTAGCTATACCAAGCACCCGCTTTCTCAACCAGTTTATGTTTCACACCTAGGTCAACAAGCTCACCGTAAAGGTTGATACCTTCACCGTACATAATTTGGAATTCAGCTTGTTTAAACGGTGCTGCAATCTTGTTCTTCACGACTTTAACACGGGTATCGTTACCCACCACCTCGTCGCCTTCTTTGATAGAACCGATACGACGGATATCCAAACGAACAGACGCGTAGAACTTCAGTGCGTTACCACCCGTTGTGGTTTCAGGGTTACCAAACATCACACCAATCTTCATGCGAATTTGGTTGATGAAAATCATCAGGGTGTTGCTGTTTTTGATGTTCGCAGTCAGCTTACGCATTGCTTGAGAAAGCATACGTGCTTGGAGACCCATGTGAGAGTCACCCATTTCACCTTCGATTTCCGCTTTCGGCGTCAATGCTGCCACGGAGTCGATAACGATAACGTCAACGGCACTTGAACGCGTCAGTGCATCTGCGATTTCCAGTGCTTGCTCGCCCGTATCGGGTTGCGACACCAACAAATTGTCGATATCTACACCAAGTTTGCGTGCGTAAACAGGGTCCAGCGCATGCTCAGCATCGATAAACGCACAGGTTTTACCGACTTTTTGAGCTTCCGCTACTACTTGCAACGTTAATGTGGTTTTACCTGAAGATTCAGGGCCATAGATTTCAACAATACGACCGAATGGTAGACCACCGGCACCCAGTGCGATATCTAGAGACAGAGAACCTGTTGATACGGTTTCAATGTCCATCGTGCGATCATCACCAAGGCGCATGATCGAACCTTTACCAAACTGCTTCTCGATCTGACCAAGGGCTGCGGCTAACGCCTTCTGTTTGTTGTCGTCCATTTGAATCTCCAAAGGATGCAATAATCGTTCAGATAACTAATCGTTAATTGATGCTAAGTATACTGTCCATTTATACAGTGTCTAGCCCTGCGTAACAATTTTCTTTCCAATCGTGTCACGCCTCTTACTTTTTACCTTCTAGATAGGACAACAGACGACAAAGACTATGGGCAATAGTATTGCGACGAATCGTATGGCGGTCGCCATCGAACAAGCATGTCTCTGTTACCACCCCTGCTTTGGTTGCCCACCCAAAGCACACCATGCCAACAGGCTTGTCATCAGAACCACCCGTCGGGCCAGCAATGCCACTCACTGCCAGCCCAAAATCTGCGTTGGCCGCATCACGAGCGCCAGTGGCCATTTCAGCCACAACGTCCTCACTAACCGCGCCGTATGTTAATAACGTCTGGTTATTCACACCCACCAGCTCTTGCTTGGCATCATTGCTATAGGTTACAAAGGCGCGTTCAAACCACGCTGAGCTCCCTGCCACTTCGGTCAGCACATAAGAAATACCGCCGCCCGTGCAAGACTCTGCCGTCGTAACCGTCTGGCCATTCGCAACCAGAAGCTCACCGATCCGCGTCGCTGTTTTTACAAGTTGTTCCATCTTCGTCCTCTTTCGGCTTCATTTTTCCGTCATCGCGATATCGACACTTTACCCGTTTGCTGCGATTCACGTATCCTGTTGCCTTTACTTCCCATTGTAATTTTGCAGGCCAGATCGTGACAGCACAAGCAATAGCAAATCACACCCCGATGATGCAGCAATTCCTAAGAATAAAGTCGCAGCATCCCGAACAACTCCTTTTCTACCGAATGGGTGATTTCTATGAGCTTTTCTATGATGACGCGAAGCGAGCCTCTCAATTGCTCGATATTTCATTGACCAAACGCGGTTCATCAAACGGTGAGCCGATTCCAATGGCGGGAGTTCCTTATCATTCTGTCGAAGGTTATCTGGCACGTCTGGTTCAACTGGGAGAATCCGTCGCGATTTGTGAACAAATTGGCGATCCAGCGACCAGCAAAGGACCCGTTGAACGTCAGGTTGTGCGTATCGTCACACCGGGTACCGTGTCTGATGAAGCCTTAATGAATGAGCGTGTAGACAACTTAATTGCTGCCATTTTTTCACACAAAGAGCAGTTTGGTTACGCAACATTAGATATCACCTCGGGTCGCTTCCTTATAAGCGAACCTGCGACCGAGGAAGAAATGCAAGCGGAGCTTCAACGTACTCGCCCTGCCGAGCTCCTCTATCCGGAAGACTTCAGTTACTCCGCACTGACTGACATGTGCAAAGGCAGCCGTCGTCGCCCTATCTGGGAATTTGATCTGGAAACTGCGAAACAGCAACTGAATCAACAATTCGGTACCCGCGATTTGGTGGGCTTTGGCGTCGAGAACTGTGTATTAGGTCTCGCTGCAGCAGGCTGTCTGATGCAATACGTCAAAGACACTCAACGAACCGCATTGCCTCACATTCGTGCGCTGGTGAAAGAGAACAAAGATCAATCAGTGATTTTAGATGCTGCAACGCGTCGCAACTTGGAGCTGACACAAAATCTTGCTGGTGGCTTCGAAAATACCGTTGCATCTGTATTGGATAACACGACCACCCCGATGGGAAGCCGTCTTCTTAAGCGTTGGCTACACCAACCAATGCGTGACTTTTCTGTTGTTAACCGCCGCTTAGATGCGATCACCGCATTGAAAGATACTGGCCTTTATGCAGACCTTTCTGCTGGCCTTAGACCGATCGGTGATATGGAACGTATTGTGGCACGACTTGCACTGCGATCTGCTCGCCCTCGCGATTTAGCAAGGCTGCGCGGTGCGCTGCAACAGCTTCCTGAAATCGAAAGCTTGCTGGAAGAAATACAGGACGAAGCTATCGCGCCTTTGAAACACGCTTGTGCTCCAATGCCCGAATTGGCTCAGTTGCTTGAAGAAGCCGTGGTTGAAGCGCCTCCCGTCGTCATTCGAGATGGCGGTGTAATTGCCCCAGGTTACAATACGGAGTTGGACGAATGGCGTGACTTGGCTGACGGTGCGACACGTTATCTAAAAGAACTGGAAGAGCGAGAGCGAGAGCGCCATGACATCGACACATTAAAAGTGGGGTTCAATCAGGTACACGGTTTTTATATTCAAGTTAGCCGCGGTCAAAGCCATTTGGTACCCCCGTATTATGTGAGGCGCCAAACCCTAAAAAATGCCGAGCGTTATATCATCCCAGAGCTCAAAGAACATGAAGACAAGGTTTTGAACTCAAAATCCAAGGCATTGGCGCTTGAGAAAAAGCTGTGGGAAGAGCTATTCGACAAATTACTGCCTCACCTTGAGCAACTGCAAGGCGCCGCGGACTCACTTTCTACTTTGGATGTATTGGCAAATCTCTCAGAGCGTGCGGAAACATTAAATTACTGCCGTCCTGTATTAACCGACAAACGTGGAATAGAGATTACTGCAGGTCGCCATCCTGTGGTTGAGCAAGTGTTGGATGCGCCGTTTATAGCCAACCCAACACTGCTGAGCCCTGAGCGTCGAATGCAAATTATTACTGGCCCGAACATGGGCGGTAAATCGACCTATATGCGTCAAACCGCGTTGATAACGCTGCTCGCTCACGTTGGCTCCTATGTACCTGCGGAATCGGTAACGCTGGGAGCCGTAGATCGCATCTTTACCCGTATTGGTGCCTCGGACGATTTGGCATCTGGCCGCTCTACCTTCATGGTTGAGATGACAGAAACAGCGAACATTCTCCACAACGCAACAGAAAACAGTTTGGTATTGATGGATGAGATTGGTCGCGGCACAAGCACCTATGACGGCCTGTCGCTGGCTTGGGCTAGCGCAGAATGGCTCGCTGAGAAGCTCAAGTCCATGACACTGTTCGCTACTCACTATTTCGAACTGACTGAATTAGCTGGGCAAGTTGGCGGGCTGGTTAACGTTCACTTGGATGCCGTTGAGCACGGTGATGAAATTGCGTTTATGCACGCCGTACAAGAAGGCGCAGCGAGCAAATCTTACGGCCTTGCTGTAGCAGGGCTTGCTGGCGTACCGAAAACCGTTATTCAACGTGCGAAAACCAAACTTCGCCAACTGGAAGCCAGCGGCCATGAGGTGGTCACGGGTGAGCAAGCACCGCAGGCTCCTGCCGCGCAATTGTCACTGTTGCCAGAGTTGAGTGAAGTAGAAAAAGTCCTCGCAGAGATAGAGCCCGACAACCTGACACCTCGTCAGGCATTGGAAGCACTGTATCGATTAAAAACCTTGCTCTAATTTCTAGGATTAGATTCCAAACGACGAAAACTAAAAAAGCCCCACGCGGGGCTTTTTTCTTGAGCACAATAAACGGTACTAAAAACGGTGATTAGTGCTCGGTATTAAACAGTGACTCAATGTTCAAACCTTGGTGCGTTAGCATGTCACGAAGACGTCGCAGGCCTTCAACTTGGATCTGGCGAACACGCTCTCGGGTTAACCCAATCTCGCGACCAACATCTTCCAACGTTGAAGCTTCATGACCCAACAAGCCAAAACGTCGCGCTAACACCTCTCGCTGTTTTGGGTTTAATTCTTGGAGCCAATGAACGATAGATTTTTTCATATCATCGTCTTGGGTTGTGCTCTCAGGGCCACCTTCTTTCTCATCAGGGATGATATCCAAGAGGGCTTTTTCAGAGTCACCGCCGATTGGATTGTCGACCGAACTGATACGTTCGTTCAAGCGCAGCATACGGTTGACGTCTTCAACGGGCTTGTCCAATTGAAACGCAATATCTTCCGCTGTTGGCTCATGATCCAGCTTTTGTGCTAATTCACGTGCTGTACGGAGGTAGACATTAAGCTCTTTGACGACATGAATTGGCAGACGGATGGTACGTGTCTGGTTCATGATCGCACGCTCAATCGTTTGACGAATCCACCACGTCGCATAGGTTGAGAAGCGGAAACCTCTTTCTGGGTCGAATTTCTCAACGGCGCGGATAAGACCGAGGTTACCTTCTTCAACCAGATCCAGCAAAGCCAGACCACGATTGGAGTAACGGCGAGAGATCTTAACAACCAAGCGAAGGTTACTTTCGATCATCCGTTTACGTGCAGCTTCATCACCACGCAATGCACGGCGAGCATAAAGTACTTCTTCTTCTGCCGTCAGCAAAGGTGAATAACCGATTTCACTGAGGTAGAGTTGCGTCGCGTCCAATGCTTTTGATGAAGCAGCAAATGACACTGACTCTTCAACTTCTTCTACTGATTCCGTTTCTTGTTCGAGCTCAAGTTGCTCCATTTCAACATCATCAGCAACCAGTTCTTCTTTCTTTGCAGTATTATTCTGACTCATAGCGCCTCCCAATTTGGCGTAGCAGCTAGACAGTACAGCACTCTCTGTCCCGGTTTATCGTTTAGGTAAATACCTAAGCGGGTTCACCGATTTTCCTTTGTAGCGAATCTCAAAATGTAGCCGAACAGTGTTTGTACCAGAGCTGCCCATAGACGCTATTTTCTGCCCCTTCTTGACGCTCTGTCTTTCCGAAACAAAAATACGATCGTTATGCGCATAAGCACTTAGGTAATCATCATTGTGTTTAATAATGATTAAATTACCGTAACCTCTGAGTGCGTTACCCGCGTAAACCACTTTCCCATCCGCAGATGCAGTAATAGATTGACCACGCTTACCTGCAATATCGACGCCTTTGTTTCCCATCTCCGAACTGGAGAAACCGGAAACCACCCTACCGCTGGAAGGCCATTGCCAAGTTATTGCTTTGTTTGACGCTGCCGCTTTATTTACAGATTTGTCAGCAGATGGTTTACTTTTTGTTACAGCCTGACTGTACTCTTTCGATTTCTTCGGTTCAACTTTTTTCTCAGTTTGAGAAGATGATCCCGACTTATTTTGCGAAGCGTATTTTTGATTATCTTTGACTGATTTAGCAGATGATCCTGTAGATACGGCTGGCGGCTTAGCAACCGCCACAGGAACCGCAGCGACAGCCACTGGTGCGGTTGCAACAACCACTGCTGGTGTCTTTCCCTTTTTCCCGTAGGTCGGTGGGACGTACTTTTCTTTCCAAAGATTGAGTTTTTGCCCAGGAAATATTGTATAGGGTTTGGTGAGTCGATTTGCCCCAATGATCTCTTTCACATCGCGGTCTGTGATGTAGGCAATATAGTAGAGCGTGTCGCCTTTCTGGACTTCATAGTAGCTTCCTCGGTAGCTACCACGCTCTACTTGCGTGTAGTCAGGGCTGACACTCGACACAGGAGCGGGACTTGACACTGAGCAGGCAGCAAGAAGAACCAACACAGGGAGAAAAAGCAAAATTTTCAACTGAATTGAATCCCTTACCACTAGACGTTACCTATGCCAAATCACCAGCAACCAGCGGAACAAATCTTACCGCTTCGATTGCCGTTGTCTCAAAATGCTCGCCATTACGCGTCACTTTATACAAAACCTGATCTGTCTCACCGACAGGAATAATAAGGCTTCCGCCCTCTGAGAGTTGCTCACACAGCACGTGTGGCATCGTTGCCGCAGCAGCCGTAACAATGATCGCATCAAAGGGACCTTTGCTTGCCCAACCTTTCCATCCATCACCATGTTTTGTCGAAATATTATAGAGCTCAAGCAGCTTAAAACGGCGTTTTGCCGTCATTTGCAATTGCTTAATTCGCTCCACGGAATAAACATGGCCAACAAGTTGCGCAAGAACACAAGTCTGGAAACCTGAACCTGTACCAATTTCCAACACTTTGCTGTCATGTTGAAGGTTCAAAAGCTCCGTCATTTTAGCGACGATATAAGGCTGGGAGATGGTTTGCCCAAATCCAATCGGTAACGCATTGTTATCGTAGGCTTGATGAGCCATCGCTTCTGAAACAAACAGATGCCGAGGAAGCCGCCCGATAGCATCGAGTACGCGCTGATCCGATATCCCTTGCAATGTAAGTTGTTGAATAAGTGAATGCGAATAATTCACCAATATCACCTTTTATTTTTTTGTTTCAGTAATAACCCATTGCGTTAAAGCAGCTAGAGTATCGTGCGCCGTCAAATCAACCTGCAAAGGTGTCAATGAGACACATTGCGTTTCAATGGCATAAAAATCCGTACCCGGACCTGCATCCTGTTTAGCCCCCGGAGGACCAATCCAGTAGATGTTTTGACCTCTTGGGTCAACATCGTGAATCATGTCTTCAGCGCGATGCCTCGCGCCCAAGCGGGTAACTTGCCAACCCTTAAGATCGGCGAATGCACAATCCGGCACATTGATATTAATAATACGATCAGCCGGTAACGGACGCGCTTTCGCACTTAGCACCACGCTTTTTACCACTTGTGCAGCAGTATGAAAATGCGAGGAGCCACAAAGGGAGACGGCTATCGCAGGGACGCCCATAAAGAACCCTTCTGTCGCCGCGGCGACGGTACCCGAATAAAGTACGTCGTCACCGAGGTTCGCACCGTGATTAATACCTGTAATCACATAATCGACCGGTTCTTTAACCAATGCATTGAGTGCCATGTGCACGCTATCTGTTGGCGTACCTTGCACCGCATATTTTCGCTCGCCGACTTCCCGCACTCTTAGTGGGTTTTCCAGTGTTAGCGAGTTAGAAGCACCAGATCGGTTTCGATCCGGTGCAACAACCGTAATGGTTGCAATTTCCGACAGCACGTCTGCCAGTACATTGATGCCTTCCGCGAATACGCCGTCATCATTACTGATCAAAATGTGCATCAATCTCTCCATCGTTGGTTTCTTCAATGATTTCTCTCATTACTGCAGTTGCAAAGCACCCTGCTGGCAGTGAGAAATCAATGGTCAGCATGTCTTCATCACGTTCCCACACCATATTTTCTGGGAACAGAAGAAGCGGACGGCGCTCGTGACGCATACGATTACTGCGAATGATTGCCAACAAATCTGGTTCGTTATCAACAATGGCCTGTTCAAACGATTGTGCGTCTTGCTGTGTTGGCAATGCATTGTCACCCGTCATCGGGCCTGTGATCTGCCAACCACCTGAGAGCAGTTTTTCTGTTGCCTCATCAATGTTGTCAACCAATGCCGTTTCTTCTTTGGCATTGATAAGTAAATCCCCCAACATGACTGAATGGCAAAGATCTTTCTCTATACGTTCAGACAACACCTGATTGAACAAGAACGAGCGTGCTGCTGACAGATAGAAGCTGCGCTTACTTTTATCACGAACTCGGAACTTGTCTTGTCCCCAGTCACGCGCTGACGTTACATTGTTACCATTGCGACCAAAACGCTGACTTCCGAAATAGTTTGGTACACCTTTTTCACGAATGTCAGCCAGACGTGCGTCAATGGCATCGTCACCATCAAAATCTGTGATAACGAGTTTGAAGTGGTTACCGATGAGATCGCCGGGGCGCATTTTTTTGTCGTGACGCGCAGTCTCCAGAATGGCGTCCACGCCTTCGTGGGTCGCAACGAAATCGGACAGGTCAGGATCAGGTTGTCCTGGCAGATGCACACTGAACCATTGCTCAGTGACAGCATGGCGGTCTTTCAGACCCGCCCAACTCACATCACGAGATTTCACGCCGCAGGCTTTTGCCAGTTCATTGGCAACATACTTGGTGTTTTCACCGATTTTACGAATGCGCACAAGAAAGTGCTCACCGTGTCCGGCCGGAGTGAAATCCAATGTTTCGCTTACAAAGAAATGCTCTGGCTTTACTTTTAGCTTACCGGTCGCCGTTGGCTTACCATGCAGGTAGGCCAAAGAATTCATTACATCAGTCATGGGAGTCCTTACGGATGATCACCACAGCTTCACAGGCGATGCCTTCTTTACGGCCCGTAAAACCGAGTCGCTCTGTGGTTGTGGCTTTAACGTTAATGTTGTTGATATCCGTTTCAAGATCTTCGGCAATCGCAGCACACATTGCTTCGATGTGTGGGGCCATTTTGGGTGCCTGTGCCAAGATGGTGACATCCAAATTACCAATCACATAGCCTTTTGCTTTTACTTTTTCGTACACATCACGCAGTAGAAAACGGCTGTCAGCCCCTTTCCACTCTGCATCGGTATCTGGAAAGTGTCGGCCTATATCGCCTGCTGCAATCGCACCAAGCAGCGCATCACAAACGGCGTGTAAAGCTACATCGCCATCAGAATGTGCAATCAAGCCTTGCTCGTAAGGCACACTGACACCGCCGATAATGACGGGGCCTTCACCACCAAATTTGTGTACATCAAAACCGTGTCCAATACGAATCATAGCCTGTCCTCTTTCCGTCACTCGTTTTCTGCGCGTTGCGACAGAAAAAACGTAGCCAGCGCCAAATCTTCTGGCTGCGTTACTTTAATGTTGTCTGCATGACCCACAACCAATGCTGGAGAGCCCCCAGCCAATTCAATCGCAGAGGCTTCATCCGTTACTGCTAGTGATTTTTCTAATGCTGCAGTAAGAGAGTCGAGAAGTTGCTCACGCTTAAACATTTGTGGTGTCAGCGCATGCCATAATGCCTCACGACATACAGTGTGATCGATATTGTCATCGGGGGAAGCTCGTTTCATGGTATCGCGCACGGGTGCAGCAAGAATGGCACCGTGAACATGTGACGTCGCGGTTTCAATCAGTGCATCAATATCATCATGCCGAACACAAGGTCTTGCTGCATCATGCACCATGACCCACTCAGCATCGGTCGCATGGAGTCCCGCCAACACGGAATCGGCACGCTCTGCTCCGCCCATTGCCACAATCACGCGATTGTCAGAGGCCAAAGACGTTGTCTTAAAATAAACATCGTCAGCGCCAATCACGATCACCACTTTACTAATCTTGCCGTGCGCCAGCAGGTAGTGAACCGTGTGTTCCAAAATGGTTTTGGTGCCAATGGTGAGGTATTGCTTAGGACACTCCGCCTGCATCCGCTTGCCAACACCTGCTGCTGGAACAATCGCGACAACGTCGGACACAACGATACGTGGCGAGCAGCCCTTTTCATCACTTGCCGGGGTCTTCATGATTCTCTTCGTATAATGTCTGGCGAGAGGGCTTATTCAGTGACAATGCGGAAGAATGTCTCTCCCGGCTTTATCATGCCCAGTTCATTACGAGCACGCTCTTCAATGGCTTCTTGCCCGCGCTTTAGGTCTGCAATCTCTGCAAACATCTGCTGATTACGTTGGTGGAGTTTTTCGTTCGCCAAGGCAGCTGTTTCAGCGACGGCGTTCACTTCGAGGTAGTCAGTGACCCCGTTTTTCCCCCACCAAAGGTGGCATTGGAGCCAGCCGAACAATACGAACAGCAACACTGTCAGCATTCGCATCGTTATATGCCTCCACGCTTCAATTCAGAGTTTATCGGCACAGAAGCCGAGTACAATTATTCTGTTAAGGATAGCAATAATCCCACATTCACCTCTGCCACACCAGCAGTGACAGAAGCAAACGCGCGAATATCAACAAATTGGCGGAGAAAGGGAAGAAATACGCATGCTGGTATGTTAAGACATACCCAGTTGAAGGACGGGATTTGGCAGCGCAGCTAACAAACGTGACAAACAGTTCGCATCAAAAGCAAAGGTATATTCCGGCGGGCCGGGCGTGTACATCAATGCGTCAAACGAAAACAGCACGTCATCAACAATCAAGGTGATCGACTCTGGGATCCCAAATGGACACACCGCCCCTGGCACACAGCCTAATTGGGCGATCATTTCATCATCAGACGCAATAGAAGGCCTTTTCCCGATCAAAGCTTTGACTTTTTTACTGTCCAATCGCGCATCTCTGTGTGTCAGCAACAAGGCATATTCGCCATTTTTAAACGACAGAAAAAGGCTCTTTGTCGGTGTTGCCGTCCAACCAAGTTGATGACCCACACGCTCGTCGGTCTCAAAATCTAAAATAAGCTCATGCTGCCATGACTGATATGCCACACCACAGCGCACCATCAGCGCAATATTGCTTTCCAACATCCTTTCCAAGGTTTGCATCATTCCGTCCACTATCCTTAAATGAACATTGTCCATTTCTGCATCAATAAGAATGCCACGTAAATCATCATCCCTGCCACCAATACATCAATGACCTGTCGAACACGACGCCGAGACAAAATCGGTGACATTTTTGCCGCGCCCAAAGCAATCCCATAGAACCAGACAAATGACGCCAACACGGTACCAATTGCAAAAGCTATACGTTCCGCAGACTGAAACTGCCCACCTATGGAGCCCAATACCACCACGGTATCCAAATAAACATGGGGGTTTAATACGGTCACGGCTAATGCCCCCAACACGACCGCGAGCAAGCCTTTTTGCGCAAGGGCTTTTTCCACATCAAATTCTTCGTTTTCGCGTTTGAACACGCGACGTATCGACTGGAAGGCAAAGGTTAGCAAAAAGGCCACCCCACCTAGGGTAACCACACTTAATAACGTTTTATTGCTCGCCAACATTGCACCACCGCCAAACACGCCCAGAAGTATCAACGCAACGTCGCAAAAGAAACATATTGTTGCCGTCGCAACATGGTGATGACGTCGTATTCCTTGGTTGAGTACGAAAGCGTTCTGCGCACCAATGGGGATGATCATACTCAGTCCCAGTCCAAATCCCTGTAATAATATTGTGCTGCTCACGGTGGTTCCTCTACACCTCAAAATCTCACTCTCAAAGTAATAAGGTGACAAAAACAAGTAAAACTAATAATTTTAATCCTACATCAGTCAAGCTAATGAGGCGGTAATGAAGGGATTGGACTATCGGTGGTTAGAAGCTTTAGACGCCGTCATTGCAAATGGCGGATTCGAGCGAGCAGCCGATGCGCTTTTTATTACGCAATCTGCGGTATCTCAACGCGTTAAGCAATTGGAGAAGTTGGTAGCGCAACCCGTTCTGATTCGCGAGTTACCGCCGCAACCGACGCCGATAGGAAAAAATTACTGGGGTTGTATCGTCGCGTTCAATTACTAGAGAAAGAACTGATCCCCGAGCTGACGCCTGATGGTCTATCCCGCGCTGTGACAGTTCCTATCGCGACAAATGCCGACAGCCTAGCGACTTGGTTACTTCCCGCATTGTCACCGCTGATGCACTCTCACGCTCTCGAAATCAACCTGATTGTTGACGACGAAACCCGAACCTTAAACCGTCTCCGCTCGGGCGAAGCCGTTGTCGCAATTAGTACAGAAGCGACGCCCTTACACGGCTGCACCGCATCACCGTTAGGGACAATGAACTATTTGTGTGTCTGCACTCCTGAATTTAAGCAGCGATACTTCCCCAATGGCCTCAACAGCGAAACAGTAAGCCGTGCCCCTGCAGTTGTTTTTGACCGCTTCGATGATATGCACACCCAGTTTGTGTCTGAGCGATTTAACCTGCCTACGGTAGGATGGCGAAGTCACATGGTGAGATCCTCGGAGGCTTTCGTCAAAATGGCAAAACTCGGTGTGGCGTATTGCCTCATTCCTAAATTGCAGATCGAAGAGGAGTTAGCAGAAGGCACCCTCATTGACTTGTGCCCGGGGGACGGGGTTTATCGTCATCTGTTCCTACATCATTTTTCCAACCAAAGTGGTGTGCTTGCCAACATGACTGAAGCTTGCCGACACTATGCTGGCGAAGCACTGACGTAATTTCTTTACTCTGCAGGGATAAACTGCCGATATTTGTGGTCAAACAGCGCAGACACAACAACATGGACAATTCACCATGAAAAAACACCTTATTGCTACGCTATTTAGCGCAACGCTAGCCTTGTCGCCTTTGGCTTCTGCAGCAACACCCGACTTCCCTCATCTGGAAACGGTTGGGGTCGGCGAAGTTGTAGCAACACCTGACACAGCAACCATCAATATTGCAGTTAGCCTGAAAAGAACCTCTTCAAAAGCCGCTAAACAAGCTTCTGATGATGCTATAGTAGCCCTCCTTACTCGTCTGGAACATATGGGGCTAAGTAAAAAAGATGTCGAAAGCGCAAATCTGTCGCTTCAGCCCCAATATAGTTATCCGAAAAATGGCGAGCCAAAACTAACGGGCTACCAAGCTAACCGCAATGTCAGTGTCACTGTTCGCGATTTAACGCACTTGAATACCATCTTAGATGGGGCTCTGTCAGACGGTATTAATCGCGTAAATAACATCAGCTTTTCATCCAGCAAAGAAAAAGCATTGAAAGAGCAAGCGCGCATGGCTGCGATTGCTGATGCAAAAGAAAAAGCCAGTTCTCTCGCGAAAGGGTTTGGTGAAGAGTTAGCTGGGGTTTGGGAAATTCGCTATATGGCAGATACCCCATCTCGCCCTGTGATGTTGCGTATGGCAGCTGAAGCAAGAAACGTGGACGCCAGCTATATGGACGCGGAAATTACCATTCGCGATCGCGTCGAAGTGGTTTTTGAGTTAAGCGAATAACACCTGCGACCCACTTTATATACAGTAAAAAAAGAGGCTACCATGGGTAGCCTCTTTGTATTACGTCGACAGACATTTGCGGGGGAACAAAGTATCTATCCAGTCTTGTTTAATCAGTGAAGGATACGAGCACGCAAGGTGCCATCAATCGCCTTCAATTTTATCAGTGCTTTCTCAGAGTGTTCTGTCTCAACATCGATAACCACATAGCCATATTCGGCATTGGTTTGCAGATACTGACCGGCAATATTGATGCCTTCCTCAGCAAAAATGGTGTTGATCTTAGTCAGGATACCCGGTTTGTTTTGGTGAATATGCAACAAACGAGATGTACCAAAATGTTCAGGCAAAGACACTTCCGGGAAGTTGACTGAAGACAAGGTTGAACCATTGTCTGAATACTTCACCATTTTGCCTGCAACTTCGATACCGATGTTTTCCTGCGCTTCATGGGTAGAGCCCCCAATGTGCGGCGTCAGGATCACGTTGTCGAACGCTTGAAGTGGAGAGGTGAATGGTTCGCTGTTGGTCTTAGGTTCTGTTGGGAATACGTCAACTGCCGCACCACCAATATGGCCACTTTCTAACGCACCACACAATGCGTCGATATCCACCACGGTCCCACGAGCAGCATTAATGAATACCGCACCTGGTTTCATGCGTGCAAACTCTTCACTGCCCATCATATTCTGGGTAGAGTCAGTTTCGGGCACATGCAGAGAAATCACATCGCTTTTATTCAGCAGTTCTGACAAAGACGCCACTTGCGTTGCGTTACCCAAAGACAGCTTGTTTTCAATGTCATAGTAGAAAACACGCATACCCAGGTTTTCTGCGAGAATACCCAATTGCGTACCAATGTGACCATAACCAATGATCCCTAGGTTTTTACCGCGCGCTTCAAAAGACTGATCCGCAGACTTCATCCACTCACCGCGGTGCGCCATCGCATTTTTCGCAGGAATACCGCGAAGCAACAACAGGATTTCGCCCAACACCAGCTCTGCAACACTGCGAGTGTTTGAAAACGGCGCATTAAATACTGGGATACCACGCGTCGCAGCAGCGTTCAGATCCACTTGGTTTGTTCCGATACAAAAACACCCTACGGCCACCAGCTTCTGTGCTTTGGCAAACACGTCTTCTGTTAGCTGAGTACGGGAACGGATACCCACGAAGTGCGCATCAGAAATCGCTTTTTCAAGCTCTTCACCAGCGAGCGACCCTTTGTGATATTCAATGTTGCTATAGCCTGCGCTTTGCAGCACTTCTAACGTTGAGGGATGAAGACCTTCTAAAAGAAGGATCTTGATCTTGTCTTTTTCTAGAGACACTTTAGCCATGCGGTTCTCATCCTTAAAAACAAACCTAAAAATCAAAAATTCGGTTTTCGCCATCCAGACGGCAATAATTAGTGATTAAGGTAACAAAAAATTGTATGAAAAGGGAACAATATTACGAGAATAAGACGAAAAAAAACGGCGCCCATAGGACACCGCTAACTTATTGAGTTAATTCAACGCAAACGATTGGCTTTTCTTTCTAAAAAAGTAGAAATCTAACGATTTGTCTGCAAAGGGTTAATTAACTTTTCACTACACCATTAGGTGTACCTTCAAGAACCACGTCAGCACCACGGTTCGCAAACAAACCTACCGTCACAACGCCGGCAATACCGTTGATGGTATCTTCCAGCTCTTTCGCATTGGTGATTTGCATGTTGTGTACATCTAAGATGATGTTACCGTTGTCTGTGATGCAACCTTCACGGTAACAAGGATCGCCGCCCAATTTGACGAGTTGACGCGCAACATATGAGCGTGCCATCGGGATCACTTCTACTGGCAGAGGGAATTGACCCAACACGTCTACTTTTTTGCTGTCATCAATGATGCAGATAAACTGTTCCGCTATCGCCGCCACGATTTTTTCACGCGTCAGTGCTGCACCACCGCCTTTGATCATGTTGTTGCCTGGGTTAATTTCGTCAGCACCATCAACATATATGTCCAAGCTTGCCACTTCGTTAGCATCGAAAACGGGAATGCCGATCTTTTCAAGACGCTCAGTCGACGCTACAGAGCTCGACACTGCACCTTTGATTTGATCTTTCATGGTTTCAAGCGCATCGATGAAGTGATTAACGGTCGAGCCAGTACCAACACCAACAATGGCACCCTTGGTGACGTATTCCAACGCAGCCCAGCCAGCCGCTTTTTTCATTTCATCCTGAGTCATGATGATCTCCTGCAATTTGGGGGGTAATTCGCGAGGCCGATTATACAGATCTGAAATAGGTGCGCGCAGATTTTTGACAACGCAGATCCCGTTCTGGTCGATCAACTGCGATCAGACGATCGCCCATGACCAGTGTCGACTGGGGGTTAGAATCTCAGGCAAAGGTATGTCCCATACTTCCACGGGCAAGCTATCCACTTGCTGGCAATCGTGCGCTAAGCCAATCGGTCTTGCTCCTTCGCCGGTTTTATACCAAGGGACCAATGTTCGATCGTAATATCCTCCCCCCATACCAAGGCGCTGACCAGCATCATCGAATGCCACCAATGGAGTACATATCACGTCAATCTTTGAAGCGGGTAACACATCTCGCACATCCAGCTTAGGCTCTGGAATACCGTATTGATTCAGAACCAGCTTGGTATCAGGGTGATAATGAAGAAACAGTAAATGTCCCTTGCTAAAAGGATGTATTACAGGGAGGTAAACGGATTGCCCCAATTGCCAGCAGTGCTCGATAAGAAGGTGTGTATCCAACTCGCCATCCACCGACAGGTACAACGCAATATTAGACGCTTGTTTTATCGAGTCAGCAGCTTTAAAGCGTTGAAGCAAATGTTCGGACGCTAATTGCTGTTGGTCTGTAGAGAGGGCTCGACGGCGTTGACGAATCTGATGTCGCAGCAAAGCACGCTGCTCAGAGGTATTCACTTGCATCGGCGGTCCTTGCCGTGTCGCATGGAGAATGTATAAGGAAGGCCCCGGAGTGCCGTTGGGATCTTTTGCCCTTGAACCCTGCGGTTCAAGGCGGATGGGCAGAATAGACCGTAGGCTTCTCGGTACGAGCCGAGCTTGCTCAATAGCCTAAAACAACTCACCCTTAGATGTGCTTATCGGCTCAGGGACGCGGATCCGCTGACGCACACTCCAGGGTCAAACTGGTTTGGAAACTTACGCTTCCTTCGACGCGCTGTGTTTTAACAACGCCTCTTCAATCGATTCCTGCAACAGCGAAATGCGCTGTTGCATTTCATTTCTATCGTCAGCAATTTTTTGCTTTTCGGTCTGTAGTTCATAACAGACATTCAGCGCCGCGATAGTGAGCAATTGCTCTGTATTCGTTACTTTAGTGCGAGCAGACAATTCATGCAACCGCTTATCGAAGTCGTCCGCTGCTTCTTGCAAAGACAATTCCTGCCCCGCTGGACAGTTAACGCGCATGGTCTTCCCAAGAATTCGAATTTCAACAGCTTGCGTAGTCATAATTGTTTCGGAGCTCCCTTCAAAGCGCGCTGTCGCACCCTGACGTAACGGGCACAAATATAAAAAATGGCAGATGAAACTGCAAGTCTATCCTAAAGCAGATGTGCTCTCGACGAGCTAACCAGACGAAAAGTCATCAATGTGATGAAAATCAGAGCAATTTTTCAGGGTCACTGAGAAGTTCAACTTTCAAAAAGCGACTTTTTATCAAGAGCTGTTCAGTGGGTTGCAGCTAAGTGATAGCATAGTCTTTGAATTAATTGGTACTCAAGGTGGCCCCAGTGACCCAAGTAACTTTACCTGAATACAGCAACATCGCTACCACACTAAAATCCGATAGCCTCACCGTCACACCCGCAGAAATGCACGCTTTGTTAGCCGGAATGCTTTGTGGTGGTTCGGACCCTGAGTCGGGCAACTGGATGCCAATGCTTTATGATTACACTAACGACGGTCAAGGTTGGCCACATCAATCCTTAGCGCTGGCAGCAAGCTCCCTCGCTCAGTCCTCCAGCGAGCTGATTGGCGGGCAAATGGACTTCGAACTGTTGTTGCCAGATGAAAGTGTCTCTTTGCTGGATAGAGGTGATGCTCTCTCGGATTGGGTCAGCGCGTTCATCGCGGGTATTGGTCTTGTCGGCGTAACCACAGGCAAACTGTCTGAGGATGCAAATGAAGTACTGGCGGATCTGGCTGAAATAGCCCAACTCGGTATTGACGAAGACGATGATATGGAAGAGCAAGCACTGCTGCTAGAACAAGTGATAGAGCACGTTCGCGTTTGTGCAATGACGTTGCATGCTGAACTCGGTACCAAGCCAGTAACAGAAGAAACCAAGCCAACACTTCACTGATCGTAGAATTGACTGCCCGGAGAGAACGAAGAATGGACGCAAACGCGCCTTCAATGCAGGAATTTGATGTGGTTATTGCAGGCGGCGCAATGGCGGGAGCCACGTTGGCTCTTGCTATCGAAACGCTGACACAGGGCGGGCTTTCTATTGCCGTCGTTGAAGCAGCCATTCCCGACCACTCACACCCTGGCTATGACGCCAGAAGCATTGCACTGTCTTACGGCAGTTGCCAATTGTTGGCATCGTTGGGACTATGGAAAAAACTCTCACCGCTGGCAACCACCATTGATCATATCCATGTTTCAGACCGGGGACACTTTGGCCTGACCGAAATGCATGCCAAAGAGGAAGGCGTTGAGTCGTTAGGCAGCGTAATCGAGTTAGCAGATGCTGGTCGAGTTTTTCACTCCGCTTTGACGGAATCGCAAGCCATTACAATGTTCTGTCCGGCTTTCGTCACTGACATTCATCGCCAACGAGATGATGTGACGCTCACTCTTAACGACAACACGAAGATCAAAACCAAATTAGTCGTCGCAGCAGATGGTGCTACCTCGTCCTGTTGCCAAATGATCGGCATCGAACGCCATGAGCATGATTTCAGACAAGCCGCTCTTATTGCCAATGTCACGCCGTCAATTCCGCATCAAGGAAAAGCCTTTGAACGCTTTACGGAGACGGGCCCAATTGCACTGCTCCCCATGTCAGAAGGGAGATGCTCTTTGGTATGGTGCGTAAAACCAGACGATGCCGCAGCCTTATTAGCACTTTCAGACTCGGCGTTTATTGATGCGTTGCAACGCGCTTTTGGATGGCGACTTGGAAAACTGCTTCATGCTGGCGAGCGCAGTAGCTATCCATTGATCCTTCGTCAAGCAACCCAGTTAATTTCGCACCGCTTTGCCGTCGTTGGCAACGCCGCTCAAACGCTTCATCCGATCGCTGGTCAAGGATTTAACCTTGGACTTCGCGATGTGGCGACGTTGGCCGAAGAAATTGCCATTGCCCATCAATCAGGAATTGATATAGGTGGCATGCCATTGCTACAACAATACCTTGAACGCAGAGAACCCGATCGTGATGCCACAGTTGCGATGACGTCCGGCTTAGTTCATGGTTTTTCAAACACCTCTGCTCCGCTCATTTTAGGCAGAAATTTAGGCTTGGCTGCGATGTCAGTCTGCCGCGAACTGAAAGCACCTTTGCTACAACGTGCAATGGGCTTGGTAGAACGATAATGAAAATGACAAATGTAGACATCGCTATTGTTGGCGGTGGCATGGTAGGACTTACCTTGGCTGCCGCCTTGGCAGATTCCGAACTTCGTATCGCGGTCATTGAAGGCAAGGAGCCTGACAGCACGTTCAATACCTTACCTGATGTGCGTGTCTCTGCATTAAGCCGCGCCAGTGAGCGCATTCTCAAAAATGTCGGTGCGTGGGACGGCATTGTTTCCCGTCGCGCGAGTCCGTATCAGAAAATGGCGGTATGGGAACAAGATAGCTTCGCGTCCATTGAGTTTGATGCAATGGACATGGGTCAGCCAGATCTTGGCTACATTGTCGAAAACCGCGTGATCCAACTGTCGCTGCTAGAACGCATCAAACAGCAACACAATGTCGCACTATTCTGCCCAGATCGCATCGCCTCAATGATGTTTGGCGAATCGGAAGCTTGGCTGACATTAGACTCTGGTAATGCCATCACTGCCAAGCTGGTTGTTGGTGCTGACGGCGCGAATTCTTGGGTGCGTAATCAGCTTTCTATTCCCCTGACGCATTGGGATTACGGACACAGCGCGCTGGTCGCAAACGTTCGTACCGATGAACTACACGACAGTATTGCACGCCAAATTTTCACCCCAGAAGGTCCGTTGGCATTCCTACCGCTCTCCGATCCTCATTTGTGTTCTATCGTTTGGTCTCAGCCTCCTGAACAAGCAGATGCGCGTTGCACTATGTCTGATGTTGAGTTCAACAAAGCCCTGACGGGTGCGTTTGATGTACGCTTGGGACTTTGCCATGTTGAAGGTGAACGTGCTGCATTCCCGCTGAGAATGCGCTATGCGAGAGACTTTGTAGTGGATCGCGTAGCTTTAATTGGCGATGCTGCCCACACCATTCACCCACTGGCTGGCCAAGGTGTCAACCTTGGGCTTTTGGATGCTGTGACTCTCGCTCAAGAGGTCGTTCGCTTACACGATGAAGGAAAGGATATTGGCGAAAAAGCCAATCTTCGCGCGTTTGAGCGTTGGCGTAAGGCAGAAGCCGCACAAATGATTGCCGTCATGCAAGGTTTCCGCGATTTGTTTGCGGGAGAAAAACCAGCCAAGAAACTCATTCGAGGCATTGGCCTACTAGCAGCTGCAACACTACCGGGCATCAAAAACCAATTTATCAAGCGAGCGTTGGGGCTATCGGGTGACTTGCCAGAACTCGCGAAAAAATAATGATGCGATGAGCATTTAAAACACGAAGGCCAGCTAAATGCTGGCTTTTTTGTGCATGAAACAAGTTAGCTTATTCGACAGGCGAAAAAAACGGCTCCCAAGGGAGCCGTTTTTCAATCTAAAGCAGTTTAAGGTAAGCGATTACGCTTGGCCTTTAACTTCTTTCAGACCGTTGAAAGGTGCTTTTTCGCCCAAAGCTTCTTCGATACGGATCAGCTGGTTGTACTTAGCAACACGGTCAGAACGGCTCATAGAACCAGTCTTGATTTGGCCTGCCGCAGTACCTACCGCTAGGTCAGCGATAGTTGCGTCTTCAGTTTCACCTGAACGGTGAGAGATAACTGCAGTGTAGCCTGCATCTTTAGCCATCTTGATAGCAGCCAGAGTTTCGGTCAGAGAACCGATCTGGTTGAATTTGATCAGGATAGAGTTAGTGATGCCTTTCTCGATACCTTCAGCAAGGATCTTAGTGTTAGTAACGAACAGATCGTCACCAACCAGCTGGATTTTGTCGCCCAGCAGTTCAGTTTGGTGCTTGAAGCCAGTCCAATCAGACTCGTCCAGACCGTCTTCGATAGAAACGATTGGGAATTGCTCAACCAGACCTGCTAGGTAGTGGTTGAACTCTTCTGAAGTGAAGGTTTTACCTTCGCCTTTCAGGTTGTAAATACCAGTTTCTTTGTCGAAGAACTCAGAAGCAGCACAGTCCATCGCCAGAGTAACGTCTTTACCCAGCTCGTAACCCGCAGCAGCAACTGCTTCTGCGATTACTTCCAATGCTTCAGCGTTAGATTTCAGGTTAGGAGCGAAACCGCCTTCATCACCAACTGCAGTGTTGTAGCCTTTAGACTTCAGTACTTTAGCTAGGTTGTGGAATACTTCCGCACCCATGCGTACTGCTTCTTTCAGAGTTGCAGCGCCAACTGGCTGAATCATGAACTCTTGGATATCAACGTTGTTGTCAGCGTGCTCGCCACCGTTGATGATGTTCATCATTGGTAGAGGCATAGAGAATACGCCTGCAGTGCCATTCAGCTCAGCAATGTGCTCGTACAGAGGCATGCCTTTCGCAGCTGCAGCTGCTTTTGCGTTTGCCAGAGAAACAGCCAGAATTGCGTTTGCACCGAACTTAGATTTGTTCTCAGTACCGTCCAAGTCAATCATGATTTGGTCGATTTCTGCTTGGTTTTTCGCGTCTTTGCCTTCCAGAGCGTTAGCGATGTCGCCATTTACAGCTTCGATCGCTTTCAGTACGCCTTTACCTAGGAAACGAGCTTTGTCGCCGTCACGCAGTTCAAGAGCTTCGCGAGAACCGGTAGATGCGCCTGATGGTGCAGCTGCCATACCTACGAAACCACCTTCTAGGTGAACTTCTGCTTCTACAGTTGGGTTACCGCGTGAATCGATAATTTCACGACCTAGAACTTTAACGATCTTAGACATTGTGTTTCCTCTCGTATGTCATATAGCTTAAAAATGCGAAAAGCGGCTGCACTACCTTCGCAACCGCTCTTTGTTCTCAGTTACAACTCACCACGCTGATTTTTACCTGCTGCCGCAACGAAGCCCGCAAATAGCGGATGGCCGTCACGAGGTGTAGAGGTAAACTCAGGGTGGAACTGGCACGCCACGAACCATGGGTGCTCAGGGTTTTCAATAATTTCAACCAGCTTCTTGTCTGCAGACAGGCCAGACACGACAAGGCCCGCTTTTTCTAACTGCGGACGCAGCACGTTGTTCACTTCATAGCGGTGACGGTGACGCTCATGGATAGTAGCGTTACCATATAGGTCACGAGCTTTGGTGCCGTCTGCTAGGTGACACAGTTGTGCGCCAAGACGCATTGTGCCGCCTAGATCTGATTTTTCAGTACGCGCTTCAACTTTACCTTCGCCATCAACCCACTCAGTGATCAGGCCAACAACTGGGAATTTGCTACTCTTGTCAAACTCGGTAGAGTTTGCACCTTCCATGCCTACAACGTTACGCGCGTATTCGATTAGCGCCACTTGCATGCCAAGGCAGATACCCAAGTAAGGTACTTTGTTTTCACGTGCGTATTTCGCTGCCAGGATCTTACCTTCAACGCCGCGATCACCAAATCCACCAGGAACAAGGATTGCATCCAGACCTTGCAGCACTTCGTTGCCTTTGGTTTCAACGTCTTGAGAATCAATATATTTGATTTTCACGGTCAGGCGGTTTTTCAGGCCAGCGTGTTTTAGCGCTTCGTTGACAGACTTATACGCGTCTGGCAATTCAATGTATTTGCCAACCATACCGATAGTCACTTCACCGGTAGGGTTCGCTTCTTCAAAAATAACCTGTTCCCACTCAGTCAAATCCGCTTCTGGCGCTTCGATACCAAAACGTTTACAAACAAGATCATCCAAGCCTTGTGAGCGGATCAATGAAGGAATTTTGTAGATGGAATCTACGTCCTTCATGGAGATAACTGCTTTCTCTTGTACGTTACAGAAAAGAGCAATTTTGGCACGTTCGTTTGCAGGAATTGCGCGATCGCTACGGCAAACCAGAATATCTGGCTGAATACCGATAGACAGCAGTTCTTTAACAGAGTGTTGGGTAGGTTTGGTTTTCACTTCACCCGCCGCAGCCAGGTAAGGAACCAAAGTCAGGTGCATGAACATCGCACGCTCACGACCTAGTTCAACCGCCATCTGACGGATTGCTTCAAGGAATGGCAATGACTCGATGTCACCAACAGTGCCGCCAATCTCAACGATAACAACGTCGTGACCTTCGCCGCCAGCAAGCACACGCTCTTTAATAGAGTTGGTGATATGTGGAATAACCTGAATCGTTGCACCCAAATAGTCACCGCGACGCTCTTTACGCAACACATCGGCGTATACACGGCCAGATGTAAAGTTATTGCGCTTAGTCATCTTGGTGCGGATGAAACGCTCGTAGTGACCCAAATCTAGGTCGGTTTCTGCACCGTCTTCCGTAACGAATACTTCACCATGTTGGGTTGGGCTCATTGTGCCCGGATCCACGTTGATGTAAGGGTCAAGCTTCATCATGGTTACTTTAAGACCACGTGCTTCTAGAATTGCCGCCAGTGACGCTGCAGCAATACCCTTACCTAGGGAGGAAACAACCCCGCCCGTAACAAAAATGTAATTCGTTGTCATGCTAAACCTGAGAGTTGGATTTAGGGGAAATTATTGGAGATCTGGACGGGACGACATGTTACCAGAGCCCGAAACTTCCCACAACGTGAAAACTATCACACGGCACATCGTTTTTTTTTGTCGTAAATCAATGGAGCAAGTTACGGCGATTTGTTGCCTTCGTCACGCTTTACTTGCTGCCAGAGCATTTCCAGCTCAAATTGCTGAGTTTCCTGCAATTTTTTACCATTATCGCGTAATTTCGTTTCAATTTGACGAAAACGACTTTCGAATTTCAAATTGGCTTTTCGAAGCGCCGTTTCTGGGTTCGTGCCCACATGCCTTGCGAGATTTACGACGGCAAACAAGAGATCACCGATTTCTTCATCAACCCGATGTTGATTCACATCTACCATCAAGGTTTCTTCCATCACTTCGTGAAGCTCTTCTTGCACTTTCTCTGCAACAGGCCCGACAGAATCCCAATCAAAACCCACTCGCGAACAACGTTTTTGCAGTTTTGCCGCCCTGCCTAACGCAGGTAACGTATTCGGAACGTCGTCCAAAACGCTTACTGCCGTGTCCGGTTTTGCTTTGGCTGCTCTTTCCTGTGCTTTAATCCCTTCCCAGTCAGGTTTTTCTAACGGATTACCTTCCGCATCTTTTTTGCCAAAGACATGGGGGTGACGACGTGTCAATTTGTCGCAAATCGCGGCAACGACATCATCGAATTCAAACGCTCCCTGCTCTTTCCCGAGTTGACTATAGAACACAATCTGAAACAAAAGATCGCCCAGCTCATCACGTACGTCCGTAAGGTCCTTACGTTCAATCGCATCCGCCACTTCAAAAGTTTCTTCGATGGTGTAAGGAATTATGGAATCAAACGTCTGCTTCTTATCCCAAGGACAGCCATTCTCGGGATCTCTCAGCGTGGCCATAATTTCTAGCAATTCTTGCATTCGAGACGATTTTTTCATCTGTTACTTATCCAAAAAAGAAAAGGGAAAGCAGTGCTTTCCCTTTGTTCTACAGCTTCAATCAGTGAAGTCGTTTCGCTTCGTGAACGTCTTTCACTTGCTCAAGGCGAGAGATCACGCGTCCCAAGACGTCCAAATCGCTCAGCTCCAAATCGAAGTCCAGAATCGACATCTGTTTTTTATAGTCGACGCGGCTTTGCATGCCAGCCACTTTCACCTTTTCATTGGTGAAGACCGTTGTCAGGTATTTAATCAGACCGCTACGTTCTGACGCAGACACACGGACCGTGATTTGATAGTTACCCACGTAGCCACCACCCCACACAGTATCGATTATACGTTCAGGCGCATGGTGGCGGAGCTCGGCCAATTGTTCACAGTCAGCGCGGTGTACAGAGATCCCTCTGCCTTGCGTGACGTACCCTTCGATTAAATCACCAGGGATCGGCTGACAACAACGCGCAAGGTGGGTCATCAGGTTATCAACACCTTCCACCACTACCGCATCACGACGTGGTTTCTTCGGTGGCGAGGAGACTTCTGCATGTTCCAACTTTTCACGCAGTTGTTGATCCTCTTCCTCTTTCGTCGGCTTATTGACTAAGGAGTTGATGTAGTTAACCACCTGATTAATACGCAAGTCGCCACTACCGACACCAGCGTATACTTCATCGAGGCTATTCATGTTAAAACGCTTCATGGCCAACGATGCATCTTTACTGACCGCACCAATTTTAGCCAATTCAGTGTCGAGGATTTCTTTGCCGGCGAGAACGTTCTTTTCGCGTGACTGCTTGCGGAACCACGCATTAATTTTTGCACGTGCACGACCCGAATTCACAAAGCCAAGGCTTGGATTCAACCAGTCTCGCGAGGGGTTGGGTTCTTTCTGGGTAATGATTTCAACCTGGTCACCCATGTTGAGACGGTAGGTGAACGGAACTATCCGCCCTTCTACCTTGGCACCGATACAGCGATGACCCACTTCTGAGTGAATGTGGTAGGCAAAATCCAGCGGTGTCGCGCCAATGGGCAGATCCACCACGTCCCCTTTGGGTGTAAAAGCGTACACGCGATCGTCAAAGACTTGGCTGCGCAACTCATCCAGCATCTCACCGGAGTCCGACATTTCTTCCTGCCACACCAATAGCTTACGAAGCCAGGTAATCTTCTCGTCATAACCACTTCGGCCCGCAGAACCACCTTCTTTGTATTTCCAGTGTGCGGCCACACCCAACTCGGCATCATCGTGCATTTGCTTGGTGCGAATTTGGATCTCAACCGTTTTTCCTTCTGGTCCCAACACTACGGTATGGATAGATTGATAACCATTAGGCTTAGGGTTCGCGACATAGTCGTCGAACTCTTTCGGGAGGTGACGATATTTAGTGTGAACAACACCCAGCGCGGCATAACAGTCCTGAAGTTGATCCGCAATGATACGTACAGCACGCACATCAAACAGCTCATCAAACTCAAGGTTCTTTTTCTGCATCTTGCGCCAGATGCTATAGATATGTTTCGGACGACCATACACCTGTGCATTGATGCTCGATGTCTCCATCGATTGCTGCAAATCAGTCACGAAGGTATCAATGTACTCTTCGCGATCAATACGGCGCTCGGCCAACTGTTTGGCGATTTGTTTGTAGGTGCCGGAATGCTGATAACGGAACGCATAGTCTTCTATCTCCCATTTCAGCTGACCAATACCCAAGCGGTTTGCCAGCGGCGCGTAGATGTTTGCACACTCTTTCGCGACCGCCTGACGAATGTTGTCAGGTTCGTTTTTTACCTCACGAAGATAGGTAATGCGCTCTGCCAACTTTATGACCACACAACGGAAGTCATCTACCATAGAAAGCAGCATACGGCGAACATTATCAACCTGAGCCGCAGTCGCCTCTTCGTTGTTAGCATTCAGGTGACGGATAGCCGCCATTTCCTGAACACCATCCACCAGCTTGGTGATGGTGTTACCATAGCATTCCTTTAGCGTTTCACTATCAAGAAAACCGTCTTCCACAACGGGGAATAGCAGCGCAGCGAGAAGGGTTTCCTTATCCATGCTCAATGTGACAAGGATTTCTATCATCTCTCTGCCTGACCACAGCGGTCGAGCAAGCATTTCCGCATCACCCAATGATTGGCAATGCTCATACGCCTCGATCAGCGTTTGAGAGATAGCAGCGTCTTGCGCCAGGCCTTCTACCCAGCGTTCAAGCACAAATTCTTTGTTGTCATTTAGGTGCGCGCCACGAATTGCGACCATTTCACTTTCCTGTTCTTTTTCTTGAACGGGCAACCCTCATGGTTGCCCGGTGGACACTTACGCTTTGACAAACAGCGCCATCGACTCCAAGTGTCCCGTGTGAGGGAACATGTCTAACATGCCTAGCTTTGCTAAGGTGTAACCGTTATCAAGCAATACCTGACTATCTCGCGCCAACGTCGCAGGGTTACAAGACACGTAAACAATTCGCTCAGCGCTTGATTGTGCCACATAAGGCATAACCCCTAAAGCACCTGCACGTGCTGGATCGAGCAAAATTTTATTGTATTTTTGATCGCCCCAGACGGTTTCCGCAGCATCAAGCTCCAAGTTTGCAGAATAAAAACGTGCATTGCTTAACGCATTGCGTGCCGCATTATCCGATGCCCGCTCCACCATGCTGTCCACACCTTCAATACCGACGACAGATTTTACCTTGTCAGCCAATGGCAAACTGAAGTTTCCTAGGCCACAAAACAGATCCAATACATCGTCTTCTGGCTGCACATTCAGCCACTCCAGTGCCTGACCAATCATTTTGGTATTGATGTCAGCGTTAACTTGAATGAAGTCTTGCGGCTCAAATGCCATGGAAAGGTTATTGACGGAGTAATACGGAGACTCACCGACCAAGCGTTGGGCATCGTCATCACCCTGCTGCAGGTATAATACAACCGTATTTTGCTGTGCAAACGTCGTTAAGCTTTCAACATCATCGGCATGAAGAGGTTTAATCGCGCGCACCAGCAGCACTCGACCTGCACCCGATGTCACCATTTCGACATGGCCAATCACTCGACGACCGCGCAAGCCATCTAGTTGTGAATACAGTTCAGGCAACAGGTCATTGAGCGATGAATCCAGTACCGGACAGGATTTCACCGTCACAATATCGTTCGAGTTGCGCTGTCGAAAACCCATTTCGAATTTGCCATCTTTCGCGACTTTGACACTTAAACGGGCGCGTCGACGGTAGCCAAGTGCGTTAGACACAACTGGGGGATCTTGCGTCAACTCGGCAGATGCAAACTTGCGCATCAATTGACCCAGAATTTCTTGTTTTGCCGCCACCTGCGCATCATGGCTAAGATGCTGAAGGTTACAACCGCCACAATCACGATAATGGGCGCAAAATGCCTGAACACGCTCTGGACTTGGCTTGACCACTTTGATCAACTTCGCACGAGAAAATTGGCGTTTGTCTTCAGTCAATTGCACCAATATGTCTTCGCCGGGTAAGGCTCCCGCTACGAAAACAGGCTTCTTACCGTCAAACGCGACGCCATCTCCTTGATGGTCAAGTCTCGTTACACTTAACGCTTTGTGCTTGGTATCCAAGCTCTTTTTCTTTTGCGGTTTAAAAAAACGCGCCATGATGTTGTTCCAACTACGGCTAAGTGCGCCGTTAACGTGCGCACCTTGCAATGATACTTATTGACCGTCGAACAGTTGTGATAACCTGCTGAATTATCGCCGACAGCTTTGGTGTAGTGCCGTACCAGAGATTAGAATGTCTACAGGTACGTCGCGAATTTGACGCCAATTCTCCCACAGAACAAACAGCATGACCAAATACGGACTTCGCGCCAGAGTTATTACCCTGACACTCGCACCGACTTTGATTGTCGGTCTCTTGCTGAGTGCTTATTTCATAAAGAACCGTTATTTCGAACTTGAACAGCAACTTAGCGTAACGGGGCAAGCCATTATTGAACCCTTGGCCATCGCCAGTGAAATAGGCTTAACCAACGAAGGCCGAGAGAGTGTTCGTCGCCTGATTGGACATACTCACCGCCAGCACAGCCAATACGTTCGAAGCATCGCTGTTTTTTCAAGCCAAAATGAGCTGTTTGTGACGTCCAATTACCACAGAAATTTGGACTCGCTTGCCGTTCCTCGCGGGCAACCACTGCCTAACAGTCTTGAAGTTACGCAGTCAGAAGATACCTTAATTCTTCGCGCTCCTATCCGTGCCATCAGCGGTTTCAACATTGATGCTATTGATGAAAAACCGATTGGCTACATCACGATGGAAATGGATCTTTCCACCGTAAAACTCAAGCAATACCAAGAAATCACGTCAGCAGCCGTCGTGCTTCTCTTTGGGTTGATTTTGTCAGGCTTTTTCGCCTACCGCCTGCTGCTTGATGTCGAAATCCCCATCAACCAAATGATCAGCATGATTGACCGCATTCGTCGTGGCCACCTAGATGTACGTATTGAAGGGAAGTTACTTGGCGAGCTCGACACACTGAAAAACGGTATCAATGCGATGGCGATTTCGTTGTCGGAATACCACCTCGAAATGCAACAAAGCATCGATCAGGCAACCTCCGATCTACGTGAAACGCTTGAGCAACTTGAAATTCAAAACGTAGAACTCGACATCGCGAAAAAAAATGCACAAGAAGCAGCGCGGGTGAAATCAGAGTTCCTTGCCAACATGTCTCACGAGCTTAGAACCCCACTTAACGGTGTGATCGGCTTTACACGCCAAATGCTCAAAACACAACTCAGTACCAGTCAACAAGACTACTTACAAACCATCGAGAAATCGGCGAATAACTTGCTCACAATAATCAATGACATTCTCGACTTTTCAAAACTTGAGGCAGGTAAACTTTTACTCGAAAACATCCCGTTCGATTTCGAAGACTCTCTGGATGAGGTTATGCGATTACTTGCGCCAATGGCGCACGAAAAAGGGCTTGAACTAAACTTGCGCATTGACCCACGCATCCCAACAGGTGTGATTGGCGACCCACTCCGTATACAGCAAGTTCTGACAAACCTGATCGGTAATGCCGCTAAATTTACCGAACGCGGCCATATCAGTGTCGGCGTCGAACTGAAACTGCAACGCGATGAGCGACTTGAGCTGCAGTTTACCGTGAGAGATACGGGGATCGGTATCTCCGAGCGACAACAAGCACAGCTGTTCCAAGCCTTCCGACAAGCAGATGCCAGTATCAGTCGACGCTATGGCGGAACAGGTCTGGGTCTGGTTATCACACAAAAACTGGTACAGCAAATGGGTGGCGATATCGGTTTTAACAGCCGACTTCATCAAGGCTCGACCTTCTGGTTTACTTTGACGCTTTTAAAAACAGATCTGCCGTTAATCCAACCAATCGACCAAGAGGCACTGACAGGGAAAAGCTTGCTGCTTGTCGAGCCACACCAAGAAACACGGCTCTCTCTCAGTGAACGGTTATCAAACGTCGGACTGATGGTTCAAAGCTATCCGCAATTTCCAGACACTGCCGAACACTTTGATACGATATTGCTGTGTATCGACGCCAATGAGTCTCCAGACACTGACGACGTCATTGCACTTGCTAGACATGCCGAATCATGTGCTAATCGCGTGATCTTTGGCTTACCAACCACCGAACTGGCACTGTCTGAACAGCTCATCGATGCGGGTATCGATGCATGCATGGCAAAACCACTACCATTGCGAAAACTGGTGGAACAACTGCAACATGACGCGCCAACCTCCGAAGTGATAGAAATACCTGTCACTGTCTCTCATCCAACCTTCCCTATTACGGTGATGGCGGTTGATGACAACCCTGCCAATCTCAAACTGATTGAAGCATTGCTGTCTGAAAGGGTAACCAATGTCATTGTTGCTACCAGCGGAAAAGAAGCCATCACCAATGCCTATGAGCAAGAATTTGACCTAATCTTGATGGACATACAGATGCCAGAAATGGATGGGGTGACGGCCTGCAATGAGATACGGAAAAGTCCATTAAATCGAGACACCCCGGTTGTCGCTGTTACCGCGCACGCAATGACCGGAGAACGAGAACGCTTGCTTAGAGAAGGAATGGATGACTACCTGACCAAGCCCATTGAAGAGCACATTCTTGAGCAAGTACTCCATCATTGGACTCTCTGTGCCAATGATACGCCGCTTCCATCAACCCCAGTCATGAATATACAGTCCCCTGCATCATTTACGCTCAGTGTGGATTGGTCTCTCGCCATGAAACAAGCTGCGGGTAAAGCAGATCTCGCCCGAGACATGCTGCAAATGCTGATCCGCTCTTTTGATGAAGTTGAAGAGAAAGTGTCCCGCGCATTAGAAGATAACAGCATCGACTTGTGGCCCGTGATACACAAACTTCATGGCAGTTGCGCATACAGTGGTGTTCCAAAGCTCAAACAGCTTTGCTATGAATTGGAGACACAAATGAAAAGTGGCGATGCCGTCGCCGATATTGAACCTGAACTGTTGGAGCTACTCGATGAAATGCACAACGTCCGGGAACAAGCTCCGCATTATTTCTCTCAAGACTAATCCCTCAAAAAGCTGGCACACAAGCGTGCCAGCTTTTTTATACAGCCTCGATTCTATGTCTGAGATGTCCCTTCTAAAACACCAATCCTCACATAAATGAATGTATATTTTTCAGGGCATCATCTTCGAGTGATTTCAAAAAAAATTGTCTAGGAATGTAAGCACTGTAAAAACTTCACGATACATCACGTAATCCCATCTTTCTGATTTAGTACTCAGAAAACCAGTCTGATATATCTCTCAACACTTTGGTAAAAAAAACAAACCACTGCCGAAAGTGGAAAAATACAACAACGTTAGAGATAAGTATCATGGCTGATATAACTACAAAAAATTTCGAACTAGTAAAAGCCGCGCTCATCGACATGTTTGATGTTGCCGCAGACGACGTTTCCCCTGACGCAAACCTTTATGAGGATCTTGTTTTAGACAGTATTGACGCTGTCGACCTTGTCGTGCATTTACAAAAAGAAATTGGTCAGAAAATCCCACCAGAGACCTTCAAAAGCGTAAGGACGGTGCAGGATGTTGTTAATGCGATTAACGAGCTTCTGCAAACCGCCTAAATCAAAACGTGCGTGCGCTACAACCGCCATTAGTTCATGGCGATTGTAGCGCACGGTTTCGATTGAGCATTGGCAAACACCACTGGATAGACCACCCGAGCCAGGCCATCAATTGCGAGGAATTCTCGCCGTTGAAATGCAGGAATGGGTCAGTGCATTGCTTGGGTTTTAGCATCTCGGGTTAAGCCTATGCCCCCAAGATGTGCAGTCACTTATTGAGGTTTGCAAGTCATATGGGCTTATCTACATTTTCCCAACTTATGGCGGTCAATAGTCGCCATTACGTCACCACTGACCAAGAGAACACGCAAACCTGGCCATGCTTCCAACGGGACGTTGAAGCGTTGTATCGCGTGTTTGAAAACGATAGTCGCAAGCGCTGGGCATTATGTCTGGACGATAGCTATCACATGGCTTTGGCATGTTTAGCACTGGCACATGCAGAAAAGACCATTGTTGTACCTGGAAACTTACGTCCCTCCGCCCTGGCAGAATTGTCCGATGCGTATGACGGCGTGGTAACAGATACCGCGGCAATCACCGTTCTAGGTAAACAGTCCGTGACGCTGCCCGTTGAAACAACCTCAACGGAGCACATCCCACTCCCCACTTTCAATGATAAAGATATTCAACTGATCCTTTACACGTCAGGCTCTAGTGGGACACCGAAAGCCATCATCAAGTCACTGCATCAATTGCATGTTGAGATTGATACGCTTGAGCAAACTTGGGGAAACACTCTGGGTGAGAGTGCGGTTGTTAGCACTGTCTCTCATCAACACATTTACGGCCTGCTCTTTCGTGTATTTTGGCCTCTTTTCGCCCATCGACCGTTTGCGCGCACTAATATTGATTACGTACAGCAATCTCCGCTGGACCATACACTTCCTTTGACATTAATCAGTAGCCCCGCACAATTAAAAAGGCTCAACCCCAACGATCCTGCGTTTCACTGCAAAGGTTATGTAAAGCACATACCGTACAGGTTCCAGTAACCCTTGACGGACAAGAAATGCAGTTTGTCGCACCGCCAGTGCTTAAAGAGAAACTGCTGGCATATGCAGCGGTATCCAAAGAGTTGGGGGAAATATTTCATGACTGACGATACTAACGTCTATCCCCCAATAGCATCATTAGTGCCTCATAGAGCGCCAATGCTGCTACTCGACGCACTGAAACATGCTGATACTACCTCCGCGCATTGCCAAGCGTTCCCAACCTATCAACACCACTTTTTCGACAAGTTACTGCAAGGCATTCCCGCTTGGGTAGGCATTGAATTGATGGCGCAAACCATTGCTACTTGGTCAGGCTATCAAGACTTCTTAACAGGTAAAACACCTGCCATAGGCTTTCTCGTTGGCAGCCGGCAATACAAGGTCACTGTCCCTCAGTTTCCTATCGGCAAGCCCCTCGATATATTCGTGGAAGAAGTCATGAGTGATGGAGGAATGTCTGTGTTTCGATGCCACATTGAATTGGATGGTATTGAAGTTGCAACCTGTCAGTTAAGTACCTACGAACCGTCAACGGACGCCCTTGAAGACATGACGAAAGGAGAATCCCCATGACACGCACTGTACTGGTAACAGGGGCAAGTAAAGGCATTGGTCGGGCAATTGCCATCACGCTGGCGAATGCTGGCTTTGATATTGTCGTTCACTATGGCAACGACGAAGGTGGTGCCAGAGAGACACTGACCACCATAGAAAATAATGGCGGGACAGGTCGTATCCTGCGATTTGACATTCGAAATAGAAATGAATGCAGAGAGCAAATTGAAAGCGACATCGAGGCTTTCGGGGCCTATTACGGCATCGTAAATAACGCGGGTGTAACCGCAGACACCGCCTTTCCCGCGATGACCGAAGAAGAATGGGATGGCGTCGTCCATACCAATCTCGACAGCTTCTACAACGTCCTTCATCCCATTGTGATGCCCATGATTCGATTACGAACGGGAGGACGAATCGTCACAATGTCATCGGTTTCCGGCCTTATTGGCAACCCGGGCCAAACGAACTACAGCGCGGCCAAGGCGGGAATTATCGGCGCAACAAAAGCATTAGCGATGGAGCTAGGAAAAAGAAAAATCACCGTCAACTGCGTCGCGCCGGGGTTGATTGATACAGGCATGATAGATGAGCGAATACTCGCTAAGGCACTGCCTGATATCGCTCTCAACCGCATGGGAACCCCCGAAGAGGTCGCGAATGTTGTCGCCTTTTTAATGTCCGATGCAGCCAGTTATGTCACCCGACAAGTAATTTCGATAAATGGAGGTTTTCGATGAACAGACGTGTTGTCGTTACCGGAATGGCGGGAGTCACCGCTTTTGGTAATCACTGGGATACTGTGTCCTCTCGCCTTCTCGAACACAAGAATGCGGTAAAATACACAGAATCACTTGAGCAATATGACGGCCTCAACACCCGTTTGACAGCGCCATTGGATGAGTTTGTCCTGCCCAAACATTATGGTCGCAAACAGGTGCGAAGCATGGGCTTAGTGGCGAAATACTCTACCGTTGCCACAGAACTTGCTCTCATTCAATCTGGGCTTATGGGCTTGGATGTCCTCAACAACGGTCAAACTGGCGTAGCATTTGGCTCATCAACGGGCAGTAATGGACCTTCTCGCGCTTTCTCTATCATGATGGAGAAAAAGACCACCGAAGCGATCACAGCGAATACTTACGTACAAATGATGCCAGCTACCACTGCGGTTAACATAGGGCTTTTCTTTGGCCTTAGAGGGCGAGTAATCCCAACCAGCAGTGCCTGTACATCGGGTAGCCAGGCGATTGGCTATTCTTATGAAGCCATTAAACACGGCTACCAGACTGCAATGGTCGCAGGCGGTGCAGATGAGCTCTGCCCTACCCAACCCGCCGTCTTCGATACTTTGTATGCGACTAGCCAGAAAAACGACACACCGGACGCGACACCCCGTCCATTTGATGTCAATCGCGACGGGATTGTCATTGGTGAAGGCGCGGGGTCATTGGTGCTGGAAGAGTATGAGCACGCAAAAGCACGTGGTGCTACCATCTATGCAGAGATTGTCGGCTTTGCCAGTAACTGCGATGCCGCGCATATCACCGACCCCCAGATGGAAACCATGCAAATTTGTATGGAGAATGCGCTTAAAAATGCAGGCGTATCTGCAGGTCAAATCGGCTATGTCTCCGCGCATGGTACGGCAACCAGCAAAGGAGATATCGCCGAAACGCAAGCGACGACCAATGTGTTTGGTTCTCGCATGCCAATCAGTTCACTAAAAAGTTATTTTGGACACACTTTAGGGGCTTGCGGTGCAATTGAAGCCTGGCTTGCGATTGAAATGATGAACAACGGCTGGTTCAGCCCAACACTTAATCTCGACAACGTTGACCCTGCCTGTGGCGAACTTGATTACATTCGCGGCGAAGAGCGTCAGATCGATTGCGAGTACATCATGAGCAATAACTTTGCGTTTGGCGGCGTAAATACGTCCATTGTCTTTAAACGTATGACGGCTTAACGAATGTAAGTCAAAGAAAAAGAGCCCGCGGCTTGCGGGCTCTTTGCTATCTCAATATTATTGCTCTAGCAGCACCGTCGCAACGGCATAGCGTTTCTCATCAGCAATGGTGAGGAGGATGTTTGTCACCCCCCGCGCGTCTGCAAGTTGCTTCGCCACACCTGACAATGCAAGCAGCGGTTTTCCATGCTCATCATTGGTGACGTCAAAATCGTGAAACGTCACGCCACACGCTATCCCCGTACCCAAGGCTTTAGATGCTGCCTCTTTTGCTGCAAAGCGCTTGGCCAAATAGCGGGCTTTCTGCTTGGTACTGGCGTACTTTTCTAGCTCAGATGGCGTCAGGACACGCTGTGCAAACGCATCACCTGTTTTTCGGGCGATGATGGTGTCAAACCGCCCGATTTCAGCAATGTCAGTCCCTAAACCGACAACGGCCATTAACGACGCGCTTCCTGCATGATGGCTTTCATGTCTGCAACCGCTTTCGGCAAGCCATCAAAAACTGCACGGCCAATGATGGCATGACCAATGTTCAGTTCGTAGATCTCTGGAATTTTCGCGATGGGTGTAACGTTGTGATACGTCAGACCGTGGCCGGCATTCACTTTAATCCCCAAATCATGCGCGTAGCTCGCTGCTGCTGCAATTTTCTTCAGCTCAGCCTGCATGTCTTCATCCGTTTCCGCTTCTGCGTAAGCTCCGGTATGCAACTCAATGAAAGGCGCACCACATGCTTTTGCCGCATCGATTTGCGTGCGATCAGCGTCGATAAATAGCGACACTTTAATACCGGCTGCATTCAGTGTTTCTGTGGCCGCTTTCACTTTATCCAGCTGACCCGCAACATCCAAACCGCCTTCGGTGGTCAATTCTTCACGCTTTTCCGGCACCAGACACACATAGGCAGGCATCACATCCAATGCGATGTTTACCATTTCCTCGGTCACTGCCATTTCCAGATTCATGCGCGTTTGTAGCGTGTCACGCAGTATGTAGACATCACGATCTTTGATATGACGGCGGTCTTCACGCAAATGGACCGTAATACCATCAGCACCCGCACGCTCAGCAATTTCTGCCGCATGGACTGGATCAGGGTACTTCGTGCCACGCGCATTACGAACAGTCGCCACATGGTCAATATTCACGCCCAGGTAAATGGTATTCATTGCGTTGATTTCCTTGTTCTTAACAAAAATAGCTCTCGGCTTTTGAGAGGCTTGGAACCAAGATAAGGCTTGAGTGCCAATCGTGTAAAGCGTTTCGCCGCTTTTAACTGGTCACGGGTTGTAAACTGACGAGAGGCCAAAGCAAGCAGATCACTGCCAGTAAATACGAGGTTATTGCTTTTCATAAGCGAGGCGACAAACCCCTGCTGCTCACGGAAAATGTAGGTCATGGCTTGGTCTACCTCTTCGCCACTGCCTGCACAATGCAGAAAATCCACGCCATATCCCAGCGAGTCTAGTAAGGCGAGCTCAAAACGGCGTAAAGCCGGTTCAGGATTGCTGTACTGAGCCAATTCCGTCAGTGCAGTAACGTAGTCATAGAAAAGCTGGTGATAGCCCGTTTCCGGTTCCACCACGCGACTAAGAATTTCGTTGAGGTATAGCCCTGAAAAGAGCGCATTTCCAGAGAGGGGAATCGCCAATCCCATCGCTTCAGCTTGGCGAAGGGTGCGCATTTCGCCACGGCCAGACCATTTCATGAGCAAGGGCGTAAAGGGCTGCAAAGCCCCTTTGAGGGGAGAGCGTTTACCACGGGCACCTTTCGCCATGATGCTGACACGCCCGTGGTTTTCGCTAAAAACATCCAGAATCAGGCTGGTCTCACTGTAAGGTCGTGAGTGCAGAACAAAGCAGCGCTGCAAGCCTTCCATATTGCTCCTGGTGTATTTTAAGTATGACGAAGAAAGGGCTTATAGATCGTCGATATAGCCAAGACTGCGCAATGCGCGCTCGTCATCAGCCCAACCTGACTTCACTTTCACCCAAAGTTCGAGGTAAACCTTACGGTCGAACAGCTCTTGCATGTCCAGACGGGCTTCACGGCCAATGGTTTTGATTTTATCGCCACCTTTACCGATCACCATTTTCTTCTGACCGCTACGTTCAACCAAAATCAAACCATTGATCTCGAAACCATCGGTTTCAGGGTTGTAATCAAAGCGTTCGATTTCTACCGTCACTGAATAAGGCAGTTCATCACCCGTAAAACGCATCAGCTTTTCACGAATAATTTCAGACGCCATAAAGCGTTGAGAACGGTCAGTCACGTACTCCTCAGGGAAGTACCACTCACACACCGGCAAGTGCTGACGAACCAACTTCTCGACCACATCAATATTTTTACCGCTCTTTGCAGAAACAGGCACAACATCAACGAAGTCCATTTTCTCGCTCAGCGCTTGCAGATGCGGAAACAGTTCGCTTTTTTCTTTGACGTTATCCACTTTGTTGATCAGCAAAACAACAGGCAGCCCAGATTTCTTGAGCTTGTTTAATACCATTTCGTCATCTGCTGTCCAAATCGTGCCATCAACAAGGAACAGTACCAATTCAACGTCGGTCAGTGAGCTAGACGCTGCACGGTTCATCAACCGGTTGATGGTACGTTTTTCTTCAATATGAAGCCCCGGCGTATCCACATAAACCGCTTGATAGCCATCACGGGTATCAACACCCATGATGCGGTGACGCGTGGTTTGTGGTTTGCGTGACGTGATTGACAGCTTCTGCCCGACAAGGCGGTTTAGAAGCGTAGATTTTCCCACATTTGGGCGTCCAACAATGGCGATAAAGCCACAGTGGTGAGTTTGCTGCGTGTCTGTCATGAATCCAGCTTTTGTAATGCCAGTTCTGCAGCCGCTTGCTCAGCCTTGCGTCGACTGCTGCCCTTTCCTACGACAGGTCGATCCAGACCTGCTACTTCGCACTCAACCGTGAACTGTTGGTTATGTGCTTCGCCCTGCACTTTAATCACATTATAGGCAGGCAGTGGTTTGCGACGCCCTTGCAGGGATTCCTGAAGGCGTGTTTTCGGGTCTTTTTGGTTAGCACCTGGCTGAATAGTGTCCAGACGCTCTTTGTACCAACCCAGTACAATTCCACGTACCGTTTCCAGATCGCTGTCGAGATAGATAGCACCGATAATGGCTTCTACCGCATCGGCCAGAATTGAATCGCGGCGGAATCCACCACTTTTCAGCTCACCCGGGCCCAATTGCAATACGTCACCAAGATCAAACTCGCGGCCCAGTTCGGCCAGCGTGTTACCACGAACCAGCGTTGCACGCATACGGCTCATGTCACCTTCATCAACGTTCGGGAAACGATGGTAGAGATCGTCAGCAATAACGAAACTCAAGATAGAATCTCCCAGAAACTCTAGGCGCTCATTGTGGTATCCACTGGCGCTTCGGTGTGTCAGGGAGAGACTAAGAAGCGCCGCATCGCTAAATTCATAGCGAATACGACGCTGCAATTTATTTGTTGGTGTTGTCATGTCGTTCCAAGTTAATCAATGCCGCCGATACGGTCAAACCGTACGCCGACAGGTACCCAAGACGGCAAAAAGCTGTCGCCTTGTTCATCAAATTCGAAACTGATCCAGATACCGACTGCTTTACCCACCAGATTTTCTTCAGGCACAAATCCCCAGAAGCGGCTGTCCTTGCTGTTGTCTCGGTTATCACCCATCACAAAGTACTGCCCTTCTGGCACCACCCATTCACCCAAACCAGGCGTCGGATAATACTGACCTGTTTGGTTTGGAATGTAAGGATTCACCAAAATTTCGTGTGGCTCTTGACCGAGAATTTCCTCAGCTTGGATAAGATTAACACCTCGTTGTGTAAACCCGCTCTGATGAACGTTATCTACGGGTACAAATTCACACGTAGATTCGCCTTCTTTCTTAATGCAGAGACGCTTGTCTTCGGTGTAACGCACGGTATCGCCCGGTACACCAACAACACGCTTGATAAAGTCAATGCTAGGTTGTGGCGGGTACTTAAACACCACCACATCGCCGCGTTCAGGCTCACCCGTTTCAACTAACTGATGGCGGAACACAGGATCTTTCAAGCCGTAAGCAAACTTCTCCACGAGGATGAAGTCACCCACGAGCAGGGTCGGCATCATGGAACCAGACGGGATTTGGAACGGCTCGTAAATAAAAGATCGCAAAACCAATACGAGGCCAATAACAGGGAACACAGACGCCGATGTTTCAATCCAGCTTGGCTGAGGTGCGACTTGCGCCACTTGCTCCTCGCTGACTTCTCCGCTTTCCAACTGGAGCACCTCTGCCGCCTTCAATTGACGACGCGGTACCCATACGAATTTATCCAGTGCCCAAATGATCCCTGTAAACAGGGTGACAAGCACCAAAATTAGCGAAAAAGTATTAGCCATTGTGTTCCCCTAACCTTCCAAATCCGTTTTTATTATTTATCTTTGCCTACGTGCAGAATTGCCAAGAATGCTTCTTGAGGCAGTTCAACGTTACCGATCTGCTTCATACGCTTCTTACCTTCTTTCTGCTTCTGCAGCAGTTTTTTCTTACGGCTTACGTCACCGCCGTAACATTTCGCGGTTACGTTCTTACGTAGCTGCTTCACGGTTGAACGCGCAATAATGTGCGTACCGATAGCTGCCTGAATCGCGATATCAAACTGTTGGCGAGGAATAAATTCTTTCATCTTCTCAACCAAATCACGGCCACGAGTTTGCGCGTGATCTTTGTGAGTAATGATTGCCAATGCATCCACGTTATCACCGTTCAATAGGACGTCTACACGCACCATGTTTGATGGCTCATAGCGTTGGAAGTTGTAATCCAGCGATGCATAGCCACGCGAGGTCGACTTCAAACGGTCAAAGAAGTCGAGAACCACTTCAGCCATTGGAATGTCATATGTCAGCGCTACTTGGTTGCCGTGATAAACCATATCAACCTGACTACCACGTTTCTCAACACACAAGGTAATTACGTTACCGAGGTATTCTGATGGCACAAGGATATGACAACGTGCAATCGGCTCGCCCATGATCTCAACGTCATTCGTTGGAGGCAATTTCGCCGGGCTATCCACGTACAAGATATCACCGTTGGTTTTCTTCACTTCATACACCACGGTTGGTGCTGTAGTGATCAAATCAAGGTTGTATTCACGCTCAAGACGCTCTTGAATGATTTCCATGTGCAGCATGCCAAGGAAACCACAACGGAAACCAAAGCCCAGTGCTGCCGAGTTCTCTGGCTCATAGAACAGAGACGCATCGTTCAGGCTCAATTTGCCCAGTGCATCACGGAAGTTTTCATAATCGTCAGAAGACACAGGGAACAGACCAGCATATACCTGTGGCTTCACTTTCTTAAAGCCCGGTAACGCTTTTTCTGCACCGTGTTTTGCCAACGTCAGGGTATCACCAACAGGTGCGCCCAGGATGTCTTTGATACCACAAACAACCCAACCTACCTCACCAGTACGAAGGCCTTGTGTATCCGTTTGTTTCGGCGTAAAGATACCGATGCGATCAACACCCCATACTTGGCCGGTGCTCATCACTTTAATTTTTTCGCCCTTCTTCAGTTCGCCATTTTTAATACGAACCAAAGAAACCACACCCAGGTAGTTATCGAACCATGAATCAATGATCAGTGCTTGTAGCGGCGCGTCAGGATCACCTTCTGGTGATGGAATGCTGCGCACGATATCTTCAAGAACAAGATCAACACCAAGGCCAGTTTTCGCCGAACAGCGGGTTGCTTCTGTCGCGTCGATACCCACGATGTCTTCAATCTCTTCCGCTACGCGATCAGGATCGGCAGCTGGCAAGTCGATTTTGTTCAGAATTGGCACCACTTCCAGGTCCATTTCAATCGCGGTGTAGCAGTTAGCCAGCGTCTGAGCTTCAACACCCTGACCTGCATCAACCACCAGCAAAGCACCTTCACATGCCGCCAGAGAGCGTGATACTTCATAGGAGAAGTCAACGTGTCCAGGGGTGTCGATGAAGTTCAATTGATAGGTTTCCCCATCTTGCGCTGTGTAATTCAGCGTCACACTCTGTGCTTTGATGGTGATACCACGTTCGCGTTCCAGATCCATGGAGTCCAGAACCTGTGCGGCCATTTCACGGTCGCTAAGACCGCCACAAACCTGAATCAAACGGTCTGATAGGGTCGATTTGCCGTGGTCAATGTGGGCAATAATCGAAAAGTTACGAATGTGCTTCATAGATGGTGTGACTAACTCGTTAGTGAAAATTTGAAGATCTATAGATCAAGTGGCGGGATTCTACCGAAATTAATGGCTAGTCGCTATCCTCAGTTGCGGCATTTATCACCGCCGCATCGGTCAGCGAGGTACCTAAAACGCGTAAAAGGGTCGGTGTCATCCCAGCATCTCGTTCCATTTTACGAGAAACAGAGCGGGCTACAAGCAGCCCCACAGCACCAATTGCCAATGAAGAGAGAATAATCACCCCTTCTCCAGCAGTCAGTAAATCTGCGAGAAACTGGCCGAAAAAGGCGCCAGCCATTGCAAAAATAAGTGGTAATACATACACCACCACCGCCGATTTCAGCACCGTTTGCTCTTCCAATCCGATTTCGATGATAGAGCCTACGGCCAATGCTTTCTCTGACGGCACTCGAATATCCAGCACCTTGCCCGGCAGTGCATTGTTTACAATCCCTGTCCCGCAGCTGCTTTTAGATGCACAGCTGCCACAGCTGGTTTTCTGTTGGCAACGTACAAAAACAAAACCCTCGTCGTTACCCGTTACTTCAGCAGGTGCTTTTATCATTGCTGCTCCGCGTTTGACTGCGTTGGCAATGTTTCCGTGGCAATCGGCGCTTTTGGCGTTGCAACAAAACGAACAGACTCAGCGACTTTTTTCGCCGTTGCTGGTGGAATATCACCCACCACTGTCACTTCGGCATTGCCCAAAATATGGCTATGCAAGGTACGGCGACCTTTGCGAACAAGCTGCTCCGGTACCGAAAAACTGTCCGCTTCTGACAAGTAAACAGAAAAACTGAAAAGACCATCGCTAAACATTTGGCTTTCCACCGGACGCTCGGTAATAAGTAAACGGTGTCTGTTGCTGTATATCGGCTTAAAGCCCACAGGCAAATCCATCACCTGCCAATTCAGATCTGAATTCGGTTTATTCGGTAAATGCACGACAGGCGGTAAATCAACGGCTGCAAGTTGGCGCATCATATCACCGACCTGTGGCGAAATAACCACCGAAAGTGCTCGGTACTGCTCAATTGGATCGCCATCGCGGTCCAATAAATCAGCACGTACTAACAGTTTGCTATCTTGATCAATCCACAAAACGTAAGAGTATCGCTCGCCATCTTTTGGCGAGACCCTGACGACATCACTAGCAACACCCGCTTCACGGGCACGTCCTAGCGGCACGAAATCATACATGCTAGCAAGTTGCTCAATATTGGTCTGCATGATAGCTGGCAGCGGGGCCACCATTTGTGTGCTTTGGATCGTGAAGGGATCGATACCCGGTTCAAAGTAACTGATTTCATCCCCTCGGCGAATCACTTCACGAGGTGGACCACTGAGGTAAGCGATTTGGCCAAAGGATTTTCCATCGACAAGAGCATGTCGAAAACGGAGAGGTTCTATGCTGTTTTTGCGAACCAATATATAAGACAGTTCATAATCTAACTGTTCAGTAGCCTGGTGCATATGATGCAGCAATGCCTCGGCGGGGCTTTCTTCCGTCGAGGCATTGGCAACCAGGCTGACCAGTGCAATAGCACCGATCAGGATGGGTTTGATCAATCTTGTACACTCACTTCAGTGTTTAGCGGATCGCTTTCATGGGCAATCTCATCAGCATTAAGTCTAAGTTGTAACTCATAATCTTGGAACATCGCGTTCACACGACGGCCTTGCTCCATCAGCTGCGCTTCAGAAGGACTAGCTTGGAGCGTATCACGGCTCAAGCTAACAGGTTGCGCCGATCCAGACAGCGGAATAGTTTGTAGAACAGGAGGTTGCGTCTCCGCGAATGTTGGATCAGTGTCAATACCACCATTGTACTGTTGAACGCCAACAATCACCGCCAGTGATACGGCTGCCGCCATCCCCACCTGCGTTAATTGTTGCAGCCACATTGGCATCGATTTTCTCGCTGCCGCAGGCGTGGGTTGCGCCTGCTGCAGAGGAATAACGTCTTGTTGCGATACTGCACCATGAGCAGGCTCATTTTCCAGTGCTAACGCAACGCTTGAAGCGATGTCCCAGCTTAGTTCTTTCGGGGCATCTCCGCGCATTACATCTCGGGTGGCAGCATAACTTTTCCATGTTTGCTGCATTTCCAGATCCAGTTCTATACCGTCAAGGGACGTTGAATCTGTCATATCACCGTCGAAAAACGCAGAAATATTCTCTTTTCCAGCCATTTATTTCACCGTTATTAACAGTTAACTCTGTTACTGATTAATCAATGGACGAACACGCTTATCTACCGCTTCCCTGGCACGGAATATGCGCGAACGCACCGTCCCTACCGGGCAGTCCATTACTTCTGCGATTTCTTCATAGCTCAAGCCATCAATCTCTCGCAGCGTAATCGCCGTTTTCAAATCATCCGGCAGCGCTTCGATGGTACTGAAGACTACCTCTTTCAACTGTTCTGACAACATAAGGTTCTCAGGGTTCGAAATTTCTTTCAGCGCGCCACCATTTTCATAATTTTCTGCCTCTTCGGCATCAATATCACTAGAAGGCGGACGGCGTCCCTGAGCCACTAAATAATTTTTTGCTGTATTCACAGCAATACGATACAACCAAGTATAGAAGGCGCTCTCGCCTCGAAACCCGGGTAAAGCACGGTACGCTTTGATGAAGGCTTCTTGTGCCACATCAGGTACATCACCACTGTTACTCACATATCGGGAAATCAGGCTACACACCTTATTCTGATACTTGATGACCAACAGGTTAAATGCTTGCTTATCGCCACTTTGTACGCGCTCTATCAGGGCTTGATCAGTTAACTGCTCGCTCATTCGAGCGTTTACTCCTTATTATTGATACCAATATGTCTCTGCTACTTGACCGAGTCTGCATGGATTCAGTCAACGTAATGTCAGCATTTGGTATTTCTTTTCGCTCTTCGCCACTGTCTGCTACTTCATCGTTGAGTCGCTAGCCGTAAAGATTGAGCACGAAGGTATGAGTGACAAAATAAATGAAAGTTCCCGAATTTACAGAGAATCGTTTGATGATCAGATCTCTCTCGCAAAGTCTATCAGATTGTCGCCCCTTCCTGTATCCAAAGTCCTTTTGCGCATTGCGCATCTTTACGCCTTCCTCCCTCTAGAATGATTGGTGTACACTGACGCAATAACTATATCTCGTTGTTTCAAAGACGTGTGCGCTCAGATGCACTTCATGGCTTTGAGAGAAAGGAATGCGTATCAATGAGTACTCACAAAGAACACATCTGTGACGTTTTGGTCATCGGCAGTGGCGCATCAGGGTTGTCACTCGCTTTGCATCTTGCGTCCACGCAAAAAGTGATGGTCTTGAGTAAAGGACCGCGCAATGAAGGCGCGACGTATTATGCTCAGGGCGGTATTGCCGCTGTTTTTGATGAAAATGACTCCATAGAATCACACGTTGAAGACACACAAATCGCAGGGGATGGCCTTTGCAATGAAGATGTCGTGAATTTTATTGCAGAGAATGCCAAGGAATGCGTTCAGTGGTTGATCGATGGCGGTGTACCGTTCGATCTCGATGAAGACAGCAAAGAGGATGAACCCAAATTCCATTTAACACGGGAAGGCGGCCATAGCCACCGACGCATTTTGCATGCAGCAGATGCGACCGGGATGGCGGTACAAACATCGCTACAAGACAACGTGTTGCACCATCCGAATATCAATGTATTGGAGCGTCACAATGCGCTCGATCTCATCACTCGCAAGAAAATCGGCATCACTGGCGCAAACCGCATCCTAGGTGCCTACGTCTGGAACCGTGACAGAGAGGCCGTTGAAACCATTCGCGCGAAGTTCGTGGTGCTTGCAACCGGCGGCGCTTCAAAGGTATATCAATACACATCCAACCCTGATGTCTCCTCTGGCGACGGGATTGCAATGGCATGGCGTGCAGGCTGTCGGGTAGCCAATCTTGAATTTAACCAGTTTCACCCGACCTGTTTGTTTCATCCAGAAGCCCGAAACTTTTTACTGACCGAAGCACTGCGTGGAGAAGGCGCTTACCTTCGCCGCCCAGATGGTACACGTTTCATGGCCGACTTTGATGCACGTGCAGAATTAGCACCGCGTGATGTTGTCGCGCGTGCTATCGACTACGAAATGAAACGTTTGGGTGCAGACTGTATGTATATCGACATCAGTCATAAAGACCCCGAATTTGTCATCAAGCACTTCCCGACTATCTATGAAAAGCTGATGACGTATGGCTTTGATTTAACCAAGCAAGCTGTCCCTATTGTCCCTGCCGCTCATTACACCTGTGGTGGTGTGATGGTAGATAAAAATGGTCAAACCGATTTGGAAGGTTTGTACGCCATTGGCGAAGTCAGCTACACCGGCCTTCACGGCGCAAATCGCATGGCTTCAAATTCATTGTTGGAATGCGTTGTGTATGCTTGGGCTGCCGCCCAACATATTGGAGACAATGCAGCCAAAGCTGAAATTCCCCCGTCATTGCCACACTGGGATGAAAGTCAGGTAAGCTGCTCAGATGAAGAGGTGGTACTTCAGCACAACTGGCACGAGTTACGTTTGTTTATGTGGGACTATGTAGGCATCGTGCGTTCAACCAAACGACTGGAGCGTGCGCTTCGCCGTATTGAATTGTTAAAACAGGAAACGCACGAGTATTACAGTAATTTCCGCGTGTCTAACAACCTGTTAGAAATGCGAAATCTACTCCAGGTTGCCGAGCTCATGGTGCGATGTGCCATGGCGCGCAAAGAGAGCCGAGGCCTTCACTACACCATCGACTACCCCGATAAGCAGGAAGAAAGCGGCCCAACGATTTTGGTGCCTGACTTCCCTTGTTAAAAACAACGTCGTAGAGCTTAACGCAGCCTATGTAAAAAGCCCTCACGCATGAGGGCTTTTTCTTGTCTTCTGATTTTAACGTTTTGATTTTTACGCTTTGAAAGCCGAAATCGCAAACGCCAATTCTTTACTCTGCTCTGCCACCCTTTCAGCCGCCATCGCATTATCGCTGGTCGACGCGGTATTTTTAGCCGTGATCTCCTGAATAGAATGCACATTCAGGTTCACTTCTTTCGCCACCATACTCTGCTCTTCAATGGCCGCTGCAATCTGCGTGCTCATATCCATAATTTGCTGCATGTCATGCATGATGTTATCCAGCTCATTCGCAGCATCTTCTACATGTATTACAGACTCTTCACTGTCTTGCTGGCACTCGTAAATACGCTCAACAACCAGATTGGTTTGCTGCTGCAATGACGCAATCATGGTAGCTATCTCATCCGTTGATTTATGTGTGCGCGTTGCCAACGAGCGAACCTCATCTGCTACCACTGCAAAGCCGCGCCCTTGTTCCCCTGCTCGCGCAGCTTCGATGGCCGCATTCAGTGCCAACAAGTTAGTTTGCTCTGAAATATCTTTAATCACATGAACAACGGTTCCAATTTGCTCAGAGAGCGAAACCAAGCTCTGGATATCTCGGTTGGCATCACCAAGTCCTTGTGACAATGTGGCGATCGCCGATCGGGTGTTTTGCACCGTAGCATGACCTTTGCTTGCACGTTCCAGACTGTGAGAAGCATTCTCTGCGGCTCGCTCTGTCGCGACTTGCTCCATGGTCTGAGTTAGCGTTGTGATGCGGCGTTGGATAAAACGGTTCAGCCAAATACTGAGTGCGATCAGTACTATCGAGACAAAGGTCAACAGGGTTACTACGATTTTCACCACCGAATCTGACGCCTTTTCAAGCTCCTGTGTAAGCTGGCTGCGCATTGCATCAAAGTCGGCTTCAACCTGATGTGATTGTTGACGGATTGCTCCAAGAAGCCCTGATTTATGGTCTAAGCCCACTTTATTGCTTAAAGTGTAGTACTGCTCGATTAAGGCTTTTTGCGCCTTAAGGTTTGGCGCACTCCCTTCCACCAAGCGGTTCCATGTTTCAAGGTATTCGACATATCGATTTTCACTGATATCAGCAACGAACAAGCGCGCCAATGTGACAAGGTAGTCGGCATTGGGGTTGTCTGATTGTGCCAATACGTTTTCGTTTACTTGCGTAATCTCGCCGCGTAGCCCTGATTCACGATCTAGCCCGAGCTCCCGATAACCGTCAGACAACCTTAAAAAGCCCTTTTGGTAGTTGTCCATCGCTTGATCAACCGCTCCGATTTGAGGAAGCGTTAAGTCTAACTCTTCAGCGTATTGGCGCAGTTGAACTAAGTCGCTTTTAAAGCTCTCTCCCTGTTGCTCAAATGTCTCAATGTATTTCGCATCAAGACGCGCCAGGAAGTCTTTTTCGTTTCGTCTTAAATTCAATAGCCTCACTTCAAGATCACCCACCAGCGTCAGCTTCGTTTTAAGGTCAATCATACGATCAGACGCTTGCCAGCCGATTAATGCGAAAAGCACAAGAGAAGCTGCCGAAAAAGCAGTAAGTAAATAGAGTTTGGTTCGAATATTCATGGCATTTTCCCATAAGACTTTGGGGGGATTGCCCTGTTATCGGTCTAGGCGTTATATTTTTTAGGAATGGTATACAGTAAAGTTATGATACGTGAACAACGTCACTCTTTTAACTCTAAACATATTCGACTGAGATGACGAAAGTCTTGTTCTGAACAAGCATCGTACAGAAGCGGGATCCGTTTTATCTCACCCGTTCGATGCACATCCAACACAAACCCAACAGGGCTTTTAAATACGACAGACCTAACATGATAGTCGCAATGTTCCCAGTGACAGTGCCCATCGGTATGTAAGGAAAAGTCGCCCACAACCGCCAATGCGGCATGTGCGCTATGCTTTAGCTCTTTAGAGAGAAAGGCTATCAATAAGACTTTGATCTCTAATGGCCACACACCCGTAAACAACAACAGTGCTGCCACTGACATGTAGCCAAACACCACACTTCGTAACAGAAATGTAGAAGGAGTAAGGTGTGTATTAACGAAGTTTGCTGCGGTTATGCTCGACAATTTTGTCTGCCATTGCCGCAAGTTCAGGTTTTTCGCTGCGACTCTGTCCCATCATCCATGTAAAAAGGTCTGGGTCATCACATTCAAGCAGCGCAACAAAGTCCTGCTTTTCTGACTCCGTTAACGCGTCAAAACACTCTTCGAAAAACGGCATTATAATGACGTCAAGCTCCAACATGCCGCGTCGGCAGGCCCACTTGATTCGCGCTTTACCTTCTGCGCCCAGCATGATTACCTCTGAAATTACATCATAAAAACTGGCACAAATAGTATCAGTGGGTTGCCAGCCTTGCTATCGCTCCCTCAGTGAATCTTGTAAGCCTGTGATCTGACCCCATATCAGTGGTATATAGACGGCAGTCGCATTAACATAAGACCACTAACTTTAAAGCGAGAGACACCATGACTCACTGGTATTCAACGCACAACTTTTCTCGACTTCCACTTTCTTCGGACAGTGCCCTACCAGCACTGTCGGTGATCGCGCTGGATAATCTTGCACTTATTACTGCTGTTGGCGCAGACACCATCAGCTACCTGCAAGGCCAACTGACGTGTGATTTGATTTCGCTGGATAAAACCCAATCTACTCTGGCCGCACATTGTGATGGCAAGGGTAAAGTCTGGTCTGCGATCCGCTTGTTTCGTCACAACGACGGCTTTGCTTACGTTCAGCCGAAAACAGTGGCAGAAAAGCAGCTCACCGAGATTAAAAAGTACGCCGTGTTTTCCAAAGTTACTTTCGACCTCAGTGAGCAAGTACTGATTGGTGTTGCCGGAGAGAAAGCAGACATCGCCGTACAATCACGCTTCACCGGTGACGGTAACGTCCGAGCAACCCAAACAGGCACCGCGGTTAAAATCGAAGATAATCGCTGGTTATTGGCCATTGATGCGACGGAAGCTGACACCTTGATTCATGAAATCGGTGATCGCGGTGTCCTTAGCGACAGTTCTCTGTGGGACTTACTGGAGCTTCGCGCAGCCATTCCAGCGATTGAGCTGGTGAACACCAACGAATTCATCCCGCAAGCCCTTAACTTGCAAGCCCTTGACGGTATCAGCTTTAAAAAAGGCTGCTACACAGGCCAAGAAACAGTGGCTCGCGCCAAATACCGAGGCATTAATAAACGTGCGGCTTACCTGCTTGAAGGTGACGCATCCGACGCGCCAAAAGCCGGTGATGTTTTCGACCGCAGCGTGGGTGAAAACTGGCGTACCGGAGGTACTGTGCTTTCAGGATATCGCTTTGACGATGGCAAAGCACTGGCCATGGTTGTACTGCCAAACAACTTGGATGAAGACAGCATGTTCCGCCTGCCAGACACCGATATTCTTTGGCAGAAAGTGGCGATGCCATATAGCCTCGAAGACGATGCCTGAGTTTAACCATGTCTGAGATCGATACTCCCATTCTCTCCATCCTAAGAGATGCCAACATTGCATACCGCATTTTGCCGCACCAACGTGCGGCAACATCTGTACTGGATGCAGCGGAACAACGGGGCGTAAACCCAGATCAAATGGTTAAATCCATGCTATTGCGGGACATGGGCGGTGTATTGGCACTGGCTTGCCTACCTGGAACCGCTTCAGTAGATCCTCGCAAGGTACGAGACATACTAGGCTGTCGCCGCATGACCTGCGCTGACAGTGGGCATGTCCAAAGTATCACGGGCTATTCGCCGGGTATGGTTACACCACTTTCCGTGATGGGGTTTATGCCAATCTTCATTGACCCGTCTCTCGAACAATATGAATTCGTCAACATCAGCAGTGGCTCGCCGATGGCGGGCGTAGAACTGAAGTTTAGCGACCTTGTTACGCTGTGCTCGCCCACAGTTGCAGATATTCGCCGAGAAGCGAAAGAGGACTGAGCAATGAAACGGGTCAACTGGCGCAGTGTCGACTTAAACCTGCTTGTGGCATTTTCCGCATTGATGGAAACGCGCAGCGTCACCCGAGCAGCCGAAAAGCTGTCCATCGGCCAGTCAGCGATGAGTCACAATCTGTCTCGCCTTCGCACCTTGCTGGATGACCCGCTTTTTCATCGTCAGGGCAATGAAATGTTGCCCACCTCTCGCGCCTTCGAGCTAGAGCCCATCATCAATCAGCTTCTCGAAACCATTGCGCTTGATGTGCTGACACCTGTGCAATTTGACCCGCAGCAATACCACGGGCCGGTTCGTATTGGACTAACCGATTACGCAGAATTGGTGTTTGCGCCTGTGCTGTTTGATGTCTTTCGCGAGCAAGCCCCAAACTGCCAGCTGAGTTGTCGCCCTGTCGATAGAGCAAGTTATAAAGAAGCATTGAAAGCCGATCACGTGGATGTGGTACTCGGTGCCGTCGAAACTGAAGACGCGTTATTGATGATGGAAGATCTCTACACAGAACAGCACGTGTGTCTTTTTGATCCCGCATCTACAGGGTTAGCCAATCCTATATCGTTGGCAGATTACACCTCTACCCCCCATGCGCTCGTGACGGTCGATGGGCAACTTAGCAGCCCCGTAGATACAACGTTGAAAGCACTCAACTGCGATCGACAGGTTGTCATGGGCTCACAGCGATTTCTTACCGTCAGGCATTTGCTGTCGGGGCGAAACCTGATATGCACGGTTGCAGAGCTCATGGCCAAATTGGACATGTTCAAAGACACACTGGAGATCAGCCCTACGCCGGTTGATGTGAGCTGTTTTGATATTCGCCAGATTTGGCATAAAAAAAATGTCACCAGTGCTAAAAACACATGGATACGACAAACCATTCATCAGACGGTCATTCAACAAGTGCAGGATTTACGTGCCAGATAATCGGACTGCTCACAACATTGATGGAATGTGACACCCACCTTATTCATTGACTTGCATAGGCGAAATTTGAACTAACTGTCTGTCATGTCACATTGTCGTCACACCCTCGTCGTTATAATGCCGCGCGCCAGAATTTCAGACGTTTTTACTGGGATTTTGGAAGTTGGCTATACAAAAAACGATAAAGGAATAATAAATGCGGATGTTTAATCGATATGTCCCAACCATGATTGCAAAGCACGTTTACCGATTATTTAAGGGACGTATTTCCATCCATGGTCGAGGAGATTTCGAGTTTCATCAGGGATTGGTGCAATCTCAATCAAACGCAGATATTCAGCATTACCAGACCGTTAAGGAAATCAATGCTGAGATCCGCCGCTTGAAAGAGCAGTGATTGGCGTTAGAAAACTTCGCTTGAACAAAAACACCGCGCTGATACGCGGTGTTTTTTATCGCAACAGTCCAGCTCAGCGCTATTCTTCTTCGTCGAGAGTGTCTTGGTAAGACTCGGCATCCAACAGCTCATCGAGCTCAGCGTCATCGCTAATGCGGATTTGAAATAACCACCCATCGCCATACGGATCAGAGTTTACGAGCTCTGGTTGCCCTTCAAGCTCCTCATTGATTGCCACTATCTCGCCCGTCAGTGGCGTATAAATGTCTGACGCTGCTTTCACAGACTCTGCCACAGCACAATCATCACCCGCATCCACCGTATCACCGACATCCGGCAAGTCCACAAACACCATATCACCCAACATTGCCTGTGCATGATCGGAGATACCAATTGTATATACTCCGTTACCTTCCGGTCTTACCCATTCATGGGAGTTGGTGAACTTCAGCTCAGATGGGATATTGCTCATAAGTCGGATTCCTTCTAAAAATCATGCTGCAGACTGTCTGTAATTATTAATAGCTTACATTTCTAGTTAGGCAAATTAGGAAAGCATTGAGCACTAAGCAAGAAAAATCAGCGTCCGAAAATCAATAATTTTAACTCGGTCAAGGGATTGCAACATTACCCTGTATTGGCAAAAAAGTGGCAACAAAAAAACGCCAGCTCTAAATCCAGAAACTGGCGCTTATTTAGATGGCGAGTTTAGCCTTCGCTTTTTGCCATATGTACATCCATTTGCGGGAATGGAATTTCAATGCCTTCTTTATCAAGCTCCTCTTTGATGGCTTGCAGAAGATCAAAATACACGCCCCAATAATCAGACGTACGTACCCAAGGGCGTACCACAAGGTTGACGGATGAGTCTGCCAGCTCAACGACGCCAATCGTTGGCTCAGGTGTTGAAAGCAAGCGAGATTCTTCTGACAGAACACGGGCTAATACCTGCTTGGTTTTATGCAAGTCAGCACTGTATGACACGCCAACCACGTAATCGATACGGCGGGTGTCATGCTTTGAATAATTGGTGATTGGGCTAGAAATGATCGCACCATTCGGCACAACAACCATCTTGTTGTCAGGTGTGGTCAATACCGTAGAGAAAATCTGAATGGAATCCACAGAGCCTGAAACACCGCCAGCCTCAACATAATCGCCAGATTTGAACGGACGGAACGTCACAATAAGCACACCCGCAGCAAAATTGGACAGTGACCCTTGCAGTGCCAAGCCTACGGCTAAACCCGCAGCACCGATAACCGCCACAACCGACGCGGTTTGAACACCGAGGCGCCCAAGTGCTGCAATGATAACGATAACGAACAACAGGTAACGAACAAAGGTGTGAACAAAACTCACAACGGTTTCATCAAGCTGTTTTTTACGCATCATCCCAGCGATGCCATTTGCAATCGCTTTAACGACCCAATTACCAATAATGAGAATAAGAATGGCAGCGATAATATTCACTGCATATTGGAGTAGGAGTTCCTGATTTCCGTTGAACCAACTCATGGCTTCATTTGTTGCATTTTCCATTGCGATTTCCTTGATGTTGTAATGGCTTTACATTGATCAATCCGAGATCAGACCACAGAATATCTAACATACCTGACTCATCCACTCAGATATAAAAACAGAGCAGAGTGTACAGTTTAAGCAGCGAAATCCAGTGTCTCAAATGTAGAACAACAGGGTTCCATCCTTCTTTAATGCCGAAGGATCGCATAAAAAAAACCTGCCAGTTGGCAGGGTTTCATCAAAACAGTGCGTGTTATGCCACTTGTCTTGGTTCGGAATTCACTTGTTCTTTTGCGTTTGCATAGTAATGAACGTCCATTTGCGGAAATGGAATCTCAATACCTTCCTTGTCTAATTCTTCTTTAATCGCTTGAAGAAGGTCAAAATACGTTGACCAATAGTCAGCAGTGTTCACCCAAGGACGAACCACGAAGTTTACAGAAGAGTCCATCAGGGCATGTACACCCACTGTAGGTTCAGGATCTTTCAGCACACGCTCGTCAGCCATCACAACACGCGTCAGCACTTCTTTAGTTTTTTGCAAATCCGCTTTGTAAAACACACCAATAATGAAATCAATACGACGCGTTTCGTGACGCGAGTAGTTCGTGATTGGGCTAGAAATAACTGTGCCATTTGGCACAACTACCATCTTATTATCGGGTGTAGTCAGTACAGTAGAGAAGATCTGGATCGACGCCACAGAACCTGCAACACCACCAACTTCTACGTAATCGCCCGACTTGAATGGACGGAAGGTTACAATCAACACGCCCGCAGCGAAGTTTGACAGTGAACCTTGCAGAGCCAGACCAATCGCCAAGCCCGCGGCACCAATCACTGCAACGATTGACGCGGTTTCAACACCTAAACGGCCCAGTGCAGCAATCAGTACGATTGCAAACATCACGTAACGCGCCATGTTCTCGATAAAATCGACAACAGTTTGGTCAAGGTTACGTTTTTTAAGCACGGTTCCCACTGAGCCCGCCACTTTCTTCACTACCCAGTGGCCAATCAACAAGATCAAAACAGCGGTCAGGATATTCATCGCATACTGAACCATCAGTTCTTGGTTTGAAGCCAGCCAGTGCATTGCTTCATTTGCTGTTTTCTCAACAGCGTGCGCAGCATTTTGCTCAGTCATTTTTTTTCTCACTTCTAAATAACTAAACCATCTCGATATCCAGCGTAAAAAAGACACGCTATCAAGATGGTTTAGGGACTTCTCACTATGGCCTGAATTTCAGCCATAAAAAAACCCGCTAAATTTAGCGGGTTTTATCATTTTTTGTAATAAGTTTTTTAACTAAACTTAAATTACAGAACGTCAATCGCGTTCAAATCAGCAAATGCTTTCTCAAGACGAGTAACCATAGAAGCTTGACCTGCACGTAGCCATACGCGTGGATCGTAGTACTTCTTGTTTGGCGCAGATTCGCCAGTTGGGTTACCGATTTGACCTTGTAGGAAATCACGGTTTTCAGCTTCGTAAGTACGGATACCGTCCCACGTTGCCCACTGAGTATCAGTATCGATGTTCATTTTGATAACACCGTAGCCGATAGACTCTTGGATTTCTGCTTCAGAAGAACCAGAACCACCGTGGAATACGAAGTTCAGCGCATTAGGTGCGATACCGAATTTCTCTGCACAGTAAGCTTGTGAGTCACGCAGAATGGTTGGAGTCAGTACAACGTTACCTGCTTGGTAAACACCGTGTACGTTACCGAAAGATGCTGCGATAGTGAAACGTGGGCTGATTGCGCTCAGTTTCTCGTAAGCGTATGCAACGTCTTCTGGAGAGGTGTATAGCTCAGACGCGTCCATGTGAGAGTTGTCTACGCCGTCTTCTTCACCGCCAGTACAACCCAGTTCGATTTCCAGCGTCATACCCATTTTTTCCATGCGAGCCAAGTACTCAGCACAGATAGCGATGTTCTCTTCCAGTGACTCTTCAGACAGGTCAATCATGTGAGAAGAGAACAGTGGCTTGCCAGTTTCAGCGAAGTGCGCTTCACCCGCGTCCAGCAGACCGTCAATCCATGGCAGCAGTTTCTTCGCTGCGTGGTCAGTGTGCAGGATAACTGGGATACCGTAAGATTCAGCAACAGCGTGAACGTATTTTGCGCCAGCAACTGCACCAAGGATTTGTGCACCTTGACCATCTAGCTTAACACCTTTACCAACGAAGAAGCCTGCGCCACCGTTAGAGAACTGAACAACCACTGGTGCTTTAACTTTAGATGCAGCTTCCAGAACACCGTTGATTGAGTCAGTGTTTACCACGTTTACCGCTGGAAGAGCGAACTTGTTCTCTTTAGCAATTTCAAACACTTTCTGAACGTCGTCACCAGAGATAACGCCAGGCTTTACAAAATCAAAAATCTTAGACATAACAATAGTCCTATTTACTCTGTTGTCTTTGAAGAAATTAGTACCGAGCTGGCTCTATCCTGGCCAACTCAGCTAAATCGGCAAACGTTTGCGATCAGCGCTGCGCATTGTACCCAAACGTGATTCCAAACACATTAATTTTTGTCTTTGGAAATGCATCTAAGTCATTAAAACATGGAGTTAGACGCATAAAAAACGGGGGTAATAACCCCCGTCTATCATTACGCTTTCGCGCGAGCTTCCAGCATTTCAACCGCTGGCAGAACTTTACCTTCAACAAACTCAAGGAAAGCGCCACCACCAGTAGAGATGTAAGACACATCTGCTTTAATACCGAACTTGTCGATGGCTGCCAAAGTATCACCACCACCTGCTACAGAGAAACCTGCAGACTCAGCGATTGCTTTAGAAATGCCCGCAGTACCTGCTTCGAAGTTTTTGAACTCGAATACACCAACAGGGCCGTTCCAAAGGATAGTCTTCGCGTTGCTGATGATTTCAGCCAGTGCCGCAGTTGAGTCTGGACCCAGGTCGAAGATCATGTCGTCATCTTGTACTTCAGAAACGTGCTTGATTTCAGCTTCCGCGTTTTCATCGAATGCTTTCGCACATGCAACGTCAGTCGCAACAGGAATTGCACACTCTTTCATCAGTTTCTGAGCAGTTTCAATCAGATCCGCTTCGTACAGAGATTTACCCACATTGTGGCCTTCTGCCGCGATGAAGGTGTTTGCGATACCACCGCCAACAACCAATTGGTCAGCGATTTTAGAAAGAGACTCAAGAACAGTCAGCTTGGTAGAAACTTTAGAACCACCAACGATAGCAACCAGTGGACGCTCTGGGTTGTCCATTGCTTTACCCAATGCTTCCAGTTCAGCAGCCAGCAGAGGACCCGCACATGCGATTGGTGCAAACACACCTACACCGTAAGTAGATGCTTGTGCACGGTGCGCAGTACCGAATGCGTCCATCACGAATACGTCACACAGTGCAGCGTATTTCTTAGACAGTTCGTCTTCGTTTTTCTTCTCGCCTTTGTTAAAGCGAACGTTTTCCAGAACAACCAACTCACCTGCGTTCAGCTCTAGGCCATCGACGTAGTCTTTTGCCAGCTTAACGTCACAATCCAATGCATCGTTCAGGTAGTTAACAACAGGTTGCAGAGAGAATTCTTCCGCGTACTCGCCTTCAGTAGGACGACCAAGGTGAGAAGTCACCATTACTTTCGCGCCAGCTTCCAGGCAGTGCTTGATAGTTGGCAGAGACGCAAGAATACGCGCGTCAGAAGTCACTTTACCGTCTTTTACTGGTACGTTCAGATCAGCACGGATAAACACGCGTTTGCCAGCCAGATCCAGATCGGTCATTTTGATTACAGACATTTTCGTCCTCTCTCTAAGTTGCAAAAATTAAAAATTTGCTTGTGCTTTCTTTACTGCAGAAAGCCGTGGCTCAAGCCTTCGAGCCACCAGTAACTGTTGCCATGGCCAACGCCGTATCTAACATACGGTTGGCAAAACCCCACTCGTTATCACACCATACCAACATCTTGATTAAGTTATGATTACTAACCCGAGTTTGAGAACCATCAACGATGGCGCTGTGAGGGTCATGGTTAAAATCTATCGAGACAAGTGGCGCCTCGGTATAGTCGACAATGCCGCTTAATGTACACCGAGCAGCATCTTCGAGTGATTGATTTACGTCATTAACTTTCACTTTTGTGTTAACTGTGACACTTAAGTCCATTGCTGTGACGTTAATTGTTGGCACTCTAACCGAAATAGCTTCAAATTTGTCAGAAAGTTTCGGAAAGATTCTTCCAATTCCCAAGTGCAATTTGGTATCAACCGGAATGATGGATTGACTCGCTGCGCGAGTTCGGCGCAAGTCTGAGTGATACGCATCAATCACTTGTTGATCATTCATGGAAGAGTGAATCGTGGTAATGGTGCCTGACTCAATACCGAACTGCTCATCAAGAACCTTGATGACAGGGACAATGCAGTTGGTGGTACAGGAACCATTAGAAACAATGCGATCAGAGGCTTTCAGGGTTTCTTCATTCACACCAAAGATAATGGTGTTATCCAAATCATTGCCCCCCGGGTGCGAGAACAACACTTTTTTTGCCCCCGCATCAATGTGTGCCTGTCCATGCTCACGATTGCCAAACACACCGGTGCAATCGAGCACAATATCGATGTCTAAATCGCGCCAAGGCAGTAAATTGATGTCGCGGAGGTGAAGAATGCGGATATTGTCATCACCGACAAACAGGTATTCCTGACTGTTCGTGACTTTCTTGAAGAAGCGGCCATGGCTGGAGTCGTACTGCAGAAGGTGAGCCATAGCGTCAGGCTCTGCGAGCTCATTGACCGCAACGACTTCGATTTGATCTCGTTTGTGACTTTCATACAGTGCACGCAGTACACTGCGACCAATCCGGCCAAATCCATTAATTGCAACGCGTAGTGCCATGTTCCCTGACGTTCTTGATTTGCTAATGATATGCGGCCACAGTCTATCTCAAGCACGTGAAATACGCACGTACAATGTGATTCGTCTCTCACACATCATACTGAAAAAAATAGCGAGCAAAGCTCGCTATTTATGACATAATCATCAGAAAGACTATTCCGCTGGGTCAATAATTTCTCACACTGACCGTTGGCAAAAGTCTTACATCAACCACTTCCACCAGATAAACAATGCAAGGAAGCCAAACAGGTAGATCAGACCGGTAATTGACAGCCACTTCATCGGCGTGCTCAGTGACAACGCCTTTGGCAAATTTGTTCGCGTCACTAAAATGTAGTTTAGCAATGCAAACACTGGCGTCGTGACAAATGCCATGACCATAGCAAAATCCAACATCGGGATAAGCGCCTTACCCCAAAACATAATGATGCCCATCGCCACTACCGACACGGCAAAGATCCACCATTGCAGTACGCGTGGGTGCTGTGTTTCCTGCTTGAGCAATAAACGCTGGGACTCTGCCACCACACGAGAGTAACCATCAATCACGGTGATCGTACTGCCAAAGATGCAGAAAAAGGCAATCACCGCAATCAGGTAACGAGACCACTCTCCTATCGTTGATGAGTATAAACTCACGAGTTGGTGCGAGAAGCCGACTCCCGATTTAGCAAATTCCACGCCAGAGCCATGCAACACCAATGCTCCCAGCGCGAGGAAAACAATCGCCAATATCGCGGTGCCAATATAGCCGACATTGAAATCAAACAGTGCAGAGCGTGCCGTGACTTCCTGCCGACGCTGCTGACTTTTCAACCACATCGACGTGATGCTGGACACTTCAATCGGCGCGGGCATCCAACCCATGGTCACGACCAGAAAACCGATGGCTGCCAACGTCCACGGTGATGGAGAGATTGCCACATCTGAAACGGGTGACGGATTAACAAAAGCAATCGTCACGGCGGCAACTGTCGCGACAGTCAGAACGGCCATAATCACTTTTGATAGCACATCGAGTGCTTTGTAATGACCCGCGAATAAAATGCCTAAACAAACCACCACGACAACCGCGGACAAGACAACAGGCGATAACGTAAAAGGAATGAAGTAGCTTAGCAAACTGGCACTAAACAGTAACAGTGCGGCGATATTTACCACGGCAGAAAACAAACAAAGAAGCGCAAATACCCAAAGATACGGGCGTCCTAGCTTGGCATACCCTTCAACAAGGCTCTCGCCTGTCCCTAATGTGTATTGGATGCCCGCTTTAAAAAATGGATATTTAAAGAGATTGACCAGCAGAATGAGACCTGCTAATTGCCAACCATAAATAGCGCCAGCCTGCGTTGACGCCACCAAATGTGAACCACCAACGGCCGCTGCGGCCATCATGATACCCGGCCCCATTGACCGGATTAATTGGCGTAAGGTCTGCGCACCACCTTGTGCCGAGGAAAGGGAGTTTTCCATTATCGTTCCTTGTAAGAATTATGTTGTGTTTGGGTGTCTCTGTTTGTCTTTTTGAGTGATTTATCATTGTCAAGACACATAACAAATATCACAAAAAAACACAGCGTCAACATAAAGTTACAGGCTTTTCAATAGAAATCTGAGGGCGACGATTTCACCTGCCAATTCAGATTGTTTAGGTATAAAAAAACCCGCAGACAATGTCTGCGGGTTTTGTGTAAAGCGTAGCCCGAATTACGCGAGTAATTCTTTCGCCGTCTCAACCACGTTTTCAGTGGTGAAACCAAACATCTTGAACAGCTGATCAGCTGGCGCAGACTCACCGAAGGTGGTCATACCGATGATGCGACCGTCAAAACCGACGTACTTGTACCAGAAGTCAGCGATGCCCGCTTCAACAGCAATACGTGCTGTTACGTCGGAAGGCAGTACTGCTTCGCGGTAAGCTGCATCTTGCTTATCGAACACATCAGTCGCTGGCATTGAAACCACGCGAACTGCTTTGCCTTCTGCTGAAAGCTGTGCTGCTGCTTCTACTGCCAGTTCAACTTCTGAACCGGTTGCGATCAGGATAAGCTCTGGCTTACCTGCACAATCTTTCAGGATGTAACCACCCTTCGCGATGTCAGCCACTTGCTCTGCACTGCGATCTTGTTGTGCCAGATTCTGACGCGAGAAGATCAGCGAGGTTGGGCCGTCTTTGCGCTCAATCGCCAATTTCCAAGCAACCGCAGACTCAACTTGGTCACATGGACGCCATGTGCTCATGTTTGGCGTCAGGCGCAGTGATGCGATTTGCTCAACAGGCTGGTGCGTAGGACCGTCTTCACCCAGACCGATTGAATCGTGGGTGTAAACTTGAATGTTCTGCACTTTCATCAGTGCTGCCATGCGCATTGCGTTACGTGCGTATTCCATGAACATCAGGAAGGTTGCGCCGTAAGGAACAAAACCACCGTGCAGCGCGATGCCGTTGATGATCGCCGTCATACCGAACTCACGCACACCGTAGTGAATGTAGTTACCTGATGCGTCATCTGCAGTCACCGCTTTTGAACCAGACCACATGGTCAGGTTTGACGGTGCAAGGTCAGCGGAGCCGCCCATGAATTCTGGCAGCATCGCACCGAACGCTTCAAGCGCGTTTTGTGACGCTTTACGTGATGCGATGTTTGCTGGGTTCGCTTGCAGGTCAGCAATGATTTGGCTTGCTTTCGCTTCCCACTCAGCTGGCAGGTCACCGTTCAGGCGACGCTTAAGCTCAGCAGCTTCTGCGGGATATGCCGCTGCGTATGCATCAAACTTGGTGTTCCAAGAAGCTTCTTTTGCTGCGCCCGCTTCTTTGGCATCCCATGCGCCGTAAACGTCTGCAGGGATTTCAAATGCTGGATGTTCCCAACCCAGGAACTCACGCGCTGCTTTGATTTCTTCTGCGCCCAGTGGTGCGCCGTGGCAATCGTGTGAACCCGCTTTGTTTGGTGAGCCGAAACCAATGATGGTTTTGGTACAAATCAGAGTAGGACGACCTGTTTCCGCTTTCGCCGCTTCAATCGCTGCGTTGATCGCGTTTGCGTCGTGACCGTCTACTGCTGGAATAACGTGCCAGCCGTAAGCTTCAAAACGCTTCGGCGTGTCGTCAGTGAACCAGCCTTCAACATGACCGTCGATAGAAATGCCGTTGTCATCCCAGAATGCAATCAATTTGCCCAGACCAAGGGTACCAGCCAGTGAACACGCTTCGTGAGAGATACCTTCCATCAGACAGCCATCGCCCATGAACACGTACGTGTTGTGGTCAACGATGTCGTGGCCTTCGCGGTTGAATTGCGCGGCCAGTGCTTTTTCAGCCAACGCCATGCCCACTGCGTTAGTGATGCCTTGACCCAGAGGGCCAGTGGTCGTTTCGATACCCGGTGCGTAACCGTATTCTGGGTGACCTGGGGTTTTCGAGTGCAGTTGACGGAAATTTTTCAGGTCGTCGATAGACAACGCATAACCGGACAGGTGCAGCAGAGAGTAAATCAGCATAGAGCCGTGGCCGTTTGACAGCACAAAGCGGTCACGGTCAGCCCACTCTGGGTTTTGTGGGTTGTGGTTCAGGTGGCCACGCCACAGGACTTCGGCAATGTCTGCCATGCCCATAGGGGCACCTGGGTGGCCTGAATTGGCTTGTTGTACACCGTCCATGCTGAGGGCACGGATCGCATTAGCTAGAACCTTGCGAGAAGACATGTCTGCTCCTGACTTCTTTAGACGTTTTGTGTAATACACAATCCGGCACAATACTTAAATCGAATTGCCGAATCGTAAAACTTGGCGGGCGAGTATTGTCGCAAGTCTCTCACGGCTCTGCAAACGATTTACATGTCTGATTTCAGAGCTTTTGCGGTGTTTCACGGTCAGTTTTTATTCATCTAGTTGTAATCATTGACCTAGGCACGCAAACGATTACTTGAGAAAACCGCGATCTATGTCTGGTTGCTTTTAAAAATCACCAGAGTAGAATAGACGTCCAGATGGAAAAGCATCCATCCATTTATACATATAAACGTATATACGATATCAACCTTAAGGGAAACGTTATGGCTAAGCACCTGTTTACTTCTGAGTCCGTGTCAGAAGGTCATCCAGACAAAATTGCAGACCAGATTTCTGATGCGGTTCTTGACGCGATTCTGGAGCAGGATCCAAAAGCGCGTGTTGCTTGTGAGACTTACGTAAAAACCGGCATGGTGATGGTGGGTGGTGAAATCACGACCACTGCATGGGTTGATATCGAAGAGCTGACGCGTCAAACCGTACGTGAAATTGGTTATGTTCACTCTGATATGGGCTTCGACGCGGACTCTTGTGCCGTTCTGAACACTATCGGTAAGCAATCTCCAGACATCAACCAAGGTGTTGACCGTGCCGATCCTAAAGAGCAAGGCGCAGGCGACCAAGGCATCATGTTTGGTTATGCATGTAACGAAACCGATGTTTTGATGCCAGCACCTATCACTTACTCTCACTTGCTTGTTAAGAAACAAGCGGAAGTACGTAAAAGCGGCAAACTAGACTTCCTGCGTCCAGATGCAAAATCGCAAGTGACCTTCCAATACGACCAGGGAAAAATCGTCGGTATTGATGCGGTTGTTCTGTCTACGCAGCATTGTGATTCAGTCACTACCGAGCACCTGCGTGAAGCGGTTATGGAAGAAATCATTAAGCCAGTACTGCCTTCAGAGTGGCTGAACAAAGAAACAAAATTCTTCATCAACCCAACTGGCCGTTTCGTTATCGGTGGCCCAATGGGTGACTGTGGTTTGACTGGTCGTAAAATTATCGTTGATACCTACGGCGGTGCCGCACGTCACGGTGGTGGTGCATTCTCTGGTAAAGATCCATCAAAAGTTGACCGCTCTGCAGCTTACGCAGCGCGTTATGTAGCGAAAAACATCGTTGCTGCGGGCCTAGCAGATCGCTGTGAGATCCAATTGTCTTACGCAATCGGTGTAGCAGATCCAACGTCTATCATGATCGAAACCTTCGGTACTGAGAAAGTGTCTCACGACATTATTATCGAAGCAGTTCGTCAGCACTTCGACCTGCGTCCATACGGCCTGCAAGAAATGCTGAACCTGCTGCAACCTATCTACAAGAAAACAGCAGCATACGGTCACTTCGGTCGCGAAGAGTTCCCATGGGAAAAGACCGACAAAGTGGCAGCACTACGCGATTTTGCTCAAATCAAATAAGCAAATCCAACATTCAAAAGGGAAGCTCAGGCTTCCCTTTTTCATTTCTATTCCCTACTCTGATGGCGTTATCTCAGAGCCTCAAAACCATGAACGAACTCCACTACCGAATTACGCAACGCGTCAGCGAATGCATCGCTATCGCCAATCAGCAATTAGGCTGTGACATGCCCGTACCTGCGATTCGGTTTGATATTCGCGGTAAAACTGCGGGTATGGCGTTACTTCAACGTTGGGTATTGCGTTTCAATCCGGTTTTGCTTGAGGAGAACAGTGACGCGTTTTTTCGTGAAGTGGTACCCCATGAAGTCGCACATCTCATCGTGTTTGCACGATTCGGAAAAGTAAAACCCCACGGCAAGGAATGGCAAGCCGTGATGCTTCGTGTTTTTGGTATTCAGCCTCAAACCACACACAGCTTTGACGTGTCGTCTGTAGAAGGAAAAACGTTTACTTACCAGTGCGCCTGCGATCACATGCAGCTTTCGGTTCGTCGCCACAACAAGGTCCAACGCCAGCAAGCACAATACATTTGTCGCCGCTGCAAGCACCCCCTCACCTTCACCCAAACGATGCAATAATCATCACGTTTACTATCGATAACATCATAAATTGGCACTAATTTGATGAGATTTATCTCGCAATAGTCTGTAATAATCAGGTCTCTCAATTTCCTCAAACAAACAGACGACCTGATAATGAAACGACTTCTGATGCTGATGTCAGCATTGCTTTTTACCTTTCCTGCACTCGCAGAGCATCCCCAGTCCTTTTCAAAAGCTAAACGCATCGCTCTTAAAATCTATGATGACTATCCGGTTTCTTTTTACTGTGGTTGCGATATTGAGTGGAAAGGAAAAAAAGGCATTCCCGACTTAGAGGCTTGCGGCTACACCGTGCGTAAACAAGAAAAACGTGCCAGCCGCATCGAGTGGGAACATGTTGTACCTGCATGGCAATTCGGCCACCAGCGTCAATGCTGGCAAGACGGCGGTCGCAAGAACTGCAGCCGCAACGATGTCGCTTTTAAACTCATGGAAGCTGATCTCCATAACCTTGTCCCTGCGATAGGAGAAGTGAACGGCGACCGCTCTAACTATCGCTTTTCACAATGGAATGGTGATAAAGGTGCGTTCTATGGACGCTGTGAGATGAAAGTAGATTTCAAGCAACGCGTGGTAGAGCCACCAACACAAAGTCGCGGAGCCATCGCGCGTACTTATAAGTACATGAACAAACAGTATGATTTCAGGCTTGCATCAGCCCAAAAAAAACTGATGGACGCGTGGGATAAAACCTACCCAGTAACAGAATGGGAGTGCGAGCGAGACCGTCGCATCGCCCGTGAACAGGGCAATCATAATCCGTTTGTTCTCTCTGCCTGCCAGAAAGCCAACCTCTAAAACTACAGTCTTTGAGCAGCAGCGTGATACACTGCTGCTCATTGTCATCCAGTCATTTAAATACCATGCGTATCCCTAGAATTTTCCATCCTGAATTGTTGCCAAACACGGGCCGAGTGTCGCTAAGCGATGAGGCTGCTAACCACGTAGGTCGAGTCTTGCGAATGCAGGCGGGTCAGGAAGTGTTGTTGTTTGATGGCAGCAATGCTGAATTCCCAGCCGTCATTGCAGAAGCGGGGAAAAAGTCAGTCAGCGTTGATATCGTTGAACGCGTGGAGAACAGCATCGAGTCCCCCCTTGATCTGCATTTAGGTCAGGTCATCAGCCGCGGCGACAAGATGGAATTTACGATTCAGAAATCCGTGGAGCTTGGTGTCAACGTCATCACCCCACTCATTTCTGAGCGCTGTGGTGTGAAACTCAATGCCGAACGCTTTGACAAAAAGCTTCAGCAATGGCAAAAAATTGCGATTGCTGCGTGTGAACAAAGTGGCCGAAACAAAGTACCAGAGATCCGTCCTGTGATGTCGCTGGATGACTGGGCACAGGAGGCATTCGACGGCTTAAAGCTCAACCTTCACCCTCGTGCGAAATACTCTATCAATACGCTGCCACAACCAGTAAACCGTGTGCGCTTGTTGATTGGTCCTGAAGGCGGCCTATCGACAGAAGAAATTGAAAGAACCCGCGAGTTTGGATTTGAAGAAACACTGCTTGGCCCCCGCGTACTTCGCACTGAAACAGCAGCATTAACCGCAATTACAGCACTGCAAGTTCGCTTTGGTGATCTTGGTTAATAAGGACAGATACATGATCAAACTTGGCGTTGTGATGGATCCGATTGAATCCATCAACATTAAAAAAGATTCCTCCTTTGCCATGATGCTCGAAGCACAGCGTCGAGGCTGGGAAATTCACTATATGCAAATGAACGACTTGTCGCTTGAGCAAGGCAAAGCACTGGCTCGCACCAAGATCGTGACGCTAGAAGAAAACCCAGAAAAATGGTTTGACGTACAAAGCGAACAAGAAATCGCACTGGCTGATCTCGATGCCGTTTTGATGCGAAAAAATCCGCCATTTGATACCGAGTACATCTACGCCACATACATCCTTGAACGAGCAGAAGTTGAAGGTTGTTTGATCGTCAATAAACCGCAGAGCCTGCGTGATTGTAACGAAAAGCTCTTTACTGCGTGGTTCCCGGAGCACACCCCCATCACGCTAGTAACGCGTCGCGCTGACCAAATCAAAGCATTCCATGAAAAGCACGGTGACATCATCCTTAAGCCTCTTGATGGCATGGGCGGTTCATCCATTTTCCGCGTGAAGAAAGGCGATCCCAACCTGTCAGTGATCATCGAAACGCTGACGGCCCTTGGCAACAATTACTGTATGGCACAGACGTTCGTGCCTGATATCAGTAATGGCGACAAACGCATTCTGGTCGTTGATGGCGAGCCTATGCCATATTGTCTGGCACGCATTCCAGCAAAAGGCGAAACGCGTGGAAACTTGGCTGCTGGCGGTCGTGGTGAAGCGCGTCCTCTTAGCGAAACAGATTGGGCAATTGCTCGCGCTGTTGCGCCTACGCTAAAAGAAAAAGGCCTGATTTTCGTTGGTCTGGACATTATCGGTGACAAGCTGACCGAGATTAACGTAACCAGCCCTACGTGCATCCGAGAGATTGAAGCCGCGTTTGACATCAACATCAGCGGCAAATTGATGGATGCAATTGCAGCGCGTATTGAAAAGTAACAGAATGACAACTGGACGGAATTGCCCGTCCAGACCTGACATTCACACACTTACTGCGCATACTTTCAGTAAGCTCACGAATTATGAAGGGCGCCATGAATCTTAAAAATCATTTCCTTGTCGCCATGCCCAGCATGGTTGATGAGCGTTTTAAGCATAGTGTCGTCTACATGTGCGAGCACAATGACGACGGTGCGATGGGGCTGATGATCAACCAGCCTATCAATATTTCTGTTGCCAGCATGTTGGATCAGATTGAGGTCGATCGTGAACAAGATATCACGCACCCGATTAGTCTAGATCAACCCGTTTTATTTGGCGGCCCCGTGTCTGAAGACCGTGGTTTTGTACTGCATAAAAACGACAAACAGTTTAGTTCAAGCATTCACCTAACAGAAAACCTGACCGTCACCACATCTAAGGATATTCTTAGCATTCTCGGTACCAACGAGGAGCCCGACCAGTTTATTGTTGCGCTGGGTTATGCAGGATGGGAAGCCGGACAACTTGAGCTGGAACTGGCGGAGAACAGTTGGCTAACCATTGAAGCTGACCCCGCGGTGATCTTCGACACGCCCATTAATGAGCGTTGGGAAAAGGCGTTGAAACAAATGGGGATCAGCGCGCTAAATCTATCGTCCGATATAGGACATGCTTGAGAAACACACCATGAGTAACATTCAAAGCGTGCTGGGTTTTGACTACGGCACAAAAAGCATTGGCGTCGCCATTGGCCAAGCTATCACGGGTACTGCACGCCCACTTAAAGCCCTGAAAGCCAAAGATGGCATTCCAAGTTGGGACGCAATCGAAGCCATATTGAAAGAGTGGGTGCCTGATCTGGTCGTTGTCGGCTTGCCGTTGGACTTGCATGGTGGAGAACTTGCTACCATCACTCCTCGCGCCCGCAAGTTTGCTAACCGCCTCAAAGGCCGTTTTGGGGTAAACGTTGAGTTGCATGACGAGCGCTTAACCACCACCGAAGCGCGCTCATCTCTTTTCGAGCATGGTGGCTACAAAGCTCTCGGGAAAGGCGAAATCGACAGCCAGTCGGCGGTGATCATTGTCGAAAGCTGGTTCGAAAGTCAGTATCAATAACGCGTAAAAAGGTGCCATCGGCACCTTTTTCATTTCAGCTTATTTCCCTTCAATACTGACGTCAGCCATCGCGATAGAATGGGTTGGCGCTTGCTCTTCCATCTTCATCATTAATTTCAACTCATTACGAGAATCTGCATGATGGAGCGCTTCATCTTTTGATATCTTGCCGCTCTTAAACAAGTCAAACAGCGACCGATCAAAAGTGCACATTCCTGCATTGTTACCTTTGCGGATACACTCTTTCAGCTCATGTAGCTCTCCGCGTCGAATAAGGTCGGAAACGTTAGAGGTATTGAGCAGCAGCTCATAGGCACCATGTCGCCCCACACCACTGATATCAGGGATCAGCTGTTGAGCTAATACCGCTTTCAAATTCAGCGACATATCAAACAAGAACTGCTCTCGGCGTTCTTTAGGTACCAAATGCAATACCCGCTCAAGAGCTTGGTTTGCATTGTTTGCATGTAAGGTCGCAATACACAAGTGGCCCGTCTCTGCAAACTGCATGGCATATTCCATGGTTTCACGGCTGCGGATCTCACCGATCATGATCATATCTGGCGCTTGACGCAGCGAGTTTTTGAGTGCCACTTCGTAGCTTTCGGTATCGATCCCAATCTCACGCTGGGTCACAATGCACCTGTCGTGGGGATGGATAAACTCAATCGGATCTTCCACCGTTAATATATGACCGCTGCGCGAGTTGTTTCTAAACCCGACCATTGCCGCCATCGACGTGGATTTCCCCGACCCCGTAGCACCGACAATCAATATCAACCCACGTTTTGCAATGGCTAAATCCTGCATAACACCGGGTAAGCCCAATGCATTAATCTGAGGAATCTGGGTTTCAATCCTTCGAATCACCATGCCAGGAAGGTCTCGTTGCCAAAAAGCACTGACACGGAAACGGCCAGCCTCTGTCATCAGTGCGAAATTGGCTTCCCTATCACGAAGATAGTGTTGATAGCGTTCATTCCCCATGGCCTGCTGAACCAGTGATCCCACTTCGTTTTCATTCAGCGCGTCCCCAACAGGTTTTAAACTGCCATCAACTCTTAGCATGCATGGCGCACCAACAGTAATATATCCATCCGATGCACTCATGCTTTTCATGTCGTGCAATAACCCTGTCAGTTCGATTCCATTCGTCATGCGTTACATTCCTGTTCCAGCGTTATCCTTCGCTTTCGTTGCTTCAGCCGCATCAATCATGCCTTGCGCCACTAAGTTCCTGAGTGATTGATCCATGGTTTGCATACCCAGCCCTGCCCCGGTTTGGATCATAGAGAACATCTGGGCCACTTTGTCTTCACGGATCAAGTTACGAATTGCGGGCGTTGCAATCATGATTTCATGCGCCGCCACACGCCCCCCCGTCACTTGCTTAACCAATTTTTGAGAAACCACGGCTCTGAGGGATTCAGACAGCATAGAACGTACCATAGGCTTATCCGCGCCAGGGAATACATCAATAATACGGTCGATGGTTTTCGCCGCACTCGACGTGTGGAGCGTGCCAAAAACCAAGTGACCGGTTTCTGCTGCCGTTAGCGCAAGGCTGATAGTCTCTTTATCGCGCAGCTCACCCACCAAAATCACATCCGGATCTTCACGCAATGCGGAACGAAGCGCATTGTTAAACGACAGTGTGTCTCTGTGAACTTCACGTTGGTTAATCAAACAGTTTTTCTGCTCGTGAATAAATTCGATCGGGTCTTCTATGGTCAAAATGTGGCGATGCTGCTCATTGTTAATTTTATTGACCATCGCCGCTAACGTGGTGGATTTACCGGAGCCGGTTGGCCCCGTGACTAACACCAAGCCTTTTTGATATTGCGTGAATTGTTCAAATACTGACGGGGCATTAATGGCTTCCAATGACGGGATCTTAGAGGGAATCGTCCTGAATACTGCCGCGCAACCCCTTGATTGTTGAAATGCATTAACGCGGAAGCGGCCAACAGAGGCCAGTTCAAATGAGAAGTCGACTTCGAGGTTTTGCTCAAACTCACGCTGCTGCCCGTCATTCATCACATCAAATATCAGACGGTTCACCTCATCATTGCTCAGTGGCGGCAAGCTCAGCTTGCGAACATCACCATCTACGCGGACCATTGGAGATACCCCTGCAGAAAGATGTAGATCTGAGGCATTATGCTTTACACTAAAGTCCAATAATTCCGTAATATCCATTAATACGTTTCCTCGCAGAATCAACCATGTGTAGTATCAAACAAAACCTAGAACAGGTCACCAGCCAAATTGACAGTGCCGCACAAAAATGCGGGAGAGACGCCTCTGGCGTGCAATTATTGGCGGTAAGTAAAACCAAGCCCATAGAGGCGATCGCTGAAGCCATTAAGGTTGGGCATCGTCAGTTTGGTGAAAATTACGTGCAGGAAGGCATCGAGAAGATTGCCCATTTCTGTGAAACACACCCTGAATTGGAGTGGCACTTTATCGGGCCAATTCAATCTAACAAAACCAAACCCATTGCAGAGAATTTCGACTGGGTACACTCCATTGACCGAGCCAAAATTGCACGTCGATTGAGTGAACAACGACCAGAGAACATGAAACCTCTGCAGGTACTGATTCAAATCAATACCAGTGGTGAAGACTCAAAGTCTGGTACTGGGTTTAATGACGTACGTGAACTGGCATCCATCATTGATGATCTGCCAGGTATGACTTTGCGTGGTTTAATGTGTATCCCGCAGCCAGAGTCAGATGAGGCCAAACAACGCGACGCGTTTGCACCGATTTCAGCGTTGTTTGAAGAAATGAAAGCATCGCGTCCCGCGTTCGATACCCTTTCCATGGGAATGAGCGGTGATATGGATGCCGCCATTGCCTCAGGAAGCACCATGGTGCGCATTGGCACCGCAATTTTTGGCGCGCGTGATTATTCAAACCGCCAGTAACATAACAACCCGGGGACAACGTTACCCAATCAAAGGAGCATAGCTGGATGGAACAACGCACAATCGCCTTTCTAGGTGCTGGGAACATGGCACGCTCGATCATTACAGGTCTGCTTCAGTCCGGTTATCCCGCAGACAAAATTATCGCCGTGGACCGCACGCCAGAGACGAGCGCAGCGTTTCGTGAAACCTATGGCGTAAACGCCAACGAAAATGCGGTAGAAACGGCCAAACAGGCAGATGTGGTTGTACTGGCAGTTAAACCGCAAGACATGGCAACGCTGTTATCCTCAATGCAAGACGTTGATTGGTCGAACAAACTCGTCGTTTCTATTGCTGCAGGCATCTCAGTGGCTCGCCTATCAGAAATGGCGGGCGCTCCCCTTAAACTGGTTCGTGTGATGCCAAACACACCTTCGCTGGTTAGTGAAGGTATGAGTGGGCTTTATGCACCAAACTCAGTATCAGAAGATGATCGAACGTTTGCAGGCGAATTGCTACAAGCCGTAGGTAAAGTGTGCTGGGTCTCTGAAGAAGCCGGCATCAATGCCGTTATTGCTGCCGCTGGCAGTGCACCAGCCTACTTCTTCCGATTTATGGAAGCCATGCAAGCAGAAGCAGAACGCCAAGGTTTTGATAAGGCCACCGCACGTCTTCTCGTGCAGCAGTCCGCCCTCGGCGCAGCTAAAATGGTAGTTGCCAATCCGGACATTGAACTGGCAACCTTAAGAGAACAAGTCACATCCAAAGGCGGTACTACCGCTGAGGCATTGAACGTATTTAATAACAACCAACTGTCAGAGACGGTAGCAGAAGCCATGCAGGCTGCTGTGCGCCGCGCTGAAGAAATGGAAACGCTATTTTAGGGCAAAATTATGAACGCAATGTACTTTCTCGTTTCGACGCTTTTCAATCTCTACATAATGGTGGTGTTGCTGCGAGTATGGCTGCAGTGGTCACGCGCTGATTTTTATAATCCATTCAGTCAGTTTGTCGTAAAAGCAACGCAGCCAATTGTTGGGCCGTTACGTCGAATTATTCCGTCCATCGGCAACCTAGACCTAGCAACACTGCTCCTTGCTTTTGCTGTGTGTGTGGCGCAGATGGCAGCCTATGAATACTTAGGATTCATGACGTTTAACTTTCCGATAGTACTGGCCGCTGTCGTCGCGTTAGTAAAAGCCGCGGGTGGCCTTCTGTTTTGGGTGCTTATCCTTCGTGCAATTTTAAGCTGGGTAAGCCAAGGCCGCAGCCCTATTGAATACGTGATGGGTCAACTGACCGAACCTTTGGTCGCACCTATCCGCAGAGTGATTCCTTCGTTGGGCGGCTTGGATCTGAGCATTCTGATCCTATTTATCGCCCTTCAGTTTCTGAACTATGTGATTGGCGATATGCTGAGCCCATACTTCGGCAACCTGTGGTTCGTGCTGTAATTCATGACTCGTACCGCGCGTCCGGCTTGGCTGGAAGACGAAGACCTGATTATTCGGCTCTACATCCAGCCTAAAGCCAGCCGCGATCAGTGGATGGGGCAACATGGCGAGGAAATCAAACTCGCCATTACCGCACCACCGGTTGATGGCAAAGCCAACGCCCACCTTACCAAGTTTCTATCAAAGCAATTCAAAGTTGCAAAAGGACAGATAGACATTGAAAAAGGGGAATTAGGGCGTCACAAACAAGTCAGAATACACACACCAACTATCTACCCCGAGGTCATCAGTGTTCTGATTGCAGTCTCAACGCAGTAAATATATCGCGCACCTTTCCACGGTGCGTTTGTTTCATCAGACAAGGATTATGCGTCATGAAACGTTATCTACTCCCTCTTGTTAGCCTGCTTTTTATGGCAATGTCTCCAGCCTCTCACGCTGAGCAGAAAAAAGACATTGGCTCATTGGAAGTCCATTACTCTGCCCTAAACACCACCTTTGTCCCCCCTGTTGTTGCCAAAACCTATGGCATAAAACGCAGCAATGTAAACGCGCTTTTAAACGTTGCTATCTTGGACAAAAGTCGTGCGGGGAAACCAGCTGTAACCGCCGTCGTTACCGGAGAAGCCCGAAATTTTCTTGGCACCAAAAAGGCACTCACCTTCCGTGAAGTACGAGAGGGTGACGCTATTTATTATCTGGCAGAGATTCGATTTGCGAACGAAGAGAACTACGTCTTTGATATAGATATCAACGCCAAAGGAAATCGTGCAGGCAAACTGACGTTTCAACAGACCTTCTATGTCAACTGACATCCGACACGCGCCCTATCAATGAAAGATGACACGCAATGACTTTCCGGTATCATGGCGCCAATTAAGGCGCCGTTTTTCTATGGTCGGTGCACATACACTCAGGAGCTCAAGATGACAAAAGTGGTTCTGGCGACAGGTAACGTCGGCAAAGTAAAAGAGATGGCTGATTTGCTGCAAGACTTCGGTCTGGACGTGATTGCACAAAGTGAATTCGCCGTTGCTGATGCGGACGAAACGGGCACCACCTTTATTGAAAATGCCATCATTAAAGCTCGCCACGCTGCCAAGGAAACTGGCTTGCCCGCCATTGCAGACGATTCCGGTCTGGAAGTGGATTACCTGAATGGAGCGCCTGGCGTTTACAGTGCGCGTTATGCCGGTGAAGGTAAAGGCGACCAAGCAAATCTTGAGAAACTACTGACATGCATGGCAGACGCGCCGGACGACCAACGTACCGCGCGTTTTCACTGTGTGTTGGTATACATGCGCCACGCGAATGACCCGACGCCAGTGGTTTGCCACGGCGTGTTTGAAGGCAAGATCGCGCGTGAAGCTTCTGGCTCGCATGGCTTCGGCTATGACCCCGTGTTCTATGTTGAAGAGCAAGGTTGTACGCTGGCAAACATTGAGCCAGCAATTAAAAAACAAATTTCTCACCGTGGTCAGGCACTGAAGAAGTTGTTTGCCGCAATGCGCACAGAGAAGAAATAAGAAAACATGTCTGTTCAGATCCCTCTCAGTCTTTACGTGCACATTCCTTGGTGTGTGCAAAAATGCCCCTATTGTGATTTTAACTCGCACACCCTCAAAGGAGAGGTACCCGAGCAAGATTACATCTCGGCATTGTTGGATGATTTGCGAAAGGATTTAGCGCGGTTTAATGGTGTCAGTGGCCGTCTCCTGCATTCCATATTTATAGGTGGAGGCACACCGAGCCTGATGTCACCGGAAGAAATATCGCGCTTACTACGTGGCATTGACGCCGAAATTCCTTTTGCGGAAAACATCGAAGTCACGATGGAGGCCAACCCGGGCACGGTAGAAGCTGATAAATTTATCGCTTATCGCCAAGTTGGCGTAAACCGTATTTCCATTGGCGTACAGAGTTTTGATGACGAAAAGCTCCATCGTCTTGGCCGCATTCACGGCAGCGATGAAGCTAAACGTGCAGCAACACTAGCGCATGAAGCGGGACTGAACAGCTTTAATCTTGATTTGATGCACGGCCTTCCCGAACAAACGTTAGACGGCGCATTGGACGATCTTAAGCAGGCAATCGCGCTCAACCCGCCGCACCTGTCTTGGTATCAGCTGACTATCGAGCCGAATACGCAATACTACTCAAAACCCCCAACATTGCCTGACGACGATGACCTTTGGGACATTTTCGAACAGGGACACAAATTGCTGACAGATGCCGGTTATGTCCAATACGAAACCTCGGGTTACAGCAAGCCGGGTTACCAGTGTCAACACAACCTGAATTACTGGCGTTTTGGGGATTATTTGGGGATTGGCTGTGGTGCGCACGGCAAAATAACCCTCGAAGACGGTACCGTACAACGCACAGTAAAAGTGAAACACCCGCGCGGATATCTCGATTCTGAGAAAGAATACCTCAGCGAATTGCATATAGTGGAAGCAGATGAACTGCCGTTTGAGTTCTTCATGAACAGATTCAGATTGGTGGAAGCTTGCCCGAAAGAAGACTTTCCCGCTCGCACAGGTTTGCCTCTTGATGGAATTCAAGATGCTATCGCCAACGCGATTGAACAAGGCTTACTGGCTGACAATGACACCCATTGGCAAGTCACACAAAAAGGCCGACTGTTCTTGAACGACCTGCTCGCCGGCTTCATCGACGAATAAGACAGCCAATGCTGTCTTCGGCAAGGGAGTGGTTCCCTTGCCTTTGTTCTCTGTAGCAAAGGACAGCGTTGTAGATGAAGAAGTATCTGTTTGCCCTAGGTTTTCCTTTACTCACTTTGAGTACGGCTTACGCCGATGAAAGTCTTTACTCCCCACGCCCACATTGGGTGGTTCCTATTGGAGAGTTACCAGCCTATTCCAAGCAAGGTCACCATTACGATCAGCAATATTTGCTGGTTGATCGCCAGCTTGATCTTACCCAGCCGATCCCCACTGAATACAAACGTTACACCAGCAAGATCGTATCCATTGAAGGCGTAGAGTCCGCCTCTCAGTTATCGATCGACTTTGATCCTAGCTACCAGACGGTCAGCATTCATCGCTTAGAGATCGTTAGAAATGGCCAGATTATCGACCGAAAGGCGACAGCGAAAACGTCCCAGTTTAAACGTGAAATCGACTTAGATGCCTTGCTCTACAACGGTGAAGAAACCCTGCATTTGGTACTCGACGATGTAAGAGTCGGTGACATTATCGACTTCAGTTACAGCATTTCTGGTTTCAATCCGGTATTTGGAAATCATCGAGAGTGGTATATCAAAACAGGCTGGGCAACCAGTGTTTCCCTGGTAAACACCCGAATTCTCACGCCTAAAGACAGTACCATTCACGTCACGAACCTCGACGATAAGGGGCAAGGGAAGGTGTTAGAAACCGTCGACGGTGATGTACGAACCTTCTCTTACCAAGAAACAAACGGTCTCTATGATTTTGACGAGTCTGAGCAGCCTCGTTGGTTCAACCCCTACCCTTACTTGCATATTTCAAGCTACCAGAACTGGCAGGATGTCGTGAATTGGGCACTGCCACTTTACAACGCCCCAGAAGATGATGATGAAGTTCTCGCTATCGTCGAAGACATCAAAGAGACCTATCCAGACAATGTGGAGAAACAAATCGTCGCGGCCATTCATTTCGTCCAAAATAACATTCGTTATCTCGGTATTGAGAATGGCATTGGCTCACACAAGCCTCGACCGCCCGCCCAAATCATTTCCCAAGGCTATGGTGACTGCAAAGACAAGACCCTGCTGCTGGTTTCCATCTTAAAAGGAATGGGGATCGACGCCTTTCCTGCATTGGTCGACACCTTTTGGCGTGACCAACTCAGCGAGCAACCTGCGGCACCCTTTAGCTTTAACCACGTTATCGTGCAGATGAATTACGACGGCAAGTCTTGGTGGATTGATGCCACACGTACCCATCAAGGCAACCGCCTTGCTTCCATGGCACAATCACGGTTGGGCTATGCGCTTGTCATCAAACCCAACAATGACGCGCTAACTGAAATGGCACCACCCACTATCCCTGTCACTCAGGATGTCGAACAAAAATATGTCGTTAACCATGCCAACACACAGAGCTACCTGACCGTTAAAACCACCTATCGCGGCATTGAAGCAGAGCGTTGGCGTCGGTATCTTGAGTCTAAGCCACTGGTTGAACTCGGAGAGGAATACGCCAATTACTATGCGGCCTTCTTCAATACGCTCGATTTAATGCGCCCGCTGAGCGTATCTGACAACATGGAAAGCAATGAAGTTACAGTAAGCGAAGCCTATATCATTGATGGGTTGTGGTCGAAAAACGAAGACGCGTACACCTTCGTGATCTCAGGAGATATTGTCGATGACTACCTGACAAAGCCTGATTTAATCCGAAGAAAAACGCCGTTCAGATTTGGTACCGAAGGTGCGGTAAGGCAAAAAATAAAGCTAAGCTTGCCAGAAGCTTGGGATGTTGAGCCGACAAATCACACCATCAATGGGCCTTACTTTGAGTTTAAAAGCTCACTAAGCAAAGTATCAGCCCCCGGCGAGACCTTGTTTGATAAAACTTACGTCGAAGCCAATTATTTCTATCGTGCCAAGAAGCGACACGTTGAAGCCAAAGAGCTTCGGCAGTACTTAGGGGATATTGACGACGCATGGAACAGCGTCGATTACGAATTCACATACCGCCCGTGAGAAAACAACAGATATAAAAAACGCAGCGAAAGCTGCGTTTTTTTGTACAATCGTACGAATGAACGGACACTATCTGATCGTTACCGTTTTCAGGCCTGACAACGCCGGGATCAGATGCGATATCGCTTCTTCATGCTGCTGCCAAGCATTAAGGCGCTGGCAAAGATCTTTTTGCAGTGTCTTGGTTCTGTCTCTTTGCAATTTCGCCTCACCCACTAAACGATCTTGTAAAACGGCCATTTTCTCTGACATAAACTGCATTTTGTTTGTTTGCCCTTCGCTAAGCACAGCAATATCCATTAAGCCACGACTGCTTACTGTTGCGACGATTTGCGGAACACTCGCTTCAACTTCTCGAACCGTCTGCTTGAGTAATGTGTGGTTAAGCTGCGGTGCCTCTCGCTCAGCATTGAAGAGCGATGCATTGACCCGTGTTTGTAGGTACTGATGATATTGTCCTAGCTCACTGCGAAGGCTGCTTGTATCACCAAGCTCATCGGCGATAACTCCATCCAACGCCAGCCAAGAAGTCTGAAGCTCTTGAGATAACGTGCGGCCAATATAAGGCAAATCGTTTCTTACGGCTTTACTGTAGGCAGACAAGGACGCCTTTTGCTCATCATTCAGGTCTATCCGGTGAACATTCACAAAGAGTGTGCCCGCGGGTTCTATGCGAAAGCGGTTATTGTTACTTTCGATGATCACATTGTCCGCTTCAATAGCGATATCACTGTGTAAATCCGGACTGCAAACAGCAGCCTCTGAAAGAAACGGCAACGCCAATAACGCCAGTCCAAAGACGCTCCAAGCGCGTGTATCACTCAATCTACCCATAATCACCTCTCCATCACTTGTTTCTGGAGACCGCACTCAGTGCGTCAACGTCACGGCTTGAGCCGTAAAAATTTAAAATATCGAACGACCAATGCGCTCAGCAAGCAACTCCAATACCGCCGTGCCCGCTAGCGAATTACCCGAAGCATCAAGTTCAGGGGACCACACAGTGATAGACATCTCCCCCGGTACGATAGCGACGATACCGCCACCGACACCGGATTTACCCGGCATGCCCACACGGTATGCAAACTCACCCGCACCGTCATACAAACCGCACGTCGCAAGCAGTGCATTCAACTGCTTACATTGAGTCTGGTTGATAATTGTTTTTTCTGCGCCTAAAGGAAGTCCTTTGTTTGCCAGATAGTTAAATGTCTTCGCCAAATCCACACAGCTCATACGCAGCGCACAGTAGTGAAAATAGTTAGCCAGTACGGGCATAACATCATTCTCGAAATTTCCGAAAGCCCGCATCAAATAGGCGATCGACGCATTTCGATCCGCATGATCCATTTCTGATGCCGCGACCACTTTGTCGTAGCAAATATGCTCGTTACCTGAAAGGTGGCGAACAAATTCAAGCATACGCTGGCGAGGCGCAGACTGTCGGCTATGCAGCATGTCACACACAACCAACGCCCCCGCATTAATGAATGGGTTTCGTGGGATCCCCTGCTCCATTTCAAGCTGGATCATGGAGTTAAACGCCTGACCAGAAGGTTCCTTACCAACACGCTGCCATAACTCTTCAGGACTATAGTTTTGCAAGGCGAGCGTCAAACTGAGGACTTTAGATATCGACTGGATAGAAAAAGGTTCATGTGCGTCTCCCGCCGCAATGATTTCTCCATCGTTATAGCAAACGGCCACACCCAATCTATTCGCTGGCACTTCTTTTAAAGCAGGAATATAGCCAGCAACGTTTCCCTGCCCAATAAGTGGACGTACTTCTTCGAGGATGCCGTTTAACAGCTCTGGGATGGGTTTCATTACGATCTCCAATGGTCAAAAAAGCCAACACGAGGTTGGCTTTTGCGATTTTTCGTCGCCACCACTTTAGACGAGTGAGGCAATGATAATGTACGAGTTTTGTATTATTCGACGCGTGCGTATTTCATGTCCCATACGCCATGACCCAGACGGTGGCCACGTGCTTCGAACTTCGTCAAAGGACGCTCTTCTGGACGCTCAATGTACGAGCCATCAGTTGCCGTGTTCTTGTAACCCGGTGCAACGTCCATGACTTCCACCATATGCTCTGCGTAGTTTTCCCAGTCAGTCGCCATGTGGAAAATGCCGCCGATTTTAAGCTTATCACGCAACATTTGAACAAACTCAGGTTGAACAATACGACGCTTGTGGTGACGCGCTTTATGCCAAGGGTCTGGGAAGAACAGTTGAACCGTTTCAAGGCTGGCAACTGGCAGCATGTGTTCGAATACTTCAACCGCATCGTGGCACATGACTCGAAGATTCGTAATACCAGCGTCACGTGCAGCCATTAAACAAGCACCTACACCAGGGCTGTGCACTTCAATACCAATGAAGTTTTTCTCTGGCGCATTCTTTGCCATTTCAACCAAGGATGCACCCATGCCGAAGCCAATTTCCAGCACAACAGGGTTGTCGTTGCCGAACACTTCTGTCCAATTGAGTTGCTTCTCTTCGAAGTCAATACCCATTGTCGGCCAGCAGTCATTCATTGCCTGCTCCTGACCTTTAGTGAGTCGTCCTTCACGACGTACAAAGCTTCTGATTTTACGAAGAACTTTACCGTCTTCGGTCATTTCGGGTTTGATGACTTCTGCCATGGTTTTATGCCTGCAACTCAATAATGAAGAAAAGTTAAGCGGATCGCGCATTATCCAAAGATTACGGCTCGGTGCAAGCCCTGTGCATTGGAGTTCTGAATCTTTCAATGAATCGCTGCCTTTTTCAGCAGTCAAAGCATTGATAGAATGCTCGTCAATAAAGATAACAAAGAGCAAGCAATGTGAGTCAGTCTTTTTCCGATGCCATCCTGAATTGGTATGATAAATACGGCCGTAAAACCCTGCCATGGCAGCAGGAAAAAACACCTTACAAGGTGTGGCTGTCTGAAATAATGCTGCAACAAACGCAAGTAGCGACAGTGATCCCCTACTTTGAACGTTTTATGGAACGCTTCCCGACAGTCAATGATCTTGCGAATGCGGAGCTTGATGAAGTACTGCATCTTTGGACGGGACTGGGGTACTACGCACGCGCGCGAAACATTCACAAAGCCGCCAAAATGATCGCGACCGATTACCAAGGCCAATTCCCAACGGACATTGATGATGTGATGGCTATGCCCGGTATCGGCCGCTCAACAGCAGGAGCCGTTTTGTCGTTATCATTAGGACAGCATCACCCAATCCTTGATGGTAACGTCAAACGAACGCTGTCACGCCACTTCGCAGTTGAAGGCTGGCCCGGCAAAAAGCCCGTGGAGAATCGCCTATGGGAGTTGGCAGAGAAGAATACACCCGCAACCGGCGTACAACGTTATAACCAAGCAATGATGGACATGGGCGCGATGATTTGTACGCGCAGTAAGCCCAAGTGCACACTTTGCCCCGTCAATTTCAGCTGTGAGGCCAATGCCCTAAATCGCCAAGCAGACTTCCCAGGTAAAAAACCGAAAAAGATCCTGCCGGAAAAAAAAACCTGCTTTGTTCTGTTTCAATATGAAGATCAAGTTTGGCTAGAACAACGTCCACCAGCCGGGCTTTGGGGAGGCTTGTGGTGCTTGCCTGAAACCCTTGAAACAAAAGCTGGGGAATTTATTGGTAGCAAACTGAACCAATCCGGCCATGATAAACCAGAACACCTAACGGCGTTTCGTCACACTTTCAGCCATTTTCACTTAGATATCGTACCTGTTCGCGTCAAGTTACACAGTAAACCTGAAATGATTGGGGATAATGGCATTATGGAAGGCAGTGGCGGCCTTTGGTATAACTTAACCCAACCAGCAAAAGTTGGGCTGGCTGCTCCGGTACAAAAACTGCTGGAAAGTCTTACCCACGAACTGCAGACAACAATTTAGACAGACAGAATATTACTTTAGGAGCTTAATGATGAGCCGTACTGTTTTTTGCCAACGTCTTCATAAAGATGCTGATGGCTTGGATTTCCAACTCTACCCTGGTGAGCTTGGCAAACGCATTTTCGATAACATCTCTAAAGAAGCTTGGGCACAGTGGCAAAGCAAGCAAACCATGCTGATCAACGAAAAGAAACTCAACATGATGGAACCTGATCATCGTAAGCTGCTTGAAGAGGAGATGGTGAAGTTCCTGTTCGAAGGTCATGAAACAGTGATCGAAGGCTACACACCGCCGTCTGAGTAAGACAATTTTCCCTGTCGATGTAGGGAGTGTGGGCATAAGCTCACAATTTAGCGATAGCATTTTGTAAATTAAGGCATCCTGATTACCCTAATCAGGATGCCTTTTTATTTTGATGCGAACGAGATGAAATTTTACCGATACCTCGCGTTTTTGCTGATCCCACTTCTGACCTCTGGTTGTAGTCGAGAAATGATCGAGTCGATCTACCAAATTGACTATGACGCCACGAACCGATTTGCCAAAAATCTTGCGCCGCTTCCCGGTCAGTTTGAAAAAGATTTTGCCGCGCTGGACACACTCATCAACAGCTTTAATGGCAATATCGAAGTCCGTTGGGGCAAAAACGAAATCTACGTATCCGGTAAACGCGACTACGTTAAGTACACCGATAACTACATGAGCCGTGCCCGCGTTGATTTTGCCAATGGTTTGGTCACCATAGAAACCGTCGCGACAACAGAACCCAAACAGCATCTAAAGCAAGCCATTGTCACGACACTACTGACGCCGAATGATCCTGCATCTGTTGATCTTTACTCCGCCGCAGACGTACCGATAAGTGGCACTCCATTCTTACAAGGTCAGGTCTTGGATCAAGACGGCAAGGAAGTCGCATGGGAGTGGCGAGCCAACCGTTATGCCGACTATTTGCTAGCAAACAAGCTCAAGACGAAGTCTTTGCGCTTCCAAAAAGTCTTCTATGTCGAAATCCCCATGGTCAAAGACCACTCCAGCAAGCGACGCTATCAATACGCTGACATCATCCGTGATGCATCTCGTCGTTATGGGATTTCCGAAGAGCTGATTTACGCCATTATCAAAACCGAAAGTAGCTTTAACCCCTACGCCGTGAGTTGGGCGAATGCGTACGGCTTGATGCAGGTTGTCCCCAAAACAGCAGGTCGCGATGTCTTTAAGCTGGTGAAGAAGCGTTCTGGAGAGCCATCGCCAGAGTATTTGTTCGACCCTGCCAAGAATATAGATACCGGCACTGCGTATTTTTATATTTTGAAAACGCGATACCTCAAAGATGTCAGAGATCCACTGTCCAAACACTACAGCATGATTTCGGCATATAACGGAGGATCCGGCAATGTGCTGAAAACCTTCCACCGCTCAGACCGAAAACGCGCGATGAATGATTTAAATCGGTTAAATCCCAACCAGGTTTACTGGGCATTAACCAATAAACATCCCTCTTCGGAGTCTCGACGCTACCTTCAGAAGGTCACTAACTTCCAAAAAGAATTTAGTCGCATGCAATAAAAATGCGGAAAAGACGAGAAAAGCCGTGTGTTTTTAAATCAAAGCGATGAAAAAGACAGCAAACGGTCTTATTTGGCGTTTTTTTTAAAAAAAGGTGTTGACGATAAGGCTCAAAATCCGTTTAATGCACCTCGTTGCCTCGATAGCTCAGTCGGTAGAGCAGGGGATTGAAAATCCCCGTGTCGGTGGTTCGATTCCGCCTCGAGGCACCATATTTAGTGAGATGGTGTTAAGTACGCAACGTTTCCAAAGTTTGTGTGCCGGCTTAGCTCAGTTGGTAGAGCAACTGACTTGTAATCAGTAGGTCACCAGTTCGACTCCGGTAGCCGGCACCATTATTTTGATATTGAGTTAATGACTCTCTTATCAAAGCCTCGATAGCTCAGTCGGTAGAGCAGGGGATTGAAAATCCCCGTGTCGGTGGTTCGATTCCGCCTCGAGGCACCATATTGCAAAATGGTGATTAACTTAGCTTCGGCTAAATTGGTTTCCAGCAATTCCCCCTTAGTTCAGTCGGTAGAACGGCGGACTGTTAATCCGTATGTCGCAAGTTCAAGTCTTGCAGGGGGAGCCACTTAAGAAACCTAGTCTTCGGACTGGGTTTTTTTTCGTCTGTCGTTCAGTGCACTGCACTGATTGTCGCAACCCTAGGCGGGCCCGTTAAGTCTTGCAGGGGGAGCCACTTAAGAAAACCTAGTCTTCGGACTGGTTTTTTTTTCGTCTGTAATTCAGTGCGCTGCACCACAAAAAAGCCCAATCGTCGGATTGGGCTTTTCATTATCGACTGAGAATATGGTTTCTCAACGTCAGTGTATGGTTGTGTCTTCGGGCAATCCCGCACTGAGCTTATATGTCCCTCTTGCCGTGCAGCCAGAGTCCTCATAATAAAACTCGTGGCACAATTCACGCACTAAGGCGATTCCTCGTCCACACACAGCAGCTGAATCATCCAATCGGCTCTCTGACCCTGTATTGTTAAAGCCGGCGCCATTATGGGTTATGTAGAAGTGCAGCAATCTTTCTCTCGGCTTAAACGACACACCGAGCCCCATATATGCATGCTCTCCGAGATTGTCGAGCCGCGATTGTCGCTCTAGGTAGTAATCCAGAAAGCCTTCGCCATCATTTTTAAGATCAGACTCAAACTGAAGTAAGCCATGTTCAAGCGCATTATTGGAAAGCTCTGACAATATGGTGCACATCAAATCCAAATCAATATTGCTGCCAATTGGCCCTTTCAGCACGCGGCGAAGCTCGCCAACAATATTCACCTTACGTAACTCTTGTGCACCAAAGAACACCGTGAGTTGAGACGGTGAGCGTCTGTCGTAGTAATCTGGCTCACCGGGCATAGACTCAATGCGACTTTTGATGGGTGCCGTCATTTCCAACATAGACATGTCATCGCCAACACCACCGCCGCTGGTGAAGCTGGTGACTCGTTCACGAACTACATCAATCAAGCAATGATATGACTCCGAAAACAGGGCTTCGACTCCCTCCTCCCCCAATTCTGCGCCACTTGCGTTTCTCGCTTCCGTTACGCCATCCGTGAAGAAAAAAAGTTTATCTCCCACATCAAGTTTAAGTGACACCAAATTGGCTTCAAACTCATCGGGTTCCATCGCGCCTAATGCCATATGTGCTGACGGCAAGCGCTGCTTCATTTCACCCTGACTATCTATGATATAGCCATCCGGCATACCGCCCCCCCACCAATTAATATCAACCCCATTGGCAGAGACTTCCAGCAAATTCGCAGCGACCAACATGCCTGGTGGGAGAAAACGTTTTAGCGTGGCATTCATTTCTGACGCGATATCGCCTAAAGACATGCCGTTTTTCGCCATAGCAAAAAACGCTTTGGTGGCAGGAATAGACGAAATTGCAGCAGGCAAACCGTGCCCTGTCGCATCGGCAAGCATGGCATAAATGCCCCCCTGAGGACGCGGCGTAACCAATACAACGTCACCGTTAAAATTGGTATAAGAACTGGTGTAGAAATTAACCCCTTCCGCTTCTTGATAGCAACCTTGCATCAAATTGCCGAAAATGGTTTCTGCCATCGTGTGCTCATAAAGCGTATGCGCATGAAAATGTTCTAATTTATCCCTCTGAACGGCGACTTCGTTGTAAAGCCGTATATTTCGGGAGTGCGCACGCACTTTGGCCACAATCGTCGTACGACTGATAGGCTTGGTGAGAAAGTCATCCCCCAACGTCATACAGCGATTAAACGCATCGTTGTCCGTGATACCGGTTAAAAAGATAATGGGCAAATAATGTGTTCGGTAAATCGTTCGGATTTGTTTAGCGGCCTCAAAGCCATCCATCACGGGCATTAATACGTCCATGACAATCAAGCTCGGAAGCTCGTCTAAGGCCTCCAACATTTCCAATGCCATCTTGCCATTATCAGCAATTAGCAGCTCGTCAAACTCGTCTTTTAATACATGTTCGAGAAAACATTGAAGCGAGATGTCATCTTCTACAATGAGAGCTTTCACTCGCATCCCCCCTTATTTTGTCATTATTCAATAAGGAATTTTTTCTCAAAGCGAGCGATGACCAATACACGCTTAATTTGCGGCATCGTATTGATCAGGCGAACATCCCCTTCATTCTTATTCAGAAATGTTTGCATGTTGAGCAACATCCCTAAACCCGCACTATCAATGTATTCTGTGCCACGAAAATCAACCACCATGTCTTTTCCTTGGCAGTCTTGATAAGCATCTCTGAATTCTTGAACAACACTGAAATCAAATTGCCCATTCACATGGATCACCACTGACTTACCGTCATTTTTCATTTCACGACTAATGGCCATACCGCCTCCTAAAACAGTTCGATGTCGCCCTCATCGGCAGACATTTGTTTAGCCGGGGCACGCTCCGCAGAACCTGCCATCTCTTCAATCTCATCTACTGCTTTATGTAATGCCACCCAATCAACACTTCCTTCCTGCAACTTTTCCATAATGAGGACATTGAGATCTTCCAATATATGAAGGTTATTCAGCACATGCTGCCCCTGTTGAGACACGATGTCGGCAAACTGCAACCCTTGAATACTCTTAGCAACCTCACCCCGTACCACTTCACCTTGCTCCGTCACTCGCGAGATCTCTTTTGTGACTTCCATATTGACGGCCTGTACGCCTGTCAAAAGCTCTTCAATCCGTGTTTTAGATTCAATTGCCGCCGTCATATCCAACGTCGCTATTTCTCCGACAATTGAATTCGTTTGCTTCACAGTGTCTTGCGCTAAATTGATGTCTTTGTGAATTTGACTATTCAGCTCCGTCGCACGGTTCGCCAAATCTCTGACTTCAGCAGCCACTACACCAAAACCTCGTCCTAAATCACCCGCGCGTGCCGCTTCAATCGCTGCATTGAGTGCCAGTAAGTTGGTTTGATCCGACATCGCCTGAACCTGATCAAGCAAGTTAAACACAGCATCGAGCTTATCGGACATGTCGTGAATTCGGTGAATCGCCGTAATACTTTTCTCCGAAACCTGCACCAAGATATCGATGTAGGTATCGATGGCCGTCTCGGTTTCAGGAAGTACCTTCGTCAGGCTGTATTCACTTTCCTCATTGTTCAGCAAATCCTTAATCATGTGCCGCGAAAGCTCGGCCTGATTGCTCACAGCCCTTTCCATGCCGAAGAAACTAGAATTCAGGTTGTGAACGGAGTTCTCAATCACCTCTTGTTGGCGATCCAATTGCTCGCGAATAGGGATGAGTTCCAGATTCAAAATACTGTGGATCTTGCGAAGAATCGCCGTTGATTCATAAGAAATGTTGGCATTGCTTTGGCCTACCTCATCATCAACTGGCATGTCTTCACTGTGTGGCTTTCTCACAAACAACAACACGAAAACCACAACAAACAAAGAGGAAAACAGGGTAATGACTGATTGCTCCACCAACAGTGGCGCACTGGCGGCCACAATGGCAAGCAAAGCAACAAGCGCTCTTAAACTAAACTTATCCATACACTTTACCCACAAGGTAAGTGGCAACTTTATTCAGCGGCATAACATGCTGGGCAGCTTCCAACTCAACGGCCGCTTTCGGCATTCCCCAAACGACGGAGCTTTTCTCGTCCTGCGCGACAGTCACGCCTCCTGCCTCTCGTATCTCCAGCATGCCTTGCGCCCCATCTTTTCCCATTCCAGTTAAAAGGATGCTGAAGCAACGGCCGCCTGCCGCCAATGCGATGGAAGAAAACATCACGTCGACAGATGGCTTATGCCGCTGAACATGCTCACCATCATCACGCACACAATAGTATTTCCCTGCTCTCTTCACGACGCGAAGGTGCTGGTCTCCTGGCGCGACGTAAACGCGCCCGCTCACCAGCGGGGCTCGGTCTGTGGATAGTTCCTCGACGTGAAGTTTTGAAGCACGGTTGAGGCGTTCAGCAAACGATTTGCTAAACACGGGTTTGATGTGCTGCGTAATGACGATGGGAGGCATCTTTTCTGGAAGTGACTCCAAAATGATTCGAATCGCTTCAGTGCCGCCAGTGGATGCGCCAATGGCAATCACATCAAACTCAGATTTGCATTGCCGACCGGATACACTGATTTCAGATGGTGATTGATGAGTGGCTCCTGCAATGTTTGCACTGGCCGCCATTTTGACTTTTTCAATCACGAGCTCTCGATAGCTACCCATTTCAGCCGCCACATTTTCTGTTGGCTTTGGAAAGTAATCGACCGCCCCAATCTCTAATGCCGCAAGGGTTGCGTCTGCGCCATGTTGAGTCAGAGTAGATATCATCACCACGGGCATAGGATGCAGTCTCATCAGATTTCGAAGAAACTGAACACCGTCCATTTTGGGCATTTCGATGTCTAACGTGATGACATCTGGTTTGTATTTTTTAATCTTTTCTCTCGCCTCATAAGGGTCGATGGCTGAAGCGACGACTTCTAAGTGAGGGTCTGAATCAATAATTTCACTGAGCAATGCTCTAAAAACTGCAGAATCATCAACAATCAGTACTTTATGTACTTTTTTAGTCATTAAAATAGCTCCGCACTGTCGTCGTCTTCACGTTTCGCTTCTTTCACCAGACGACGTTTGTAGTTGCTTTCTTCGGCTTCTACTTCTCCACGATAGCCTCTCAGTTTCTTCACCCAGGCCTTGCCTGTCATGGGGTCAAAGACCACTTTTCGGGGAAATTCCGTTCCTAAATCTTCACTAACCAGCACCAGTCCTTCGCTCTCTACATAGCTTCGAATGAACTCGATATTTTTTTTACCAATGGCAGCTTGTTTCCCCATGACCATGCCGCCACCAAACAACTTCACCCTTAATCGGCTTTTTACTGCGCCTTGCTGGATCATCGTATTGATGAGCAGCTCCATCGCATAGTTACCGTATCGCGCGGCATTCGAACGCCACTGTGTTGGATCCCAACCTTCAATGTTGTCAGCATCGCCAAACGGCAACATAAAATGGTTCATGCCCCCCAATTCAATGAACGGATCCCACACACAAGCAGAAATACAAGACCCGAGTCCTGTCGAAATCAGCTCACGCTCAGACGTCACATAGACCTCTCCGGGCTGTATTTTTACCATCATCATTTGCTTTCCGGGGTGAAAGAAACGCCTCGCACCAGCCCCAATAGGGCACCCAGTCAGCTCCAGGATTTTATGCATATAGAGCTCGTTACCCGTTCAAAACGCCAACTAAGGCTTGCGAAACATTGTCTGCCCTAGGTTCTCAAATCGACTGCCCATTTCACCGATACTTTCCGAATGCCCGATAAAGAGAACACCGCCACTTCGTAGCATTTCCCAGAACCTGAAAATAAGTTGCTGCTGCATGTCTTTTTCAAAGTAAATCATGACATTGCGACAGAAGATCACGTCTAGTGGTCCCTTATGGGGCCAGGGCATCGTGAGATTGAGTTGCTTAAACGAAATTGCGTTTTGCAATAACGGCTTAGCTTTTAATAATTCGTGTTTCTTGCCTCTACCGCGAATGAAGCCGTGTCGTAGCATTTTCTCCGGAATCACCTTCGTAACATCAATACCATACGTCCCATTCCTTGCGACATCGAGAACCTGAGTATCTAAATCTGTCGCCAATATTTTGCAGTCATAGTTAGGGCCTAACATCCCACCAGCTGCGAGTATGGACGCGATTGTGTAAGGTTCTTCGCCTGTCGAACAACCCGCAGACCAGAGGCGAATCCGCTTCTGTTTATTTTGTTTCCACTCAGGTACCAAAACATCCGATAGAAAATCAAAATGGTGTTTTTCACGAAAAAACTGCGTTTTGTTGGTGGTTAGTGCGTTGATGAAAGCAACGCGTTCATCCAAATCCGAGCTAACTCGCTCAAAATAATCTTTAAAGTTATTTATCCCAGAGCGCCGTAGTCTTCTCGCTAATCGGCCGTAGACCATAGAGGTTTTACGCTCAGAGAGAGAAATTCCGGTTTCTCTGAGCATAAATGCCTGAATCTGCTTGAAGTCTTCATGCGTAAACTCAAATTCTCGTTCTTCCTCAATCTGACTTAACGCCTCCATTGCTCCCACTCTTAGAACTCCTCCCAGTCATCATCTGACATCGAGGTAGAGCCTCCATTAGCGACACTTTTTGCGGCACTCTTGGCGGCAGGAGATGGCGTAAGCACTTTGGCTGGCGCTTTTTGCCTTCTAAGATCGGGCGTTCGTATGGGCGCTGAACCTGCACGTACACCCTCGACTTGGAAGAAGCTGATCAAGTTAATTAACTCACTGCCCTCATCTCGCAATGATTGGCTAGCGGCAGAGGCTTCTTCCACTAAAGCGGCATTCTGCTGCGTCATCTCGTCCATCTTGACGATGGCTTTTGAAATTTCATCGATGCCCGCCGCTTGATCTTGGCTGGCAGAGTTGATCTTGCTTATCAGGTTGGTGACTTCACCAACGGCCGTAACAATCTCATTGAGCATCTCACCGGATTCATCAACAAGACGAGAACCTTCCGATACCTTATCAACACTGTCTTTGATCAAGTCTTTGATTTCTTTTGCCGCGCCAGCGCTTCGCTGCGCGAGGTTACGCACTTCGCCGGCAACAACGGCAAACCCGCGTCCTTGTTCACCGGCACGCGCCGCTTCCACCGCCGCATTCAGGGCAAGCAAGTTGGTTTGGAAAGCAATTTCATCAATCACACTGATGATGTCAGCAATGCGTTTGCTGGCTTTATTGATTTCGCCCATCGCGGACACGGTCTGCTTAACGACTTCGCCGCCTTTTTCTGCTTTACCGCTGGCATTTTGCGACAAGCGGTTCGCCGCCTCAGCACTCTCGGCATTTTGTTTAACGGTAGAGGTCATTTCCTCCATGCTAGCGGCGGTTTCTTCTAGGCTGGCCGCTTGCTCTTCCGTACGCTCACTAAGGTCCGTATTACCATCCGCAATCTCACCAGACGCTGACGCAACCCGTGTCGACGATGCAGTGATCTTCTCAACCATATCTCGCAAGTTGATGATTGACGTGTTCACGGCATTGCTTAGCTCGGCAAAATCCCCTTCGTAGTTTTCCGGCATACTGACCTTCAGGTTCCCCTGAGAGACGCTAGACATGACCTCTTTACAGTTATTCAGCGGGCCAACGATGCTGTCGAGAAGGCCATTAACCCCCTCACTCAGATTGGCCATAAAGCCTGAATATTTTCCGGGATCCATTCGGCTGCCTAAGCGACCTAACGACGCATCACCAATCAAACTCTCCACGTCTCTTTGACCCTGCATTTGTTCGGTGATATCCACCCATTGCAAAGCTGGTCCTATGTAGTTACCGGCAGCGTCATACATCGCGATACAGGTTAATTCAAACTCTAACTCGCCGACCTTTATCGCTGCGGTATAGGGCAGACGGTCAGGGTTACTAATTATCGAACGTTGATGAGACGGATTCTTGTGGAAAATATCGATGTTCTTGCCCACAAGGTCATCTGCTTTAAACCCCGGAAAGTGTTGGCGTAACGTATCTTCGCGGCTGGAGAGAAGTTTCATCAACGCGGGGTTGTAATAGGCAATGTTGCCGTCTTTATCCGCCATCATCAGGTTTGTTGTCATCCCTTCGACAGCCGAAACAAGGCGCCCAACTTGCGTATCTCTGGCGCGCTCTTCTGTCACGTCACGCCATTCCAGGCTATTACCGATGTATTTCCCTTTGGCATCCGTGATGGCGGCCACATTCAACTCAATAATGAGGTCAGCAACCGTGATGTCTGTTTTGTAAGGCAGATTCGAAGGGTTCGATAAAAGCTGGCGTTGATGCGCTGGGTTTTTGTGGAACTCATCAATACAGCGCCCCATCAGCCACTCTTCGGTTGCATTAAAACCCGACCAGATTTGGCGGAACGAGCTTTGGTGCTTGTCAAACAGCCTAATGGTCTCTTCATTGACATAGGTGATCTGGAAATCTCGGTCAATCAAGACCATCGCCGTCAAGGATTGATCGACCGCGGCTTGCAAACGGGCAAGCTCATTGTCTGCTTTTAGCTGGGCGGTTACGTCATCCCACTCCAGCGTGTTCCCGACATACTCGCCCTTGTCATCAATCACGGCCCCCACAACCAGACGTAAAGACACATCCTCGACAGATATGATTGTCTCATGCGGCAAATTGGCAGGGTTCGATAACATTTGACGCTGATGACTCGGATTAGCGTGAAACATGTCGATGCTGCTTCCCACTATCCAGTCTTTCTCCGCGCGGAAATTTGGCCATTTCGATCGAAACAACTCTTCGTGGACTTTCAACAAATCCATCGATTTTTTATTGACGTAGAAGACTTTGAAATCGCGGTCAACCATCATCAGCGCGGTTTGGGCCGTATCCAACGCCGATACGATGTGCGCCTTTAAACCCTGATCTTCTTGTGTGTTTTCAGTTACAGCTACTTTACTTTTATTCCACCAGGACATAATCCTTAACCCTCGCTAACCAAGTCTGGCTGCGCTACTTCATGCAACTCGTCAAAATCAAAAAGTCTTTCCAGTTTAATCAGCACCACGTGCTTACTGTCTACTGACGCAATACCTTCAATAAATCGTTCATCAATTTTCACGTACCCTGGAGCCGCCTTAATTTGTGCCGTCGACAATTGATAAACCTCAGCAACAGCATCAACGATAATGCCCAGTGATTGCCCACTCTCATTCCTCACAATCACGACCACGGTTGTTTTGCTCAGTGTGGCGGCATCCATGTTGAAACGCTGTCTGAGGTCCACGATGGGGATGTACTCTCCTCGCAGTTCCAATACACCTAGCAGGTGACTTTCACTGTTTGGTAGCTTCCTGACATCAGACCAACCTCGGACTTCCTTCACATCCAAAATGTTGACGCCGTATTCCTCACCATCAATCAGAAAGCTGAGGAATTCCTTAATTTCATCTGCCATCTTTGCCCCCTAGTGCACCAATCCTTCGATATTGAGCAATGAATCAACATCTAAAAGGCTCATCACTTGTGCATCGACATTGAGCAAGCCACTTACGTAGGGCATCACATCTGAATCCCCTATTGGTGGCATTAAGCTGTTGTCTCCCATGTCGATAACATCTGACACGGCGTCAACAACCACCCCCATCATTCTTCCACCTACACAGTCACTCGATTTCAAAATGAGCACCACAGTGGTAGGAAGGTATTCGATCGTTCCGATGTTGAAACGCAAGCGGAGATCCATGATGGGAACAATCATTCCTCGAAGGTTGATTACCCCTAAAATAAACTCTGGTGCGCGAGGCATAATCGTGGGCACTTCCCAAACCCTAATCTCCTCAACCGCTTTAATATCAACACCATAAAGCTCGTGCGCCAAATCAAAACTCAGGAAGTCAGATCCTTTTAAGCGCTCTTCTCCGGTATCACTATTCTCTACCAACTCAGCCGTCGCTATAACTTGATCAGTCATGGATCCCCCTACGCCGCTATGTGACTGTTCGTTTCGCCAACTCGGCTTAAGAAACCCGTCATCAGACCTTGCACGTCGAGGATCAGTGACACTGAGCCATCACCAAGGATTGTCGCGCCCGAAATGCCATTTACGCGTGTGTAATTAGATTCGAGGCTTTTAATCACCACTTGTTGTTGTCCCAACATTTCATCAAGCAGCAGGCCAATGCGGTTGCCACCTGCCTCAACAAGGCACAAAAGTTGCTTATCGAGTGCGCCCGTTTCACCTAAGCAAAACTCTTCTTTCAAGCGAAGAATGGGAATATTTTCATCTCGCAATCGGTACAGCTCTACGCCGCCCGTCGCGACGATAACGCGCTCAGACTCTATCTGGATGGACTCAATAATTGAGATAAGCGGTACGACAAAGACTTGATTAGCGAGCTTAACCAGTTGCCCATCTAGAATGGCCAGTGTTAAAGGCAAGCTAATACGGAAAACACTGCCGACATTAGGCTCGGAGTCGACTTCAATGTGCCCACCAAGCTCTTCGATATTTCGCTTCACTACATCCATACCCACACCGCGACCAGACACGTCAGATACCTGTTCTGCGGTTGAAAATCCGGGGGCGAATATCAAGTTGTAAACTTGGTGATTTGAAAGATCGTCAAGTGCGGTTTCATGATGCAACAAGCCTTTTTCAATGGCTTTTTTCCACACTTTTTCTTTATTTAAACCTGCGCCATCATCACGCACTTCAATGACTATCGAGCCACCTTGGTGATAAGCCGTTAGAGACACGCGTCCGGTTTCAGACTTTCCTTTTTCTGCCCGGATTTCCGGCGATTCAAGACCATGATCAACCGCATTTCTAACGAGATGAACAAGCGGATCTGTAATACGTTCAAGCACCGTTTTGTCCAGCTCAGTCTGCTCACCTTCAATCAACAGCTCGACAGTTTTTCCAAGCTGAGAGGACAAGTCTCTGATCAGGCGAGGGAAGCGGTTAAATGCAAAACTGATGGGAAGCATGCGTATATTCAACACACTTTCCTGCAATTCTTTGGTGTTTTGCAGAAGCTGATCCAGCCCTGCTTGTAACCGTTCTAATTTGCTCTCAGAAAAGTTCTGGCTTAGTTCGGTCAACATGGATTGTGTGATCACCAACTCACCCACTAAGTTGATGAGATTGTCGACTTTGTCAATTTCCACGCGAATGGAAGAAACAGCATCAGCCTTGGATGGTGTTTGCTTGGACGGTGATTTTGCTGTCGCTGCAGAAGGAGCAGGCTGACTATTAGGGACACTGGAAACAGCCGCGTTTGTAACGGGCGTTTCAGACTCCGATTGAGACGCGCTGCCCTTCGCACCCGTTTTTGAGATATGAAGGTCACATTCGTCCTCGACCCACTCAAATATTTCTTCGATCAAGGCTCTGTCGACATGCCCATCTATCGTAATGCGCCAGCTGAGGTAGCACATTTCAGGCTCTAATTCACTTAACGTCGGCAACGCATTTGTTATGCATTCAATATCGCAGTGGACACCAAGAGCAAAGACTTCCCGAAGTATGCGGACAGGGTCATTCCCAGAAAAAAACATGTCTCGATGTGGCATAAACAGAACGAGCCAATCACCATCACCTCTGTCTAATACCGCACTCTCTGCTGCTTCTGAATGAGTAGGCTCAGCGGAAGTCTGCCCACCCGAATTCCCCTCTAGTAGTAGATTGAGTTGGTCCGTCAGCGCGTCTCTGAGCCCATGATCAAAATCACTCCCAGTCTCATAGGCGACCAGCATACTGTTGATGCAATCGCCACCTTTGAGAAGTAGATCTATAGTATCCGCGTCTAAACGCCGCTTGCCTTCCCTTGCTTCATCCAGCAAAGTCTCCATGACATGTGTGAACTGGCTGATTTCATTGAGATTGAATGTCGCACCACCCCCTTTAATGGAGTGAGCAGCTCGAAAGATGGTGTTGATGATATCGGGATCTGCTTCACCATTTGGGTCAAGGGCAAGTAGTTCGCGTTCAAGGATCTCTAAATTTTCACGACATTCCTCGTAGAAAATCCTGCGCAGTTGGTCCATGTCCAAAGCCATAATGATCTCCTCGTTAGAACGTTAAATAACACGTTGCAACGTTTTAAGAAGGGTATCTGGATTAAACGGCTTGACTATCCAACCTGTTGCGCCTGCTGATTTCCCCATGCTCTTTTTCTCAGCAGACGTTTCCGTAGTGAGCATTAATATTGGCGTGAACTTGTACTGCGGAACCGCACGTACTTGGCGTACAAACTCCAGACCATCCATATTCGGCATGTTCACATCTGAGATGATTACGTCGTACTGCCCCATTTTGGCTTTTGATAACGCTTCAGCACCGTCATTGGCTGTTTCTACTTGATAACCCGCTTCTTTCAGTGTGTGGCTCACCATCTGACGGATAGAGACGGAATCATCTGCAGCTAGGATTTTTCGCATACTGTCACCTTGATTGAACTACGTGAGAAACTAATCAGCAAAATCGTTCAAGCCTAAAGGCTCAACCAACCCAAGCGTTTTTGCTGCCGCTACTAACTCACTTGAAGCCCCCTGCCATTTCCAACTAACGGATTGAATCTGACAAACGTTTTTCGCTGTGAGTAATAACTGCAATCCTGGCGCATCTACTCGCGAAACTTCACTACCATCGATTAGCAAGCTGTCGGATTGCTCCAATTCGACTTGCAGGCGATCCTTTATCTCCATCACCTGCGTAATATCCAGTTGTTCTCCTAATGAGAATCCCATCGCAGAATTCACTCCAATATCTATTGACTTGCGTCAAAGGAATATATGTACCTGTAAGTGTAGCAATAACGAGAAAAATGATAGTTTTTTAGTCAAATGGTTTTAATTTGAAGGAATACCTCCATAACGAGCGCACTTAAAAAGAATGAACGACCACACAAACGAGGAATTTGTGGTTTTTTGTTTTGTAGGCATGCAAAAAAGAGGGATATTTCGAATGAGATTACGATCGCAATAATTTGAAACTGATTAATAGAACAGCATACCGGACGCATTCGCATCAAATTAGACAAAAAAGCAGCAAACAAACCAAAGTGATGCGAATTTATTTTGACAGAAACACGGCTCTGCTATTTAATAGCCCTCGTTGCCTCGATAGCTCAGTCGGTAGAGCAGGGGATTGAAAATCCCCGTGTCGGTGGTTCGATTTCGCCTCGAGGCACCATATTCGTGAAATGGTGTTTTAAGACAAGCAACGTTTCCAAAGTTTGTGTGCCGGCTTAGCTCAGTTGGTAGAGCAACTGACTTGTAATCAGTAGGTCACCAGTTCGACTCCGGTAGCCGGCACCATCTTTACGAAGGCCTCGTCATTGACGAGGCTTTTTCGTATCTGTCGTTTGAGAAACAACAGAGACAAAAAAAAAGCCTGATTGCATGCGCCATCAAGCCCCTCTTTCCTCGCCCCGTCTATTGTCAGTTAAACAAACCGCTGAACCAGCCAATGGGATCTGACTTTTCACATCGTTTACGCCAACTTCCTTTCGGGTCCCACATCGGGATTTTACTCTCGCTGACACAATCCGTGACAAATTGCCCATCATGCACACGATAAGGCACACTGGTGAGCTGCGATGGCCAACTCAGAATAAGGCGCTCCGGCTGCCTCGCTTTAATGTAATCCGCATACACGCGCAATGCCCCTGACGAGCCTGTCAGCTTCATCGGTTTGTTGTCGTCACGTCCTAACCAGATAGTCACAACCTCTCGGCCATCAATACCCACATACCAGCTGTCACGGTTGTTATCCGTTGTGCCTGTTTTGCCTGCTAAAGACGCCCAAGCAAAAGAGGAATTCAGGTACCGTGCTGTCCCATCTTTGACAGCTTGCTTCATGGCGTACAAAGTCAGCCAGCTTGCCTGCTCAGATACCGTCTGGCTCGATTTCGGCCAGTTGCGATAGAGCACTTGCCCCTGGCGTGTCACGACCGCTCTAAGGGCTGTTAACTCTGCCTGACGCCCACCACTCCCTAAGGTCTGGTACATTTGGGTAACTTCCATAGGGGTCAGGGTAAATGCGCCCAACAATAAGGAGGGAACCCGTGTGATTTGATCTGGGTCTACACCTAACTGGTCAAAGGTATCGATCACTTTATCCAGACCAAGCGCTAAGCCCAGATTTACCGTGGGGATGTTGTAAGAATTCGCCAGTGCACGCAGCAACGGTACCTCACCACGGAATTTTCGATCGTAGTTACGAGGCCGCCATTCACTCCCTTTGTCCCCTTTCAACACGACTGGCTTGTCATCCAAAGGCGAACCCAGGTTGTATTGATTTGGCTCACTCAACGCTGCGAGGTACACGGCAGGCTTTGCTAGAGAACCAATCTGGCGTCTGCCGTTTAACGCTCGGTTAAACCCCGCATATCCCGGACGGCTTCCACCCACCATTGCGCGAATTTCCCCACTTTGTCGATCTGCAATGACCACCGCCGCTTCTAACTTCTTACCCGCGACGCTCTTTAGCTCTCCCACTTTTTTCACGACTGTCTTTTCAATCAATGACTGAGACAAAGAATCTAACGTAGTGAAAACACGCAAGCCACTTTCAGGGTCAAACTGATTGCCGACACGCTCACGGATCTCCATGGTCAACTGTTCAAAATACGCGGGCTGTCTGCTGTTCAGATTTGGAGAGGTCTGTACATCCAGTGAACGACCTGCCGCCTGAGCATATTGCCCTGATGTGATGATGCCGTTCTCCATCATCATCTTCAGTACCAGATCCCGTCGTACCTGAGCACGTTCAGGATAACGCCAAGGGTTGTAATACGAAGGACCTTTAACCATGCCCACCAGCATCGCTAGCTGATCGATGCGCAGTTCTTCAATCGGGCGACCAAAGTAAAGACGCGCACCTAATGGAAAACCATGAACGGCCTGCCCTTTCGTTTGCCCCAAATACACTTCATTCAGGTAGGCTTCCAGTAGGCGATCTTTGCTGTAGCGGTAATCCAGAATAATGGCGATATACGCTTCCTGCACTTTACGCCACAAGGTTCGGTCGCGAGTTAAGAAGAGATTCTTTGCTAATTGCTGCGTTAAGGTAGAACCGCCCTGAACCGTTCGTCCGGCTTTGATATTCACGATCAGTGCGCGGGCTATCGCGAGCGGAGAAACGCCGTCATGATGATAAAAATTACGGTCTTCCGTCGTGAGTAGAGCATCAACAAGAAACTCAGGGAAACGTTCGCGCGGCAAGAAGAGTCGCTGCTCATCCGTGTTGGATTCCATCATCCCTAAAAGCTTTGGTTCGATCCGCAGATAGCCTCTTTGCTTGCCATCGTCGAGTTGTTTAATGGCTTTCACACCCTCACTACTAAACGTCACCATCACGTGCTTCGCAGGCTGTGGGCCATCTTCAAATTCAAATGAACGACGAATAAGCTCTACACGGGATGACGACGAGGAATACTCTCCCGGTCGGCTTGGCGTTCTTACTTTGTTGTAATTCAGTAAGTCTAATTCTCGCTTAAGTTCATCGATAGTGACCTCATCACCCGGCGCAAGGTGCAGTATGCGCCCATACACCACCGCTGGAAGTTGCCAAATCTGACCATCAAAACGGTCACGGATTTTGCCATCAAGGTAAATACCAAGAATGGCGAGCGCAGCAAGGCCCACCAGCGTCAGTTTAAAGCCAAGAGAGAGTAGCTTTTTCGTCCAACCTCGCGAAGCCGTAGGCTTCTTTGTTGTCGAGGTTTTCTTTTTGCTAGCCGGGCGTTTTTTCGGTGTTTGTTTTGTCATGAATCTCTTGCTTATCAAGCATCAGGTTTAAAGTGACGCTTTGTTAATTTTGTCGGTTGGTGGTTAGCCGGATCATCAGGCCAAACATTATTATTAGTGTGCGAATGTATAGAAGATTGACAATGGTAAATCCGCTCTCACTTATAGATAACGTTGATTTCGGTTACCCAATAGTATTGACTGTCAAATAGGTGAAAAATGTTTGACAACTATTGATAAAGTCCCCCCAGTGATTGACACATCTCACAACTTCACTTAAAGGCACATGACGTTACTATACTAATATTTTCAATCCATATGGAACATCCTTTCCCCAGCCCTTTAAAGAACATTTGATTACTTTAGGGGAACGTCGATTTTTTTAATCAAATTCACGTGGCAAGTAGTTATTCGAAACAAAGTCAAGTCATTAAACTCGTCACACGAAAATTTTCATAGTCGTGTCAGGCTGGTTTTTTCTTTCACGTACCTATCCCACTCCTTGTTTTATGGCTGACTTTTGATTAGTGCTAACTGCTCATTATGCTATGAATTATCTAATTTTATTCTAAAATTATATGCACGAAGTTGACCAACCCTATAGGGTACTATTTATAATAAATGGGGATTGGTCGTTCACTAGAGAAACTTGTATGTAACCGCTTCGAGTTAACAGTTCGTTTAATAGGGCAAACTTAGGTGATGTGTAAAAATACAAACATCACCCTAAAGATGATATATAGTTTCTAATGCTGCTTATTGATATGTTTTTCGCACATGTTCCTTTTTGATTTTCTAAAACCCATTCTTTTTTATGCAAAGGCCAATGATCGAGAAATGTTGATCTAAGTTTACTATCAAGAAATCTCAATACAATTATACAATCACTCACTATAACTGAGTCACTATCTAAGAAAACTGTTTTGCCCACGTTACGCCCCACACGGTGAATCAATATATCTCCTTTGAGAGCATATTTAAAACCTACAACAAGTTCGGCATTTATTTCATAACTAACTCCAGACAACTCACCAATGCCAGAATAATTATGATGAAAAGGCCTCCCTGATAATCGACACTCCTTACTGCTATTTGAACCTCGGAATATCGTATAGCCAACCCCTTCATCTAAATTTAACTTACTAAATGTGGAGTTTATTTTAATTTCCTTATTTTTTATCCCCCCAGAGGATAGCATTGCATAAGGAACGCTATAATTAACATTCTTAGGGTCACACTTTCTTATAAATAAGATGTAAGTTTTCGCCTCTGTTCTCTTAAAACTCTTGTGCTCACACTCAACAACCTGGGACAAGGTAAACTTAGAGAAAAGAATTTCCCTGAAGTTAGACAATGCATTAGATGTAAATATAAAGTCAGGGACAATAATGGCTAGAGTTGCCCCTTGCTTAAGGAAGGTAAGATTTCTCAGAATGAACAAAACTTCCATTCTAATTCTTGAGCTTCCATTAAATATAGGGGTAAAGTCTCTTCCTAATAATTGTCTGTAACTTTCGCTTAGTTCAGCATATGAAAATGGAGGGTTACAAACAGCCAAGTCAAAGGAGTTAACATTTAAATTTAAATTAAGATCAAGAGCGTCGCCACATATATGAGTATCTTCAGGGTACTTTGCTTTCAACTTATCGGTGTTTTGGGTATCTAAATCAACAGTTGTGAAGCGAACCAATTGATTTAGTTTTTTGATAGGCTCAATGAGTGCTCCCTCGCCCGCGCTTAGCTCCAAACATGACTGAACATGCGCGATGTCGAGCATGGATGCGAGTAAAAAGCTAGTGGCTTCAGATGTATAGTATTGATTTAATTCGACCACTTTTTATGATAACCTTGTAAAACAACAGTTTATTCTACAGTATTAATCAAGAGATTAAAAGAATTACTCCTATGACAGACCAATTAGAAATAGACTTATCTTTTTTCGATAGTAGCGAGTATGAAGAAAGAGCTGATTACTTAACAGACGAGCAATTACATGATTGGACTGCGAATAGTGAGCATTTCCAGCATATTCAAAAAAAACTCATTCAAGTAGGCGCCAAATTAATAACAGGACCGAGGGGGACGGGTAAAACGCACCAAATGCGTTGTGCATATAATACATGCATCAATAATGATAAGTTGCCGCTTCCAATTTATGTTACATTCAATCACTACTTAAGATTGGAAACATACCTTCATAATAAGTCAAATGCTTTAGATATATTTCACGCCTGGGTTCTTTGTAAAATATCGTATGATGTCATAGAGAACTTCGATGTTGAGTACAATAGAGATTGCTTAAGTAAGAGTAACCTCTATAGCTTCATTAAAGATATGGAACGGAATATTTATAATGAAAATTACGATGAAATAATATCAACCATAAGTATATCTTTAACTCAAGCGCTTATCCATAGAGCACTAGATAAAAAGAGTAGAAAAAGAGCCATTCTATTATTAGATGATGCGGCTTTGACTTTAACTAGAGATTATATGGTTGAATTCTTCGATATTTTTCGTAGTATTAAATCAATTAAAATCTCACCTAAAGCTTCTGTGTACCCAGGAACCACTCAGTATGGACCAAGATTTCATGTTGGTCAGGATGCAGAGCAAGTATCAATATGGATGGATGTTCAGGATAAAGACTACATTCCATTCATGAATACTATTATAAATAAAAGATTTAGAGAGCATGTTAATATTGATGAGCAAGTTTTAAACTTATTAATGTATGCGTCTTTCGGCATTCCAAGAGCCTATATATCTTTAATAAGGTCTTATGTAGACTCTGATAATTACAAGACACAGCAGCAGCGCATTAACTCAGTTATACAATCCAGATGTGAAAATATCATCCAAGAGTATTTGTCAATAGCAGAAAAAATTAAGCAATACGGAAGCTTTGTTAATGTTGGAAACAAATTTTTATTCAGCTTAATAAAAACAGTGAAAGAGTTTAATTATGACAACTATGAAAAAAAAGGTGATGACTATCGGAAGAACATCATTGTTGGGATAGTAGATATTGATGAAAAAGCTGAAAGAATGATTAAGTTTCTTGTCGAAGCTGGTCTTCTTTTTGAGATGCCAATGGTCTCACATGGACAGGAAAGGAAGTTAAGGCGTTTTGTTCCTCATTTGGCCCTTTTAATTAAAGAGAAAGCTTTGATTAAAAGTAGAGGTTTTAATGTTGCTCAGTTAGTGACGGTTTTGGCGAGCCAATGGCTTTGTTGCTTAAATCGATGGAACTAAATCTAGAAGCTACGATCTGATCGGCTACACCCATCAATCGTCGTAGTCTCATG
>NZ_FUXU01000001.1 GCF_900167155.1 Enterovibrio nigricans DSM 22720 | reverse complement strand
GTAGATAGGTCAGGTGTGTAAGCGCTGCGAGGCGTTGAGCTAACTGATACTAATTGCCCGTGAGGCTTAACCATACAACACCCAAGGGGTTTTAGCGGACTCAAGTAAGAACATTGAATGTGTAGAGACACTGGTCAGTAATTTCCCAGATTTTAGTTTTTCGCGATAAGCGGGGAACACAATAAGATTTGCTTGGCGACCATAGCGTTATGGACCCACCTGATTCCATGCCGAACTCAGTAGTGAAACGTAACAGCGCCGATGGTAGTGTGGGGTCTCCCCATGTGAGAGTAGGACATCGCCAGGCTTCAAATACAGTCAAAAAGGCCATCCGTTAGGATGGCCTTTTTGCGTATATGGGATTTAGAAACATCACAGGTTAAAACATTCCTCTTGGATGGCCTCTTCGCCTGTATGCGAGGTGGTGTCCCACCTCGCGGTCGCCCGCCGCGTTCGCGGGGCACTCCAGTTCGCAGCATAGCTGCTCTCGTTCCAAAAGCACTCGGCGCATGCGCCTTACAACGTGCTTTCTCCACCCCCATGTGGAGTAGGACATCGCCACGCTCCTAATTCGTTTTCGTCTTTTTAAGAAAAAGATGAAGGCAAAAAGTACAGTCAAAAAGGCCATCCGCAAGGATAGCCTTTTTGCGTTTGTATGTACTGAAAAGTGCGTCTGCCTGCCTCTCAAAATGAACGCTACCCTACTAAATTTTTGATATTTGGAATCTCTACCACCTAAATATCCCAAATATTAATTTTTGTTAATGTAGTTAAAAGGTCGCGTTAATCGCGCTCCTCATAGTCTGATGTTGTCATTTTTATTTTGTTCAGAAATGGCCTAACGGATTGAATGGAAGGAGTGTGAAACGTGAATATTTTAGGGTATTTGCAACAAGTCGGTAAGGCACTGATGGTGCCCATAGCCGTGTTACCAGCCGGTGGCTTAATGCTGGGGCTAGGCTATGCGATAGACCCAAGCGGTTGGGGTGCGAACAGCCCGCTTGCGACCATCTTGGTATTTGGTGGCAAGGGGATCATGGATAACCAAGCCTGGCTATTTGCAGCTGGAGTCGCTTATGGTTTGGCGAAAGATAACAACGGGGCAGCAGCTCTTTCTGGCCTATTAGGCTTGCTCATCGTCGAAATGATAGTGGGTAACATTAACGTTATTTCCCAAATTACGGGGGTCGCGGTTTCAGACATGTCGAAGGCACAAGTCATCGCTTCTGGGGCTGCAGTCAGTGCGTTTACAGGCATATTAATGGGGATTGTTGCGGCAGTCTTATATAACCGTTTTCACAAGATTCAACTGCCTACCGCTCTTGGCTTCTTTGATGGTCGCCGATTTGTCCCTATCGTTACCTCGTTTTCGGCAATTGGTATCAGTATTCTTATGGTGTATGTGTGGCCGACTGTCTACGGTGCACTGGTTAACTTTGGCGTGGCTATCTCTGACATGGGGGCAGTTGGCGCGGGTGTCTATGGATTCTTTAACCGTCTGTTGATCCCAGTAGGCCTTCACCATGCGCTGAACCAAGTGTTTATCTTTGATCTTGTCGGGATCAGTGATATTTCCAAATTCTGGTCAGGTACGGGTGAGTTAGGTGTGACAGGCATGTATCAAGCAGGCTTCTTCCCAGTGATGGGGTATGGCTTACCAGCAGCATGTTTGGCGATGTACCATTGTGCAAAACCAGAAAATAAAGCCAAAGTTGGCGGTATCTTAGGGGCGGCGGCTGTCACTGCAATCATAACGGGCGTTACTGAGCCGATTGAGTTTGCGTTTATGTTTGTTGCTCCCGTGCTTTATGTCATTCATGCGCTATTGACGGGTTTGTCGCTATTTATTGCGGCGAGTATGCAGTGGTTCGCAGGTTTTACCTTCTCCGGTGGTTTGATTGACTTCGTGTTGTCGTTCAACTTGCCGCTTGCCATCAAGCCTTACATGTTGATTGTTCAAGGGCTTTGTTTTGCCGCGATTTACTATGCTGTATTCCGGTTTGCCATTGTAAAATTCGACCTGAAAACACCGGGTAGAGAAAGTGTTGAAGCAAAACAACAGTTATTGCCCGTCGACGACCGTGCAGAAGCGTACGTTAATGCGTTAGGCGGCAGAAGTAATCTCGTCAGTATCGATGCGTGTATTACTCGTCTTCGGTTGACACTGAAAGATGTCAGTCAGATTGATGAAGAAACCTTAACTGAGCTTGGGGCCATGGGTGTTGTGAAGCTAGGGGAGAAGAACCTTCAGGTCATTGTCGGTACAGAGGCGGAACTTATCGCGCAAGCGATGGCGCAGGGAGCTGCGAAGGGCTCAGCGTAAACGAAGCGTTGAGATCGAGTGTTGGCGTTAAATTACGTGGGTTCGGATGGGGTCCAATAAAATCCGAACCCGTGTTCCCGGGTGATTATCTCGAATCAGCAAATTGGCTCTGTGTCGACTTACGACGGCGTCGACCAGAGCTAACCCCAATCCACATCCGGATTCAGTCCGGCTTTTGTCTGCGCGATACATCGGTCTGCAAACCGCTAGCTTGTCTTCATCACTGATTCCAATGCCATTGTCGGCAACCACGACCCCATAGCTATCCACCACCACCTCAATGGTGCCGTGTTCCGGCGTATATTTCACAGCGTTCTCAATCAAATTAAATACAGCCCGAAAAAGCAAAGAACGATCACCTTTCAGCTGGCATTCCTGATCTTGCCTAAAGGTGAGTGTTTGTTGTTTTTGTTCAACCAGAGGCTGAATAAATTCGATGGCGTCTTGAGTCACTAAGCCTAGATTTACGCGTTGTTCTTCTATCTCTGTTTCTAAGGTATTGAGTTTGGCAATCTCCAACATGCTATTGAACATAGAGAGCAATAATTCGAGTTCTTCATGACAGGCTCCAATGTTCTTCGCTTGCTCGGGGGCAAGTGCAGGGCTGTCGAGCGTTTTTTCTAATCGGAGTTTTAATCTGGCCATTGGTGTTCGCATGTCATGGGCGAGACCCGTTGTGAGCGAGCGCAGTGTGGTTTCGTTTTTCGTCATTTGCTCAATCATAAAGTTGAGATGAATGGCGAGGATGTCGAACTCGTCATCGCGGCGGGAAACGGGCAGTTTTACGTTGCTCTCACCACAGACAAACTGGTTCATAGCGCGGTTAACACGCTCCAGTCTTGCCTGTATCTGAACACTGAAGGAAAAGGCAACAACGAGCATTAATGCGATGGGTAACAAGCTACCGAAAAACACGATAGGAACAAGTGCATGGCGGAAGGCTTCCAATTTTGATGGATCAACGCGAACTTCCAAATGGTAGTCGGGGGCTAGCGGGATCTGGGTGTTGGATTGAGGAAGACGGTGTATGGGGTACTCACCCACTTGCACGGAAGGACTGTCTCTGAGCTGATAGTAAAACAAACGTTCACGGGTTTTCTTTGCGGCGAGAAGCTGCTCTACCTCGTCACGATTCGATTTGGCGGCAAACTTAAACTCAGAGATCTCATCATTGAGTTGCTGAGTCAGTCGCTCTCGGTGAAAGGCTTCTGAGCCGGTATAAACCTGATAAATCACAACGACGTTGATCAGGGCGATGAACAGAAAAAGCCCAACAAGGGTTTTGAATACTGACGAACGCGTCAGGGTGTAGTTATCGGCGAAGAACATAACCTGCTCCACGCACTGTATGAAGCATATCTGCGCAATCTGCGTCTTCAAGCTTTCGCCTTAAGTTGGCGATGTGAACGTCAATCACGTTGGTCTTAGGATCAAAGTGATAGCTCCAAATTGCCTCGAAAAGACGCATACGGGAAACGACTTGTTCACTGTGTTCAATAAAATACTGTAGAAGACGAAACTCTTTAGGCTGCAAGGTCAATTGATGGTGATGGCAGTAGGCCGTGTGCGTCTTTAGGTCGAGCTTCAGGCAGTCGTAAGTCATTTCACTGTTGACGGGGCTTTGCCTGTGCGCACGATGGATAATGATATCTACGCGGGCGATCAGCTCAGCGAGTGCAAAGGGTTTAGTCAGGTAGTCATCGCTGCCTGCGGTCAGGCCTTCGACCTTGTCTTTGACACTATCGAGAGCACTAAGGATCAGTATCGGTAACTCTGGCTCGGCTGATTTAAGTGCAGACAGTACCTTCATTCCATCAAAATTTGGCAACATGCGATCGAGGATCACCAATTGATATTGGCTGCTAAGTGCCATCATCAATCCGCTGCGCCCGTCTTCAGCAATATCGACGGCATAGCCGTGTTCATTTAAAGCCTTGGCGATAAAGTCTCTCGTGGTTGAGTCGTCTTCAATGATGAGTATTTTCATGCTTCCTCCGTAGTTCACGGAATATGGTACGTTTTCAAGCATATGCGGAATAAAGAATAAAAACTGGCTCGCATCAGGAATGCGAGCCAACACCAGTTTGGGGGAACTGATTCGCCAGTCTGTTACGGCTGACGTGAAAACAGCTTAACTGAGATTGGATTAAAAACGGATTGAGGGAAGGTTAATAATTGTTAAGGTTGGAAAAAATCCATTTCACGAGGTTTTTAACCATGCTTTCGCGCCAAAATAAAAAACGCCTCGGTCATTGCTAACCGAGGCGGTATTGGTAAGAAAGTGGTGATTACTTCACTTCAGCAACACGGCTTGAGCGATCACCTGACACAGTGCGAATCAATGCATTGGAGACAGAAGGTGCTTGCTCGGCGTTATAAATCAACCAGCTTTGACCATTGTCTACAGAGTATTCGATAGCAAGACCCGGGAACGCGCTATTTGCTTTCAATACGCCGCTTTCAATAATCCCACCAGGAACCGGCAGGTTGAAAGCAATGCCATTGGCTTCAAGGTTAGGCATGACATTTTGAGCCACTAGATTAGCAAACGTGTTGTAGTCTGCTGTGCGGGCTGCGTCATCAACAAGCTTACCGTCTGCATCATGTGCTTCCCAAGGTGCGGTGTGCCATGCACGCTCAGCCAATGCAATTGCGCGAGGGAATGTCATTCCTTCAAATTGCGCTTCTGTTCGAATGGTTTCTGTCCATACCGAGCCTTGAAGGCCAAGCACGTTTTCTGGACGCTCTAGCGTTTTTACACCCGCGGCATTTAACACTTCTTCTTTGGTGATGGGCGCACCTGCTCGGGTAAAGTCTGCATTTGCGTACAGGTCATCAGGCATGAAGCCAAACGATTTACGAGTATCGGTAAAGCGGGGAGCCCAGTAGTAGCCACGCTCTTCTGGATCTGGCTCGTAAGGGTGGTCAAAGTAGAAGTGGGTAGCTTGGTTGTAAATTACACCATAACCATTGTTCGCAAGGTTATAGGCTCGATCAGCTACGCCCCATTCCCAAATGTTTTGCCACGCGTTGCCGCTGACTTTTGTATTGGCAACTTCACCACGTGGGTAAACGACGTTGTTATGCATCAAGCCGTCTTCCCAGCCACCGAGGTCAAGGTTGTGATTGGCTGTGATCACAGAGATTCGCTCAACGAAGTACTGGCTGAGCTCATCGACCGTTGTAATGCCGGCACTATTGTTTGCTAAGAAAGCCTGACAAATCGGTGAATCTGTCCATGCACCAGCAATTTCATCACCACCGAAGTGGAATGTTTTTAGTGGCTGAATGTCTTGGTGAAGTTGAACCAGAGAACCCACGACGGTATCAACAAAGTTGTAGGTTGAATCCATACAAACGTTCATTGCATTATCCGTGAACATTTGCACTGACAGGTATTCTGTCGTGTCATCCGGATCGCTCAATAGGTACTCGTTGGCTTCAACCATATCACCTTGTGCTGCGAGCTTCTCATAGCGCGCTTCCATGGCTTTAATAGCAGCATGTGCATGGCCAGGCATGTCCACTTCAGGGATCACTTCAATGTTCAGGGCATTAGCTGCTTCAAGAATCTCTTTGTAGTCAGCTTGGGTGTAGTAGCCGTTTGATTCAGCAGTGCCGTCAGGACCCGCACCGAGGAATGGCAATACACACGTTGTTTCGCTGAGATCATGGCATCGTTGGGAGCCGATATCTGCCAATTCTGGCAAAGCTGGAATTTCAATACGCCATGCTTCATCGTCACTTAAGCGAAGGTGCAGTTTGTTGAGTTTGACAGCTGCCATCTGATCCAGTAACTCAAGGATAGAGTCTTTGGTTCTGAAGTTTCGTGCAGCATCTATCGAAAGCCCACGATACGCAAAACGTGGTGCATCAGAGATGTTAACTTCAGGGATGATATTACCGTCGGTTAGCTGAAGAAGTGATTGCGCGGCATACAAAGCACCGGCAGGATCGACAGCATCAATGTCGATTCTTTCTGCAGAAGGCGATACCGTTAGGCTGTATGCTTCCTCCCACTTTGGTTGGCCATCAATGCTAACTTGTCCCCAGCCGACATGAATGACTTTGGACTGGTTAGGTGTCCAAGGAACAGCTGTTAGCCCAAATTGGTTGGCGAGAAACTCAGCCTGGCTTTGGTAACCATTGTCAAAAACCACAACCCAAGATGAATCTATTGCAATATCACTGTCGCCCAAGACAATAGAAGCTGGAGTAGGGATAACCCCTTTTGCGTTTGCTAATTCGCTTAAGTCGCTGTTTCTGGCATAGCGATCAGCTGCTGTAAACGGGTCATAAAAATCTGTAATGCTACCGCCATAGCGTTTCCATTTTAGCTCGCTGTCAAAGTCTGCAACGAACGGCAGTTCTTCTCCGGCTTTTGTCGGCACGTTTCCATCAATGTTATTGCTCGTGCTCGCAATCAATGCAGTTTCACCGCTATCAGACACTAGGTACCAGTTCGGCATGATGTCTGTTTTGGCGATTTGCCAGAACTCTGACTCAAACTCAATCGTCAGTGTCTGACCTGGCTCCAGTGATTTGAAGCTATCAGTAGGTTCAATTTTAAAAATATCACCATTCACGTGAGTGACTGTCAGGCCGCTGTTTGTTAGTGGCTGCATCATGCGAATATGACTGAAGTAGATAGCCCATCCAGTGGCAGGTAAAGCAGTCGAACTGCCATTTTGTAGCGTGATTTCGCCTTTGAAAGTACGCCATTCGTTTTGTTGGTTGTCTAAAACCGCGTACGTCAGGTCGATGCCGTCGCCCAACTGCGATAATGCTTGAGAAGAAATAGCATAGCTTGGTGACGCCAGTGCACCAGAAATGGCTGTGGCGAGTAAAACGCGTTTTAACATCTGTAGCTCCTTAAATTTACTCATCAAAATAAATCTCTTGAAGCGTAGGATCTGATATGACTGATAATTTAGTCATTGGAAGATTTGGGTTATTTTATGGAATCAAATTCATGCAGATAGATGCAATGCGTGTGATTGCAAAAAATAACTACGAGTCATAGTGCATTCGGGTTTGGGCCTTTTTTGCATGCATGAAAATGCAGGCATATAACTTAGACGGCGAAAATAAATGCGCTCAACATAGAATGTGTGACTTAGCGCTGACCTTATTGCTGTCTTTCATGTTGTTATATTGAAAGATCCAAGGGTGGTATGTATCTGATTAAATAGAATTGATGGAGAGTACGCCATGAATAAGACTGCCGTTTCTATCGTATTTTTATTTCTAGTTGCTGGGTGTAGCGCTACGTTACCCAGCCAATATGCTTGTGAGAATGACCAAGCATTTGAAGCTCTACTCACATCGGAGTCGGCACTGGTTCGGTTTGATGGTGAAGAGAAGGTGTTGCCAAGAATTCGCTCTGCTTCTGGTGTTCAATACCAATCTGATAGCGGTAATACGGGGCTTTATGGAAAAGGCAAAGAGGCGATGTTGGTGTGGGGTGACGAGACACTGAGAGAATGCCTACTTCACTGATTTAAAGCCCTTTTACTGTTGTATATTAAGAAAGGGTAGCAGGAGCTACCCTTTCGCTATAACCCCATGGGCTTGTATGCATAAATACTATGTAGACAAAACAAATGGGTAGCCAATGTATGTTTAGGGCTATACGTACAGGAACTCTTTGATTTGTTGTACTAATGCTTCAGCCGTTTCTTTGTCTTCCCATTCGACAAAAATACGCAACAGAGGCTCAGTGCCAGAGAAGCGTGCCAATGCCCAACCGCCGTTCTTAAAGTACACTTTAAGACCATCTGCGTAGCTGACTTTTTCGACTTCATAGGCAAACTCAGGCAGTGCTTTTTCAACGTAAATCTTGTTGTAGAGTTCTTCACGTTGTGACGCTTTGAATGTGCAGTCACCCTCTGCGGTATAGGCGTAGCCATATTTACCGTAGATTTCATCCAGCAACTCTGACAGCTTCTTGCCTGTGACACTGATCATTTCAACCAGCAGGCTTGACGCAAACACGCCATCTTTGCCTTTGATGTGCCCACGAATGGTTAAACCGCCCGAGCTTTCACCGCCGATCAACGAGTCATCTGCTTCCATTTGAGAACTGATGTGTTTGAAGCCAACAGGCACCTCAAAGCTTTTCTCATCGTGTGCTGCAGCAACCTTGTCCAGAAGGTGTGTCGTTGCGATGTTACGCACCACAGAACCTTTCCAGCCTTTGTACTCCAACATGTAATAGTACAGCAGCAGTAGAACTTCGTTCGGGTGAATAAAGTTACCTTTTTCGTCAATGATACCCAAGCGGTCTGCATCGCCATCGGTTCCGATACCAATGTCATAGCCTTCGTGGGCGACCATATGCTTCAAACGATAAAGGGTGGCAGCGCTCGGTGATGGCATCAAGCCGCCAAAACCTGGATTCTCACCGTCATTGATAACATCAACATCACAGCGACCTGAGATCAATACCGTTTGCAGAGCGTTCTTTGCCACGCCGAACATTGGGTCGATCAGCACGCGCAGGTTAGCGGCTTTGATCGCTTCAATATCAATGAAGTTGATGATTGAATCGACGAATTCGTTCATCGGGTTGATGATTTGAATCAGGCCTTGGGTTTGTGCGTCCTCAAAATCAATCGACTTTACATCGCTAAGTTGAAGCTGACTGATTTGTTCTTCGATTTTGGCGGTGATGATTTCATCAGCGTCACGACCACCTTGGATGAACACCTTTATGCCATTGTAGTCAGCAGGGTTGTGAGAGGCTGTGATGCACGCGGAGTAATGTGCTTCCATCTCTTTCGCCTTGAACATCACGATAGGCGTTGGGACGTATTTGTCGATAAAGCTGACGGTAATGCCGTTTGCTGCCAGTACTTCTGATAACCAAGCAGCGGCTTTATCAGAGAGAAAACGGCGGTCGTATCCAATGACGAAGCCTGGTTCGCATGCGTTCTCTGTGATCATGATATTTGCAAGAGATTGCGCAACCAAGCGTACGTTGTCTTTGGTAAATTCTTCACCAATGAAGGCTCGCCATCCGCCGGTACCAAATTGAATCATGGTAGAACTCCTTTCTAAAACGGAATAAAAGGAGGGCAGAGTGCCCTCCTTTTTTATTAGCCCAGTACGACAACCACGTTGTTCACTGAACCTGCTGCTTGTGCAGGGATTGCACCTTCAACTGGCTCACCGTTCAGAGTGATTGATTTCACGCCTTTGCTAACGCCGTTAGGGTTCTCAACTTTGATTTGGTAAGTCGCATCGCGCCATTCACGACGAACCTCAAAACCCGGCCAACTTGTTGGGATACAAGGGTTCACGGTCAGGCCGTCGAAGCCAGTTTGAACACCCAAGATGAAGTTGGTCACTGCGAAGTATGCCCAGCCTGACGTGCCCGTCAGCCAAGGGTGATTTGCTCGGCCATGGCTTTCGTGGTCGCGACCCATGATGAACTGAACGTAAGAGTATGGTTCAGCAACACGCTTCTCGATCATGTCGTTTTGGTTGTATGGGTTCAGTGCGTCGTAGAACTTCATCGCACGGTCACCACGGCCCAGTTTCGCTTCTGCAACCCAAGCCCATGGGTTTGGATGTGAGAAGATAGCACCGTTTTCTTTCACGCCTTGATACACGCGGGTTACAAAGCCGATGTCATCATTTGGCGTAGAGAACGATGGTGAATTCAGATGTAGTCCGTACTCACAGAACAGGTTTTCATCTACCGCGTCCATCGCTTTTTCACCGCGATCTTGTGACGCTAGACCTGACAGAACGGCGAGTGTGTTTGACTCAAGGTGTACACGGCCTTCAGTTTGCTGTGCAGTACCGATCTTGTCGCCGTCTTTTGTCAGGCCACGGATGTACCAGCCACCTTCTTCGTCCCACAGGTGCTTTTCACATGCTTCGCGCACGTTAGCTGCCATGACTGTGTATTTCTGAACATCTTCTTCGTTGCCACGGTACTTCGCCAGCTCAATGAACTCTTGTAGCGCCCAGAAGTGCAGGAAAGACACCATAGATGATTCACCACCACCCAGGTTCAGACAGTCATTCCAGTCTGCACGCAGACCTTTACAGATACCGGTCTGACCGATGTATTCAGCCGAGAAGTCCAGTGCGGCTTTCATGTGTTCATACACAGTTGCGTTGCCGCCGTCTGCGTATGGAATAGACTCATCTAAGAAGCTTTCTTCACCGGTTTCTGTGATGAAGTTAATGATGGTTGGGACAATCCACAGGTGGTCATCAGAACAGGTGTCATCGATACCGTGGATTTTGTCTTCATCGCTTGGCGTTGGAACAACGGTTGGCGACTTAGAAGGTTTAACATCCGCTTTCTCTGGATCGAACCAATCCGGATCGAACAGGTGCAGACCATACCCCGCCTTCACTTGACCGCGTAGCAGGTCAACAAGGCGTTTACGCGTCATTGCTGGGTTTGAATGCGGTACAGAGATCGCATCTTGTGCAGTATCACGGTAGCCCAGACCCGTACGGCCGCCAACTTCGATGAATGATGCAAAGCGTGACCAAACCACGCAGGTTTCAGCTTGGTACAGGGTCCATGCGTTGATCATGGTGTCCAGACCTTCGTTTGGCGATTTCACTTGGAACTTGTTACAACGGGTATCCCAGTGTGTTTTGATGTCAGCAAAAGCAGCATCAACGTTTGCCATGTCTTGGTATTTCGCACGCAGACGTTGGCCTTCGCCTTTACCGATGCCCAGCAAGTAGACAAAACGTACTTCTTCGCCTGGCTGAATTACGAATTGCTTGTGAAGAGAACCACAGTGGTTGTAACACGTCTGAACGTGGTTAGAACAGCGGCCTTTCTCTACAGCAATTGGGTTTGCTTCGTCACGGTACATACCGAGGAAGCTGTCGCGTTGGCCATCATAGCTATCAGGATCGAAGCTAGACGCCATGTAGTAGAAGCCTTCGTAATCGTTGGTGTTGTAGTACAGGTCGTACTCTAGAACGCCATCATTATAAGAGGTACCCGCTGAGTACAGGCTCATCTGATGGTTTTGGTTGTCTGATTGAATGTGGCTGAACGAGAACTCAACGAAAGAGAACGCACTGATTGTGCGTGGCTTATCGCTGTCATTCTTGATTTTCACATCCCAAATTTGCGCATCTTCACCTTTCGGGACGAACAGCGTTTTTTGGGCGGTGATGCCGTTGTACTCGCACTTGAATTTGGAGTAAGACAGACCGTGACGCACTTCGTACGTTGCTTCTTCCAGGCTCTTTGCTACTGGTTGCCATGAGATTGACCAGTAGTCGCCTGTTTCATCATCACGAAGGTAAACATAATGACCTGGACGATCAAACGTGCCGTTTGGACGGAATTTAGTCACACGGTTGTGCTCAGGGCTGTTGTAGAACGAGTAGCCACCAGCATTGTGTGAAATAACGGTACAGAACTTCTCTGTACCTAAATAGTTGGTCCATGGCGCCGGTACGTCAGGGCGGGTAATGACATATTCCCGGTTATCGTTATCGAAAAAGCCGTATTTCATGGCGTGTATCCTTTTACAAATCTCAAAAAATTAAAAAAATTACCGACGATAGTTAATACCTAGACGATCTAGGTATTGCAGTTGTCCGCTGAGACGAGCTTGAAAATCTGCCCAATCTCTTTGTTCCTTGGCACTCCAACACACCTCTGCAACCGCCAGTAGGCGAGGGAAGAGCATGTATTCGAAGCGGCTTTGGGTATTTGTAGCTTCGCACCACAGTGCACACTGAATGCCTTTCACTTTGCTGAATTCCTCAGCTGTTACTTTGGAATTCCCAAGTGGTTCATAGTGATAAGCCGCTTCAAGTGGCACCTTGGCAGCCCAGTCAGTTCCCGGCTCATCCGCTGAGTAGTATTGAACCATATCGAGATAGGTGGCCTGCCCTGGCTGCAGGACGACATTGTATCCATTTTGGATACAATCCAATCCAGATTGGTCGCTAATCCACGAGAAGATCACAGTATCTTTGCTGACTTTGTCGCCGAACACGACTTCTTCCCAGCCAAACATTTGTTTGCCTTTCGTGCTGAGAAAATCTTCGCAATGGCGAAGTATATGTCCTTGAAGATCTTTAAAATCTTTGTAACCGTGCGTTTTCATTAATGCTTGGCACGCAGGGCTGTTAATCCATACACCTTCCGGTACTTCATCCGCTCCAATGTGTACATATGGAGCAGGAAACAGATCGCTGACTTCCTTCAGAACTGTTTCCAAAAAGGTATACGTACCTTTTAACCCAGGGTTCAAAACGTTATCGTTAAAGTTCTGAATACTGGCGTAAATGGATTTGTCTGCATCTTCAACCAGAAGCTGTGGCAATGACTTAATTGCAGCGCGACAGTGCCCTGGAATATCAATTTCAGGAACCACTGTAATGCCACGTCTCTCTGCGTAAGCAATAACCTCGCGGATGTCATCTTTGGTGTAGAAACCCCCATGGATCTTCGACAGTGTGGTGTATTGCGGCTCTATTGCTTCAAAAGGTCCACGCCATGCACCGATTTCGGTCAGTTCAGGGTAGGCATCGATTTGAATACGCCAACCCTCATCGTCTGTAAGGTGCCAATGGAAGTGGTTGAACTTGAATCGTGCCAGTTGGTTGATCAGATCTTTGATGCGGCGCACGGGATGAAAGTGGCGCGCACAGTCCAGCATCATGCCGCGATAACCAAAGCGAGGATGATCTTCAATTTCCACGCATGGGATTGCGTAGGCGAAATAGTGTCGATGTGTCGCTTGAACAGGCAGCAATTGCAGCAAGGTAGATACACCATGCGTAAAGCCGCTGGCTTCGGTCGCGCTGATCACTATGCCTGTTGGCTTAACGCTCAGGCGGTAGCGTTCACCTTTAAGTTGCTTGTCCACAACAAATTGGATCTGACCTTCTTGCTTTACCGTGATGTCTTTACGCACATGAGATGACATTTCTTCTGATAACCACTGTGCAGCCAACTTAGCTTCATCAGAACGAACGGCGATCGCACAATCGTCCATGATGGCAAACTGACCGGAGGTTTCAACCAAGGCTTTTGGCTGTGGGATCAGATTGATGGCTTTTGGTTCAGGCAAAGACAGAGGTACACGTTCGGGTGTCGGTACGCCAAGGTTGATTGGCGGAGTTTCCACTGGATAGGCAGTAATGCCGTCTTCTGTTGTCACCAATAAACACGCATCGCCAATACCCTCATCGTGCAGTGAGAATGGCTTGGTACGGTGCGTGAACTCTAGATAGAGATGTTCGTTAGCATTGAGTGGTTCGCCTGTTTCGAAAATACAAAGGCTACCAATCTGCCTAAAGTTTCCATGAGAAACACTTTCTGGATAGACATAACGGCTTACACTGAAAGTAAGCTGCCATTTTTCTATGTTCTTCTCAGAGAGGTTATGAAATACCAACGCAAAACGGCTGTTTTCCGGTTTTACGTCAATCGCGTTGAAATCTAAGCGAAATGTCATTACTTACCTCGAAAACGGATAAAGGTTGTGATTGCCACGAGCCATCAAAATGGCGCCGGACATGGCATCCGCCTTGGGTTGAACTAGCAACGACTGCGCAGCGGGTGATAACCAAGGAACGATGCGCTCTCCAATACTTCCCATCAGTGCTATTTGATTAGCACCTTTGCGGTTAAGTCCGAAAATGAGTCGCTCTATGTCTTCCGCTGTGTCCTGCAGTAACTCCATGGCAAGTTCATCTCGCTCCATTGCGCGTTCGAAAATTTTCGGACTGAATTGACCGTAGTCGCGAGGCATCGCGGTTTTCGACCAAGTCACAATGGCGTCAAGATCATTGTTAAAGTGGGATAGCACATACTCTACGAGTTCAGAGGATCTACGCAGACCATCATGGGCTAACAGGGTTTGTTGAATAAGGCGAAGACCCATTACTGCACCGCCACCTTGATCCGAAATAGGGAATTCTCGTCCGCCGATAACATGCTGGTGGCCGTTATTCAGATAAATACCGACAGAACCAGTACCTGCTATAGCGATGGCTCCGTTTTCACCGTTGAACGCACCCATGCAAACACCGTATCCATCGGTGTTTAACGTGATGTGTTTATACGGATGAGACAGAGCCATAAAGTCGTACCACGCAGACTTTTGCTCTGCGGCCGCCAGTGCCATCCCGACCGATAGAGTCGAAAGGTCTGTAATACCAGCTTGGTCAGCAGCTTGGGTGATCGCGAGTTGGATGTTTTCCATGGCAAGTTCTACACCCAACAGGATGTTGGCACTGCCGGTTTTGGCTTCGCCAAGAAATTGACCTTGGTCGTTGACGATGCGTGCTCGGCATGAGGTGCCTCCGCCATCTACGCCACAAAAGAATTTACTCATGGGTTAAGAGATCCTTCTTTTGCATTGCAACAGCTAACAAGTACCACGCACCATGAGGGATCCACTGTTCGCCCCAGCGCCAGTTCTGAAGGATCTCGTCCTTTTGATCTACAGGGTTGAAAGCAATGTCGCGCTCATTGTCAAAGCCCGCGGTAATACCATTACAAATACCGCCTTTTGCGTTGAAAAAGCCAAGCTCTGGCAAATAGTCAGGGTTGTTGCGACCGTGACCGTCCAACATGCACATATTGTAAGGGTTCAGGCCCACAATCCAGTTCAGGGTATTTTGACCGTATTCGCGCAGTGCTTTCTTTAACGAATGGTGTGCAGGAAGAGACGCAGCCATAAATGCCATCGCAGCCAGTGAGCCTAAACGGGCATTTTCGCCTTGCCACCAGTATGCGGTTTCGTTGCGCTGTGCAACAAAGAAACTGGTGCGTTTATCCGCATCGACGTTTTTGATGTACTGACGTGGATAGCCAAACGGGTTGTTCACTTCCGAGGTGATAGCGAGTTCGAACGTCAGCGCATTTTGAACAATTTGTGTGAATTTCGCGTTGCGTTCTTCATGGGTTTCGATAGTCAGGTACTGTATCAGTGAAATCGCTGGCAGCCCTGCTTCAGCAGCATGAAAATAAGGTCTTGAGCCGTCGTCATTTGCTGACCAGAAGTGCGCGATAGTGTCATCACTTTGCTGCTGTTCAGCGAGTCGGTTTGCCCAAGTACGCGCTTCGTCTAAATAAGCTTGGCGTGCTGTGAGTTTGAAAAGTTCTGTCGCAGCCAAAAGCGCACAATAGAAATCGATGGTGTTTTCAACACCGTCATCGAGATAGTCGGTATTCTTTTCTTTTAGGTGCCAATAGGCAGTTTCGGCAGTCTTTTGGTAAGTGTCGATATCGAACTCACCAGATACTCCGAAGCGCGCAGCTTTTGCCAATGCGGCAATCGCGACACCAGCACCTTGTCGGAAAGCCGCTTGATAAGCCTCAGTTTTGTGGCCTTTTTGGGTTTCGTAGGCGCAGATTTCGCGTTGGGACGTGTCTTTACTCCACTTGTCAAACACGGTGGTGTAAAAGAATCCTTCAGTGTCTTGCATACGAACCAAGAAGTCGGCACCAAATAGGGCTTCATCTAACAGGCGGGTACAAGTGAATTTAGCAACGGACCCGGAAAGGGCTTCTGTTGCGTGTAGCATATTCCAAATAACCATTGGAATTTGCTGAGGGTTAAGGTAGTTCCCATAGGAAAGGTGGCTGAAGTACTTACTGACGTCGCCCGACGCGTCGTACCATCCACCGTGAACATCAACGCGACGATCTGTGCCCAAAATTGGCGCGGCGCGATCTTGTAGATCAAACGTGCCTGTACAACGCTGAGATTTAAAGTAGTGGATCACATCAGAAAAGGTGCGATCAAAAAGGATACCGTCTGCAACTGAAAAAGCCGGAGACACAGTGTCTCCGACTTTTACGCAGTACTCTCCGCTCTTTTCAAGAGCGGAGAAGTCGATACGATATACGTCGCCGGTATGCCATTGGTCCACTGAACCACAAGCATGAACAGGCAGCTGCATCACGGATTGTCCGGTTGAACAATCAACAATATCGGCAAGTGTTTCAGAGACAGATTGTGTTGCAATAATCAGCGCTTGCTTGGTGCCTAGGCGCTCGTAGCCAATATGGTTGGTCAACAGCTGCATTGTAACTCCTAAAAAACGCGTTCGAGGATCACTCGAACAGGTAGCAGCGAACAAAGTGGTTATCCGCCAGTTTGGTAACTGGAGGTAACGCTTGACGACATTTTTCCGTTGAGTGCAGACAGCGACCCGCAAAAGGACAGCCCACAGAATCTGGTGTCCACAAAGGAATCTCGCCTTTGTTGCCTTCCAATTCCTGGTGGATTGACTTTGATGGATCTGGAACCGCTGATACCAACAGACGTGTGTATGGGTGCTGAGGACGGTGAATGATTTCTTCACAATCACCCCACTCAACCATGTGTCCGACGTACATTACCGCCAGATCTTCCGCGATATAGCGTGCTGTTGCGATATCGTGTGTGATGTAAAGCAGCGCCATCTCTTTCTCGAACTTCATCTCTTCCATCAGGTTTAAAACACCTGCGCGGATAGAAACGTCGAGCATTGAGGTTGGTTCATCTGCCAGTACAACTTCTGCACCCACAGCGATGTTGCGTGCGAGGTTTACACGTTGGCGCTGGCCACCAGAAAGCTGGTGAGGGTATTTCTGTGCGGTTTCTTTTGGTGGTGTAAGGCCTACTTGATTTAGCAGTTCGTACACTTGCTCTTCCAACTCTTTCGGGTTGCTGCTCGCTTTCTTATGAATGTGCAGCGGACGCGCAATGTGGTGGAAAATATTTTGCGTTGGGTTTAACGAACCAAACGGGTCTTGCCAAACCATTTGCACACCTTCGCGGTAGTGCATCAAGTCGTCTCTTTTGGTGATCGACGCAATATCGCGTCCTTTGTATTCGATGCAGCCTGATGTTGGGGCATACATCTTTGCAATCATTTTTGCAGTCGTCGATTTACCCGAACCGGATTCACCTACTACTGACAGACCGCGGCTTTTATACAATTTGAATGACACGTCATTCAGGGCACGCATCATTGGCTTATTCAGCGTGTTGCTGCTGATAGGGAAATCCTTAACCAGGTTTTTCCCTTCAACAATTGGTTGGCCTAATTCTTTAGTCATGCTCACTCCTACAAGTCTCTATCGCCTGATTACTTGCCAGTAAAACGGTGGCAGTTGGTGAAACGGGTCGGCTCGACTTGCGTTAGGGTATTTGCCACTTTGAAACAGTTATCTTGTGCTTTGCTACAACGCGCTTGGAAACGACAGCCCTGCGGAATTTCAAGCAAGTTCAATGGGTTGCCTGGAATGCCAGATAGGTGTGTTTTTGGTCCCGTCAGTGGAGGGAACGAGCTAGCAAGACCTTCGGTATATGGGTGATACGGGTTTTTCAGAATTTCTTTAGACGGTGCAACTTCAATCAATTGACCCGCATACATGATGCCGATTCGGTCAGTAAACTCGACCATCAACGACAGATCGTGCGTGATGAACAAGATTGAGAAGCCGAACTCTTCTTTAAGGGCGTAAATTTTTTGCAGGATCTCGCGCTGTACCACCACGTCGAGCGCAGTCGTTGGCTCATCCATGATGATCATTTTCGGATTCAGGGCCAACGCAATCGCGATAACCAAACGCTGACGCATACCACCAGAGAATTGGTGAGGGAAGTCGCTCAAACGGCTTGGGTGAATATCAACGATTTCCAACAGACCTTCAGCTCGGCGTTTCGCCTGCTCACGGGTCATATTGGTGTGACGCATGATAACGTCACAAAATTGTTCTTCCATGGTCAGTACTGGGTTCAGTGCGTTCATTGCAGACTGAAACACCATCGACATCTCTTTCCAGCGGAAGCGGCTCATGCGCTCGTCGCTGTATTTCATGATGTCTTCGCCGTTGAAGAACACTTCACCGCCACTGATGTAGGCTGGTGGCTTGTGAAGGCGCATCAAAGAGAATGCAACGGTGGATTTACCACACCCTGATTCACCTGCCAGACCGAATACTTCACCTTTGCCAATATCAAAACTTACATTGTTTACCGCGCGGACATCGCCCGCGTCGGTAATATAGTCAACACATAGGTTGCGGATTTGTAGTTGTGCATCATTCATTATTTTTCTCCGCTCAATGCTGCTTGTGGAGTCAGTTCAGTTTGTGTGCGTGACTTTGACTCTTCTGCTTGCATTTTTTTCCAGCGTTTAAGGCCTTTTTGTGCGCGCAATTGTGGGTTCGCAATTTCATCGACAGCAAAGTTGAACAATGCCAGTGCGAAAGAAAGCAAACTCAGTGCGATACACGGTGCTAATACTTCCCACCATATGCCCAATTGCATTGCGGAAGAGGTACGCACGTTGTAGAGCATGGAACCCCAGCTAACAGAGCTTGGACTACCCATACCGATGAAAGACAGTACAGATTCCGTCAGGATGGCGTACATCACCGAGCCGATGAAGCTTGCGCCGACCAGAGGGATCAGGTTTGGTAGAATTTCAACGAACAGAATACGGAATTTAGATTCACCCAGTACTTCAGCCGCTTTGATAAATTCTTTTTCACGAATCGCCAGAGTTTGCGAGCGAATTACCCTTGCCCCCCACGCCCAGGAGGTGAGGGCTATTACCACCGCGATGGTTAATGGACCTGCCTGACCAACAAAGGCGGCGACCACCATGACGATCGGGAGCTGAGGCATAACCAGCATGACGTTCATTGCACCGGATAAGATGTTATCAACGCGTCCACCGAAGTAACCTGCAGAAATACCGATGATCGTTGCAACCACACAGACGAAGATACCGGCGGTGAAACCAACAAGCAGAGAGGTACGTGCACCGTGAGCAACTTGTGACCAAATGTCACGGCCCAGTCGCGTGGTTCCCAAAACATGCTCTGCATCTTTTGACATACGTAGACGACGCGCGTTGTCAGCTAAGTTCTCTGCTACCCAGCCGTCTGGGCTCGCTTGTGCAGCTTTCACTACAAACGCAGGGTATTCATGCGGATTGCCCGAGCGCTTCTGTGGATCGTGTTTCGACAGAAAAGGTGCAAACACCGCGACAAAGATGAACAGGATGATAATGGAAACGCCAGTCAACGCTTTTGGGTTTCCTTTAATGATTTTGAATAAGTCTTTCATGATTATTTGCCTCCCTTGCGCAGGCGTGGGTCAAGCGCCACAATCAGCACGTCAGCAACAAAGTTCATGGTTAACATAACGATAGTGATCATGATGAGAAGACCTTGTAGAACTTGGTAGTCACGACCGTTAACCGCATTCAGCATGGCATTGCCGAGACCTGGGTATTGGAAAATCATCTCTACGACCAGCTGGCCACCCATCGCCATACCCAGAGCCATTGACAGGGCTGTTACCGTCGGGAGTAGGGCATTTCGTGCGGCGTAGTTAAAGACAACACGGTTTTCAGAAAGGCCTTTGCCTTTCGCCATGGTGATGTAGTCTTCATTAAGCAGGTTGATCATGTTGTTACGCATGTTGATTAGGAAGCCACCAATCTGAGCGACAGTTGCACAGATAAGAGGCAAAACAGCGTGGTATGCGATACCTGTGTAGGTATCCCAACTCAACCAATCAATGATTGCACCTTCCGGCATACCGTAAGAGGTTGGGAACCATTTCAGGGTGATACCAAAGATGAAAAGAATAAGCATGCCGATAACAACGGGTGGAATGGCTTGAAGTGCCATAAAACCAGGGGACACCATTGCATCAAATTTACTACCGCGTTTCCAAGCGGCAAAAATACCGAGCACCGAGCCGACGCAGAATGCTAATACTGTTGAGCAACCTGCCAAGAATAGAGTCCAACCCAGAGAGTTCGCGATCAATTCGTTGACCGTCATCGGGTAGAAAGCGGTGGAAATGCCCAGTTCCCAAGTAAAGATACTTTTTAGGTAAGTGAAGAACTGTACATAAATAGGACCATCAACAAAGCCCAGCAGCTCCTTCATCGCAGCGATACGCTCCGGAGTAACCTGTACACTCGCATTCGCGAACATCATGGTCACAGGGTCGCCTGGCATTGCGCGAGGTAAAATAAAGTTCAGCGTGATTGCTATGAGCAATGCGCCAAAATAAAAAACTAGTCTATTAAGAAAAAATCCCATAACTCACACCTTAAATGGCACGACGATGCCGTGACCAAAGAATTAAACGCCTTAGGTCAGAAGTACTGATTGTCTTATTCGCGGAATCAGGCGGTGCGGATGCACCGCCTGTTTTTAGAGATTAAGCTTTAGGTTTTAGGTCAAGAACGTGCAGCAGACGCTCAGGAACACCTTGCCAAATCAGAGGACGACCTTTCGCGTTGTCTTCGCTCCACCAACCAGTAAAACGAGACTCGTTGAACTGGTATACGTTTGCAGCAGACATCACTGGAATAACTACTTGATTGTCAGAAAGGATCTTTTCAATCTTGTGTGCAGTTTCCATTTGCTTCGATTGGTCAGCAGTGCTGTAGAAAGTTTCTAGCAGCGAATCAACTTCTGCGTTTTTGAAGCGGTGCATCGCGAAACGTGGGTTACCAACTTCACCCATGAAACGTGAGTGGAAGCCTGAATCCCAAGTCATGTGTGGATCTGGGCCAGTGAAGTAGTTGGTCAGAGCGACGTCGAAGGTACCGCCAGACATTGCTTCGTTGTATACAGCGAAGTCTGGAGTAACTGCTTTCGCTTTGATGCCTACGTCAGCAAGGTTTTCAGCTGCCAATTGTGCAGTGTTGTTCCAGTCAGTCCAGCCAGAAGGAGTCTGGATTGCAAGCTCGAAGCTTTTGCCTGATGGAGTTTCAACGAAACCGTCACCGTTGGTGTCTTTAAAGCCTGCTTTCGCAAGAAGCTCTTTAGAGAACGTAACGTTGTAATCGTTGAATTTCTTCGCTGCATTGAACGTTTCTGGGTTAGACCAGCTTTGGTACAGTGCTGCGATACCCGCTGCCGAATGGTTAGGAGAACCTGCGCCGTAGAACGCGATGTCAATGATAGATTGACGGTCGATAGCAGTCGACATTGCGCGACGGAAGTCGATGTTAGTCATCGCTTCGTTTTTCGCTGCATCTGGGTGTTCGAAGTTAACCAAAAGGTTAACTGAAGAACCTACTGGAGCTGCCCAGTATTTGTGGTCTTTGTTTACAGATGCATATACAGCGTCGATGTCAGGAATGAACGATGAAGTCCAGTCCAGTTCTGAAGCAACAATCTTAGACAGCAGACCATCGTTGTTTACGATCAGAGGCATACGCAGACAGTCAACCTCTAGGTTGGCTGCATCCCAGTAGTTAGGGTTCTGACACTGAACATACAAGTTGCTGGTAAAAGTATCGATCTCAGTGAAAGGACCAGTACCTACAGGCGTTTTGTTCTGGAACGCTTCTGGCTGGTCGATTTTGCTCCATACGTGCTTAGGAACGATAGGCGTTGTTACGAGTTCGAATGGAGCAGCAGCGTTAGCTTCAGTCAGTGAAATTTCAACAGTGTTGCCTTTCACTTTGACGTCTTTGATTAGCGCCGCGTTACCTGCTAAATCAAGTGCAGAGTTATTGCGGATCAAGTCAAAGCTGTATGCCACATCTTCAACAGTAAACGCTTTACCGTCAGACCATTTCACGCCTTCACGGATTTCGAAAGTTACTTTTTTCAGGTCATCTGAAACTGTGTAATCTTTCGCCAAACGCATAACTGGCTTGTTACCGTCTAACTGGTTGAAAATAACGAGTGGCTCGTAAACGAAGTCCAGAGTTGTTTTCAACGTTGTTTCTAAGTACGGGTTGAAGTTACGAACAAGTTGTGGGTAGGTATCGGGTACAATTGTTAGTTCTACTCTATCAGCAGCGCTAACAACCGGAGCTGCTAGAGCAGACGCTGCGGCCGCAACGACGGCTACTGCAATTTTTGTTTTCTTTAAATTGGCAAGCATAGCTGTTCCTTACTAGTTGCTTTGTTTCACTTGAATCTGACCCTTAAAGAAACTGGCCAGGCCGGAACCCGCTATGAATAACCAGACAAGTGAACTTGGCTATTCACATGGCCGTGCAGGCTCAGTGCAAGCCTAGGAAACTCCGGTTCCGCTTTTGGGTCAATTGCCTCGCCCGTTAAAAACGTTAAAAACAGAAAGGGTAGCGTCAAAAACGTTAAAAGTGACGTTTTTAACGAAGATTACCACCTATTGACCGGGGTCAAATTACCGCTGATAGCTTGCGTTTTAAATGTGACAAGTTAGTGATTACTATCCGTTTATCCTTCTTGTTAATTGCTTTATTAGTTGCTTCTCTATTTTGGTGATCAGGTTCTACTATCTATTTGAACGTTAATTTTCTGCTGAAAATATCGCACGTTGTATTGTTGTGAGTGTCTTCTCATAAACGGAAACTTAATGGGGTGAAAAGTATTGATGACTGAAAAATGTCCACTTTTTGAGAGCTAATGGCCTCTTTTGACTTGTGCTATTTAGTCGGGGAAATCGATGTTTGCGTCAAAAATTAAGTGGAATAAGGGGGGCTAAATCATGCATATCGCATCGGTGGGGAATTCAACACAATAGTCCGAGAATCAGCGTTCGAAATAGTGAGTATCTACGCGAACTAGTAGCGATACATTGCTTTACTCGAAGGATGAATGCCGAGGGGGAAGTAAAGAGTAAAGAAGGCCAGGTGCTTAGCGTTTGGGGTGAGGGCATAAAAAAGCCTCTGCGATGAGAGGCTATTCGAGATGATTGGGTTAACGGGTAATCAGGCCTTGAAGTTTATCCCTTAAAAACTCCACTTCACTTCGGTGTTGATTGTGTTCTGTACACCGTTCTAACACGAAATCTATCGTGTTGAGTACTGTCCGCCACCGTGGTGATTTAGGTACAGTCTCCGCGTGTAAATATTTGTCCAGCGTTCGCGTTTGAAGTGTGCTTCTGTCAAGGTATACGCGCCAGAGACCGCTTTCTTCTGCAAGGTCGAATTTAGACCTGCCAGTAGAGTCACTCCAGTAGCTCAACGTGCTGAGCATGACTTTGACGAGCGTATCTCTGATAACATCCGCCTTGTCTGGCTGATTGCCTGAAAACTTGTCTGCCATACGGGTGAATTCGCCGCCGAGTTCTCGCAATTGTTGAAGTTTTTCTAGCGTACCATCGAAAGCATAATCGGAGAGTGCATCCACTGCTTTTTCCAGTTGTTCAACGCGATGGGAGGACGCTTTCCCCCCTGTGCCCATTATCAGCATCATGTGCAATCCTGATGCATCAGGCAAGGCGATAACATCAGTGCTTACATCTACTAACCCGCCATCAATTTTAAACTTGATCTGGCCGCTATAGTGTCCTCTGTTGGCTTCTGGCAGGGCCATCGCGAGGAAATCGTCTAAAAGATGGCGTTCTAACTGCTCTGCACTTAGACGGAAAACAGAATGGCAGGCATCATTGGCGTAGCTGATTTTCCCGTTAGCTTGCACACATAGAATGGCTTCTGACGCCGAGTCGAGCATTTCGAACAGCCTGCTTTGAACCTCACGAAGCCCTGCTTCGACCTGATCTCTTTCGTTAATTTCTTCATTCAATTGACGATTTTTCTCTCGCTCTTGTTCGGTCAGCGAGGCGTCAATATAGGCGCGAATTCGCGCGCTCAATTCGTCTTTGTTGAAGGGCTTTGTGAGATAGTCGTTGGCACCAGCATCAAACCCTTTGACTTTGTCCTGCACCTGACCGAGTGCGGACAGCATGATAATGGGTAACTCACTACGCGAATATCGCTCACGCAAATGTGCGCACACGTCATAGCCGCTAAGTTCGGGCATCATCACATCAAGGAGCATCAGAGATGGGGTCTCCATCGTCACTGACTCAATAGCTTGGCGACCATTTTCGACCGTTTTAACGCGGTAACCCTCAAGCTTCAGAAAATTATTCAGTACTTGCAGATTTACAGGCTCATCGTCAACAACCAATATTAAGGGTCCGTCAGGATTTTCAGGTAGTTGAGTAATTTCATACGTGTCGGCATCGACTTTTGGTACGGCAAAATGTACGTTTTTAGATAAACGTGTTTTGGCTTTGTCCTCTTCCGTGGCTATAGGTAACGTAAAACTGAACGTGGTACCGACCATAGGCTGGCTACTGACATAAAGTTGTCCGCCCATAATATCGATAAGTTGACGACTGATGGACAGGCCAAGCCCTGCGCCTTGGCGGTATGCACTTGAGCTGCTTGACGCTTGGGTGAGAGGTTCAAAGATATATTCCAGTTGATCGGAAGGAATACCCTGTCCCGTGTCGACGACCTGAATGCGGATCTGCTCATCCAATATGGTGGCAGAAATGATGATTTTCCCTTCGTCCGTATATTTAATCGCGTTCCCTATCAAGTTATAAAGCACTTGCTCTAGGCGTTGTTCATCCGCCCTAACAAGGGGCAGATCAATGGGCAACTGGTTAATAATACGGACAGGTTTACCACCCAGTAAATGACTGGAAAGCTCAATTACCAAACGCGCAGCCGTAGCGGTATCAACGGCTTGTGGTGAAATTTCAAGGTCACCATATCGCATTTTGTGGTAATCGAGTAAATCATCAACCAGCGTAGACAGTCTTTCGCCACTGTTGATGAGCATTTGAAGCTGCAGTTTCTGTCGTTCAGGCAATGGCCCTTCAACGCCAGCAAGAATGGACTCTGCAATACCAATCATGCCGTGCAACGGTGTGCGCAGTTCATGAGATGTAGTTGCGAGGAAGTCATCTTTCATTCTGTCGGCTTGCTGTAACTCTTCATTCTTTTGCTTGATGGTTTGAATGTTGTGTTCCAGCTCTTTGTTTTGCTCTCGGATCAATGCCAATTTTTCTCGTACAGAACGCTGCATCCGCGCGAAGCTAATAGCAAGTCTTCCGATTTCATCGTCACGGTCTGTGCTGCTAATCTTTTGGTCTAAGTCACCGGCAGACACTTGCTCCGCAGCCCATGTTAAACGTAGCAAAGGCGCTGTAATGGAGTTGGAGAGTAAGTGAGACGCAAATACCACAAGCAAGATAGCGATCACCATGACAACGATGAAAATTTTCTCTAACTGATAGATACGCGCAAACGCTTCTTCCTCGGGGAGCTCTAAAATAAGTGCCCATTTATTGCCGTACACGGATATTGGGGAATAAGCCCCTAGTACGCGTTCGCCATCAGCACCGAGAAAACTACCGACTTCGGTCAGTCCTGATAGCGCTGCATCTATGGCTGAGCTAGTGATGGGTGTAATAGGTTGTGAGTCGTTTGCATTGCGAGGAATTAAGTCTGCGCCTACCACCAAAGAGCTAATAAAGCCTTTCTCTCGTGGTTTGTCATTTAGCATGCTTGCCAGCGCAGTATTGGGCAGCTTAAACAACACATAGCTGTGAAGGTAGCCTTGTTGTTTAATAGGAGCTGCAAACCACGCGTAAAGTTTGCCATCGCTGGACTGCGAAAAGTCAGTAAATGCAATCGGTGTCGAATCTAAGTCGCTTGCGGAGGCGTTAGTGAGTGTTTGAATTTCTGTAAATGTGTTACCAACGGCGGTATTCGCCCAAAGTGGTTCGAGTAAATTTGCGCCGAAGTTACTTTCTTTCAACGCTGAATACACGACATTCCCATCAATATCGACGAGGAGAATATCGGTAAAATCAGAACGTTTTAGATGTTCCTTGAACGCCCAGTCATAACGTTTGTGTAATAGTCGGTAGCGCTCGCTGCCAACATAGTTACTGTCATTTGTAGGGTTTGCCTCGGTACCTGCATTTTTGCCCGCATCGTTACCATAGTCTTTACGAGCTATTTTTCTCGCTTCCTCCCGCGTGTCCCCCAATAAATGAAACGACGCAACTAACCCGTAAAAGCGTCCGCCTGTGACGGTTGCTAACTCAGAGCGTGAAAACGATTTTACTTCGGAGTGCTTAGCATCAAAGTAACTGTTGATTTGTTCTTGTTTGTTGTCGCGGAGAAACGCCAAATGCGTGGTGCTTTGGGTTTCGAGGTCACTGCTGTGGGATTCGAGGAAAAAAATCGCGAGCAAGGTGAGTGGCGTGATACTTAACGCCAAGAAAGCGAGCATAAGCGTATGCTGCAATCGCTTAAATCGTTGTTTCTTTTGCATGTCTCTGCCTGACAAGTGAAAATCAATTAGCGCGGGAATTCAGCCGAATTTGTCGGTTTTGACGGCTATGAAAGCAAGCGCAGATGAAATAATCCTTATCGGGCTCTTATACGGACTTAATTTTTGTTGGCAAGTAAGTTATCAATGAAGTACGTGCTGGGGCGCAAAATTAACGTAATTAACGTTGGGCTATGGTGTAGCCCAACATGCTGGGTAAGTAGTTATTACGCGTTTTTTATCGCGTGATAAATGGCAAATTTGTTGTTTTTTGCTGGTGTGTTGCAATGGCCAAAGGCTGATTCGATGAACGCGGGATAGCGAAGAAAGCTATTTGCCACAATCATCAATTGGCCGTTTTTGGATAGGTGTTTTGGGGCAAGTTCCAAGAAGGTTTCTGTCGCAGCATAGTGCGTTTTTAACCCTGCATGGAACGGAGGGTTGCTGATCACATTGTCATAATGACCGTCGATATCGCTGTAGACATCAGACGCCAGTACCGTTCCGTCAAGATTGTTAAAACGCAGCGTTTCCTTGGCGGATTCTACTGCTAAGGCACTGATATCAACCATGGTGATATGCGCATTGGGATTGAGCAGTTTGATCGCTGAGCCAATCACACCTGCACCGCAACCAAAATCTAAAACTGCCCCTTTAAGCGCGGGTAACGTATTGAGTAGCAGTTGGCTTCCTGCATCGAATTCGCCGTGACTGAATACGCCCGGCAATGAGCGAACGGTCAGTGTCTGACCGTGGATATCGAGAGGGTAGCTTTTATACCAATCATCAATATTAAACGGTGCAGGCGTATTGATGCACTGGCCCCAGTAGAAACTGCAGCGTCGGGCTGAATCAAATTTCGTTACGCGACCGTATGGAGGAAACATCTTTTCGATGCTTTTCACACCACTGCGGTTTTCACCGACGACGACAATCTCAGTGTCTTTGCCTAATGCGGCCATGAGCATAGCGAGTAAAAATTCGGCTTCCGCTTTGGCTTTTGGCCAATACAACAACACCATGTCTACATTTGGTTGTGCTTGATAGCTGGCACCAAATTGCACGTTAAGGTTGTCAAAACGCTTCATCTGATTGGCATAAGCAAGATTGGTCGTAAAGATGCTGACGCTAGCTGCAGTGCTCAGAAGTTGCGTTGCGAACGTATCTTCGAGTTCGCCAGCAAGCAGGACGTGTTTACCGTCGAAGTACTCAAGTTGACGCTCAACCACTTGGCTTGGAGTGCTGTAAGACATGGATGCCTCTGGGATTCAAAATGGAGCGCGGATTCTCCCACAAAGACAGCAATGTGGAAACAATCCGCGCATCAAGATTGTCAGGTGTTGTCCTGTTTCTCTAGAAAGTTGTGGAACTCTGCTTCATACATACGAAACAGAACCAGGGTCAGCGAAAAAATAATAGGGCCGTAAACCAAACCCATCAGGCCATAAACCTGAAGACCACCAATCAAAGAGAAGAAGATCAGCAAGGTATTCATGCCCGAATTGCCCTGCATGAGTAGCGGACGCAGAATGTTATCAACCGAGCCGACGACGACGACGCCCCAAATTGCTAAGAACAGCGCCCACTGCCATTCACCAGTCAGGAGTAAATACCCGGAAGCGGGAACCCAAATGAGTGCGGTACCGACGACTGGAATAAATGAGGCGAATGCCATCATTGTTCCCCAGAAAAGACCAGCGAAGCCTGCAATCCACATCGCAAATCCACCCACGAAACCTTGAGCGAGTGCAGTTAAAAAAGAACCCATTACTGCAGATTTAGCGACTTTTTCGACTTCATCGAGGATCATATCCTCTTGAGTTCGAGAAAGAGGGCTGACGTGGCGCAGGGTCTGAATGATTTTCTCGTGGTCACGCAGCAAGAAGAACAACACGAACAACATCAATAAGAAATTGACGAGTACGCCCGTTACATCGCCGAGTATTTTTGAGCTCATCCCTATCATCTCAGAACTCAACGAGGAGACCGTTGATGCTGCGCGAGAGATCAGTTCCTGAGGTTGAATAGAGTCGAAAGGGAGCCACTTGTTGAGATACTGCAAAGACGATTGCACAAACGTCATGGAAAGAATTTCTTTCGCCCCTCCTGTACTTAACCATTCGTAAGCCCCTGTAAAAAAGGTGATACCTTGACGAAGAATGGCGATGGCGACAAATGTCATTGGGATAATGATAATGACGGTCAAGAGTGTGCATGACAGTGCAGCGGCGATGTTTGGATGAGATTTAAGTCTATGCTCTATGCGGTCGTGTACGGGGAAGAATAGCAGCGACACAATGAATGCAAGGACGATTGAACCCATATAGGGGGCAATAAGTGCGTAACAGGCGTATGCAGCGAGTGCTAATGCGCCAATAAGTGTCCAGTGCCTCGGTTCAACCTTAAATGATGATGCCATTCATAGGCTCCTTTTATTGTCGCCAGAGAGATCTGGAGAACAGTGTAGTTTGAGGCGTATGATACGTTGTGACTTTTAATGGAAAAAGGATAAATATTGTGCCGTGTTGCGAAGGTCAATGTCAGTCCAAGAAAAAACGCAAAATTACGCTGCCTTTCGTCATCTTTGGTGTGTTGTTATTACTGGTGATCGTCAACTGGCAATAGCTCAACAAAAAAGCGGAGCCAGAGCTCCGCTTTTGAACCATGCTATGCGTGCTTTTGGGCTTATTTAGCCGCCAATTTGGCAAATGCACGATCGGCTGCTGCCAATGTTGCTTCTAACTCTGTCTCGCCATGAGCAAGGGAAGTGAAGCTTGCTTCGAACGCCGAAGGCGCAAGGTAAATACCTTCCTCTAGCATCAGGTGAAAGAAGCGCTTGAATGCGTCGATATCACATTGCTGTACATCAGCAAAACAGGTGATTGCTTCTTTATCGGTAAAGAAGAAACCAAACATGCCACCCACTTGGTTAGTGGCCAGTGCGATACCATTTTTTTCTGCAGCCGCTTTAAATCCGTCAGCCAGGCGTTTGGTGATACTTGCCAAATGAGTTTCATTGCCCTCTTTGCGCAGCTCGTTCAGTGCGGCTTCACCCGCCGCCATCGCAACTGGGTTACCTGACAGAGTACCTGCTTGGTAAATCGGGCCTGTTGGCGCGATGTATTCCATCACGTCACGGCGACCACCGAATGCACCCACTGGCATACCACCACCAATGACTTTGCCCAGCGTTGTCAGATCCGGTTTGATGTTGTAATGCGCTTGTGCGCCACCCAGAGCTACGCGGAAACCCGTCATCACTTCATCGAAAATTAGCAGTGCGCCAAATTCGTCACACAGTGCACGCAGGCCTTCCAAGAAGCCTTCTTGTGGTGGGATACAGTTCATGTTACCCGCAACCGGTTCTACGATGATGCACGAAATGTCTTCTGGGAACTGCTCAAAAGCAGCACGTACAGAGTGCAAGTCATTGTAAGTACACGTCAGGGTATGCTTTGCAAAATCTGCGGGTACGCCAGGGGAGGTAGGTTCACCCAGTGTGAGCATTCCTGAGCCCGCTTTTACAAGCAGGCAGTCAGCATGGCCGTGGTAACAGCCTTCAAACTTGATGAATTTATCGCGGCGAGTAAAACCACGCGCCAGACGAATTGCACTCATAGTCGCTTCAGTACCTGAGCTCACCATGCGTACCATTTCCATCGATGGCACCAATTGGCTCACTAGTTCTGCCAATGTGATTTCACGAGCAGTCGGTGCACCGAAGCTCAAGCCGTTTTGCGCTGCGGCGATCACTGCGTCACGAATAGCTGGGTGGTTATGGCCCAGAATCATTGGCCCCCAAGAACCGACGTAATCAATATAAACTTTGCCGTCTGCATCGTAGATGTATGCGCCGTCTGCACGCTCAATGAAAATAGGGTCACCGCCAACACCGGCGAATGCACGAACCGGAGAGTTCACACCGCCAGGGATTGTTTTGCGGGCTTGCTGGAATAACTCGGCTGATTTGGTCATGGTTCTTTCCTAGGCCTGAATTTTTATTTTGTGTTGGCGTATTGTAAGGGATGCTCGATTCTCAGGCGAGTTTGTTGATGAGGTAAGCATCACATCCACACCGATATTGGTGTATATTTCGACCTCCCGCAGACTCTCTTTGGTAAAGATGAGCAATACTTGAACAAAATAGTCAGGTATTGGATAATGCGGCACTATATAAGAAGAAGTTTGTGAGGTTGAAATGAGTGATGCCCCATTGCCGCTGAAATTTACTGACGCGGCAGCGATTAAGGTTAAGACGCTGATCCAAGAAGAAGAAAACCCTAACCTGAAGCTGCGCGTATACATTACCGGTGGTGGTTGTAGCGGCTTCCAATATGGTTTTACGTTTGATGAAAGCGTCAATGATGGCGACATGACAATTGAAAACAGCGGTGTGACCTTGGTCGTTGACCCAATGAGCCTGCAATATCTTCTTGGTGGCGAAGTAGATTACACAGAAGGGTTAGAAGGCTCACGTTTCTTCGTTAACAACCCTAACGCAACCACAACTTGTGGTTGTGGTGCGTCCTTCAGTGTGTAAAGTATTAGACACTCATTGAACAATGGGTCGCTGAATTAAGCGGCCCTTTGATTCTCTACAGGCCAGATGGAACGAGCCTGTTTCAATTTTCTGCAGTAACCGCGTTAGGACGAATACAATGGCGAATGCAGGCACAATAGTCTCTTTTCTCTCGCAGCGCCCATGGATCTATTCACTGGTATTGTTGTTCGTACTTGTTTTTTGGATAGGCAGTGGAGACAGCGAAGCTGAAGTAACCGTCCAAGAAGAGAAATCTGAGGCACCTCTAAGCCGTGTCTCGGTTGAGACCTTCATGACCGAGCCTGTTACGCGTTCAATTTCACTCTATGGAAGAACGGCACCTGACAGGGATGCCACCATTTCTGCAGAAGCCGATGGCCGTATCGTTTCCGTGCGTGCAAAAAAAGGCGCTTTTGTGGAAAAAGGCGAGCTTCTGGTCAACATAGATAAAGCTGATCGTGAAGCTCAATTAGCGCGTGCGAAGTCACTGTTAATTGTGCGTCAAAAAGAGTTCAACGCCGCAAAGTCTTTGAAGAAGAAAGGGTTGCAAGGAGAAGTGGCCTTTTCGCTAGCGGAAGCCAATCTTATTGATGCAAAAGCAACTGTTGAAAACCTCAATCTTGCTCTGTCTAACACGGAAGTGCGTGCACCTTTTGATGGGATAGTTGATGATCTGATGGTGGAAGTGGGTGACTACCTGAGCGTTGGCGATCCTATTGCAACCATCGTTGATCTTAATCCGCTGATTGTCACCGCGGACGTGAGTGAAAAGCATATCAGTCATGTGAATGCGAATTATCCTGCGCGTATTATTTTGGTCAATGGCACCGAAAAAGCGGGGACACTTCGCTATCAATCCAGTATTGCATCTCCGACTACAAATACCTTTTTGATAGAACTTGAAATCCCCAATCCACAGCAAGCTCTACCTGCTGGTATTAGTGCTGAAGTTGATCTGATTTTGGATGAACAACAGGCGGTGAAGCTGAATCCATCTATGCTGGCTCTCGATGAAAAAGGCAACCTAGGTGTGAAAATCCTGACCGATAATAAAGTCGCTTTTATCCCAGCTAAAGTCGTCAAGGCTGAGCAAGATGGCGTGTGGTTATCAGGGTTGGGCGATCAGGTTGAGGTGATAACGAAAGGGCAGGGATTTGTGCGTGATGGCGACGATGTCATTGCCGTTCGTGAATCTCAAGCACAGTAAGGAGAACGACGGTGACTAACCTAATCGATGCCTCCTTAGCACGTACACGGACGATGGTTACCCTGCTGATATTTCTCATCGTTGCAGGTTTTTATACCTATCAAACTATTCCCAAAGAATCTGATCCTGATATTACGATCCCTGTGATTTACGTGTCAGTGGGTCATGAAGGCATATCGTCAGAAGATGCAGAAAGGCTTTTGGTTCGCCCAGTAGAACAAGAACTCCGTTCTATTGAGGGCATTAAAGAGATGACGGCAATTGCGTCAGAAGGCCACGCTTCTGTCACGCTGGAATTCAACGTAGGTGTCGATCTTGATCAGGCGATGGCAGATGTTCGTGAGGCTGTTGACCTTGTGAAACCGCGTCTTCCTGATGACAGTGATGAGCCCACCGTTAATGAAATTACACTCGCAAATCAACAGCCAGTATTGTCCGTAGCCCTCTATGGCGATGTGTCCGAGCGTGCCATTGTAAACATCGCGCGTAAACTTCAGGAAAAATTAGAAGGCTTTAAGCAGGTTCTGGAAGTCGAGATTGCCGGTGACAGAGACGATGTGGTGGAGATCATCGTCGAACCGCTATTGCTTGAAAGCTATGGCTTGGATCAGGAAGACATCTTTAACTTGGTATCCAGGAACAATCGAGTTGTCGCGGCTGGATATGTGGATACAGGTTATGGACGTTTCTCGGTCAAAGTACCGTCAGTGTTTGAGTCAGTTACGGATGTGCTAGATCTGCCGATCAAAACAGATGGTATACAAGTCGTTACCGTCGGAGATGTTGCAACGGTTCGACGTGCATTTAAAGATCCTGAAAGCTTTGCTCGATTAGACGGTAAAACCGCGGTTGTACTGGATGTGAAAAAGCGAGCGGGTGAAAACATCATTGAAACGGTTGAGCTAGTGAAAGCCGTGATCGTTGAAGCCAAAGCGTCGTCACAATGGCCGGGTGCACTGCAAGTGAAATATACCTGGGACGGCTCTGAAAATGTGCGCACTATGCTGACGGATCTGCAGAATAACATCCTGTCAGCAGTGCTCTTGGTTGTGATCGTTATTATTGCCATATTGGGGGCAAGAACGGCGTTGTTGGTGGGGATTTCCATTCCAGGTTCTTTTTTAACGGGCTTGGTCGTGCTCGGGCTGTCGGGTTTAACGATCAATATCGTGGTTCTTTTTTCCCTAATCATGGCCGTGGGTCTATTGGTAGATGGTGCTATTGTCGTCACTGAGTACGCCGATCGACGTATGCGTGAAGGTGTTGATAGAAAGAAGGCGTATCAAGAAGCTGCCCACCGCATGGCGTGGCCAATTATTGCATCGACGGCGACGACGTTAGCCGCGTTTGCCCCCTTACTGTTCTGGCCGGGGATTACGGGTGAGTTCATGGGGTATATGCCACTGACTCTCATCGCCACCTTGTCTGCGTCGCTGATAATGGCGTTACTTTTCGTTCCTGTTTTGGGAAGTTTGTTCGGTAAACCACTGCCTCTATCGTTAAAGCAAAAGACCAGAATGCAAGCGATAGAGCGAGGCGAGTTTGAACAGGCCACAGGCATTACGCGTGCCTATATAAAAACACTCTCTGTCGCGATAAAACACCCTTTTAAAATCTTGGTAGCAGCCATATTTGTCGCGGCTGGTGTGGGTTTTACTTACGACAAATCAGGCTTAGGCACAGAGTTTTTCCCTGACGTAGACCCTGCTTTTTTTAATATTAAGGTACGTTCCTACGGTGATTTATCGATCCACGAGCAAGACACACTGATGAAAGAAGTTGAGCAACGTGTGTTGGGCTTGGACGAAATTGAAAGTGTTTATACCAAAACGGGTGGGGATGACGAAATCGGGGTGATCCAGATGAAGCCCGTCGCTTGGCAGGATCGCCGTAAGGTTAATGTAATTATCCAAGAGCTTCGTGATAAAACCGCAGATCTATCCGGCATAGAGCTGGAATTTAAAAAACCGGATGCCGGGCCGCCGAGTGAGCATGATTTATCGATAGAGGTGATTGCAGATAATACAAAATGGCTGGAGTCTGCGGCAAAGCAAGTTCGTAACCTTCGGAGGAGAATCCAGAATTTACCAACTTCAGCGATACGCTGACGAAACCAGGTATTGATTGGACGATTGATATCGATAGAGCAGATGCAGCGCGTTTTGGTGCGGATGCGACAATCGTAGGTAACACCGTTCAGTTTGTGACAAATGGTTTGAAAATTGGCGATTATCTTCCAGATGATGCTGACGAAGAAGTCGATATTCTTGTCCGTTACCCCGAAGATAAGCGAGATATCGGGCGATTCGATGAGCTTCGCGTAAATACGCCCTATGGTCTGGTGCCTATAACTAACTTTGCGACGATTAAGCCGGATGTAAAGCAAGGCAATATTGACCGTGTTGACGGACTGCGCGTGGTAAAAGTAATGGCAGATATGGCTGAAGGGGAAAACCTAAGCTTAGCCCTCCCTGGCCTGAAAGCGAAAATAGAGGCGTTGAATTTTCCAGAGGGCGTCGACATTCGCATTCGAGGGCAAAACGAAGAACAAGAGGAAAGTCAGGCGTTTTTGATAAGTGCATTTTTGGCAGCATTGGGCGCAATGGCGCTGATACTCATCACGCAGTTCAATAGCTTCTATCAAGCCTTTCTGATATTGAGTGCAGTGCTGTTTTCCACTGTGGGTGTGTTTTTAGGTCTGTTGATTTTCCAGAGACCTTTTGGCGTCATCATGTCTGGCGTCGGGGTGATCACGTTGGCTGGGATAGTTGTGAACAACAACATTGTTCTTATTGATACCTACAATGTATTGCGTCGCAGAGGCATAGCCAAAGCGGAGGCCATTATTCGCACCGGTGCTCAGCGTTTACGACCCGTACTTTTTACTACCGTCACCACGATTTTGGGTTTGTTGCCAATGGTGTTGGAGATGAACGTAGATCTGCTTAATCGAGGTGTTGAATTTGGTGCGCCGAGTACTCAGTGGTGGTCGCAGTTAGCAACCGCTGTGGCTGGGGGATTGGCATTCTCAACAGTCCTGACTCTTGTACTTACGCCTTGTTTACTCATGCTGGCGAGGGAGCCAAAAGCCAATAATAGCGTGCGTGATATTGAAGCATTGCTATCAGATGGCAAAAAGGAAGAGCCTCCCAAAGCCACTTACCGAGAAGTTGGTGCGGAAGCATAGGTGACATTGTCATTCGGTTCAGGAAAAAAAGCAGCGCATTCGCGCTGCTTTTTTTGTTTATGACGACACCCGTTCAATAGTACCGATTGAGGCGAGTAATTGACTGAATTTGTTGAGCTGAGACATTCTGTCTTTTGCCATTGTTAGGAATTCAGTTTTCTCTTTGCCTGATAGCGATGTGGCTTGAGGCAGGCTTACGGTTCTTGGGTTTTTGTGAACGCCATTGACCAAGAATTCGTAGTGAAGGTGCGGGCCGGTAACGCGGCCAGTGCCGCCAAGCGTACCGATGGTCTGGCCCTGCTTCACACGTTGACCTGTCTTCACTCTACGTTTGGTCAGGTGCAGGTACTTGGTGATATAAGTAGAGCTGTGGCGAATAAAGACATAGTTTCCGTTGTATTTGTTATAAGCCGACTTCTGGACAATACCATCACCAGCGGCCCAAATAGGGGTGCCCACGGGAGCAACATAGTCGGTACCGCGGTGTGCTTTTCTTTGCCCTGTAACAGGGTGTAGACGGCGTGGATTGAAATTGGAGCTGACGTAACGGAAGTTAACCGGAGAGCGTAAAAAGGCCTTTTTCATCGCTCGGCCGTTTTCGTCATAGTACTTACCCGACATGGCGCGGATTGCTGTGAAGGTCTCGCCTTGGTTGGTAAAGGTTGCTGCCAGAATGTTTCCGCGGCCAATCAACTCCCCTTCAACCAGTTGTTCTTCAAACAGGACGGAGAATTTGTCGCCCTGGCGGATATCCAATGCAAAGTCGATATCCCAACCAAAAATTCCTGCCAACTCCATGATTTGATTGGCGTTAAGCCCCGCGCTGACACCTGCATTCCAAAAGCTGGAATTGATGGTGGCTGAAGCGAAATTCACTTGGGTATCGATTTGCTTGGATTCGACATGAGAAACGAAGTCATCGCCAATGCGATTAACAATTAGCTTTTCGTTGGCACTTTTCGGTTGAATCAGCTGGGTAAAGAGGCCGTTCTCGTCAAAGCCAATGTGGATTTCATCTCCGACATTCAGTGCGGTGAGTGATTTTGTGCCTTTGTCACTGTTAATAAAACGGTACAAGGTAGTCGGGCTGATGCCGACGCGATCAAAAATGACAGCTAAACTTTCGCCCGGTTGCACGACAAACTTTTGCCATTCCAGTGTCAAGGGAACACTGAGTAACGGCATGTCGTCTTCCGGTGGTAAGAGAGAGCTTATTTCAAGCGGGACACTATATTGTTTACCGATCTGAAACCTCGCATCGGGATGTTGTGCTGGTGTTTCTGAAGGGATCAAAATCAGCACAACAAGTAATGCGCTAATCGCCGTAATAAGAATGCGGTGTAGCTGTGGGATCGCTTTTAATTTTTTAACAGGCATTAAGAAACAGTCACTAAGAAATAAAATTTATCTAGAACACACTTGCTTTATGCCAATTCCTTCGAAAATTCGATCGGCCCGTGAATTCCTTTTCGCTTTGTGTAAGTTTAACTGGTTTCAAATATCCTCGCTATTCAAGTAGTATGTCGCTTTACGAAAATTTGCCGATTCTGTGGGAGCGATAAAATATGGCGAGCATTGAAGCCGCGCTAGCTGAAATCAAGCGTGGTGTTGAGGAGTTGATTCCTGAAGAGGGACTCATAGCGAAATTGAAAGAGAACCGTTCTCTTCGCATCAAGTTGGGCGCGGATCCAACTGCACCAGATATTCACTTGGGTCACACGGTGATCATGAATAAACTGCGTGCATTCCAGGAGCTGGGCCATGAAGTTATCTTCCTGATCGGTGATTATACCGCGATGGTAGGTGACCCAAGCGGCAAGAACACAACGCGTCCGCCGTTGACGCGTGAGCAAGTTCTGAAAAACGCAGAAACGTATAAAGAGCAGATCTTCAAGATTCTGGATCCAGCGAAGACGCGCATTGAGTTTAACTCAACGTGGCTGAGCGAGCTGGGCACTGACGGTATGATTCGTCTAGCTGCAAGCTCAACGGTTGCTCGTATGCTTGAGCGTGATGATTTTAAAAAACGCTACAGCAATAACCAGCCAATTGCGATTCATGAGTTTATCTACCCGCTGCTGCAAGGCTACGATTCCGTTGCTTTGAAGGCTGATGTGGAATTGGGTGGTACCGACCAGAAATTCAACTTGCTAATGGGACGTGAACTGCAAAAGCAAAACGGCCAATCTCAGCAAGCAGTGATCACTATGCCATTGCTGGTGGGTTTAGACGGCGTTAAGAAAATGTCGAAATCAGCCCATAACTACATTGGCATCAGTGACGTACCGAACGAAATGTTCGGTAAAATCATGTCGATTTCTGATGATCTGATGTGGAACTACTATGAATTGTTGTCATTCCGTCCTCTGGAAGAAATCGCACAATTTAAAGCTGACATCGAAGGTGGTAAGAATCCACGTGATGTGAAGATCTTACTAGCAAAAGAGATCATTGCGCGCTTCCACTCTGAAGCAGAGGCGGAAGCGGCAGAAGCGGAATTCATTAACCGTTTCCAGAAAGGCGCAATGCCAGATGAAATGCCTGAATTTACCTTTGAACAAGGCGTGGCAATCGCCAACTTGCTGAAAGATGCGAACCTCGTGGGTTCAACTTCTGACGCAATGCGTATGATCCGCCAAGGTGCGGTGAAGATGGATGGCGAAAAACTGGACGACACCAAACTGGTTCCAGCAGTAGGTACTGCAGTATACCAAGTTGGTAAGCGTAAGTTTGCTCGCATCACGCTGGCATAATGCGATAAATACGATGAAAAAGGCACCGAAAGGTGCCTTTTTTATACCAGTAATTCTGCTACACGCTCCCCAAGACGGATGGCTGTTTTCGCGTCGATGGGGTTTATACCGTCCTCTTGGTCGTCCAAGGCTATAACGCCAACTGATGCCCCTAGACGGTTGAAATTGGTACTGCTTGTTCCCTCTGGCACATCAATACCAGCCCAAAGCATACTGTGTTGGGTAGACAGAGTGTATAAATACTCCATGGTACTTTGGAGTTCACCACAGGGACTACTTCCAATAGTAAAACCCGCGGCCAGCTTGTTTTTCCATTGCTGCTTTGACCAACTAGGGCTGCTAGCGTCTGCAAAGGCTTTGAATTGTGCCGATGGGCCACCCATGTAAGTTGGAGTGCCAAAAACAATGGCATCCATTTCGGGTAGCTTTTCTAACAATGCAGCGTTTTGAAAGCGCCCCTCAATGATCTCTGAGCCTTGAATACGGTGAGCAAAGACCTTTGCACCTTTTGATTCAGCACCGTGAGCAATAGCTTGTGCTAACGCGTCAGTGGTGCCGTTTTTGGAATAGTAAACGATGGCGATATTCTTCATTCTCTTTCTTCCTTGAATTTGATGTCGTTACAACAGGTAGTCGTTGCGGCTTTCCATTGCATCGGTGAGGTATTCAGTGAACTCCCATTCGATGCCATCGCCATCCAAAAAATAGGCACGAATTCGGCTTGGATGGCTTTTATTGAATTCCACTGGGTAAAGCCTTTACTGTTCAGTCGCTCAGATACTGTGGTGACATCGTCGACGACAAAACCGATGTGGTTCGTACCTAATTGGCGGTAGGGAATGCGCTCGACGGCTTTATCAATCACTACTTCCTGTAAGGCAATGTAAGAGGTGTCAGTCCCCAGATGGCACCAGCCGTAGTGCTGGTTGCGACCTTCTCCACGGACTTTGAAGTCTGGCATCGCGGACTGCAGAAAGTGAATAGTGCTTTTGAGGTTATTCACCGTGATATTGGCGTGTTCGACATAACTGCCCATGGTGATCTCCTTTGTGGTCAATTTAGTAAAGTTACTTGTTTACATAATAGTCGCAAACGCACTTATGTAAAGCTATTGCTTTATTAATGGTGCGACAGGTATAAAAAAACGCACTGCAAAGGCAGTGCGCATTTATCATTCGTTCGCTTACTTGCTTAGCGCAAAGGTAGGGAGAGAAAGGTGCCAGCGAATCGCTGCGAGTCGAATGGAGAGGGTGGTGATCATACCGACAATCGAGGCAAATTCAGCCCCAGCATTTGACGCAAGGACAAGCGTATGCATGATGCCTCCTGCAATACAGGCTGTGGCATACACTTCTGTTCGCAAGACCATCGGTATTTCTCTGGCAAGCACATCGCGAAGAATACCGCCGCCACATCCGGTTAGGACACCCATTATAACCGCCACAATGGGTGAGGCGCCGTAGCTCAGCGCTTTATCGACACCGATAGCGACAAAGACGGCAAGGCCAATAGCATCCGCTACAGGGAGTACATACCAAGGCAAGCGTCTAGGGTGGCGGATCAGTAGCATGCTCAACAGGCAGGTAATGAGGATCACCCAGAGATATTCCGGCTCATTAACCCAGAAAACTGGGGTTGCACCGAGTACCATATCCCGGATTGTTCCTCCGCCAATGGCGGTCACCATGGCCAGCACCACAACCCCAAAGGGATCCATGCGGAGCTTGCCTGCCAATAATACCCCCGACACCGCAAACACGACGGTGCCGAACATATCCAGAATATATAAAAGCATGAAGGGCTATCTCATTATAAAACGTAAAAAGCGGCGCGATTTTACGTCAAAGATATGCCCTAGCAATCCGAAGTAATCACTTGTTTGGCGTGAGAATTTCGAATTAGTGACCGAGATCGCTTCTTACTTTGTCCATGGCCGCACAAATTTGATCTACCGCTTTGAGTGCACGAGGCGTCGGGCGGTTTAACCAGTCCCCCGTGATAGCGTAAATGTGCTCGTTTTTAACCGCAGGGATGTAATCAGCCCATTTTAACCATAGTGCGTCAGGTCTCGATTGTGTGTTTGGATAGAACATCACTTGCGGTTTTCTTACCACAACTTGTTCGACACTGATCTGAGGGTAGGGCGCAGCACTGTTGCCAAAAATATTCTTACCACCGCATAGGTTGAACAAAGGTTGTGGCCAATGGTTGGCATTATTGGTAAGCAGAGGGGTATCACTTAACTGATAGAAGTAAGGTACCTCCGGCTTCCCTTGTTGCGTTGTTTCTATGTTTTTCAAGGCTGAGCGAATGGCATCGGCTCGTTGCTTTGCTTTCTCAGGATCGTCAGACCACTTTCCAAGCTTTTCAATATTGTCAGCCGCTTCATACAAAGAGTGTGGGTTGGAATAAAAAACCTCAATACCCAGTCGCTCAAGTTTTGCGAGTTCTTTGTCTGGGTTTCCACCTTTCCAGGCCAGCACCAGGTCGGGTTTCAGGGTAACGACCCGTTCAATGTTGATACCACGGTAGTTGGCGACCTGCTCAAGCGACAATGCTTCAGGCGGGTAATCACTGTGGGCACTGACGGCGACAAGATTGTCTCCGAGTCCCGCTTCATAAGCGAGCTCAGTGGTGTGAGGTGAAAGGCTGATAACGCGAAGAGGCGCTGCGACTGCCAGTGTTGGCAGGCAGAAAAGTAAAACCAGAAAACGAAACATTATAAAAATCCGTGTGCGAACCACATGATAAAGCTTTGAGTGACAATCCAAATCAGTGCTTTTTGTTTGAGCTGTTGGTTCAGTATTGCTAGGTGTAACGATGATGGGGTGATGGAGCCACCAAGTGTCGGTCGAGACACTTTGGCATTGTCATATATCACGGGTCCGCCTAGTGCGACTTGAAATTTGGCACCTGACGAAGCAAGTAGCCATCCTATTCCATTCGTAGACCACTGATTTCCACTTAGTCTTATTGCCTCAATCGCTTGATGGAAGCGAAGGCCTGTGGCAATAAGCACAGCAAACAATCGATTGGGTACCGAGTCCATGACGGTAAGAAATGCCGCGGTAGGTACGCCGAAGTCAGCATACTCTTGACGTCGGGTTGGCCAACATCGAGCAAGCTGAACGAGTAAAGCGTAAAGAAACGCTGCAATACCACCGCCGATCGCATACCAAAAGAGTACGCTGATCAAGCCTCGGGCATATCCAGCCAGCAGGGTCTCACAGCCAGCTTTAGCAATGCCGACTTGAGACAAGGAGCACGTATCTCGATTCAAAATCTGCGATAAAAAAGTGCGAGCGGTTGGCTTATCATCGCGATTTAAAGCCTGTTCAATGTTATAGGCTGTCACTGTTATCTGTTTCCAGCCAAGTGCAAACCAGAGCAAAAGCAAGTCAAACAGCCACATCGTCCAAATGAGTTGCTTCAACGCGATCAACAGAACGGCAATGGTCAGCCACATGATTGATAGGGAAAGTGCGCCGGCCAGTCTTTGCTGCGATGATGGGTCTTCGAAATGGTTTACTTTTTCGGCAAGAGCAATGGCCACACGTCGCCACAGCGAGAGGGGCGTGATATGAGGAGGTGCTGGAAGAAACCAATGTAAAATGAGTGCTCCCCACATTGCCAGTAGGGTCGAATGATCCATCAATGCACCAAACGGAGTGGGGAGCTCTGTCATTATGCTTTCAACAGCTCAACCATTTTTTCAACCATGGCACTTGATCTTTTCGCTGCCAAAGGCAGGAACTCGTCAAATGTCATTGGGGATTCTTTGTCTGCAACATCAGAGATGGCGCGAACAACCACAAACGGCACTTTGAATTGATGGCAAGTTTGCGCAATAGCTGCTGCTTCCATTTCCACTGCAATGACAGATGGGAAGTGTTTACGAATGTAGTTTTGGCGCTCAGCCGTGCAAACAAATGCATCACCGGTGCAGATCAGACCGCGAACGGCGTGAGGTGCAGGCTCCATCGCTGCCAGCGCTTGTTCTGCCACATCCATCAGTTTCACATCAGATTCAAATGTTGCAGGTTGGCCTGCCATTTGACCCATAGTGTAACCAAAAGCCGTAACGTCAGCATCGTGGTATGCAACGTCAGTAGAGATAACTACATCACCCAGGTTCAAGCTAGAGTCAAAACCGCCAGCGGAGCCTGTGTTGATAACCAGAGATGGCTTGAAGCGATCCAGCAGAACAGCAGTACTCAGTGCCGCCGCTACTTTACCAATGCCTGATTGCAGAAGAATCACATCCACACCGTTTATGTCGCCTGTGTAGAATTTAGAGCCTACAATTTCTTGAAGTTGGCAGTTATTGATCAGGTTTTTCAGCAGGGTAACTTCCTGCTCCATTGCACCGATAATACCGATTTTCATCTATGTTCTCGTTGAGTTTTTGTCAATGTAGAGAGTGTATCATGCCGACTTCTTTGACTGATAATAACTCTGAGTGTTAGGTCCGATTTTCGGGCAGTGATAAACGTTTGTCCTTGATTGTTGCCCCCCTCCTCCCCCCGAAACCAAAAAAATCCTCCCAAACGTGGGAGGATCTATTTCGTCATAGGGAAGTGACGCGAATAACACTAGACGTTGAGGAAGTCCATGATGCCTTCGGCGGCTTTCCGTCCTTCGTCTATTGCGGTCACAACCAGATCAGAACCGCGTACCGCATCGCCACCAGCGAAGATCTTTTCATTCGTGGTTTGATAGGAAAAGGCCCCTTGCGAGGGAGCTTTTATGCGTCCCCATTGATCTAGTGCTACATCAAAGGGCGCAAGCCAATCCATGGCATGAGGTTGGAAACCAAACGCCATGATGACCGCATCTGCGGGCAGTATATGTTCGCTGCCCTCAACGGGTTCTGGGCGTCGGCGTCCTGCGTTATCGGGTTCACCCAATGCTGTTTTCACCACTTTAACCCCACTGACTTTGCCCGTTGTATCCAGTTCAATACCCAACGGCTGAAGGTTGAACATGAAATTCACGCCTTCTTCGCGTGCATTTTTTACTTCTCGGCGAGAACCCGGCATGTTTGCTTCATCACGACGATACGCACACACAACGTTCTTGGCACCTTGGCGAATGGATGTTCGTACACAGTCCATCGCAGTATCACCGCCACCGAGTACCACCACTTTTTGACCCGCCATATCGATAAATTCAGGTGCATTGTCTTCTTCCAGTTCCATCACGCGGTAAGTGTTGGCAATCAGGAAGGGCAGTGCATCAAATACGCCTTCTGCGTCTTCGTTTTCCAACCCTGCACGCATAGATTTGTAAGTGCCAACACCGAGGAAGACAGCGTCATAATCTTTAAGAAGGTCTTCCATGGTCACGTCGGTGCCGATCTCAGTGTTGAGTTTGAACTCTACGCCCATTTCTGAGAAAACGCGTTGGCGGTTACGCATCACGTCCTTTTCCAACTTAAAGGAAGGAATACCAAACGTCAGCAGGCCACCAATTTCCGGATAGCGGTCAAAAACAATAGGCTTCACGCCGTTTCTTACCAGCACATCCGCACAGGCAAGACCTGCTGGTCCTGCACCGACAATGGCGACTTTTTTGTCTGTCCATTCCACTCCCGACATGTCCGGTTTCCAGCCCATCTCAAACGCTTTGTCTGTGATGTACTTTTCGATATTACCGATAGTGACAGCACCGAAATCGTCATTGAGAGTGCAAGAGCCTTCGCACAATCGGTCTTGTGGGCAAACTCGGCCACAGACTTCAGGAAGGCTATTGGTTTGATGCGAAAGCTCTACCGCTTCGATGATCCTGCCTTCATTTGCGAGCTTTAACCATTGCGGAATGTAGTTGTGAACAGGGCATTTCCATTCGCAGTATGGGTTGCCACAATCCAAGCAGCGATCCGCTTGCGCGGAGGCTTGCTTGTGATTGAAAGGTTCATAAATTTCAATAAATTGTGTTTTACGTGCTTTGACCGGTTTTTTTCGCGGGTCGATACGTTGCACGTCGATGAATTGGTATACGTTCTGGCTCATAAGGTCCTCCGTTACTGCGCCTGAACACGCAGTTCAGCTGCGCTTCGGCTTTGGTGACCGAGCAGAGAACGGACATCCGCTGCTTTGGGTTTCACCAGATAGAATTTACTGATCCATTGTTCAAAGTCGGCGAGGATCTCCTGCGCACGACACGAGCCTGTTAGCTCGAAATGTTGATCAATGAGCCCTCGGAGGTGTTCTTGATGAATGGTCAGCTTATCGAGAGACAGTGCTTCAACCAGTTCAGGATTAACGCGACCTGTAAAGTCACCGCTCTCATCAAGCACATAAGCAAAGCCGCCTGTCATTCCCGCACCGAAGTTCACACCAGTACGACCAAGAATAGCGATGATGCCGCCCGTCATGTATTCACAGGCGTTGTCTCCTGCGCCTTCCACCACGGCGAGTGCGCCGGAGTTACGTACCGCAAAACGTTCACCGGCTTTGCCAGATGCAAAAAGCTTCCCGCCAGTTGCGCCGTACAAGCAGGTGTTACCAATGATGGTTGACTCGTGAGAGTTAAATGCAGAGCCGATGGGGGATTTGATAACAATGTTACCTCCTGCCATGCCTTTACCGACGTAATCGTTGGCATCACCGGTTAGCGTTAAGTTCACCCCTCCTGCATTCCATACGCCAAATGATTGACCAGCGGTACCTTGAAGGTGAATGTCCAGTGGCGTTGACGCCATCCCTTGGTTGCCATACCGCTTGGCGATGGCGCCGGAGATGGACGCACCGACAGAACGGTCGGTGTTTCGTACGTCGAGGTACGCGCTTGCAGCACGACGTTTTTCTATCGACGTTTCAAACGCTTCAAGTAATTTTTGGTTGAGTACAGCTTTATCGAACGGTGTATTAGGTTGGTTCCAAAACACCGCATTTTCGCCAACGGGCTGCGGACTTTCCAAAATGTCAGAAAGGTCGAGCTTGAGCTGTTTTGCGGTAAACCCGTCGATAGCCTGGAGTAAATCAGTACGGCCAATTAAGTCAGTAAGTTTTTCTACGCCTAACTGAGACATCAATTCACGGACTTCCTCACCCAAACCTTTAAAGAAGTTCATTACTTGCTCAGGTAAACCTTTGAAGTATTCGCGGCGTAGGGTGTCATCTTGCGTCGCAACACCCGTTGCACAATTATTCAAGTGACAAATACGCAGATATTTACAGCCAAGGGCGACCATAGGGGCGGTACCGAAGCCGAAACTTTCAGCGCCTAATATCGTCGCTTTAATGATGTCGAGACCAGTTTTCAAACCGCCATCTACCTGAAGGCGTATCTTGTGACGCAATCCATTGGTGACAAGGGCTTGCTGAGTTTCTGCCAAGCCTAGTTCCCATGGACTTCCCGCATACTTCACTGATGTCAGCGGGCTTGCACCCGTACCGCCATCATAACCGGAGATGGTGATCAAATCGGCGTAGGCTTTCGCAACACCGACGGCAATGGTGCCTACGCCGGGCTCAGAGACCAGTTTGACGGAAACCAATGCGTTGGGGTTTACCTGTTTAAGATCGAAGATAAGCTGAGCCAAATCTTCTATTGAATATATATCGTGATGTGGCGGCGGTGAGATTAGCGTCACGCCTTGAACAGAGTATCGCAGACGTGCTATTTCTGCGGTAACTTTGTGGCCGGGAAGCTGACCACCTTCGCCAGGCTTTGCCCCTTGCGCCACTTTGATTTGCAGAACATCGGCATTGGTCAGGTAATGTGGGGTTACACCAAATCGGCCTGAGGCTATCTGCTTGATGCGTGAATTACGCTCTGAATTAAAGCGACGAGGATCTTCGCCTCCCTCTCCCGAGTTGGAGTTCCCGCCTAAGCGGTTCATGGCGATCGCCAGAGCTTCATGCGCCTCCGGGCTTAAAGCACCAATGGACATGGCAGCGGAATCAAAGCGTTTAAATAGCTCACTAGCTGGCTCAACCTTCTCGATCGCAATCGGTGTTTTAACCGGTTTCAACGCCATCAGGTCGCGAAGAGAGGAGACAGGACGATTATTGACGGTGTCCGCATAGGTTTTGTAATCCATCGCCTCGCCTGAACGAACTGCAGATTGCAATGAATTTACCACGTCTGGGTTGTAGGCATGATACTCACCACCATGGACATATTTCAGCAAGCCTCCGTGTTCAATCGGTTTGCGTTTCAACCATGCAAGGCGTGCTAAGTTGTAGAGATCTTGCTGAAAGTCGGCGAAGTCTGCCCCTTCAATACGACTGGCGACCCCTTTGAAACATAAGTTGACCACGGTACTGTTCAAACCAATAGCTTCAAACAGTTGGGCACAACGGTAAGAGGCGATGGTTGAGATGCCCATCTTGGACATGATCTTAAACAGCCCCTTGTTGATTCCGTTGCGGAAGTTAAGCATGGCGTCACTCATGGGCTTGGAGATGACACCTTTTTCGACCATTTTTCCGATAGATTCATAGGCTAGGTATGGGTAGACGGCGGTTGCTCCGAAGCCGAGCAGTACCGCAAACTGGTGAGGATCACGGGCTGAAGCTGTTTCAATCACAATGTTGGCATCGCAGCGTAAAGCACTTTCTACCAAGCGTTTTTGTACCGCACCTACGGCCATCGCGGCAGGAATAGGCAGCTTTCCTTTTGATATTCCCCTGTCAGACAAAACGATCAGAACCGCACCATCTCGCACAATGCGTTCAACCTGATCACAAAGATCGATAATCGTGCCTTCCAGATCTTTTTCGTTAGGATCAAAATTGATGTCAATGATGCTGTTTTTGTAGTGCTCGTCATCTAATTCAAGCAATTGCACCATGTCAGAGTAGAGCAAAACGGGGCTCTTAAATGCGACGCGCTGTGCATGTCCATCGGTTTCAGAGAACACATTCATTTCTCGACCGATACAGGTCGCAAGCGACATTACGTGATTTTCTCGTAATGGGTCGATAGGCGGATTGGTGACCTGAGCAAATTTTTGGCGGAAGTAATCTGCTATGTTTCGTTCTTTCGAAGAGAGGACTGCCATTGGTGTGTCGTCACCCATGGAGCCCGTCGCTTCTTGCCCAATGTCACCTAAGACCCGAAGCACTTGATCGAGTTCTTCACCCGAGACCCCAAACATCTTCTGGTATGTATGAAGTTCGTCATCATCCATGCTGCGTTGGCCAGCGTTATCTTCCGATGATAATTCTTCAAATGGTGTCAGACGTTTTACGTTGGCATCGAGCCATGAACGGTAAGGGTGACGGTTTTTCAGTTCGTTATCGATATCTGCAGAGTGCCAGATCTCACCTTCAAACGTATCAATAACTAAAAGCTCACCAGGACCTACTCGACCTTTCTCTGCCACTTCATCCGGTGCGTAATCCCAAATGCCAATTTCGGAAGCAAGCGTGATGAGTTTGTCTTTAGTCACCACGTAGCGGGCGGGACGAAGACCATTTCGGTCAAGGTTACACGCGGCGTAACGACCGTCAGACATTACGATGCCTGCTGGGCCATCCCACGGTTCCATATGCATGGAGTTAAAGTCGTAGAATGCGCGAAGATCCGGATCCATATCTGGGTGGTTTTGCCATGCAGGCGGCACAAGTAAGCGCATAGCGCGAAACAGATCCATACCGCCAGCGAGGAATACTTCCAGCATATTATCGAGGCTGGAACTGTCTGATCCGGTTTCATTGACGAAGGGTGCTGCCTCTTTCAAATCCGGAAACAGCGGGGAGTTGAATTTGTAAGCACGGGCGCGAGCCCACTGGCGATTCCCATCTATCGTATTGATTTCACCATTGTGTGCTAAGTAGCGAAACGGTTGAGCCAGCGGCCATTTCGGCTTGGTATTGGTGGAGAAGCGCTGATGGAACAAACAAATTGAAGATTCAAGGCGCAGATCTGCCAAATCGAGATAAAAACGGGGTAGGTCTGCGGGCATACATAAGCCTTTGTACACAATGGTACGTGTGGAAAGGCTCGTGATATAAAAATCGGCATCGTCAGCGAGGGCTTTTTCTGCTCGGCGACGAGCAATGTAAAGACGACGCTCTAAATCACGTGCTCGCCAGCCTGCAGGGCCATTTACAAAAACCTGTTCAATGTGGGGGACTGAGCTTAATGCAATCTCACCCAGTACATCAGAGTTTGTGGGAACGTCTCGCCAACCCACAATCGACAAGGTTTCAGCTGCGATTTCGCGCTCAAAGATGTCTTTTGCTCGCTGTGCTTGTTTTGGATCTTTGCTGAGAAAAATCATACCGACGCCGTAAAGCTTACTGAGCGTCCAGTTATTTTCTTCTGCGATAATACGAAAGAAGGAATCGGGCTTTTGAAGTGATAAGCCGCAGCCATCACCGGTTTTCCCATCAGCGTTTATCGCCCCTCGGTGGGTCATTCGGTCTAGTGCGGAAATAGCTGTTCTGACGAGTTTGTGGCTGGCTTCACCTTCTGTATGGGCGATGAGGCCAAAACCGCAGTTGTCTTTCTCCAGCGTAGGGTCGTACAGCGACATTGCAATTCTCCCTTGCGACTGCTCCAAGCAGTGACTGCAGTATTTCAATGCTTTCCTAGCATTTTGATTTTGACAGAGTGTAAGTATTAGGTCATGGATGCGCTAACCCATCAGCTCTTGTGATTGAGTAAGAATGACTGGGCCCTGCCGAGGCTCACAATTTTCTTTTCGATATTTCAAGTTATCGACAATTTGCTAATAGGTCAAATTTCGTCACATTACATTAACTTTGGGAATAAACAGCTATATATGTCGAAAAGGGCGTATGTAGGCAGGATTTTATGGTGATTTTTTTAACCCTGTCGCAGAGATTAACCTTGCCATATAGCGGGGCTTTTTAATCTTTTAGTTGCGATTTGGTCCTGCTTATCGCTAACAAAGCGAGTAGCGGTAGAAAGTGAAAATGATTGCGTGATGACAGCGAGGTCATAACTGTTTGGGAGATAAAGAAAAAAGCCAGCCACAGAGGGCTGGCAAAACTGGAAGATAACACTTACTTATAATTATGCGGAAAGCATCAGTGAATCAGCTTTAGCTTCAAGGTTTGTATTGCCCATCAAGTATTCATCGATGGCTCGTGCACATTCGCGGCCTTCATTGATACAACGTACAACCAGAGACTGGCCCGTACGCATGTCACCTGCAGCGAATACGCCTTTTTGGCTGGTTTGATAGCCTTGCGTTGCCACGTTACCGCGGTCATCCAATGCGACGTCCAACTGCGCGAGTACGCCGTGAGGTTCTGGATGAAGGAAGCCCATCGCTAAGAATGCGTTATCACAAGGGATAACACGTTCAGAGCCCGTGACTTCCTCAAAACCTGGTCGTTCGCCTGGTGCAGCATCCTTCCAAACAATGTCAGCGATACGCAGTGCTTTTACATTGCCAGCGTCGTCACCGATGAATTCTTTTGTCAGGATGTTCCAATGACGATCACAACCTTCCTCGTGAGAAGTGGAAGTGCGCATGATCATTGGGTATTGCGGCCAAGGCATGTTTGCAGGGCGCTTTTCAGGCGGGATAGGCATGATTTCCACTTGGGTTATGCTCTTCGCACCATGACGATTTGATGTACCCACGCAGTCAGAGCCCGTATCACCACCGCCAATTACCACAACGTGCTTGTCTTTTGCGTGGATTTCTTCGGTTTTCAAATCCATACCGTTTGCACGGCGGTTGTTTTGACCAAGGAATTCCATCGCAAAGTGAACGCCTTTCAATTCACGGCCCGGGATAGGTAAATCACGTGGCACAGTTGAGCCACCTGTTAGCAGTACTACATCGAAATCTTGACGAATTTGCTGTGCGTTAACGGTGACACCGACGTGCGCATTCACTTCAAACTGTACGCCAGCTTCAGCCATCAAGTTGATCTTGCGATCGATTATGTCCATGCCGAGTTTGAAGTCAGGAATACCGAAACGTAGCAATCCGCCGACTTTCTCATCACGTTCAAAAACCGTGACTGAGTGGCCTGCACTGTTAAGTTGCTCTGCAGCGGACAGACCCGCAGGGCCTGAACCGATGATCGCCACTTTTTTACCGGTGCGAGATGTTGGGATTTTCGGTTTGGCATAGCCTTCACGATAGGCCGTCTCAACGATGGTTTTCTCGATATTACAAATCGTGATCGGATCTTGATTGATACCAAGAACACACGCGGTTTCACAAGGTGCAGGGCACACACGTCCAGTGAATTCAGGGAAGTTGTTGGTAGAACTTAGAATGTTCCACGCTTCTTCCCAGCTGTCGCGATAGACCGCGTCATTGAATTCAGGAATGATGTTGCCGATAGGGCAACCGTTATGACAAAACGGTACACCACAATCCATACAACGTGACGATTGTTCGTTAATCTTTTCACCAAACTCTTCGTTCAGGACAAATTCCTTGTTGTCTTGAATACGAACAGCAGGGTCTTTTTTGCCCGGGAGTTCCCGGCCGAATTCTAAAAATCCAGTTGGCTTACCCATTTACAGCCTCCACTTCTTCCTTGTTTTCGGCTTCCGCTTTGCGTTGTTCTAGCACAGCTTTGTAATCGCGAGGCATCACTTTCACGATACGCTTGAGGTTCTCATCAACGTTCGATAAGAAGGTCCCTGCAACGGCGCTGCCAGTCAATGTTTGGTGCTTACCAATCATCTCTTTCAACAGTGCGATGTCTTCTGCATCCAATGGATCCAAGTCAACCAATTCAGGGTTTAGCTTAGATTCAAAGTCTTCGAATTGATCCCAAATATAAGCAACACCGCCACTCATACCCGCAGCAAAGTTACGGCCTGTTTGACCCAGAACGATGGCAACACCACCGGTCATGTATTCACAGCCGTGGTCGCCAATACCCTCGACAACCACTCTCGCACCGGAGTTACGTACACAAAAGCGCTCGCCTGCAACACCGCGAATGAATGACTCACCAGAGGTTGCACCATAGAAACAGACGTTACCGACAACGATGTTGTCTTCGGCAATGATGTCGCTCTTGGCATCTGGATACAGCACCAAGGTACCGCCAGACAAACCTTTACCCCAGTAATCGTTCGCGTCGCCTTCGACTTCGAATTTCACGCCTTTAGCAAGGAATGCACCAAAGCTTTGACCAGCAGAGCCTTTGAATTTCACATTCATTTGCTCTGGTAAGCCTTGGTCTTTGTAGATCTTCGAAATCTCATTCGACAACATGGTACCGGCACTGCGGTCTGTGTTGACGATTGCGAATTCTGCATCAACCTTACGGCCTTCATAAAGTGCACTTGAAGCGGCTTCAATCAAGCGGCGATCCAGAATCGTTTCAAGACCGTGGTTTTGCTCAATTTGACAATACATGCCGTCGCCTTCGCGTGGCTCTTCTTTGTGAAGAACAACGTTCAGGTCTAGGTTCTGGTATTTCCAGTGACCAACATCGCTGCGTACTTTCAAGTGCTGAGATTGACCTACCATGTCGTTAATGGTGCGGTAACCGAGCTCTGCCATCACTTCACGTAGGCCTTCAGCCATGTAAGTGAAGAAAGTCACGATGTCTTCTACGCGGCCATCAAAACGCTCGCGCAGAGTTTTATCTTGTGTTGCGATACCAACAGGGCAGGTGTTGAGGTGACACTTACGCATCATGATACAACCTTCAACAACCAGTGCTGCGGTTGCCACGCCCCATTCTTCTGCGCCCAGTAGCGTCGCGACAGCAAGGTCACGAGGGGTTTTCATCTGGCCGTCTGATTGAACGACGATACGGTTACGTAGGCCGTTTTTCAGCAGTGTTTGGTGTGTTTCCGCCAGACCCAGTTCCCAAGGCAAACCTGCATGTTTAATGGACGACAATGGTGAAGCACCCGTACCGCCATCAAAACCGGCAATCAGAACCACGTCAGCTTTAGCTTTTGCTACACCGGATGCGATAGTGCCTACACCTGCTTCTGAGACCAGTTTGACGTTAATACGCGCTTCGCGGTTCGCATTTTTCAGGTCATAAATGAGCTGCGCCAAATCCTCGATAGAGTAAATGTCGTGGTGTGGCGGTGGTGAAATTAAGCCAACGCCTGGTGTGGAGTGACGTGTGCGACCAATCCAGTCATCGACTTTGTGACCTGGAAGTTGACCACCTTCACCTGGCTTCGCGCCTTGCGCCATTTTGATTTGGATCTCAGCGGCATTGGTCAAGTAGTAAGACGTCACACCGAAACGACCGGATGCAACCTGCTTGATCGCAGAGCGTTCCCAATCACCATTTTCTTTCTTCTCAAAGCGGGCAGGGTCTTCGCCACCTTCACCTGAGTTAGATTTCGCGCCTATGCGGTTCATTGCTACAGCAAGGGTTGAGTGCGCCTCATGCGAAATAGAACCAAAACTCATTGCACCGGTTGCAAAGCGCTTCAGGATGCTTTCGATGGGTTCAACCTCTGCAAGAGGAATGCTACCTGCTGGGTTTTTCACAAATTCGAATTGGCTGCGAAGGGTCGCCGCGTCATCGCCTTGGCTATCAACCGTGTGGCAATATTCTTTAAACTGCTTAATGTCTTTGTTACGTGTTGAATTTTGCAACAAGTGGATAGTTTCAGGGTTAAACAAGTGCTTTTCACCACGTTGTTTCCACTGATAAACACCACCAACATCCAGCATTTGAACGGGGATTTCACGCGTTGGGTAACCCAGACGGTGACGGATCAGTACCTCTTTCGCGATGTCATCAATGCTCAGGCCTTGAATACGTGAAACGGTACCGGTGAAGTATTTATCGACAACCGCTTTGCTGATACCCAATGCTTCAAAAATTTGTGCACCGTGGTAAGACTGAAGGGTTGAGATACCCATCTTCGAGAAGATTTTCAGCAAACCAGCATTGATGGATTTGCGGTAGTTCTCAAACAACGCATCCACATCTGCTTCTGGGTCCAATTTCTTCGTGCGCTGTAGATCGACCAAAGTTTCGTAGACTAGGTACGGGTTAACAGCATTCGCACCGTAGCCAACGAGTGTGGCGAAGTGATGGGTTTCACGAGCATCGCCCGTTTCGATAACAATGTCCGCTTTTGCACGTAGGCCTTTACGGATCAGGTGATGGTGAACGGCACCGACAGCAAGCATCGCAGGGATGGCTGCATGGTTGGAGTTCACTGCACGGTCAGTCAGAAGGATGATGGAGTAACCATCGTTAACGGCATCTTCTGCATACTGACAAATACGCTTTAGTGCGCGTTCTAGCTTGCCGTTCTCGCCGCTTGCACGGAATACGATATCCAGCGTTTTTGCTTGGAGGTGATCGTTATCAATGGCACGCAGCTTTTCGAGTTCTGCATTGCTTAGAACTGGGGTTTCCAATTCTACCTTGCGGCAATGTTCTGGTGTTTCGATCAGCAGGTTTTGGTCTTTACCTAGGTAGGTTTTTAAAGACATGACCATACGTTCACGAATCGGATCGATTGGTGGGTTGGTCACCTGTGCGAACAACTGCTTGAAGTAGTTAGAAAGGTGCTGAGATTGGTGAGACAGCACCGCCAGAGGCCAGTCGGCACCCATTGCGCCAAGTGGCTCTTTCCCATCTTTCGCCATCGGCAACAGAATTTCGTTTACTTCTTCCGTTGTGACACCAAACGCTTGTTGGTGATGAAGGAGACGTTCTGGCGATGGTTGTTGGTGTTTGGAGTCGGCTTCTGGAAGCTTATCCAATTGCAGCAAATTCTTTTCAACCCACTCTTGGTATGGTTGTGCAGACGCGATTTCGTTCTTCACTTCTTCATCAGAAATGATGCGACCTTGTTCTAAGTCGGCAACGAAGATACGGCCTGGTTGCAAACGGCCACGGAAGTGCACGTTTTCTGGTTCGATTTCTACTACACCTGACTCGGATGCCATGATGAGGTAGTCGTCTTTTGTGACGGTATAGCGGCTTGGGCGCAGACCGTTACGGTCTAGTGTTGCACCGACTTTTACGCCGTCAGTGAAACAAAGAGACGCCGGGCCATCCCACGGTTCCATGATATTGGCGTGGAATTGGTAGAAAGCACGGAGTTTCGGGTCCATGTCTTTCTTCTCTTGCCATGCTTCTGGCACCATCATCATCAATACATGGGGCATGCTGCGACCAGACAGCGTTAGCAGTTCCAGCGCCATATCGAAGTTGGCAGAGTCAGATGCACCTTCTTGACAGATAGGCAGCAGCATTTTGAGTTCTTGGTCGCTGAACAGTTTTGATTCTAGCAACGCTTCGCGGGCTTTCATCCAGTTCAAGTTACCGCGAACGGTATTGATTTCGCCGTTATGCGCGATGTTACGGAAAGGCTGCGCCAAGCGCCAACGCGGGAAGGTATTGGTCGAGAAGCGAGAGTGAACCAGTGCCAGTGCGGTGACCATTGAAGCATTCTGAAGGTCTAAGAAATACTGTGGCACCTGCTCCGTGGTCAATTGGCCTTTGTAGACCAAGGTTTTGGCGGAGAATGAATTGATATAGAAATCATCGCCAATGTTCGACACGCTTTCTAAGCAGAGGCGTACCGTGTAATTACGCAGTACGAAAAGCTTGCGCTCAAGCTCATCAACAGTGAGGTGTTCGCCCCCTGTTACGAAAGCATGTTCGAATTGAGGTTCTGTGCTGAGCGGGTCTGCACCAATCATCGAGTTATCTGTTGGCAGAATGCGGTAGCCAATAACCTCTAGATCTAAACGCTTAGCGTTACGCTCGAAAATGTCACGGCATTGCTGACGTTTGTTTTCGTCTTTAGGGAACAACATGACACCGACACCATATTTGTCGGCAGACGGTAATTGAATACCCAGTTTACGTGTTTCTTCGAGTAGAAACTCGTGCGGTTTTTGAAGAAGAATACCGGCACCGTCACCACTGCATGGATCGCAGCCTTGACCGCCACGGTGTTCCATACGCGCGAGCATGTCTAGTGCTTGAGTTACTATCGCGTGGGACTTTCTATTTTTGAGGTGGGCAACGAAGCCAATACCACAGGCGTCGTGTTCCATTTCGGGCACATAAAGCCCCTCTGTGCGTAGCACTGAATCAGTCATGTTTACGTCCTTCCAGTTGACACAAATGCTGGGGGGAGCATTTGTCTTCCTTAGCCGTACCTGTTGCGGGCACGGGCTGAGCGGGTACCAAGTTTGAGAAGACAAAAAAGTGTTTTCTCGCGTACCCAAGCCCGGATACAGCTTGGTGGGCTGTATCCATCTCCTTTAACTGCAATCCTATGCAAAAATGCTGCGCTGTATTTAAATCGCCAAATAAGCATCTAGTTAAGTGCACAATTTGGCGAATTTTATTGCTCACAATTTAGGCGCAGCTGTATCTATCCTACATATTTCGAAATTTAATTACCATAAAAAATTGCTTTTTGATAACAGCATAAGCATACATATCAGCGTAACCTTGCGCTATTTATGAATAAAAACTCGCTTTGATGGTCTGTGTGTGAATATTCAAGGAGTGTGAAAGGTGAGGTGAAAAAAGGCATGTAAACGAATTGTAATTAACTTTCATTTTTAGGTGAAAATACTTCAACCAATATTGATGTAGTCGAGCTTTTTAACCCATTTTCGGTGTTAGAATCCGCCGCTTTTTTGAACGACACTAATTTCAGGCGGTAGGCGATGGAGCTTCATCATTTAGTGAATACCTTTGGTCAGGATTTGCAACGCAGGTATGGCGAAAAAGTTCACAAACTTACGCTTCACGGCGGCTTCAGTTGCCCTAACCGCGATGGCACTTTAGGGCGTGGCGGTTGCACCTTTTGCAACGTTGCCTCTTTTGCTGATGAAACTGCCCAGCAGTTATCTGTTACCGCTCAGCTTTCTATGCGCGCCCAAGAAGTGAATCGAGCAAAGCGTTATCTCGCCTATTTTCAAGCGTATACCAGTACATATGCGGAAGTTGAAAAGCTGAAAGCAATGTATGAAGAAGCACTAAAAACGGCAGATATTGTCGGTTTGTGTGTTGGCACTCGACCAGACTGTGTTCCAGACGAAGTACTTGATTTGCTGGCCAGTTATAAAGACCAGGGCTATGAAATCTGGTTAGAATTGGGCCTTCAAACAGCGAATGACAAAACGTTACAGCGCATTAACCGCGGTCACAATTTTGCGAGTTATGAGACTGTCACTCGAAAAGCTCGCGCGTTGGGTTTAAATGTGTGTACCCACCTGATTGTGGGTTTACCGGGTGACACGAAAGCAGATCATATCAGTACAATTGACCGAGTTGTGGAGACGGGTGTGGAAGGGATTAAACTTCATCCTCTTCATATCGTTGAAGGTAGCGTCATGGCAAAATCGTGGCGAGCGGGTCGCTTGTCGGCGATCTCAATCGAAGACTATGTAGAAAGCGCCGCTGAAATGATCCTGCGTACACCTGCTGACGTGGTGTATCACCGTGTGTCGGCCAGTGCGCGTAAGCCTACCTTACTGGCCCCTGAGTGGTGTGAGAACCGCTGGCTGGCAATGACCGCCTTGGCGCGCGTTTTAACCGTAAAAGGGTCTCAAGGGACGCTGTTAGGAAATTAATTTCATATTTCAGGATAATGTGACTAGCGTTTGATAGCTCGCAAAATAAGCGGAGACGGTTCGTTTTCTTTCATCTGCGTGTGGCAAGATTAATCCGTGATGTTGATGCAAAAATGCAAGGCAACATTCACGGTTTACGGCAAAGGATGATTGAATGATTGACGGGCCATTAGGCGTAGTGCTGATTTTGATAGGGTTTCTGGTAGGGGCATTATGGGCATCGCGTAAGCGTGTCGTATCGCTCAAAAACTGGCAATCCTATCTCTCCAATCTCCATTCGCCAAAGGCTATTGTCTCTCACAAGGACGGCCGTATCTTTTTTGCTAATCGCAGCTTTGTCCGTTTGTATGATATCGATACAGAGCATGGCGATTTTCGTATGCGGAGTGAGCAGGAGCAAAATGCGATTGCACACATGCTACGTCACCGACGCTGGCCCACACCTTTTATTGATGTTACCGCGGATATTCGCACGTCTTTTTCTCACAAAGTTCCCCGCTACGCCCGATTCTCTGGGTTACCCATTTGGTGTAAAGGCAAACACGCATGGATTGTATCGTTAGAGCCCGAATCAGAGAGCGTCTATAGCGAGCCGTTTATTAACGATGACAATCAGATTTTTCGTTCTGTGATCAATTCGTTGGCAGAACTCGTCTGTTTCCAAGATCGCGAAGGAAAAGTGGTGGGAACAAACCAAGCGTTTGATCGCTTCTGGAAAGGACGGGAAGAAGAAGGCCTTTTCTTTAATTCGACAGAAGATGTTGCCAGTCGCCGCACACAACAAAGCTGGACCACGAACCCGAATGGCGACAGCTGCTTATTAGAATCTAATCAAACGGTGTTACGAGACACGGATAACCACATCTATGGCACGTTAAGTATCAGCCACGATGTGACCAACTGGCATATGATGCGTCAGGTCATGGAGCAAGAGATTCAGGCTAGACATGAAGTTGAGCAGCAATTGAAAAAACACAGCAACTTGCTGACGTCAATTTTTCAAGCCAGTGTGGATCCGATTGGCATCTACAACAACGACTACGAATTTTTAGGTGGGAACCCTGCTTTTGCTGAAGCGATGGGTGCGCCTCATGATGACCTTGAAGGGGAATTGGCTGAAGAAATCGTAGAGCCAGAAATCCTGGCGCAGCACCAGAAAATGGATCGACCCGTTATCGAAGATGGCGACACCGTAAAATATGAAGACTTGGTGATGAAGCGTGACGGTAGTATGGTCTGGTATGAAATGACCAAAACACAATTTGTCGATCCAACCGATGAAACGACAGGTGTGCTTGTCATTGCACGCGACGTGACAGAGCGAAAGGCGACGCAGCAACAATTGGCTGACGCCATCATGGAATTGGAAGAACTCAGTTTTGTTGACGGTCTAACAAAGGTCGCCAACCGTCGAAGCTTTGACGAACAACTGGTGAAAATGTGGCATTCGCATATTCGTGAGGGCGAGCCACTGTCACTGATCTTGTGCGATATCGATTTTTTCAAACCTTACAACGACAATTATGGTCATCAAAGCGGTGATGCCGCGCTACGTAAAGTGGCCGATGTATTTCAGCACGTTATTCGCCGACCACTTGATGCCGTAGCCCGATACGGTGGTGAGGAGTTTGCGATACTCTTACCGAACACAACAGAAACTGGTGCAATACATGTTGCCGAAAATATTTCATTAGAGTTAGCCGCGGCAAACATTCCGCATGAATTTTCTGGCGTGTCTGATCGCTTAACTCTCAGCCAGGGTACGGCAACGATCTTTCCTAAAACGGGACAAGATTATGGCGAGTTAGTGTCATTGGCTGACAAGGCGTTGTATAAAGCAAAAAATGCAGGCCGCAATCAAATTACCTCAACGACTCAAGAGCTGGTGGACGTTAGCTAGTTTTTTCTTCTCGATAGCAACACGGCAACCGCAGTTTCATCCCCTTTTACTTTAGCTTCGGGGATCTCACCGTTATCATGTCTCTAGTTCGTGATGATCGGGAAGTTCAATGAAGCAAATTAAACTCTTAGCACAATACTATGTCGATTTGCTTGTAAAGCTAGGACTCGTGCGTTTCAGCATGCTCTTGGCGTTAGCTTTAGTGGCACTTGCCGTGCTGGTGCAAATAGGGATCACGCTGTTTCTCAATGGAACAGTGCATAACAGTGACATCATTCGTTCTGTTTTCTTCGGTTTGTTAATTACGCCTTGGGCTGTTTATTTTCTCTCTGTTGTGGTCGATCAATTGGAGGAGTCGCGTCAGCGCCTATCTAAGCTTGTTTCAAAGCTAGAGGAAATGCGAGCGCGTGACATGGAACTCAATCGCCAACTCACAGACAACATCACACAGCTCAATCAGGAAATAGAAGAGAGAAAACGAGCAGAAGAAGCGCGTGAAGAGGCCATGCAGGATCTGGAAAATGAAGTTTATCAGCGTGAAAAAGCGCAGTTGGATCTTGCTGAACAAACCGTATTGCTTCGTTCTTTTATCGATGCTTCCCCCGATCTTATTTACTATCGTAATGAAAAGGGACAATTCTCAGGCTGCAATAAGGCCATGGAAGTTCTGACGGGTAAAAAAGAAAAGGACCTTGTTGGTCTGACTCCCTGGGACGTTTATAGCGAAGATGTTGCGAGTAAAGTGGTTGAGACGGATCAGCAAGTATTCGATAACACCGTATCATTAACCTACGAACAGTGGTTGGAGTACACAGATGGCACGAAAGCGTATTTTGAACTGCGCAAACTGCCTTTCTATGCCCGTGATGGTCGTCGTTTAGGAATTGTCGGTTTTGGCCGAGAGATCACTGAGCGAAAACGTTATCAAGATGCCTTAGAGAAGGCGAGCCGTGATAAAACCGCCTTTATTTCAACCATTAGCCACGAGCTCCGTACACCATTAAATGGCATCGTAGGGTTAAGCCGTATGTTGCTGGAAACGAAGCTGACAGGCGAACAAATGGGGCATTTGCGTACCATTCACGTCAGCGCGATTACCTTGGGTAATATCTTTAACGACATTATTGACTTGGATAAGTCAGATCGGAGCCGGTTGGAGTTGTCTCCTCAGCCGGTTGATTTTCATGATTTCGTTTCAGAGATTGAAAATATTAGCGGTTTGATGGCTGAACAAAAGGGTCTTCGCTTTAGCTTAGATCGCCTTACTGATTTGCCATCCTCGATTAAAGTCGATGCGACGCGCCTTCGTCAGATACTTTGGAACCTTGTTGGAAATGCGGTGAAATTTACCAAACAGGGTGCTGTCAACGTGGCTGTGCGCTGTGATGTAGAAGGCGACATCGCTCACTTAGAATTTGATATCGAAGATAGCGGTGTTGGCATTCCGTATGACGAGCAAAGCAAGATTTTCGCTATGTATTATCAAGTTAAACAAGGCGAAGACAATTTACATGCTGTAGGAACAGGGATTGGTCTCGCAGTTTCTCGCCAGTTAGCAAGGTTGATGGAAGGGGACATCACCGTAGACAGTGATGTCGGCGAAGGTAGCGTCTTTACGCTGACGTTATCTGTTCCGCTTTGTGAGCATGCAGAAAACGTAGAAACGGTGAAGGAAGAGCAAAGTCCGTTGCAAATCTTGCTGGTCGAAGATATTGAACTGAATATCACGGTTGCCAAAAACCTGTTAGAAAGTTTGGGACATACGGTGTTGGTTGCGCGAAATGGCAAGGAGGCACTCTCGATGTTTAGTCAACAAGAGTACGACCTGTTGCTACTTGATATCCAATTGCCAGACATGACGGGTTTCGACATTGCGAAAACATTACGAGATAGTGGGCAGAAGTTACCGCCGCTTGTGGCATTGACGGCCAATGTTATCAAAGACAAAAACGAGTACATCAAGAAAGGCATGGATGATGCCATCAGCAAGCCTATTAGCGTAGTTGCTGTTGCTGGGGTGATTGAGCGATTAGCCTTACAGTGCCCGATTGCAATCGAGCGTAAGGAAGACGTTCAGCGAGTCATTGGTAGTGAGGTTATGGATACACTGCTTGATCTGGAAATGCTGATGTCATACGTCGATATTGTAGGCGCTGAGCCGGTATACAAGAGTATTGAGATGTTTGAGCAGGTAATGCCTGAGTACATCAAAATCCTAGATAGCAACATGACGGCAAAAGATCAGGAAGGTATTGCAAGTGAGGCGCACAAGATAAAAGGTGCCGCTGGCTCAATCGGTCTTAAGCACATTCAGAAGGTTGCACAGCAAGCGCAATCACCAGAGTTGCCTGCTTGGTGGGAGAACATTGCTGACTGGGTTGATGAAATCAAAGACGGCTACTTGCACGACCTTGTTGTGCTCAAGCAGTGGCTGGATGAGTATAGCCATAAGTAAAAACAAAAAAGCCCGCTATAGCGGGCTTTTTCTCATTCGAACGGAAAGAATTAGAAATCTTCCAGTTCACCACAGAAGCGGTAGCCTTCACCGTGGATAGTCGCAATGATCTCAGGTGTGTCACCGAAAGATTCAAAGTGCTTACGGATGCGGCGAATGGTTACGTCTACAGTACGATCGTGTGGCTTAAGCTCACGACCTGTCATCTTCTTAAGAAGATCTGCACGTGTTTGGATTTTTCCTGGGTTTTCACAGAAGTGAAGCAGCGCACGGAATTCCGAACGTGGCAATTTGAACTGCTCGTTGTCTGGGCTAATCAATGAACGGCTGTTGATGTCCAGAATCCAACCATTGAAAACGTAGCGGTCAACTGAGCGCTTGTCTTCTAGCGGAGAACCTTGGTTCATTGCACGAGTTAGCAGGTTACGAGCACGGATAGTTAGTTCGCGCGGGTTGAATGGTTTGGTGATGTAATCATCAGCACCAATCTCTAGACCTAGGATCTTATCAACTTCGTTATCGCGGCCAGTCAGGAACATCAGCGCCATATCGCCTTGCTCACGCAGTTCGCGAGCCAGCAACAGGCCGTTTTTACCTGGAAGGTTAATGTCCATGATTACCAGGTTAACCTGATTGTTAGATAGCACTTGGTGCATTTCTTCGCCATCATTGGCTTCTAGAACGGTATAACCTTCAGCTTCGAAGATGCTTTTCAGCGTATTACGAGTTACATGCTCGTCTTCAACAATCAGAATATGAGGGGTTTGCATTGGCGTTACCTAATTTCTTAAAAAATCTGGTATAACAGTCACAGCGTAACATTACATTGTGAAGAAAACTTACAAACAAGAAAAGCAGATCAAAAGACTTTCACTCAGCGATCGAACAAACTTTTCTGTATCAAACGCCATCCTTAGAGAGGGTGAATACGAAATCGTATCACCATTCTGCATGCTACCAATCAAGACGCTTTTGGGCAGCAATTCCATTGGATAGCACGATTGTATTCATTTAACAGCGTGCTAACAATATTTAGTAATAAATCAACGCAATATTTTTTAAGCTTTATTGATATACGTCAATCTCGCTCAAAAAATCAACGATGCTGGTGTTTCAAGGGTAGATTTCGTTGTAAATATTAAAAGTGAGTTTCAACCTTTTCGTACTATTACAACAGCTGTGAAAAATGTGTAACGGTACGCATTGAAAGTAAGGATATCAGAGCATTTTGCTAGATCTTGGTCAATCGCTTCGATTCAATAATAATGGTGATATCACAGCTTTTATTCCTCAAACTACGCGAATTTCCTCATCTTACGGGATCTTTTAATGATTCCCGCTCCTTATATCTTCAAACTTTTATTGAAATAATAATCTGAATAGTTCGTATTGGTTGACAGATATGACTGTTACCTTGCTCTTCAATCACGTCAGTTTTTATGGATAGCTATTCTTCATCAGGTCGCGAATCGATCGCAAACGGCAGACAGTCTCCTTATTACTAAATCCCACTTTAGCGATGAAATCGCTGCTTGGTTTGGAATTCTTGCTAGGGTTAGAGTCACGTATCTGTCACGGTTTATTTACGATATGGGAGAAAACATGGACGATCTCTTGCCAGATTTATGCGATGAATTTGAAGGTTCTGTCACTTGGATACCAGTTCAATGGCAAGATTACGGCGGAAACGTGTGCTTTTCAGGGTACATAGAAACATTGCGTTGCTATGAGGATAATTCAAAGGTCAGAGAGTTACTGGCCTCTCCTGGTGAAGGGCGCGTGCTGGTGGTTGATGGACATGGCAATCTCAATCGCGCTTTACTTGGCGATTTGCTGGCAGAGAAAGCCGTCAGCAATGGCTGGAGCGGTGTGTTGGTTTATGGCGCTGTCCGAGACGCTTCGGCTCTGCAAAAAATGCCACTTGGTGTGAAAGCAATGGGGGTTTGTCCTATCAAGACTGAGAAGAAGGGGCTGGGTGAAGTTGGCGTCAACTTGCGTATCGGAAGCGTGCTGATCGCATCGGGGGACTATTTGTATGCAGACAAAAATGGCGTTGTCGTCAGCGCAGAGCCGTTAACAACGGTTGAGCCGATATAACCTAAGCGAAAATGAAAAAAACCGCCAGAAGAAGGCGGTTTTTATATGTATGTTTGAATCAGAACCTATATCCAACACCGAGTTGGTAGTTTGTTGAATTTTCGGGCATTTGGTTGAAGTTATAGTCGACTTTGGCTTCAAGGTTTAATGAGTCAGTGATCCTATAGGTACTGCTCATACCAAACACACCAATGGTTTCTTCATTTATCCGTTCGGCCTGAATACTACTGTCAAAGGTCAGTGTCTCATTGACATTAAACTGCACACCACTGGCGACACCTTTTGCGCCGGATGAAATAACGGAGTCTGTTGTTAGTTCTGTCGCGAGAAAGACATTCACTTTTTTATGGACTGGGTAGTGATAGCCGCTACTAATTGTCCAACTGTCAAAAGTTTGATTTCCCGTTTTTAGCGAGTTAGAGAACCAAGGCTTATCGTTCTCTTCAACATATTCATACAGCGGTAACGAACCCTGCGCGAATGCCAAAAAAGCCACTAATTGCAGGGTGATGGCGAGCAATAATTGTCTCATTGAGCCTCCTTCCCTGATTCGTTTTTATTAGATTGAGTTGTTATTTTAGATCACTTGTCTCAATTTGGATAAAGCTCTTTGCATGTTTTTTAAACACAATTTAGGTATTGTGACATTGCTCCGGCATCTTATTGCCACACCAAGTCATGCCCAATTATTGAGCAAGTTATGTACCTGAATAACGTCAGGTTTTTGACTTTATGAAATATTGATCGCAATTTCAGTGATTAGTAAACCGACAATCATCACTGTAAGGGAACACGTCATTGAAATGGCCGTGTTGGATGTTGTCTTGCAGCTCTTTCCAATAATCAGCATCAAAGAGATCGGCATGAAGCTCATCAAACAATGCACGTATCTTAGGGTTGATTAACAAGAAGGTACGAAACTCTTCTGGGAAGACATCATTCTCTCCAACGCTATACCATGGTTCTGCAGCCATTTCGTCTTCTGGGAAGCGTGGCGGCGGGATGCGTCTGAAATTAACTTCTGTCAGGTAAGAAATTTCATCGTAATCATAAAAAATTACGCGACTATGGCGGGAGACACCAAAGTTTTTAAACAACATGTCGCCTGCAAAGATGTTTGCCGCGGCCAGTTGTTTGATAGCATCGCCATACTCTTGCACGGCTTCTCGAAGCTCATTATCGTCGGCCTGCTCAAGGTAAATATTTAACGGGATCATCCGTCGTTCCATGTACAGATGTCGTATGTGGATTTCCTTGCTGGTCAGTTTGATATTTGACGGTGCCACCTGAAGCAGTTCGTCTAACAACGCCTCACTGAAACGATGCCGGGGGAATATGTAGTTCCGATAATCAAGGGTATCTGCCATTCGGCCGACACGATCGTGCTCTTTAACTAACTGGTATTTCTCTTTGACCATAGCGTGGGTTATGTCTTTTGGGGGCGCAAATCGGTCTTTGATGATTTTGAAAACGAACCCATAGGAGGGCAGGGTGAACACGGACATCACCATGCCTTTTATACCCGGGGCAATGACAAACTGGTCGTCTGAATGTTCCATATGAAGGAGAAACTCCCGATACAGTTCTGTTTTGCCATGTTTTTGACACCCTATAGAGGTATAGAGCTGTGAGGGGGTTTTATGTGGCATTAATTGACCAAGAAAATCGACCAAGGTTGCAGGCGCGGGGGCATACACCATGAAATATGAGCGAGCAAAGCCAAAAATGACACTGACATCATCAGAGTCGATGATGCAGGCATCCACATAAAGTTGATTTTGCGAATTAGTCAGTATCGGGATCACTAGCGGACGAGTCTGGTTTGCCAGATCAATGCGACCGATAAGGTAAGCGGCTTTGTTACGATAAAATGGCTCTCTGATCATGTCGATGATCACTTCATCGGTCAGTTGAGGCCCCAGCGTATGCTGTAAGGCTTCGACGATACGGTGAATATCTCTAGCCTTGTCGACCCAATTCAGTGTGAAAGGCGTGTCGTCCAGAATGCGCTCGACAGTCTGGATGAGACTATTTTTTGACGGATACCTTTTAAGTAACGGCGTCGGGTATTTAGGAATTCGGCCACCCTGAGAACTGTTTACAAATAATTTGTCACGACGGATATTGCGATGGTCGAACATTCGGCAATACACCGAATTAAAGAAGCTCTCTGCAATGTCATAGCGGGGATAATCATCAAGCAGTCGACTGTATTCCTCTTTGACAGCCATGAGGAAAGAACGCGTGGCATGTTGTTTTGTCAGCATGGTTTTCAATTGTTGGCTAACAAGGCCGACATGATGGTCGTAAAAACTGATGCGTGTTTTTAATGCTTTTTGTACGCTTTTCCAGTCGCGTTGCTCAAAACGTTCTTGCGCCCCTGCTGTGACATCCAGAAAACGGCCGTACATAGCATCTGCACCTTGTAATATGGTTTGTGCGACCAACTCTTCCATTGCAACTGCCATTGGTTCCCTCCTTTGGTGTTGCTGTTTTTCTGCTCAATTCAATTAACTATGTCGTGCAGGTAGCAACTCCGCAAGGTGGAGTGCGGAAAATTAAGGTATTTCTCATCTTTTAAATTTGATAATGAAGAGTTGCGAATTACAGCGTTTTTTTGAGAGATAACTTAAATTTTTGTTGACCTTATAGGCTGCATTCTGTAAACGTTATAGAAAGGCAAAACGATAGGTTTTTAACCATGTTTAACGCGGTCGGCACCACAACCATTATTACCACGATTACCATCACCATGTGTGAGGGTGCGGGCTGACATGCACTGAATTTTTAAAAAAGGCCCGTACCCAAAAAGGTACGGGCTTTTTTTTAACCTGCTTATTACTGAATTATAGGATTTATACCAACCCAAGCTTCAGACTGTTAGTCAGGTTGGTATCAACAAGGAGTTGGAGGAAAGGATGCGAGTTTTAAAGTTTGGTGGTACGTCACTGGCAAATGCTGAGAGGTTCAGCCGTGCAGCAGAGATCATCACAAGCAATACCTGTCAAAGTGAAGTGTCGGCGGTTTTATCTGCGCCTGCGAAGATCACCAATGCTCTCGTGGATGTGATTGAAAATACGATCAAACATGGCGAAGCAGAACTGCAAGTGGCAGAAATCCAATCCATTTTCTCAGCATTGTTTGACGGCCTGTCAGACATGGAAGCTGATTTCGACAAAACGTCATTGTATCAAGCACTCGACAGCACTGTGGCTCAACTCAAACAATATGTTCATGGCATTGCACTGTTGGGTCTTTGCCCAGACAACATTTATGCACGTATCATCAGTAAAGGTGAGCGTCTCTCGATCGCAACCATGTCTGAGCTATTGAAAGCACGTGGTTTCAATACGTATGTGATTGACCCTGTACACTATCTCCAGGCCAAAGGCGACTACCTTGAAGCCATGGTCGATATCGAAGTGTCTTCTGATCGCTTCAAGAAAGAACCAATTCCTGCGAATCATATCGGTTTGATGCCCGGCTTTACCGCATCAAACGAGCAAGGCGAGTTGGTCACGCTGGGCCGCAATGGCTCTGACTACTCTGCAGCCGTCTTGGCTGCGTGTGTTCGCGCTGAGTGCTGCGAGATTTGGACTGACGTTGATGGCGTTTACAGCTGCGATCCACGCCTGGTGCCTGACGCGAAGTTACTGAAATCCCTCAGCTATCAAGAAGCGATGGAGCTTTCTTATTTTGGTGCCAAAGTGCTTCACCCGAAAACCATCCTTCCTATCGCTCGCTTCCACATCCCTTGTCTGATTAAAAACACTGCTAACCCTCAAGGTGCAGGGACGCTAATTGGCAATGACAACCACGAAGATAACTTGGCGGTGAAAGGCATTACGACCTTAAGCAAATTGAGTATGGTCAATGTGTCTGGCCCTGGCATGAAAGGCATGGTGGGCATGGCCGCACGTGTGTTTGGCGCAATGTCTTCTGCCGGTGTGTCTGTTGTACTGATCACGCAATCTTCATCTGAATACAGCATCAGCTTCTGTATTGAAGCGGAAGATAAGCCGCTGGCAATGCGAGCGTTGCAAGAGAATTTTGAGTTGGAACTGAAAGACGGGCTTCTTGAGCCAGTTGAGTTTGTTGATAACGTAGCGATTGTTTCGTTGGTCGGTGATGCGATGCGCACAGCAAAAGGTGTTGCGTCTCTGTTCTTTACCTCATTAGCTGAAGTGAACGTAAACATCGTGGCGATTGCGCAAGGTTCTTCAGAGCGCTCAATCTCAGCGGTTATCCCTGATAATCGCGTGTCAGAAGCCGTTAAAGCGTGTCATGAAAACCTGTTTAACTCTAATCACTATCTCGATCTGTTTATAGTGGGTGTCGGCGGTGTCGGCGGTGAATTGGTAGAACAGGTACAACGTCAGCAAGCGAAACTGGCAGATCAAGGTATCGTGATTCGAGTCTGTGGTCTGGCAAATAGCCGCGGTATGTTACTCAACAGTAGAGGTATTGATCTGAGCACTTGGCGTGATGAGTTGGCGAAAGTTGATGAGCCGTTCAGCCTACCGCGCATGGTTCGCTTGGTTCAGCAGAATCACATCATCAACCCTGTGTTTATTGATTGCACATCAGATCAAGCGATTGCTGACCAATATGCAGACTTTTTGTCATCGGGTTTCCACGTTATTACGCCAAACAAGAAAGCGAATACTGCGAGCATGGCGTATTACCAACAGCTGCGTAAAGCTGCGCGCGCAACGCGTCGAAAATTTATGTATGACACAACGGTCGGTGCTGGTTTGCCTGTTATTGAAAACTTGCAGAACTTGATTGCCGCAGGCGATGAGCTGGAAAAATTTACCGGCATTCTGTCCGGTTCCTTGTCTCATATCTTCGGAAAGCTGGATGAAGGCCAAAGCTTCAGTGAAGCAACAAGCGTTGCCCGTGACAGTGGCTTTACTGAGCCTGATCCACGCGATGATCTCTCGGGTATGGACGTAGCGCGTAAACTGCTAATTCTTGCCCGAGAAGCCGGTATGCACCTTGAATTGGAAGATGTCGACGTTGAGCCTGCACTGCCTCCAGGCTTTGATGCGTCAGGTGATGTTGCAGCATTTATGGCAAAGCTGCCAGAAGCGGATGCTTACTTTGACAAACTGGCAGCCGAGGCTCGTGCTGACGGTAAAGTTCTACGCTATGTCGGTAGTATTGATCGTGGACACTGTTCGGTGAAAATTGAAGCAGTTGACGCGGATGATCCGATGTTCAAGATCAAAGAAGGTGAAAATGCCCTGGCGTTTTACAGCCGATACTATCAGCCAATTCCATTGGTACTGCGCGGTTATGGTGCGGGTACTGCGGTAACAGCTGCTGGGGTATTTGCTGACCTGATGCGTACACTTGGCTGGAAGTTGGGGGTATAAGATGAGTGTCGTTGTTTATGCGCCTGCTTCTATTGGTAATGTCAGCGTAGGGTTTGATGTGCTGGGTGCTGCTGTTTCACCCATCGATGGTAGTTTGTTGGGAGACCGTGTAAAAGTTGCGAATGGCGGCTCAACATCTTTTCAGCTGGATTGCGTCGGTAGCTTTGTTGATAAGCTGCCTGAAAACCAAGAAGAGAATATCGTTTATCAGTGTTATTTGGTGTTTTGCCGCGAGTTGGAAAAGCGTGGTGAGCCAATTCGCAATGTTGCGATGACACTAGAAAAGAATATGCCAATTGGTTCGGGTCTTGGTTCCAGCGCTTGCTCCATCGTCGCAGCGCTAGATGCGCTGAATAAATTCCATGATGAACCGTTGGACGAAACGTCCTTATTGGCACTAATGGGAGAAATGGAAGCGGCAATTTCAGGCAGCTTGCATTACGACAATGTCGCGCCGTGCTACTTGGGTGGTCTGCAATTGATGGTCGAACAGATGGGGATCATTAGTCAGCAAGTGCCGTGTTTTGATGAATGGTATTGGGTCATGGCCTACCCGGGTATCAAAGTACCGACAGCGGAAGCTCGCGCAATTTTGCCGGCGCAATATCGTCGTCAAGATGTGATAAATCATGGTCGACATCTGGCAGGCTTCATCCATGGCTGTTACTCTGGTCAACCCGAATTAGCGGCAAGTATGATCAAAGATGTCGTGGCAGAGCCATACCGCGAAAAGCTTCTTCCAGGCTTTGCAGAAGCAAGACACTATGCAGAAGACGCGGGAGCATTGGCGACGGGGATTTCGGGCTCAGGCCCGACGCTGTTCAGTATCACCAGTGACAAAGCGGTGGCTGAGCGCGTTGCCAAGTGGCTACAGGAAAATTACGTTCAGAATGAAGAAGGATTTGTCCATATCTGTCGATTGGATTCAACAGGATCGACAGTGACAGGAAGTGAACTATGAAGTTATACAACATCAAAGAAAACGACGAACAGGTCTCGTTCAGTCAGGCTGTAAAACAAGGCCTTGGCCGTAATCAGGGGCTGTTCTTCCCAAGCGAACTCCCAACATTTAATGATATCGATGCTCTGCTGGCGAAAGACTTTGTCAGCCGTAGCAGCGATATTTTGTCTGCCTTTATTGGTGAAGAACTGTCAGCCGACACGGTTCGCCAAATGGTCGATGGCGCATTTCAATTTCCAGCACCAGTTCAGAAAGTAACGGACGCTATCAGTGCATTGGAGTTGTTCCATGGCCCGACGTTAGCGTTCAAAGACTTTGGTGGTCGCTTTATGGCGCAATCACTGGCTGCAGTTTCTGACGGTGGCAAAGTGACCATTCTAACGGCAACGTCAGGTGACACTGGTGCAGCGGTTGCCCATGCGTTTTACGGTATGGAAAACATCAATGTTGTGATCCTGTATCCGAAAGGCAAAATCAGCCCGTTACAAGAAAAGCTCTTTTGTACCTTGGGCGGCAATATCCATACGGTGGCGGTGAGCGGCACATTCGATGATTGTCAGGCGATGGTGAAAAATGCGTTTGATGATGCAGAGCTTAGAAAAGCGATTGGTTTGAACTCGGCCAACTCGATAAACATTAGTCGCTTGATGGCACAAATCTGTTACTACTTCGAAGCCGCTTCCCAACTAACCCAAGAGCAGCGTGAAAATCTGGTTATCTCCGTACCTAGTGGTAACTTCGGTAACTTGACCGCAGGTTTGCTGGCGAAAGCGATTGGTTTGCCAATCAAACGCTTTATTGCCGCTACGAATGTGAACGACACCGTACCACGCTACCTGAAAACCGGTGAATGGACACCAGAGGCAACCATTCCAACATTGTCGAATGCGATGGATGTCAGTCAGCCCAATAACTGGCCGCGCATTGAAGAGCTGTGCAAAATTAAAGGTTGGGGCTTGAATGAGCTAGGCTCAGGCGCAGTGACGGATGAGGAAACGGCAGAAACATTGAAGGCGATGTTTGATGCTGGCTACTTGTGTGAGCCGCACGGCGCGATAGCGTACCGTGTGTTGGAAGAGCAACTTCAAGACGGCGAGTTTGGCCTGTTCCTTTGCACTGCGCATCCTGCGAAATTCAAAGAGTCGGTCGATGAGATATTAGGGCAGGATATTCCACTGCCGGGACCGTTAGCAAAACATGCCACGATGGAATTGCTGTCTGTTGAACAAGATGCAGATTTTGCGCAACTTCGCGAATACCTGATGAAAGTTGCAGGCTAAGCCTGATAGAGAAAAACAAAAAACCGGCCATTGGCCGGTTTTTTTATGCGTACTAACGGTCTGTCGATTACAGAGAGTTAGTGAAAGTACGTGCAATAACGTCGCGTTGCTGTTCAACAGTCAGAGAGTTGAAACGCACAGCGTAGCCTGAAACACGGATAGTTAACTGTGGGTATTTTTCTGGGTGCTTAGCTGCGTCTTCCAGCGTTTCACGCTTAAGAACGTTCACGTTCAGGTGCTGACCGCCTTCGATTTTCGCAGGTACTTCGATCGCGATGTCGCGGCTTTCGTACTCACCCAGATCAGCAGCTGGGATAACTTGGTCTGCTTCGAAACCAGCTTTCGCAGCAACACAACGTGCTTCGTTGGTCTCGCTGTCCAGCAGCCAGATTGAATTCAGTAGGTCGTCGTTAGCGGCTTTAGTAATCTGAATACCAGTGATCATAATTCTTTCCCCTTGATAGGCTTTGATGATTTTAATTATCGAACTTTTGATGAGCTGGGTACTTGTATACCGTATTGTTTTTAAGGTTATTTTGATTTTAGTCAAATTACAACCAAAATATGCAAAATTCAGACAATGAATTTATTGTTCTGAATCAAGAAAATATTAACTATTTGAAATAGTACAATTTGATAACATTTTGAATTATTGTCAAAAATTACATTTGTAATTTTATTACTACAAAATAGCGCGATGGGAAGGCAGTGAAATTCCTGTTTATCGTCAAAGTAAGTAACTTAAAATGTTGTCGGTTACGAAGTGGGAGCAAATTGAGATGAAATATATTGGTGCACATGTATCTGCTGCTGGTGGTGTGGACAAAGCACCTGTTAACGCCGCACAAATCGGGGCCAACGCGTTTGCGCTGTTTACAAAGAATCAGCGGCAGTGGGTGGCAAAGCCACTTGAGAGTCAGACCATCACATCTTTTAAAGCAAATTGTCGTCAGTATGGCTTCGCGCCGGAGGCGATTCTTCCCCATGATTCATACCTCATTAATCTTGGCGCACCGGAAGAAGACAAGTTGCAGAAGTCCCGTGAGGCCTTTTTCGATGAGATGGCGCGTTGTTGTCAACTTGGTTTACCGCTATTGAATTTTCACCCTGGTAGCCATTTAAAGAAGATCAGTGAAGATGCCTGTTTAGCATTGATTGCCGAATCTATTAATCTTGCGCATCAAGAAGTCCCTGATGTGGTGGCCGTGATTGAGAACACGGCAGGGCAAGGTACAAACCTAGGTTGGTCGTTTGAGCAACTCGCAACAATCATTGCGCAAGTGGAGGACAAAATGCGAGTCGGTGTATGTATCGATACTTGCCACGCCTTTGCGGCAGGCTATGATTTGCGCTCCCATAGTGCAGCAGAAGCAACCTTTGCGGAATTCGAAAAGATTGTCGGTTTTCAGTACCTAAGAGGTATGCACTTGAATGACTCCAAAACGCCGTTTGGCTCTCGGGTTGATCGTCATCATGCGCTTGGAGAAGGGGAGATTGGTTTGCCTTGTTTTGAAGTGATCATGCAGGATAAGCGCTTTGACGGTATCCCTCTTGTATTGGAAACCATTCAACCTGAAAAGTGGGCCGATGAGATCCGCCTCCTGCGTCAATTCGAAGTCACAGCATCTTCTTCAATAACCGCGTAGAATCGCGTCCAATTAAACAATAATCGGCAAGTTGGGGCTCACATGACACAAGTAACCACCTGGCAAGATGTGATTGGTCAGGAAAAAGAACAGGATTACTTTAAAGACACGATGACGTTTGTGACTGAAGCGCGCGAACAGGGCAAAGTGATCTACCCGCCAAAAGAAGATGTGTTTAATGCATTTCGCTTTACTGAACTCAGCGATGTGAAGGTCGTCATTTTAGGGCAGGATCCCTATCACGGACCGAATCAGGCACATGGTTTGTGTTTTTCTGTTTTGCCGGGCGTTAAGCCACCGCCTTCTCTCGTGAATATGTACAAAGAGCTGGCTCAGGATATTGAAGGGTTTAGCGTTCCGAGTCATGGCTATTTGAAAAGCTGGGCGGATCAGGGCGTATTGCTGCTAAATACAGTGCTGACGGTAGAGCAGGGCAACGCGCATTCTCATGCGCATTTGGGATGGGAAACGTTTACGGACCGCGTGATTGAGGCGGTTAACCTGCATTGCGAAGGGGTGGTTTTCTTGCTTTGGGGGGCACATGCTCGCAAGAAAGGGCGGGTGATTGACCGTCACCGCCATCATGTACTGGAGGCGCCGCATCCATCCCCTCTTTCTGCACACCGTGGCTTCCTTGGTTGCAAGCACTTCTCTTCAACCAACGCATTGTTATCAAAGATGGGGAAAGTGCCTGTCAATTGGCAACCAGATCTAGACGCTTAACGCTCTCTGGTAGCTTGGTGTCCCCTTTTGAATAGAAAACCCGTGTTCAGTGAAATGGATCGCGGTTTTTTTCTTTGGTGCCGCTTTCTCTAAATAACTGAACAAAAAATGACCAGGCGCAATTCGTCTAAGAATCGGCTGGATAGACTGTTGAAGTTGGAGAATAAAAAATCAAAGGAAGGGAGTCCTATGCTAATCAGTAGCATTCATGAAGATCATAATAATATTAGTAAGTTACTAAAACTTCTTGCTCGCAACCTCACTGCAATTAAAAACGAGAAGACAGTAAACTACAGTCTGATCCGCGATGCCGTTCGTTATTTACAAGAGCATGCGGAAAAATATCACCATCCGAAAGAAGACCTGATTTATCACTACTATGTTGATAAGTATAAAGGTGCGGCAGAGGTGGCTCGTTTAGATGCTGAGCATGACAGTTTAGCCAGCTTAACCGCGGAGTTTGCTGACACAGTTGATATGATTTTGATGGACGCCGTCATTCCATTGGATCTCTTTGCGGAGAAGCTGAACCGATTTGTGCTCTGTCAGCGCGAGCATCTGGAGTTGGAAGAGCACGCTATTTTACCATTGATTGAAAAGCAGCTGACGTCGGAAGATTGGTCTTATCTTCAAACACAATGGGAGTCTGAGCGGAGTGACCCGTTATTTTGGGAGCCGCGTCTCCGACAACTTTATTGAATTGGCTGCGGCGCTGAAGGCCTGAGATAGAGTGGCGTTTAAGACGCTGGAATGAAAAATGACATCGAATTGAAAAACATAAAAGGCACAGGAATGTGCCTTTTTAGATGAGGGTGCGCTATGCAGTGCACCAACAGGTTAAACGAGTGATAGAAACAGAAGGTTAAAAATCAAAGTCACTATCGGTAAAATCACCAGTCATATCGATGTCTTGCAACTCTTTTCTAAGGCGCTGTCTGTCTTTCAGAGCCTCAATTTCTCTCCACTTGCGTTTGACTTGCTTGTTTCGTCCACCGCGTTGTGTTCTGTCTTGATCGAAAATATCTTCGAAGGCAAAGCTATCCATAAATTCACCCCATATTACCGTGCGGTCAGTATTTAAGTATCAAACCTTCCCCAAAATAAAATTGAAGTGTTTCTCATTTGTTACTCTTTAGTGAATTTTTTATGAGAGTGACATCACCGTTTTCAGGGTTCTGGTTGTTTTTCAATCAGCTGGGTGGGGTGCAAATCATCTTTGAGGGATGTTTAGAGTTCATAACAAATTGAAAGGCAACTTGCTGTCATCACAGAATACTTTGTGCGTACATGTTCAATTTAACGCACCGAGAACAAGATAATGTACGTGGTTGGGGTGTTGTTATGTTGTTGGCGTCTTGTGTGTGCGATGTGTTTTTCAACGTGTTTTGGTATTTCGTTTGGACGATAATAGCAACTCAATATGCTTATGGGTTCATATTGATTTTTCAGGCGGCAACCTTCATCATCTCGCGGAATTTTGTGAGCTACGCTCATTAAATCAATACGAAAAATGCACATTTTCGGGGTTTCGGGCACGTTTGCTTGAAATGCCCACATCTTCATTCGCTGGCGATTAAGTCAGTTGCATCTCATCGCACCCTCGATCACCGGGGATTCTTACGTTGCGAGAATGTTTATACGTAAAGAGGGGGACGCGTGGTTAGTCTTATCAATTTTTTGAACGATTTGATATGGGGTTCTGTACTCATATATCTATTGATCGGTGGTGGCATCTTTTTCACGCTACGACTTGGTTTTATTCAACTTCGTCACTTTGGGCATATGTTCAGCGTGATGAGAAACAGCCGTAAATCAGACAGCGAAGGCATTTCTTCTTTTCAAGCACTTTGCACAAGTCTCGCTGCTCGTGTCGGTACCGGTAACATGGCGGGGGTCGCTGTCGCGCTGACCTTAGGGGGGCCGGGTGCAATCTTCTGGATGTGGCTGATCGCGTTTTTGGGTATGGCAACCGCATTTGCCGAAAGCACGCTGGCCCAGCTGTATAAAACCCGAGATGGCGATGGAAATTTCCGTGGCGGGCCGGCCTATTACATGGAGAAAGGCCTTGATATGCGCTGGATGGGTGTCGTCTTTTCCGTCCTGCTTATCATCGCGTTTGGATTGGTTTTTAACTCGGTACAGGCAAATTCAATCACACAGGCTGCCTATGTGGCATTTGGGTTTGACCCGCTGTATGTGGGGATTGCGCTGGTGTTTCTTTCTGCATTCGTGATTTTTGGTGGTATTCGAAAAATTGCGCGTACCGCAGAGTTGATTGTTCCAGTGATGGCCATGCTCTATCTAGCATTGGCGTTCTATGTGATGTTCACGAATCTTGAGAAAGTACCTGATGTACTGGCTTTGATTTTCCGCAGTGCATTTGGCCTAGAAGAAGCAGCATCCGGTGCTTTGGGTTACACCATCGCGCAAGGTATGGTTCAAGGGATTAAGCGTGCCCTGTTTTCTAACGAGGCAGGCATGGGCTCCGCGCCAAATGCAGCGGCAAGTGCAACGCCATATCCACCACATCCAGCATCGCAAGGTTATGTGCAGATGCTCGGTGTATTTGTGGACACCATTGTCATCTGTTCTGCGACCGTCGCCATCATCTTGATTCCCGGTGAGTACATGCCGGGTAGTGAAATCACGGGTATCGAACTGACGCAGCGAGCGCTGACCAACGAAGTGGGCAGCTGGGGCGGCATTTTTATTGCTGTCGCAATCTTCTTTTTCGCGTTTACATCGATCATCGCGAACTATTCGTATGCTGAAACGAACTTGATGTTCTTGGGACATAATTATAAAGCTGGCATCAATATATTCCGCTTTGTGGTCTTGGGTATGGTGATGTTTGGTGCGATGGCGGAACTGCCGGTTGTTTGGATCATGGCGGATACGTCGATGGGCTTGATGGCCATTGTGAATATGATCGCGATACTGTTGCTTTCGGGCACGGTTGTGTATTTGGCTAAGGATTACAACCAACAGTTGAAACGCGGAAAAATACCGTCGTTTAACAGCCGAAACCACCCTGAACTGCTTAATCAGATAGAGCCGGGTGTGTGGGGGAAAGCCGAAGATAAAATGGAACAAACCCGTTAAGCGTATTCGGTAATTTCTATTGCATATATCGGAAAAAGCCATGCCTTCAAGCGTGGCTTTTTTCGTTTGCAATGGTAACCTGAGTACAACTACTTGAAAGGAATGACACTATGCTGATCGTGGTTTCGCCAGCAAAAACGTTGGACTACCAGTCACCTCTGGCAACGGAGCGTTATACCCAACCAATGTTTATTGAGCACTCAAAAGCATTGATTGATGTGTGCAGAACACTAACACCAGCAGACATTGCTGGTTTGATGAAAGTCAGCGATAAAATCGCCGGACTGAATGCTGCGCGCTTTGAAGAATGGTCTATCGAGTTTACGACGGAAAATGCACGCCCGGCAGTCCTAGCTTTTAAAGGTGATGTCTACACGGGACTGAACGCAGAGACGCTGTTTGATGACGATTTTAGCTGGGCGCAAGATCATCTGCGTATGCTGTCAGGCCTTTATGGTTTGTTACGACCGTTGGATTTGATGCAACCATACCGCCTTGAGATGGGTACGCGTCTGGAGAACGACCGAGGCACGAATCTTTACCAATTCTGGGGCGATATCATTACAAATGCACTGAATGAGGCATTGGAAAGCCAAGGCGATGATGTGTTGGTGAACTTGGCTTCGAATGAATACTTCAAGTCAGTGAAGCCTGCCAAGCTGAAAGGTCGCATTATTACGCCTGTTTTCAAAGATCGTAAGAATGGTCAATACAAGGTGATCAGCTTTTTTGCCAAGAAAGCACGCGGCATGATGGCGCGTTATATCATTGATAACCGTATCGACTCAGTAGAAGCGTTGATGGCATTTGATTGTGCAGGTTACGGGTTCTGTGCAGAAGAATCGAATGAGAAAGAACTCGTGTTTAAGCGCGAAGAACAGTAACTCGGGTGCTGATAAGAATTTAAAAAATAAAAGGTTAGCTGAAGCTAACCTTTTTTGTTTATGCCGTGCAACGTTAGGCAGTTGGGTTTACTGGCTCGCCGGGTTTGTCGTCAGAGGTTGACGATTGTTCCTGCGCTCTTCGCGTCAGTCTGTGCTCCCAGTAGTCTGCATTTTTGATACCCAGTTTTACAGGGTCAAAGATGTATTCTTCTACACCTTCTTTTTGCTGACGCTCGTAGTCCTTCAAGGCCTTTAGTGCTGGCTTGCTCAAGAAGAAAATAATCACGATACCCACGATATTTAGCCATGCCATCAAGCCCACACCGATATCGCCCATTGCCCATGCCATACTTGCTGCTTTCACCGTGCCGTAAAATACCGAAGCAATCAGGACGAGTTTAAGAACAAACATCATCCCAGGTACTTTTATGGTGCGGCGAAGGTACGCGATATTGGTTTCTGCGATGTAGTAGTAAGCCAATATCGTGGTGAAGGCGAAGAAGAACAGCGCGAGAGCGATGAAGTTTTTACCCCAGCCTGACATGGTGCTTTCTACAGCCAGTTGCGTAAATACCGGACCGTTTGCACTGATATCTGCGGCCAGATTCTGGATGATAAATGCTTCACCCGGACCATGTACGTTATACGCACCGGTGATGAGGATCATAAATGCGGTGGCTGAACACACCAACAGGGTATCAATGTAGATGGAGAATGACTGAACCAAACCTTGCTGAGCTGGATGTTCAACATTGGCTGCTGCCGCCGCGTGAGGGCCGGTTCCTTGGCCTGCTTCATTTGAGTAGATACCACGTTTTACACCCCACCCAATTGCGGCGCCAAAGCCGGCCATTGGCGAGAAGGCATCACCCACGATAAGTGCGATAATACCCGGGACTTCGGTGATGTTTAGCAAAATGATCACGAATGCGATGATCACGTATGCCAGAGCCATGAAAGGTACGACAATCTGAGTAAAACTCGCGATCCGTTTTACGCCACCAAAAATGATGAAGGCCAGCAAAACAGAGATGAATGCACCTGTGGTAATTTTCGCAACGCTGAATGTACCCAACGCAGTTTCAATCATATCTCCGGAGCCAAATGCGGCTTCGATAGCATTACCGATACTGTTGGATTGCACACCCGGAAGTAGAACACCACATGCAAAGATGGTCGCGATAGCGAAGAGCCATGCATACCATTTCTGGCCCATGGCTTTTTCGATGTAATACGCAGGGCCACCGCGGAACTCACCGTTGTCTTCTTCTTTGTATATCTGCGCCAGTGTGGACTCGGAGTATGCGGTCGCTGCGCCTAAGAACGCGACGATCCACATCCAGAATACCGCACCTGGGCCACCAAACCCGATAGCCGCTGCGACACCAGCAATATTACCGGTACCAACACGGCCTGAGAGTGAAACGGCGAGTGCTTGAAACGATGAAATACCCTTGGAAGAGCTTTTGCCCGAAAAGAGTAGGCGACACATTTCTCTAAATTGTCGTACTTGAACAAAGCGCGTAATGATGGAGTAGAACAAACCTGCACCCAGACACAGATAAATGAGTACTGGACTCCAGATAATATTGTTTAAAAACTCTACAACAGATTGCATTGAAAGATCCTTTTAAAATGAAATATTGGATAGATCATTTAATATCCTGCCGCAGGATAATCTTAATTCGCTACATATTGTTACATCTTTGTGTTGTAAATGTTGCGCTTTGTGATCATGATCTTCAACTGCTAATCATTATGTTTAATAGCATAACTTGCTGCGACTGAGCGCGAAAAACAAAAAAGGAGGCATTATGCCTCCTTTCTGTGTTCTGGTTAGATTATTTAGCTGTTAATCAGTTGTTTTGGCTGCTTTTTTGGCTGCTTTTTTTGCCGATTTCTTTACTTTTCCTTTAACTTCTTTCTTCGACAGCTTTTTCTTTTTCTTCTTAAATTCAGCTTTTTTATGTTTCGGCTTCAAACCATCCACGTAACGTTCTTTTACATCTTCTTTCATATAACGGCAGATACGATCCATCATTTGTTGATCGTGTGCTTCAACGAGTGAAATAGCGTTACCTTTTTTACCCGCGCGAGCGGTGCGGCCGATTCGGTGAAGGTATACGTCGGCTTTGCGCGGTAAGTCAAAGTTGATCACGTGGTCGATGTCAGGCACGTCGATACCGCGTGCAGCAACGTCAGTTGCCAGCAATACGTTGATTTCACCGCTGGTGAATCGTTCTACGGCGTAAGTACGTTTTGCCTGTGCCATTTCGCCTTGTAGCCATGCGCAAGGGATTTTCGCTCTTGTGAGCTCTTCACGCACTGCGGCTAAGCGTTCACGGGTCTTAAAAAAGATGATTGCACGTTCTGCTTGATCGGCAAGGATCGATTTCAGCAAAGCATTTTTATGTGCCATGTCATCACAACGGTAGTACCACTGTGTGATTTTTTTGCGTTCACGACGTGGTGGCTCAGCAACCACTTCAACAGGATCGGTCAGAAGCGTGTTTTTGAAACCATCGATGCCTTTTCCTTCCAGCGTTGCAGAGAAAAGCATACTTTGCTTACGCCAGCGGCACTCGTGTGACAGACGATCAACGGCAGGGCCAAAACCCATGTCGAGCATGCGGTCAGCTTCGTCAAGCACCAAGCTTTCAATGGCGCGACAGTCAAAGCGTTCGCCTTCTACGTACTCCATCAAGCGACCTGGTGTTGCTACCACGATGTCTTGTGTTTTACCCAGAATTTCCGCGTGCTCTTGGTAAGAGATACCACCAGTGATCGTGATAATTTTCAGATCAGTATATTTTGCTAACGCACGGGCTTGATCAGCGACTTGAATCGCCAATTCACGAGTAGGAGTCAGGATCAATGCGCGTGCAGGGCCTGGTCTTTGACGTGGGTAATCCAGCAAGTGTTGCAGCAATGGCAATACAAATGCGGCGGTTTTACCCGTTCCGGTTGGCGCTGAAGCCAGTACATCACGGCCATCCATTCCATGAGGGATAACGTCAGCCTGGATCGCTGTTGGTCGCTCAAAGCCCATGTCATCCACAGCCATTAGCAGTTGAGGATCCAGTTCTAATTCAGCAAAAGTTCGCACGCGTAGTTTCTCCACTCATAGTTAGGGGGCGGATTATACCCAAATTCTCTCAAGATGCACCGCTTAGCGCGATTTACTACCTGTGAAATTGTTTTGATTTCAAGTGAGGCTGTCACATCTTTAGGTAAAAATCCTTCGTTAACGCCACAAATTCTTTCGTGTATGAATTATCTGATTGAATAATAAGCATTTCTTTATCCGTCTCGTTTTTTTTGTTTGCAGATAAAGCAATCAGTTTTCGGTTGACGGGTTTCGTCGGTGTTGTCTTGACATCCACAGTGCGACAGCAAAACAAGTGATGTTGATGACTTTTAGCGATCAACTGGTCTGCTTCATATGAAGGTAATATCAAATAAGCGACGCCATTGCGCGATAGTCGAGACGCCAAGACGTTTAGCAGATCGTCGTGGGACAACGAGTCAGTATGTCTTGCCATTGCTCGGCGCGCATCTTCTGCTTGAAGTCCTGAATTGAAATAGGGCGGATTGCAGATGATGACATCAAAGGTGTCTGTGCTTTTCCATGATTTTACATCTTGATGGGCGACGTAAATGCGTTTCGCCCAAGCAGATTGTTCTGCGTTGTACTTTGCCGCTTTAACAGCATGCAAATCGATATCCAGTGCAGTGATATCAGCGGATGGAAAACGTTGCGCCATCATGAGGGCTAGCAGCCCAGTTCCCGTGCCAATATCGAGAATAGACGCATCTCCGCTTGCGTGAGCCCATGCCCCAAGCAGCACGCCGTCTGTACTGACTGGCATACCACAACCTTTATCTTCAATCGTAAACTGCTTGAATTGAAAGCGTTTATTTGCTTTTTTCACAGAAGACATAACGTGTTAAACCTTAAAATACGGTTAAATATGTTGTTTTAATGTTGTTGTGATTTGGGCTTCTAACTTTTCTAAATGCGGTTAAAGTGAGCAAAGTTAAATTATAATTCCATTTATTTTATTAAAAATAGATTAATCATCTATTTTTAATTGCCCTATTGTCTGAGGGGTGAAACTTCGTCATTATTCTGCTTAATCGGTAAAGCTTAGTAAAAATAACCAAAAGGCTAACCGACTGATTACAGAAATAATATGCAAACACACAAAGGTAGTTCGAAGTGAGAGAGAGTTTAAAGGTTAGCGATATACTCGCGCTAGGGTTTATGACCTTTGCGTTTTTCCTAGGAGCAGGCAACATCATCTTCCCACCGCTGGCAGGTTTCATGGCGGGTGAGCACACCATGTCTGCAATGTTCGGTTTTCTTATTACAGCCGTCGGTCTTCCGCTCATTGGCATCATTGCAGTTGCCGTGGCGGGTGGTGGTTGGAAAGGTCTAACACGAGACCTCCCTGCATCAGTCGCAACACTGATGGCGGTGCTGATCTTCATTATTATTGGTCCAGCTTTTGCGGCACCTCGCGCAGGTCTTGTTGCCTATGAATTAGGCTTTAAGCCTTTCTTGGGTAATGTTGGTCAGTTTGAATTGACCATCTTCTCTATTATTTTCTTTGCTGTGGCAATGTTCTTCTCTTTGTCTCAAGGCAAGCTGATTGACACCATTGGTAAATTGTTGACGCCTGCGTTATTTGCGGCGTTGGCGGTTCTGGCAATTGCTGTGGTGGTTAACCCTCAGGGTGACATCGCCGCTGCACAAGGTGCGTACGTAGACCAAGCGTTTACGACGGGTTTCCTTGAAGGCTACAACACCATGGACACGTTTGCGGCGCTGATGTTTGGTATGCTGATTGTCGACGTGATTCGTAAGAAAGGCATCACGGATCAGGCGAAAACCTGTCAATACCTGATTTACGCGGGCATCATTGCGGCGGCAGGTCTGGCGTTTGTTTATGTGTCTCTGTTCTATCTGGGCGCGACAGCGACAGGTGTTGCCGCAGGCGCAACCAACGGCGGTGCGATTCTGTCTGCTTACGTTTTGGCTTTGTTCGGCCCTGCCGGTCAGATCATTCTGTCTACCATTATTGTGTTGGCGTGTCTGACCACGGTTATCGGCCTTGTATCAGCGTGTTCGGATTATTTCAGCACCCTGACTAAAATCACCTACCGTCAGTGGGTTGTGATTCTGTCAATTGCGTGTGCGGTAGTGGCAAATGTGGGTCTGAACCAGCTGATTGCGATATCAGTACCGGTGCTGTTCGCGCTGTACCCTGTGGCAATTGCATTGATTGCGCTGACTTTCCTGCGTCGTTTTATGCCAAACCCTGCATTAGCGTATCGTGTCGTACTGGGCGTGTCTTTGGTGTTTGCATTGTTTGATGCTGCCAAGGTCGCGGGGGTTGATGTGTCTGCACTGAAAGTGCTGCCGTTATTCAACTATGGAATGGCGTGGTTGTTGCCAACGGTTATCGCGCTGGTTGCGGTACGCTTTGCCGGTCAAAGCAAAGGCGAGTCAAGCCACGCGTAATCGCAAACTCGAATACGAAAAAACCACCGCATGCGGTGGTTTTTTTATACCTGTATGCAGGTATTAGAGCAGTTCTTGGTATTCGACGAGTACCTTCTCGCACCAGCTTGCAATACGCTCGTCGCTCTTGTCGTATTGGCTATCTTCATCCAGTGCCAGACCGACAAACTGGGTGCCGTCTTCGGTCACGGCTTTTGATGCTTCAAAGGTGTAGCCAGCCGTTGGCCAGTAGCCAACAAATTTTAAGCCGGTGGCTAGCAGTTCATCATGCAGCATGCCCATGGCATCAAGATACCATTCAGCGTAACCTTCTTGATCGCCAAGGCCAAACAGGGCTGCCACTTTCCCTTGCAACTGTAAGCCGTTCAGCTCTGACCAAACAGCTTCCCAATCTTCTTGTAGCTCGCCAAAATCCCAAGTGGAAATGCCTAGCAACAGTAGATCGTACTGGTTCATCGTCGTGACGGGGGTTTCTTTGATATTGTGAATATCGACCAGATCGTCACCCAGGATATCGCGAATCTTTTCTGCCGCCATCTCGGTGTAACACGTCGTCGAGCCGTAAAACAAACCTATTTTCATGTCTCAATCCTGCTGTTGCATCTGGCGCGATTCTACCCCTCGACGCTCTCTATCTCTACCCTTTAAGTAACAGGTGATTGGCTGAAAACTCCATCATTTGAAGATTGCCGTGTGCTTCCTCTTTGCATTCTGATAGGGGTGAGGTAGTTTGACGACAGAAAAAATGTACATAAAGAGAGTGAATCGTGGAACAAAACACGGCGTTGGTGGAACAGTTTTTGGATGCAATGTGGATGGAACGAGGTCTGTCTGAAAATACCTTGGCCTCCTACAGAAACGATCTTTTAAAACTGTGTCATTGGCTGGCAGAGAAAAACATACTGTTGATAAAGGTAGCGCCAAATACACTGCAGGATTATCAGCATTGGTTGTTTGACCAGAACTACAAGCAGACCAGTCGTGCGCGTATGCTATCGGCGTTGCGTCGCTTGTTTCAGTATCTCTATCGTGAAAAACAGCGGGAAGATGATCCGACCGCTAATCTGATCAGTCCTAAATTGCCAAAGCGTCTCCCGAAAGATTTGAGCGAAGAGCAGGTAGAAGCATTGCTGGATTCACCTGATGAAGAAGACACGCTCGAACTGCGTGACAAGGCCATGATGGAACTCCTTTATGCAACGGGCTTGCGCGTGACGGAGCTTATCAGCCTGACAACAGAAAATGTCAGCTTGCGCCAAGGGGTGGTTCGCGTGATTGGTAAAGGTGGAAAAGAGCGACTAGTGCCTATGGGTGAGGCGGCGATTGACTGGCTCGAACGGTATCTGGCTCACAGCCGACCTGTGTTGCTGGGAGAGCAAACCTCAGATGTGTTCTTCCCGAGTCGCCGTGGGCGCATGATGACTCGTCAAACGTTCTGGCATCGCATCAAGTTCTATGCGTCATTGGCCAACATTGACAGCGACCTGTTGTCTCCCCACGTGTTGCGCCATGCGTTTGCGACCCATTTATTGAATCACGGCGCAGACTTACGTGTGGTACAAATGCTGTTAGGTCACAGTGACCTGTCTACAACGCAAATTTATACACACGTTGCCACAGAGCGACTAAAACAATTGCATCAGGAGCACCATCCTCGTGCATAATGCAACGCATACAAAAACATTGCCTGAAGCGGGATTTTTTCCTGTTTTTCCGGTCTGAGAAGTTAACCGTTGCCTGCAAAGCCATGCGCTTTGCCCTATTCAGGATGAAAGTAATGATGAAATTCAAACGACTACTCTCCAGTGTCGTCATGGCGTCAGCAATGCTGTCAGTGGGCGCATATGCCGCTGATGGTGCGGACAGAGGTGCGATCTCTGAAGTATTGACGAAATATCGATTGAGCGTGGAATCCGTAGAAAAGTCGCCGCTTGAAGGGATGTATGAAGTTGTCACCAATGGTGGTGTTGTCTATTCCAATAAAGACGGGTCGTATTTCATTTATGGGCAGCTCTTTCATACGACAGACACGGATTCCATCAATATGACGGAGCTTACTCAAGCCAAGCGCAACAAGAAGTTGTTTGAATCGTCAGGCGTTGAGAAAGAGCTGATCGTGTACCCAGCTAAAAATGAAAAATACGTGGTGAATGTATTCACGGATACCACTTGTGGCTACTGCATGAAGCTGCATCGTGAGATGAAGCAATACAACGATTTGGGTATTACCGTACGATATTTAGCGTTCCCTCGTTCAGGTGAGCGCTCGCCAAACATTGGTGAAATGAGTGCAATTTGGTGTGCTGATGACAAAGCGAAAGCGATGGACTTAGCGAAAGCGCGTGAATTCAACGTCGAAACGGATACGTGTACTGACGTTGTGCGTCGCCACATGGCGCTGGGCAGCGCCATGGGCGTCACTGGCACGCCTGCTATTATGCTGGAAGATGGCACCATGTTGGGAGGCTATGTGCCAGCAGATCGTCTGTTGGAAACACTGCAAGCCAAAGGTTAATCCTTCCACTCTATAAAAAAGCGTCGTTTACCGACGCTTTTTTATTTGTGTTGCCAAACCCCAAGCGGGGCTTTCCCTTTGTAAATCGCTCGCTACAATGGTTTTCTCAATCCGCATTCATAATGTCGTCGAGTCATACCGACGTCAGATACAGGTCTTGTCTCCATGATTGAAATTAAACGTCGCCAGCCGTCTATCAACACGGCGCTCCCGAGTTCTATTCCACCGCTACTTCAGCGTATTTATGCAAACCGTGGTATTACCCATGAAGGGGAATTGGAAAGAAGCGCCAAGGGCCTGTTGAGTTACGATGCACTGCACGGCATTGAAAGGGCGGTAGAATTGCTTGCGGAATCGATCGCCAAAGGGCAACGCATTATTATCGTTGGAGATTTCGATGCGGATGGCGCAACAAGTTCGGCCTTGTCAGTGTCTGCACTTCGCATGATGGGATGCACCAATGTCGATTATCTGGTGCCCAACCGTTTTGATGATGGCTACGGCCTAAGTCCTGAGGTCGTGGAACAAGCGGCTGCAAAAGGCGCGGAACTGATCATGACTGTGGATAACGGTGTGTCTTCCATTGAAGGCGTTGCCGCGGCCAAAGCACGCGGAATTCAAGTGGTAGTGACTGACCACCATTTACCAGGACACCAATTGCCGGATGCGGATGCCATGGTCAATCCGAATCTCAATGAGTGTGTATTCCCGTCAAAATCATTGGCAGGTGTGGGCGTCGCGTTTTACCTGATGCTGGCATTGCGTGCGCACCTGCGCGAGTCCGGTTGGTTCGCAACACGTGGCATTGCGGAACCTAATCTTGCCGAATTGCTGGATCTGGTTGCGTTGGGTACGGTGGCCGATGTGGTGTCATTGGATACTAATAACCGCATTTTGGTGCATCAAGGTTTGATGCGCATCCGCGCCGGGAAATGCCGGCCGGGTATTCAGGCCTTAATTGAAGTGGCCAATCGCAACATGTCGACGCTGGTGGCGGGTGATTTTGGTTTTGCGCTTGGGCCTCGCATTAATGCAGCTGGTCGTTTGGATGATATGTCTTTCGGTGTCGAACTATTGATGTGTCAGCACCTTCAGGCAGCACGTCAAATGGCAAGTGAACTGGATGGCCTAAACCAGACGCGAAAAGAAATCGAGCAGGGCATGAAAGAAGAAGCGATGGCGATTTGCGAGCGTCTTCAGTTTGGCGAAGGAACGCGATTGCCTAGCGGACTTGCTATGTTCCAACGCGAGTGGCACCAAGGTGTGATTGGTATTCTTGCTTCACGTATCAAAGACAAATACCACCGTCCAGTTATCGCCTTTGCGGATGGTGGCGATGGGCTGATAAAAGGCTCTGCACGTTCTATTCAAGGTCTTCACATGCGCGATACCCTGGATTTGATAGATACCCAAAACCCAGGGCTGATTCATAAATTCGGCGGTCATGCGATGGCCGCGGGTTTAACCATCGCTGAGACTGACTTTGATCGTTTTTCTCGTCTTTTTGATGACGCAGTACAAAACGTGATCAGTGACGATGAGCTGAAAGGCGTGTTTTTGTCCGATGGTGAGTTATTGCCGACCGAAATCTCGCTGGAGGTCGCGGAAATCCTTAGAAGTGGCGGACCGTGGGGACAAGGTTTTCCTGAACCTTTGTTTGATGGGAAATTTAAACTGCTTCACCAAAAACTGGTGGGTGGTAAGCACTTAAAGATGATGGTTGAGCCGATGATGGGTGGGCAAATGGTGGATGCCATCGCCTTCAATGTTGATCTGCGCCGTTGGCCAGATCCGTCGGTACAAATTGTGGAGTTAGCTTATCGCCTTGATGTGAACGAGTTTCGTGGAAACCGCACGGTTCAATTGATGGTTGAACATATGGTCGCGGTCTGACTTTCTTTACCGAGATACCCGAGCCAGTGTGGAATGAGTACGCATTGGCTCCAAATTTCATCCCTAGCCTGATTTCCACAGATTTCTCCGAAAAATTGCTCTTTGATCCCCATCACACTCTGTTTATTCTGCCCGCAATTGGATAGAATTCGTCGGTTAAAACTCATTCTGAAATTAGAAGTGACCATGTTTGAAATCAATCCGATCAAAAACCGCCTAGCGGACATTGCCGAACGCGCCAATGTCCTTCGGGGGTATCTTTGACTATGACGCTAAGAAAGAGCGTCTAGAAGAAGTTAATGCCGAACTTGAACAACCCGATGTTTGGAACGAACCTGATCGCGCACAAGCGCTAGGTCGCGAGCGTTCTTCGCTTGAAGCTGTAGTAGAAACCATTGACCAACTGGATCAAGGTGGTGGATACATCGCTGACTTGTTAGAGCTGGCCGTTGAAGAAAGCGATCAAGATACCTTTGACGAAATCGAACCAGAGCTAAACGAACTGGAATCTAAGCTAGAAAAGCTGGAATTCCGTCGTATGTTCTCTGGTGATCATGATGGTTCTGATTGCTACATCGACTTGCAAGCAGGTTCGGGGGGTACAGAAGCGCAAGACTGGACATCCATGATGTTGCGCATGTACCTGCGTTGGGCTGATGCCAAAGGCTTCAAAACTGAAGTGATTGAAGTCTCTGCTGGCGATGTGGCCGGATTGAAATCTGCAACGGTACGCGTGAGCGGTGAATACGCTTACGGCTGGTTACGTACAGAAACAGGCGTGCACCGTTTAGTGCGTAAATCACCGTTCGATTCAGGTGGCCGTCGTCATACTTCGTTTGCTTCTGCGTTTATCTATCCAGAAGTAGATGACAACATCGAAATCGACATCAACCCATCAGATCTGCGTATCGATGTATACCGTGCGTCGGGTGCGGGTGGTCAGCACGTCAACACCACAGAATCTGCCGTACGTATTACACACGTGCCAACAAACACTGTGGTGCAGTGTCAGAATGACCGTAGCCAGCACAAAAACAAAGATCAGGCGATGAAGCAGCTTCGCGCAAAACTGTTTGAGCTAGAAATGCACAAGCAAAATGCTGAGAAGCAAGCGAACGAAGATTCGAAGTCTGATATTGGCTGGGGTAGCCAGATCCGTTCATACGTGCTGGATGACTCACGTATCAAAGATTTGCGCACCGGTATCGAAAACCGTAATACCCAAGCGGTACTTGACGGTGATCTCGACAAGTTTATTGAAGCCAGCCTGAAATCTGGTTTGTAATTTTTTACGTTAATCCAAAGGTTCACTATGACTGACCAGTTACAAGACGAAAACAAGCTAATTGCGGAGCGTCGTGCAAAACTGAACCACATTCGTCAAAACTGCAACGCGAATGGCCACCCGAATGATTTTCGTCGTGAGCACACAGCGGCAGACCTTCAGGCTGAATTTGGCGAAAAGAGCAAGGAAGAGCTAGAAGCATTGGATCACAAAGTGACCGTTGCTGGCCGTATCATGGCAAAGCGTGGTCCTTTCCTTGCACTACAAGACGTATCAGGCCGCATTCAAGCATATGCTGCAAAAGACGTTCAAAACGAATTGAAAGAGAAGTTTCACGGCCTCGACATTGGTGACATCATCGGTGTGAAAGGTGCCTTGCACAAATCAGGCAAAGGCGACCTTTACGTGAACATGGAAGAGTACCAGTTGCTGACGAAAGCACTGCGTCCTCTGCCAGAGAAATTCCATGGTCTGACTGATCAGGAAACGCGTTACCGTCAGCGTTATGTGGATCTGATTGTTAACGACGATTCTCGCAACGCGTTTAAAGTCCGCTCTAAGCTGATTTCAGCGATTCGCCGCTACATGGAGTCAAAAGACTTTATGGAAGTTGAAACGCCAATGATGCAAGTGATTCCGGGTGGTGCATCTGCGCGTCCGTTTATCACGCATCATAACGCGTTGGATCAGGAAATGTTCCTGCGTATCGCACCTGAGCTGTACCTGAAGCGTTTGGTTGTGGGCGGTTTTGAGCGTGTGTTCGAAATCAACCGTAACTTCCGTAATGAAGGTCTGTCTCCTCGCCATAACCCAGAATTCACCATGATTGAGTTCTACATGGCGTACGCGGATTACAATGATCTGATTGACCTGACTGAAGACATGCTGCGCACTGTCGCTATCGATGTACTGGGTCACTCTGCAATGCCATACGGCGAGCACACGGTTGAATTCGGTGGCAAGTATGCGCGCATGACCATGCTGGATGCGATTAAGCACTACAACCCAGATCACGCGCAAATCCAAGCGTTGACTGAAGAAGGTGTTCAAGATCGCGACCTGATGGTATCTATCGCGAAATCACTGGAAATCTATGTAGAGAAGTTCTGGACTTGTGGTCAATTGCTGGAAGAAATCTTCGGTGAAACCGCAGAGCCTAAACTGATCCAACCAACCTTCATTACTGGCTACCCAGCAGACATTTCTCCGCTGGCACGTCGTAGCGATGACAACCCGTTCTTCACCGACCGCTTTGAGTTCTTCATCGGTGGCCGTGAAGTGGCGAATGGTTTCTCTGAGCTGAATGATGCAGAAGATCAACATGCGCGCTTTAAAGCACAGGTTGATGCAAAAGAATCGGGTGACGACGAAGCGATGTTCTACGATGCAGACTACATCACTGCACTAGAGCACGGTCTGCCACCAACAGCAGGTCAGGGTATTGGTATCGACCGACTGGCGATGCTGTTCACCAACACGCACACTATCCGTGATGTGATCCTATTCCCAGCGATGCGTCCTCAAAACCCGAAGAACGATTGATTCTGACTCGTTTTTGAGACGTTGCTGAGACATGAAAAACACTGGCTTTGGCCAGTGTTTTTTATACCTGATGAGCGACAAGCAAACGTTTGCTCAAGATCACATTTTTTGCGACGTATTTAACATTTTCGTTTGGCTTTTAGTCCCAAGAACGCATCATGCATCACAATTCCAAGCCGCCTAATGACGATGTAAATGATGCTGAAAAAATCCCTTCTTTCCGCCAGTGTTGCACTGGCTACCATAATGTCTTCTGCTGCATTCGCGGCGGAGAGTGTTGACCTGCTAATTAAAGATGCGACAGTGCTGACCATGAATGCTGATAAGACAGTATTCGAGAATGGCGTTGTTGTGGTGAACGGCAACAAGATTGTTGCCGTGGGTGATGAGTCGCTGGCAGACGAGTATAACGCCAAGACAGTGTTGGACGCTGACGGTGATATCGTGATGCCGGGTTTGATCAACACCCATACTCACGCATCAATGACCGTGTTTCGCTCTCTGGGTGATGATGTGCCAGATCGTCTGCACCGCTACATATTCCCGTTAGAGAAGAAGTTGGTAAGCCGCGACATGGTGCGCATTGGTGCGCAATTGGGCAACGTGGAAATGCTAAAGGGCGGGGTGACCACCTACGCCGATATGTACTACTTCGAAGATGAAGTGGCGAAGACGGTCGATCAAATTGGTATGCGCGCCATTTTGGGTGAGACAGTCATTAAATTCCCTGTAGCGGATGCAGCGAATGCGGAGGAAGGGATTCAATACGCACTGAACTTTATTAAGGAATATAAAAATCACCCGCGTATCACGCCAGCGTTTGCACCACACGCCCCTTACACCAACACCACTGAAGTGCTTCAGAAGATCACTAAACTTTCTTTGGAGCACGACGTGCCTGTGATGATTCACCTGGCGGAGTCCGATCGCGAAAACGAAGTGATTGCAGAGCGCAGTGGCGGTAAATCACCGGTTGAATACATGGCAGAAATTGGTGCGCTAACACCGAACCTAGTCGGTGCTCACGTGATCAATGTGGACGACGAAGATATTGCGCTGCTGAAAGCGCATGATGTGGGTATCGCTCACAACATGAGTGCAAACATCAAATCGGCCAAAGGTGTTTCACCTGCCCTTAAGATGTTTGATGATGGCCTGCGAATCGGTCTGGGTACTGACGGCCCAATGTCGGGGAATACACTAAGTACCGTTGATGAATTCAACCAAGTGGCAAAAGTGCACAAGCTGGTAAACAAAGACCGTGCGGCAATGCCTCCGGTGAAAGTGATTGAGATGGCGACTATTGGTGCAGCACGTGCGCTGCACATGGAAGACAAAATTGGTTCGTTGGAAGCTGGGAAATTGGCTGACATCATTGTTGTTGATACGAAGGCACCGAACATGGTCCCTGTATATAATCCATACTCAGCGCTTGTCTACTCTGCGTATGCGACAAATGTGAAACACTCCATTGTTGATGGTCAGCTTTTGATGCGAAATCGAGACATATTGACCGTAGATGAAGATGCAGTGCGTGAAGAAGCGTTGCAATTTGCAGACAAAGTACGAAAAACCGTGATTGAAAGTGGCGAAGTGATTCAGTAAGTTTTACTTACGCCTGCCTTATAAAAAAGACCGTGTCTTATACTGGTGCGGTTTTCTTTTTCTTGCTCGATACTTAGCCTCACGAAATCGGGTTATAGTCTATGATTTAAGAAAATTTAGAGAGTTTAACTTTTTCTCAATATTGAGAATTTCCATATGCTCTATTGATTGCGTGGGGTCATCCGAATGCATGTTTTATGGCTTACTCACTGAATTTAAACGAGTAATCCTTTATGCGTAAAACACGTGCTGTCAGGCCATCAAACAGCCAAAGTGTCTCTTTTGGGAACATTGCTGATTTGAGACCCATGTTGTATCTACAATGAGACAGACGGCGTGGTCTTACAAAATATAATGATACTCACAACTTTTTGAACACATGTCGTTAATGGATGACTAAAGGCAGGCGTTATGGGTATGCAATTCAGATCTGAGGCAGTTCCAAGCTCTCTTGTGGTAGTAGGAGGAACGTACGAACCATGGTTAGCAACGTTGGAACAAGCGGGATGGCGTTGCCACCGCTGTTATGATCTCAGGGCCGCACAAACGTTACTTCAGGACATTGGTCCTTGTATCGGTATCGTGGATATCAGCCACGATGACTTCAGTCTAAATGGCGTAGCCTCTTTGGTAAACCGCAATAAACAGGTTCGTTGGTTAGCTTTAATCCGTGAGGATCAGCTCAACAACGATGCAATTTGCCAGTTCATCGTCAGCTTCTGCATTGACTATTTCACCTCTCCTATCCCAGATAGTCAGCTTATGAGTACCATTGGTCACCAATTGGGTATGCTCAAACTTGAGCGTCATGTATGGCCTCAACTGGGCGATCACAGTGACATGGGTCTGCTGGGTAAAACCTCAGTCATGAAAAAGCTGCGTGACCAAGTGCGCCGTGTGGCACCAACAGATGTCTCCGTGCTTATCAATGGTGAAAGTGGCACAGGTAAAGAGCTGGTAGGGATGGCGATTCACAACGCATCAACACGTGCTAAAGGCCCGTTTGTTTCTGTTAAGTGCAGTGCGTTGCCAGAGAAACTGATCCAAAGTGAATTATTTGGTGATGGCGCTAATGAAGGCAAAGTACAACAAGCGCATCAAGGGACGTTATTTCTCGATGAGATTGGCGACTTGCCGCTGAACCTTCAGGCGAATCTTCTTCACCTGCTGCAAGACGGTACCGTCGAGCCACACGACGACAAATACGCGAAAGAAATCGATGTGCGCGTGATTGCGGCAACACACATAGATTTAGAAAAGGCGGTAGCTGAAGGGCATTTTCGTGAAGATCTCTTCTATCGGTTAAATGTATTGCGAATATCTGTGCCGTCGCTGAAAGAGCGTGCAGCAGACATTCCAGAGCTTGCGGAGCACTTCTTGCTGAAGTTTGCTCGTCAATACAATACACAGGCTCGTACGTTTTCTGAGGAAGGGAATAAGATCCTCACCAATTACAGCTGGCCAGGTAATGTGCGCGAGCTCATCAATCAGGTTAAGCGTGCAGTGTTGCTTGCCGATAACTTGGTGATTGAAGCCGAGCACCTCGACCTCCCGCGCCAGGGTGACTATAAGCAAAGCCTGCGAAAAATCCGTGAAGAGTCTGAGCGCGATGCCTTGTTGGCTGTTCTTGAGAGCAATAATGGTCAGGTGTCTGCTGCAGCAAAAGAACTGGGTGTGTCCCGTGCAACCATGTATCGTCTGCTGAATAAGCACAGCTTGATCCCGGCTCCTCGAAGCTTTCGATAAATAGAACGAGAAATACAAAAAAACCGCCTTTCATAGGCGGTTTTTTCATTGTGATAGATTCATCATCTAAATGGGTGTTTTAGTGAGAAGCCACAGGCGTTGGCTTTATTGGGAATAACTTGTCGTATGCCAAGTTGTAGATGTACGCGTACACCAGATAAAAAGCCACTAACCCGATATCCATCACCAATGCTTGCCACAACGAAATGTTCAGCCACCAAGCAATTGCAGGTAGTGTGACCCACAGTAGACCTAATTCGAACAATACAGCATGCAAGATACGGTGTTTTTGTTTTTTCTCAACGGTACCTGTCCATTTCACCATACCTCTATCAAACCACACGTTATAAATGTAGTTCCAACCCGTCGCAAGCAGTGAAAATGCAATACCCAAAACACCGGTATGTGTAGGGTTAAATCCAAACAGGGCTAGAATGCTCACGATAAAAATAAGGCCAATGATTTCGAAGGCAATCGCGTGCCTAATCCTGTCTTTTACGGTTCTCATTTTTCATTTCCTCCAAAAGATGTGCCTATGATATCCAAAATTTGGATTGGTTTAAGTTAGAAACAATCCGAATTTCGGATGGTTGTAGGGCGAGGCGGTGGTATTCTCGTGGAAAAAATATGCGAGACGTATCTAGAAATTATGAAATTGACTAGAAAAACAAGGTATTAGACAAAGTGCCCGCAGCGGTCTGACAATATTTTGTTGTTTAATTTATCAGCATTTGGTGAGGAAAATTTGTTCAGGGTGACTAAAAAAGTGGATGGTTCCAAACTTTGAAGTATGTCAAATAACGTATTGATATATTGATCTAAGTCATTAATATTAACATTGAATCAACAAGAGCGGTTTTACTTAGATTTTCGGTAGGAAGGGGGATAAAGATGACATTTCAGCGAATTACATCATCAATGCTATGTACCTCCTCGCCCATGATGGCGCACCGAAAACCTGTACAGTAATTTCCGCAACCGTGAAAAACGGGCCGCGGAAATGTCTGCGGCATGTATCAATCACGGTAATTCCGTATTGTCTCTTCGCAACATTTCTCAGGCCTCCAAATCATCCATAAATGGAGTCCGTTATGAACCAATCAATTTACCTACGTCTCGCGACTTTTTTTGTTCGACTAGATATAAAACGAGAAGAAGCGGCATGGCGAAAAGCGCATCGACGTGTTCGTTACATCGGTGAACCACTCTCTGATCATTTACTCAAGGATATTGGTTTTGAGAAAGATGGTTTTTCAATGGGTCACACTGTAGCGCCTGAATACAAGGCCCTAAGAGAAGTGACACGTATTCGTCGCCGATTGCGGTTGAAACTCACGACATAGAAAAAGGGGGCTTCTCTTCAGAAGCCCCCTAGATAGAAGAAGATCAGCGAGGGACAACCCTCGCTGTATCGCCATCCACATTCACTTGTACTTGTTGGCCGACGTGGAAAATCATCTCAGGATTTGCTTCTTGAACGATGGAAATGACTTGGCCGTCTTCTAGGCGGATAGTCAGATTCACACCGTTGCGTCCTCCAACTTCACCCGCCGCCGCACTGCCAGCATATCCGCCCAATAAACCGCCCCCAATGGCGGCGATATCAGAGCCAGTGCCTCCACCCACTTTAGAGCCAAGAATGCCGCCAATAGCCGCACCTGCGATAGTGCCAATCAGATTGGTTTGGTCTGATGCATCTATAGTGACAGGCTCGGCTTTCTCTACGGTGCCGTAATAAACCTCTTGAATGGTACGTGTGTCGGCCGAGCCATATGCGTCACCGTAGGGATTTGGAGAAGTGCACCCAACAAGTAGAGAAAGAGAGAGTAAACATGCGGAACCTAAATTCATTGCCATCGCCATACGACCTCCAAGGCATCTAACTATTCTGGAAGTATAGGGTTGCCGATTGCCTTCGGATCGGCGCGAAAAAGTAAAAAAGCACCAACAGGTGCTTTTTCTTAAGATGAAGACAAATGCTTAAGGGCAAGGGTTGGAGTGGATCGCTCCAATCTCTTCTATACGCTTGAGTAACTCATCCGGCAGTTCCACATCGATTGATTCAATGTTGGATTGTAGCTGCGGTAAGGTTGTCGCTCCTATGATGGTACTTGCTAAGAAAGGGCGGCTATTTACATAGGCCAATGCCAACTGCGCTGGATCGATGGCGAAGTCCCTTGCCAGCTGAACATAGGCTTGGGTTGCTGCTTGACCTTGTGGGGTGAAGTAGCGACTGAAGCGCTCCCAACGTGTGCAACGTGCACCTTCTGGGCGTACACCGTCGAGATATTTACCAGAAAGAGCACCAAACGCGAGCGGTGAGTAGGCAAGCAGTTCAATGCCCTCGTGGTGGCTGATTTCGGACAGACCTACTTCGAAACTGCGGTTTAGCAGATTGTAAGGGTTTTGAATGGAAACGATGCGGCTCAAGCTGTGTTTTTCTGCTAAACGCAGGTAGTTCATTACGCCCCAAGGCGTTTCATTTGAAACCCCGATATAACGAACCTTACCTTCTCGCACCAGTTCGGTCAGTGCATCCAATGTATCGAGTATTGAAACGGCTGAGTTTTCATCCTGATGGCGATAGTTTAACTGACCAAAACTGTTTACATGGCGTTGAGGCCAGTGAACTTGATACAGGTCGATATAATCAGTCTGAAGACGGGTAAGGCTGTCTTCTACTGCTTGGCGGACGTTTCTACGGTCGAGGGACATGTTTTCTCGAATGTAAGGAACGCTCCGCGGGCCTGCGATTTTAGTCGCGATAATGACGTTATCTCGCTTGCCTGATTTCTTAAGCCAACTACCGATGTATTTCTCTGTTAGGCCTTGAGTCTCCGGTGTTGGTGGTATCGCATACATTTCAGCGGTATCAATGAAGTTCACGCCCAGATCAAGTGCACATGACAGTTGTTCATGGGCATCATTCTCAGTGTTTTGCTGACCATAAGTCATTGTGCCTAAGCATATCTTACTGACGTTGAGGGTAGTGTGGGGCAGAGTATGGTATTGCATCCTATCTCCTCGCTTGCACGTATTTGAATCCTTCGCAGCAATGTGTCTCATTCATGACATGTACTCCGGCTTTCATATTAAAAGATCTGATGATAGGCACAAGACTGAAACGGAAAGATCCTTTGTGCCAAATTGGCAGAACAGTTTTTCACCGCATGTCATGTTTACGCATCTATACTAGTATTAACAATTATTTAACAATGATGGCGTAACCGATGAAGTTAAAGCAACTAAAAAACTGGATTCAATCTCACCCTGACAATGTACCCCATTGTTTTGTTATGGCACACGCGGGTGGTGCACAATATGTCGTTGAAGTAGAAGTTCGAAGTCAGCTCGAACCCCTAAAAGACGATAAAACAAATGAAGTGATGCATTTTGACAACGTTGAACAGATCAGTGACAAATTGCGCAGCGTAGGCGTTAAAAAAGCCACGTTAAGATTGTTAGACCCATATGATGAGTTTGGGCCAGCAGATCCCTCCTGCAAGGAGGACATGGAGATTACGCTATAGAGAAGGAGGAGAACTTAGTCCTCTTCCGATAACCTAAAATGTTTGGCGAGGATCTTTGCTGTAAATTGCTTTCGCAAATAGAAACCTCTAGGCAGGGTTTTAATGGGTTGACCTTTTGCTCCGTACGCTTCTGTTTTTACTTTGCTGTTGGCAGCCTTGGGGCGCAGCTGCAAGTATTCACCATGCTTTGCGGTTATCTCGTGAACTTTACCGAGTACGATAAATTCCATTAGCTCTTCCCAGTCAGCTTTAAGCTGGGCTTCTTCCTCGACGGAGGCTTGCCAAAGCAGTGGCATACCAACATGCCTTTCACAAACGGGAATTTCTCGCTCGCCTTCTACAGGAACCCATAGCACTTTAGAGAGTTTATTGCGGATATGGCTGGTTTCCCACGTTAGGCCTTGTACGCCAGTTAACGGCGCGACACAAACAAACGTGGTTTCGAGAGGCTTTCCCAAATGACTAATAGGAATGGATTTTAGCTCGATCCCTAAATCTTTAAAGTCTTGCTCGGGTTTGCTGCCTGCAGTAGCACCCAGACAGGTTTCCAATAGCATGCCAACCCATCCTTTCTCTCGACGAAGATCAATGGGACACACTAAACCATGTTGTTCGGCAAGTTCTCCCAATGAATACCCCGCCAAACCAAAGGCGCGATCGAGTAATTCATTCTCTGTGTTAGGAGCTGGGATCATGGCGTATTTCATCTGAATTTATCACGTAAAGCACGCTACCAGCCCCTTACTAAAAAGGCCAGTATTTCCCGTAGTGGTATACATAGGCGAGCAGAAACCGTACATATGCAAGTGGCTTAGGCTGTGTCACGGTGAAAGAGGATGATCACCTTGGCAAAGGAGTGCGGGTTAGTTATCCACAAGCATGTAGAGGGAAATTGTTTAAATTGGCTTACTGTTTGTATGTACAGGTGTTTTAATTCCATGATTAGCTTGCATTTCACTGGCTGAGCGTGTTTTTTAACCTAATTCTGTGGGTAACTCATTCTTTGATGGATCTTTGACCAACTTAAGATCCTGTGTGTTTATCTGCGCGAATTTTGCAGTGGGGTTTCGCGTGTTGCAATTTTAGTTGTTGATATTAAAGAGTAATAATAAATTTTTCTTGAGGTTATCTTTTTCTTTTTTGCTGCAAAATTATGTTTATATATGCTTAGGAAGTGGTTCTGCACAAATCTATCCACAGAAAGCGTGAATAAATGTGCGCTTTGTCTCACTGGTCTGTTTATAACTCTGTTTTACGGCTACTGTTATCCCAGAAGGCGGTTGAAACCCCCAAAAAATGCGTTTCAAATGCAATCTTTGTTTACCACGGCGCATATAGTGTGAAAAAATCACTGTTAATAGAGATTTTTTTGAGGTCGTCCAGTGATAGATGGCGATGGCTACCGTCCCAATGTAGGGATAGTGATATGTAATAGCCACGGTCAAGTTCTCTGGGCTCGTCGATATGGACAACACTCTTGGCAATTTCCTCAAGGCGGCATCGATGAAGGTGAAACCCCTGAACAAGCGATGTTTCGTGAGCTGTACGAGGAAGTTGGTCTTACGAAGAAAGACGTAAAAATTCTGGCAACAAGCCGTCATTGGCTGCGTTATAAGTTGCCGAAACGTCTGGTTCGTTGGGAATCCAAGCCTGTTTGCATTGGGCAGAAGCAAAAATGGTTTTTGCTGAAGCTGGATTGTGACGAGTCAAAAGTGAACATGCAGCGCGGAGGTACTCCCGAATTCGATGGTTGGCGTTGGGTCAGCTATTGGTATCCTGTGCGGCAGGTGGTTTCATTTAAACGCGATGTTTACCGGCGAGCGATGAAAGAGTTCGCGGCCATGGCTATGCCTTTTCGAGAAAGGAAAGTAAAGCGTAAAGGTAAACGAGGAACCGCAAAAACATAGTGAAATAGAGAACACAGAGTATATCGAGGGTGCTGATGCTGACGAAACTGCGAGACATCGTTCATAACGTCGCTTCTTCAAGCGACGTGAAGTTGGCTCTCAATACTCTGGTGCGTGAGACCTGTATGGCGATGGAAACAGAGTGTTGCTCTGTGTATATCGCCGATCACGATCGTGAAATGTACGATCTTATGGCCACGCAAGGGCTGAACAAACGTGCCCGACGCATTTCCTTAAAGTTCAATGAAGGCCTTGTCGGTTTAGTTGGACGCCGTGCAGAACCCATCAATTTGGCTAACGCCAGTACGCATGCTGATTTTAAGCACTTTCCTGATATCGGCGAGGATATTTTCCAGTCATTTCTTGGTACGCCTATTATCTATCGCCGGAAAGTCCTCGGCGTATTGGTTGTTCAGCAGCATGAATCTCGTCAGTTTGATGAAAGTGAAGAATCCTTTCTCATTACACTTGCCGCGCAGCTTGCGGTCGTTTTTGCCCATGCAAAAGCGCAAGGATTTTGGCCAAGTAATGACAAAGGGCCTTTGTTGTTACAAGGGGCAGCAGCATCGCCAGGTGTTGCAATTGCGAAAGCTTGGTGTGATGTGTCCCAACCGCGCCTTGAACTGGTTTCTCCTGCATCCTGCCTGAATATAGAAAAAGAACGAGATCGATTGGATGGTGCGTTGAGTGCGGCCATTTCAGAATTTCGTCGGCTTAGAAAGCGGTTTGATTCGGAACTGAATCCGGAAACGCTGGCGATCTTCGACCTGTTTATCCACCTCCTTAACGATCCTATGCTGCGTAAATCGATGAATGAACGCATCGACAGCGGTGATCTCGCAGAGTGGGCGGTCAGACAGACGATTGATGTCTTTGCTGAACGCTTTGAAAACATGTCTGATCCTTACCTTCGTGAACGCGCTTGCGATGTGAAAGAGTTGGGACAGCGCCTTCTTTATTTTCTGGAAAATCAGGAAATCAAACAGTGGCAGTTTGATGAGCCCATTATCCTGTTCGCTAGAGAACTGACGGCCGCGATGTTGGCGGCAATACCGAGAGATCGCCTTGCTGGCGTTGTTGCAGAAGAAGGTGCGGTGAATGCGCACGCCGCAATATTGGCTCGCGCACTTGGCATTCCCGCCGTGATGGGGGTCGAGTTTAGTCCGCAGCTTGTTCATCGCAAACACCTCATTCTTGATGGCTTCAAAGGGAAGGTGCTGGTTGAGCCAACGGAGCCTGTTCGCGCAGAATACGAGCGCCTGCGAGATGAAGAGCTAGAGCTTCAACAAGAAGTTGAAAGCGCGTTTACTAAACACACAAAAACCGCAGATGGGGTACGCGTAGAAATTCACCTCAATGCGGGGTTGAGTGCCGATACCAGTATTGCAATAAACCGCGGCGTCGATGGCGTTGGTCTTTATCGCACAGAAGTTCCTTTTCTGATGCAGCGCAGCTTTCCTTCGGAGGAAGAGCAAGTCAATCAGTATCGTTCGATTCTGGACAGTTATCCGAAGCAACCTGTGGTGATGCGCACGTTGGACATTGGTGGTGATAAGCCGTTGCCATATTTGAAAATCGAAGAAGATAATCCGTTTCTAGGGTGGCGAGGTATCCGTTTTACGCTGGATCACCCGGATATATTTTTGATTCAAGTACGCGCCATGTTGCGTGCGAGTATTGGCAGAGAAAATCTGTCTATCTTGTTACCGATGATTTCTGGCGTTTCAGAGCTTCTCGAAGCCAAGAGTTTGATCGATAGGGCATTTGATGAGATCTCCGAGCTTGCGGAGCAAGAAAATAAAACACTGAAGATGCCACGCATCGGGATCATGGTTGAAGTGCCGTCCGTGCTGTATCAATTTGATGCCATTGCACCACATATTGATTTCCTGTCCGTCGGCACGAATGATTTGACTCAGTATTTATTGGCGGTCGATAGAAACAACGCCCGGGTGGCGGATGTCTATGATACATTCCACCCTTCAGTGTTGGCGGTTTTGCAGATGATTTTGTCGACCAGTCAGCGCTTAAAACTTCCTGTCAGTGTCTGCGGTGAATTTGCGGGTGATCCGATCGGGGCGATGTTGCTGGTGGGGATGGGTTACCGCCACTTAAGTATGAATACCCGCAGTGTTGCTAAAATTAAGTATGTGCTGCGCCATATTCCTTCGGGCGCATTAAAAAAACACGTTGAGAAGATGCAAGCCATTGCCTTAGCAGGTGAAATCAGAAAATCCTCCGAAGACTTTCTCGAACATTATAATCTTGGCGGGCTCATCCGAGTCGGCAAATAGGAATACTTTCATGATAGATGCCACCTTGTGGCTATTTGGCGCCTGTTTGGTGCTGGGGAGCTGTGTGGGCTTGTTGGCGGGTCTTTTAGGGATAGGTGGCGGTTTGCTGATAGTGCCTGCACTTTCTGTGCTTTTACCGTTGGCCGACATTCCCCCTTCGCTGGTCATGCCTATGGCATTAGCTACGTCGCTTGCCAGCATCGTTGTCACGTCATCGTCATCGGCATACACGCATTTTCGTTTGGGCAATGTACAGCCAGCAGTGATTAAAACCTTATTGCCGGGCATTTTAATGGGGGGGCTGATAGGGAGTGGTGTTGCTGATTACTTGCCAACGGCGTACCTTCCTAAGATTTTTGGCGCTATCGTTTTATTTTTGGCATTGCAGATGTTTATGTCGATGCGAATAAAAGCGGCGAAACCTTTTCCCTCTCCTGTAGTCGGAGTGATGAGTGGTGGTTTAATTGGCATGGTATCGAGCCTTGCTGGCATTGGTGGTGGTTCGCTTACCGTACCTTATTTAAACTATCACGGTGTAGAAATGAGAAATGCCATCGGCAGTGCTTCACTGTGCGGTGTATTTCTCGCAGTGGCCGGGATGAGCGGTTTTATTTTTTTTGGCCTCAACCAGCCGGTTACTTTACCAGCGTATAGTGTTGGTTATGTTTACATACCTGCGCTGCTTGGTATTGTAGTGACCTCAGTGAACACGACGCGCTATGGTGCGCGGTTGGCTTCAAGACTGCCGACACACATTATTAAACGTGTTTTTGCGTTATTTTTGCTCGTGGTTGGGGCGAGTATGTTTTTTTAACAAAGGATGACAATCGATGTCTCTGACATTTCCACAAATTGATCCGATTCTTATTGAAATAGGGCCAGTCGCAGTTCGTTGGTATGGACTGATGTATCTGGCGGGCTTTGCCTTTGCGCTTTGGCTGGCTAACCGAAGAGCGGACAAGCCAGGAAGTGGTTGGACTCGCGATGAAGTGAGTGATCTTCTGTTCGCGGGTTTCTTGGGGGTGGTTCTTGGCGGGCGAATTGGTTACGTCCTGTTTTATCAGTTTGATGTCTTTCTCTCAGATCCGCTGTTCCTCTTTAAAGTGTGGACAGGCGGTATGTCGTTCCACGGTGGTTTGCTAGGCGTTATCACCGCAATGGCGTGGTTTGCGCGTAAAACCAATCGCACTTTCTTTGCCATTTCCGACTTTATTGCACCGCTGGTGCCGTTTGGCTTAGGTGCTGGTCGTCTGGGCAACTTTATCAACGGAGAGTTGTGGGGGCGAGCAACCGACGCATCTTGGGGCATGATTTTCCCGACGGGAGGGCCAATTGCACGTCACCCATCACAGCTTTATGAATTTGCGTTGGAAGGTGTGGTGCTCTTTCTTATCCTCAACTGGTTTATTCGCAAACCGAGACCGGCAGGTGCAGTATCGGGATTGTTCCTGATTGGTTACGGTACATTCCGATTCATTGTCGAGTTTTTCCGTGAACCTGATGCACATCTTGGCTTGTTTGGGAATTGGATCAGCATGGGACAAATCTTGTCGACGCCGATGATTATTGCGGGTGTTCTGATGATGATTTGGGCGTATAAAAAAGGTCAAAGTGCCGCACATTCCGCATAGTTTTATCTTTAGCCGCAGCGAGTCTGCGGCTTTTGTTTTGAGTAATCCCTCGGTATACCGTCAGGGTTAAGTAAGGAAGAATCATGAAGCAATATCTTGATTTGATGCAGGATATCATCGACAACGGTAGCGACCGTGGTGATCGTACAGGCGTAGGTACGCGTTCTGTTTTTGGCCGTCAATTACGGTTCGATCTCAGCGAAGGTTTTCCGATGCTGACTACGAAGAAGCTCTACACCCGAGCCATTATTCTTGAGTTGTTGTGGTTTCTTAATGGCGACACGAATATTCAATACCTTCAAGACAATAAGGTCAGCATTTGGGATGAGTGGGCGACAGATTCGGGCGATTTGGGGCCAGTCTATGGCGCGCAATGGCGTTCTTGGGCATGTCCTGATGGCTCAACCGTTGATCAGATTGCTGAGCTGATTGAGCAAATCAAAACCAAGCCAAACTCACGTCGTCACATTATTACTGCGTGGAATCCTGCGGATTTACCCAATGAAAGCATCAGCCCTCAAGCAAATGTGGAAGAAGGTAAAATGGCGCTAGCACCGTGTCACTGTTTATTTCAGTTCTACGTGGCGGATGGAAAACTTTCTTGTCAGTTGTACCAACGCAGTGCGGATTACTTTTTAGGTGTACCGTTTAATATTGCGAGTTATGCGCTGTTGACGCACATGATTGCTCAGCAGTGTGACTTGGATGTAGGGGATTTCGTTCATACCTTTGGAGATGTGCATCTTTATCATAACCATCTGACGGATGACATTGTCTATGAGCAGCTTAAACGCGTGCCAGGGCAACGACCTACACTGACCATCAAACGCAAACCTGAATCTATCTTCGACTACAAACTGGAAGACTTTGAGATTGAAGGGTATGAAGCGCAGGCATCCATTAAAGCACCTATTGCTATCTAACAATGATTATTCATTAGCTAACGTCTAATGAGAAAACTGCCGGGCAAGTCCCGGCTTTTTTGTAATTGTTACTTTTTAAGATGCTTTAATTCGCGCTAAAAAGACTGCCACGAGGTGATTGGCTCAAAGTGTAGCTAGGTTGGCAGTAAATGCCGATACGCTCGCTGTGGCGCATTCAGCGTGGTTAGGAAGGCAAGGTGTCATTGTTCTGGGAGCAATATGGGAGACTAGAAACAAAAAACGCCCGCAGAGCGGGCGTTTTTTATTAATTCTTAATGCGTTTGGCGCTTATTGCGTTACCAGCATAACAACTGAAGGAATCGCGATGAAAACCAGACCCAGGTAAGCCACAACAGCCAGTTTGCTCTTCGCCGCAGCATCACCCAGAAGTTCTGCACACTTCAGTGGAATCTCACGCAGGAATGGAGTACCGAAGATCAACAGGGTAGCCAGTACGTTGAACGTCAGGTGTACCAATGCGATTTGCAGTGCAAATACTGCGTTAGGGCCTGTAACTGCTGTTGCTGCAAGCAGTGCAGTGATACAGGTACCAATGTTCGCACCCAGAGTGAACGGGTATACATCACGCACTTTCAGAACGTTTGTACCTACCAGTGGAACCATCAGGCTAGTCGTCGTAGATGAAGACTGAACAAGGATAGTTACCAGGGTACCAGACACGATACCGTGCATTGGACCGCGACCGATTGCGCTGTGCAGCATGTCTTTTGCACGACCAACCATCAGAGAGCGCATCAGTTTGCCCATCATGGTGATAGAAGCAAAGATCAGTGCGATACCAATTACAGCCAGTGCTACACCACCCCAGCTACCTGGCAGGCCAGACAGCATGTCTTTGGTGCCACTTACCAGGGGCTTGGTGATTGGACCCATGAAGTCCAGACCTTTCATGCTCAGGCTTCCGTCAAACATCAACGGAGCAACTAGCCAGCTAGAGATTTTGTCCAGCAGACCGAACATCATTTCAAGCGGAAGGAAAATAGAAACCGCTAGCAGGTTAAAAAAGTCGTGTACGGTTGCACAGGTAAAAGCACGACGGAACTCTTCTTTGCAGCGTGCGTGACCAAGGCTAACCAAAGTGTTAGTTACAGTCGTACCGATGTTGGCACCCATAACCATAGGAATTGCAGTTTCAACTGGCAAGCCACCGGCTACCAGACCAACAATAATAGAGGTAACAGTACTTGACGATTGGATCAGTGCAGTAGCAACGATACCGATCATCAGACCTGCAACAGGGTGAGATGCGAATTCGAATAGAATTTTCGCTTCGTCGCCAGCTGCCCATTTAAAACCACTACCAACCATTGATACCGCAAGAAGCAGTACATAAAGCATCAGTGCCAGGTTGGCCCAACGTACCCAATTCTTAGAGCTGTTAATCGGTGCAGCAGTAGAAGCTTGGGATGTCATAAAGAAATCTCCGTGACAGTTATATGTCAGATTTGTGTCAATGAATGAATCTGGCGCGGATATTAGGCATGAAATATTTCACTAATATTACAGTTTCGCGATGAGGCAGTACTCAATGATATGAAGGTAGTTGAAATGAGTGTGGATTCTCATGTTTTTATTAAATAATTCATTTATTTATAGGCTATATTTAGAGGGATATTTTTGTGGTTAATATTTGTTCGATCGCACTATTTGAAGAGTAAAAAGCGTAAAGTTGCGCTCTGAAGTATGACATCCAAAAATTTCACACTGCGAAAAAAGTGATGTTTATGGTTGTATTCTTCGGATATTCCGATGTTTAATCTCAGAACAACCGATTTTTAATAAGTGAGCATCGGTGCCTAGACTATTATGGATAACTATTTATATATGGAGTGCTTTAAATGACTGATGCAATTCGTCAGTTTATGAAGATGGAATCAGCGGGTGGTCTGGTGCTGATTGTTGCTGCAATTTTGGCGATTGTGATTGCCAATTCACCGTTGCAGCCGCTGTATGACAGTGCGCTTCATACTTATATCGCTGGCTTGTCTGTTAGCCACTGGATTAATGACGGTCTGATGGCCATCTTCTTTCTATTGATCGGACTTGAAGTTAAGCGAGAGCTTATTGAAGGTGCGCTCAACACGAAAGAGAAGGCGATTTTCCCTGCCATCGCAGCTGTCGGTGGTATGTTGGCACCAGCCTTGGTTTACTTGGCATTCAATTTAAATGACCCAGTGACGGCTAATGGTTGGGCAATCCCTGCTGCAACGGATATTGCCTTTGCGCTGGGTGTAATGGCTCTGTTGGGCAAGCGTGTCCCACTGGCATTGAAAGTGTTCTTGCTGGCATTGGCGATTATTGATGACCTAGGTGTTATCGTCATTATTGCGCTGTTTTACAGTAGCGATTTGTCAGTTATGGCACTGACGGTAGCCTTTATTTCAACCGCAGTGCTGTTCCTCATGAACGTAAAGAACGTGACTGCAACGCGATGGTATCTGCTTGTCGGCGCCATTTTGTGGTTCAGCGTGCTTAAGTCTGGTGTTCACGCAACGCTAGCGGGTGTCGTACTGGGTTTTGTAATCCCGCTAGAGGGAGGGAAAAACGGCAAGTCACCGTTGAAACAACTGGAACATGCCATTCACCCATATGCCGCGTTCCTAATTTTGCCTATCTTTGCGTTTGCAAATGCAGGCGTGTCTTTGAAAGGTGTGTCGTTTGACAGTTTGACCAATGTATTGCCGATGGGCATTGCAATGGGTCTCTTGATTGGTAAACCGCTGGGGATTTTCACCTTCAGTTGGGTTGCTGTGAAAATGGGCGTAGCTCGCCTACCTGAAAGCGTAAACTTTAAGCAAATCTTTGCTGTGTCCCTGTTGTGTGGTATTGGCTTTACGATGTCTATCTTTATTTCGTCACTGGCGTTTGTAGGTGTTGACCAAAGCTATATTACGTTATCACGACTGGGTATCTTGATTGGTTCAACTGTGTCGGCTCTTGCAGGCTATGCCCTGCTAAATGCTGTATTGCCGAAATCGAGTGAGGTGGAGGAAGATAGCGATGAGAAGAACGTTAGCATTGATTATTAGCGGTGTAGTATTCACCGCCCCGGTCATCGCAATGGACAAATACACACATTGCTTTGACGATAACTCTACTGAAATCTGTAAGGCCTTTATGGCGGGTGTTGAAGTAGATAGATCTGGTGAGTTTGTGACAGAAAAAGCAAGCCTGTCACCGACGAGCTTTGACAAAGATAGCCTTTTAGGCCGCGCTCTGGAACAACGCGCGGGGGAGCGTATCAGAACCTCTATTCTGACGACAAAAGGCTAACATTGCAAAAATTAAGAACGTCAGAATTGCCGATGCGTGATTCTGACGTTTTTTTGTTTGGATAGATATGTCACACCTAAACTATAACCACCTCTATTACTTCTGGATGGTCTGTAAGCAAGGTTCTGTTACCAAGGCAGCAGAAGCTTTGTTTCTCACTCCACAAACCGTTACAGGCCAAATACGCGCGTTAGAAGAGCGATTAAATGGCAGGCTGACTAAACGTGCAGGGCGCAATGTCGAGCCGACGGAGCTTGGGCAGCTTGTTTTTAAGTATGCGGACAAGATGTTTGGTCTGAGCTATGAAATGCTCGATATCGTGAATTACAGCCAACGAGAGAACCAACTCTTTGATGTGGGGGTGGCTGACGCGTTATCAAAAAATCTGGTCAGTCGGGTTTTGCTTAAAGCGATCCCTGACGATGAAGGTATTCACCTTCGTTGTTTTGAATCAACACACGAACTGCTACTTGAACAACTCAGCCAGCACAAACTAGATATCATTTTGTCCGATTGCCCAATTGACTCTGCGCAAAGCCCCGGCTTGTTCAGCGTGAAAATTGGTGAAAGTGTGATGAGTTTTTTTTGCTCAGGAAGCACCGCTAAAAAATCATTTCCAGCGATTATTGAAGATTACAAATTGCTTATTCCCGGTAGTCGCACGGCGATGGGACGCAAGCTGATGCATTGGTTTGATAGCCAGGGGATCACGCCAAACATTCTCGGTGAGTTTGATGATGCAGCGTTAATGAAGGCATTTGGTGCGAACCATCAGGCAATGTTTGTTGCGCCGACCTTCTATTCTGCCGATGTACTAGATCTTCCTAATATACAAGAAATCGCAAAGGTGAAAGAGCTTAAAGAAGAGTACTATGTGATATTTGCTGAAAGGATGATTCAACACCCTGCGGTAAAAAGGATCTGTGAAGCGGACTTTGGAAAGCTGTTCCACTAGTTGAATATTTTTTCTAATTTCATTCTTAAACACTGGGCATTGTTACTCTTTTGAACAGTGTTACACTTAAGTCAAAACAAACAGTCTGTTAGATGAGCAACGTTAGGCAGTACGTATGGATTTAAAACAGATGCACGACAACGGGCCAAAGGCTGTACAGTTGTTAAAAGCAATGGCGAACGAACGCAGGCTTTTTATTCTCTGCTATTTGCTTGAGGGTGAAATGTCGGTAGGGACGCTCAGTGAGAAGCTACAGCTCAGTCAATCAGCCCTTTCTCAACATCTGGCTTGGTTACGTCGAGACGGCCTAGTCGCAACGCGTAAAGAGGCGCAGACAGTGTATTACTCGCTTAAAAGCGTTGAAGTGCAGACATTGATGTCAACGTTGCATCAGCTTTATTGCAAATGATTATTTGGAACCAATAAAAAAACCGGCCAGAAGCCGGTTTTTTTATTTCAAATCGAGGCGCTATTACAGAGCTTTGATTTGAGTAGCCAGAGCAGCTTTATGACGAGCAGCTTTGTTCTTATGGATCAGGCCTTTAGTTGCCATGCGGTCCAGAATAGGCTGTGCTTCAGCAAAAGCTTTAGTAGCTAGTTCTTTATCGCCTGCTGCAATAGCTGCGATGGTTTTTTTCAGGTAAGTGCGCATCATTGAGCGACGGCTTGCGTTGTGCTGGCGACGCTTCTCAGACTGGATTGCACGCTTCTTAGCAGATTTGATATTCGCCAAGGGTCTTACTCCCAAATCTTATATTCGGTGACAATTTAAGGCCGAGGAATATGCCCCGTTTTACCCGAGTTGTCAATTCATTTGTGCAAATATCCGCCGCATAAACCATAGGAATAGCATGTGGTGGACATCGCGGTTAATATGGCGGCAGATTCTACCAGCATTCTTTGAATGAAGTAAGCATTTTATCGGTGCATTTCTCTGTATCTGACGCGCTTTTAATTCAAACGTACCGGCCGAGAGAGAATCAATAATAAATTAGCGTGATTACTTAATAGCATTTTAAGGGGTTAACTAGTGTCAAAGCGATTACTTCGCTCAGGACTGATCGTGAGCTTTATGACCATGGTGTCTCGTGTCATGGGGCTTGTTCGTGATGTGGTGATTGCGAATCTGATGGGGGCTGGTGCTGCCGCTGACGCTTTCTTTTTTGCAAATAAAATCCCGAATTTTCTTCGCCGTCTTTTTGCCGAAGGTGCTTTCTCTCAAGCGTTTGTACCTGTTCTCGCTGAATACCAGGCTAGTGACGATAAATCAAAAACACGTGAGCTGATTGCATACACCTCGGGCACGTTGGGTGTGTTAGTTACGATTGTCACCCTCGTGGGTGTGATTGCTTCCCCGGTTATCACTGCGTTGTTCGGTATGGGATGGTTTCTTGACTGGGTGAATGATGGGCCGTCAGCTCACAAGTTTGAACTGGCCTCATTGATCCTGAAAATTACGTTTCCCTATCTGTGGTTTATTACTTTTGTCGCATTGGCAGGATCCATTCTCAATACGTTGGGACGTTTTGCGGTCTCTTCCTTTACGCCAGTATTTCTAAACATTGCGATGATCTCTGCTGCAATGTTCATTGCGCCGGGAATGGAACAGCCAGAAATCGGTTTGGGTATCGGCGTTTTTCTGGGCGGATTGATCCAGTTTGCGTTCCAAATTCCGTTTCTTTATCGCGAAGGGATGTTGGTGCGCCCTAAATGGGGTTGGTCTCACCCAGGCGTGACAAAAATTCGCACCTTGATGATCCCTGCGCTGTTTGGTGTGTCTGTCAGTCAAATCAACTTATTGCTTGATACTTTTATTGCGAGTTTCCTCGCGACGGGCTCTATCAGTTGGTTGTATTACTCAGACCGTCTTTTGGAGTTTCCTTTAGGCCTCTTTGGTATTGCGATCGCAACCGTGATCCTGCCTGCTTTATCTAAAAAACATGTTGAGCAGTCATCCGGTCAGTTCGCAAGTACAATGGATTGGGGCGTACGCATGGTGCTTCTACTTGGTGCGCCAGCGATGATTGGCATGGTTGTCCTCGCGAAGCCTATGCTAATGGTGCTGTTTATGCGTGGTGAATTTAGCGCATCAGACGTGGATGCCGCCTCGTTGTCGCTGGTTGCTTACTCATCGGGGTTGCTCAATTTCATGCTGATTAAAGTCCTCGCACCGGGTTACTACGCCCGGCAGGACACCAAAACACCCGTGCGTTACGGCATCGTCGCGATGGTAACCAATATGGTGTTCAACCTGATATTTGCTTACTTCTACGGTTACGTGGGGCTGGCAATAGCGACGTCACTGTCCGCATTGGTGAATGCGGGTTTGTTGTATCGTGGTCTTCACGAGCAGGGTGTGTACCAAATCAGTAAAGAAACAGCCATATTTAGTTTACGCCTGCTCATCGGTGTCGTGATGATGGGGAGCTTGGTGTGGTGGTTAATGCCAGAGAATGCACAATGGCTGACGATGGGATTTTGGGAAAGAACATATACGTTGAGCGGACTAATTGCAGCAGGAGCAGGGGTTTACCTTGCTACGTTGGTGATTCTGGGGCTGCGTCCTCGTCATCTTCGAGCAGAAAGCTGATTGCGGCCTTTGAATAGTATATAATCCGTCGGTTTTTTTATGGGGACAGCAGTTTTACCACTATGGAATTAATCCGGGGTATCCATAACATTCGTGAAAAACATCACGGGTGTGTTCTGACAATCGGTAACTTTGATGGTGTTCATCTTGGGCATCAGAAAGTGCTTCGCCGAGTGGTTGAGAAGGCACGTGAGTTGGGTTTACCTGCTGTGGTAATGCTATTTGAGCCTCAGCCTCGGGAACTTTTCACCGCTGAAAGTGCGCCTGCGCGATTAACACGCCTTCGGGATAAGTACGTGCAACTGACGGCGTTGGGTGTTGATCGACTGATTGTGGTCAATTTTAACGCCAAATTTGCCACTATGACGCCGTATGACTTCGTTCACCGCTTGTTGGTTGAACAATTGGGTGTTAAGTTTCTCGTGGTTGGAGACGACTTTCGCTTTGGTGCTCAGCGTCAGGGCGATTTTTGTTACCTGCAACAACAAGCCACCGATGCCGGTTTTGCCGTGGTGAGCACCCAAAGTTTCACGCTCTCAGCGCAGCGTGTTAGCAGTACCGCCATTCGAGATGAACTCGCGGCTGGGCATCAGGAAGTGGCAGAAGAGATGCTGGGACGCCCATACAGCATCAGTGGCCGTGTTTCACACGGTAAAAAACTGGGCAGAACCATTGGCTTCCCCACTGCTAATGTCCCCCTCAAGCGACGTGTTTCCCCGGTTTCGGGTGTGTACGTTGTAAAAGTTGGTGGCATAAAAGAAGAACAATGGTTAGGTGGTGTTGCCAATGTCGGCACACGACCAACCGTCAATGGTGTACGCCAACAATTGGAAGTGCACCTTTTTGACTTAAAAGAAGACCTTTATGGTCGACACATCGAAGTCCAGCTGCTTCATAGGCTACGAGACGAGATGAAATTCGGCTCAATTGATGAATTGAAAGCCCAAATTGAACTTGATGCTCAGACAGCGCGTGCGTGGCTGTCTGCGTTGACCGAAGAATAATGTCCATATACGGAATGAACAATCAATGAGTGACTTTAAAGATACCTTAAACCTGCCGGAAACTGCGTTTCCGATGCGAGGTAATCTTGCTCAGCGCGAGCCCCAAATGCTTAAGCGCTGGTATGACGAAGATCTTTACGGCGAAATCCGTAAAGCGAAGAAAGGCAAAAAATCTTTCATCCTGCATGACGGCCCTCCGTATGCAAACGGCAATATTCACATTGGTCACTCAGTAAACAAAATTCTTAAAGACATTATTATTAAGTCGAAAACACTGTCGGATTTTGACGCACCGTATGTACCAGGTTGGGATTGCCACGGTCTACCTATCGAGCTGATGGTAGAGAAAAAAGTGGGTAAGCCAGGCAAGAAAGTGTCTGCGGCTGAGTTTCGTCAGAAATGCCGTGAATACGCGGCCCAGCAAGTTGAAGGCCAAAAGGCTGACTTCAAACGTCTAGGTGTGTTGGGTGAGTGGGATAAGCCATACCTGACCATGGACTTTGATACTGAAGCAAACATCATTCGTGCGCTAGGTAAAATTGCGGGCAATGGCCATTTGCACAAAGGCTTTAAACCTGTTCACTGGTGTACGGACTGTGGTTCTGCACTGGCAGAAGCGGAAGTGGAATACGAGAACAAGGTGTCTCCATCGATTGATGTGATGTTCCGTGCGACTGACGAAGCGGCAGTGCTGTCTAAATTCAACCTTGCAGAAGGCCAAGCGGGTCAAGGTGACGTGTCTATCGTTATTTGGACCACCACACCTTGGACGTTGCCTGCAAACCGTGCAGTTGCTGTGTCTGATGCACTTGAATATGTCCTTGTTCAAGTGGAAGGTGACACGCCGCGCCGTTTAATTATGGCATCTGAACTTGCGAAGCAAGTGATGGATCGTGCAGGTATCGAGCACTTCCACAACTTGGGCTTCTGTAAAGGTGACGCGCTGGAATTGCTGCGCTTCAACCACCCATTCTACAGTTTTGACGTGCCTGTCATCTGTGGCGACCACGTTACAACGGAATCTGGTACGGGTGTGGTACACACTGCGCCGGGTCACGGTCAAGAAGACTTCGTGGTAGGTCAGAAATACGGTCTTGAAGTGGCAAACCCTGTTGGTAGCAACGGTGTATACCTTCCTGATACAGAGTTGTTTGCGGGTCAACACGTATTGAAAGCAAACGACAACGTGATTGAAGTGCTGAAAGAGCATGGTTCTTTGCTTCATCACCACGCCTATGAGCACAGCTACCCACATTGCTGGCGCCATAAGACGCCGATCATTTTCCGTGCAACACCGCAGTGGTTTATCTCGATGGAGAAAGCGGGTCTGCGTGCAAAAGCGTTAGAAGAGATCAAAAGCGTTCAGTGGATCCCTGAATGGGGTCAAAATCGTATCGAGTCTATGGTTGAAGGTCGCCCAGATTGGTGTATCTCTCGCCAACGTACTTGGGGCGTGCCAATTGCACTGTTTGTTCACAAAGAAACCTCTGATCTTCACCCGAATACGGTTGAATTGATCGAGCAAGTCGCGCAGAAAGTTGAGCAATCAGGCATTCAAGCATGGTGGGATCTGGATACCGCGGAACTTCTTGGTGACGACGCAGCCAGCTATGAGAAAGTACTGGATACGCTAGACGTATGGTTTGATTCGGGTGCAACGCATTATGCCGTTGTCAACCAACGTGAAGAGTTCGGTGGCCACGAAGCGGATATGTACTTGGAAGGTTCGGACCAACACCGTGGTTGGTTCCAATCATCGCTGATGACGTCTATTGCGATCAAAAACAAAGCACCTTACAAACAAGTTTTGACCCACGGTTTCACCGTTGATGGTCAAGGCCGTAAGATGTCTAAGTCGATCGGCAACGTTGTTTCACCACAAGAAGTGATGAACAAACTGGGTGGCGATATCCTGCGTTTGTGGGTTGCATCGACTGACTACACTGGCGAAATGACAGTGTCTGATCAAATCTTGAATCGCAGTGCTGACGCATATCGCCGTATCCGTAACACAGCGCGTTTCTTGCTGGCTAACCTGAATGGTTTCAACCCAGAAACTGATATGGTTGCACCAGAAGACATGGTGGTTGCGGATCGTTGGGCTGTTGGTAAAGCTCTGGAAGCCCAGGAAGAAATCCTGAAAGCATTTGAAGAGTGTAACTTCCACGCAGTGACTCAACGTCTGATGCAATTCTGTTCAGTAGAAATGGGTTCATTCTACCTAGACATCATCAAAGATCGTCAGTACACCGCGAAAGCAGGTGGCCATGCGCACCGCAGCTGTCAAACGGCGCTGTTCCACATCGTGGAAGCACTGGTTCGCTGGATGGCACCAATCATGTCGTTCACTGCCGATGAAATTTGGAACGAAATGCCGGGCAACCGTAACAAGTTCGTGTTCACTGAAGTGTGGTACGACGGCCTGTTTGGTCTGGGTGACGACGAGCAACTGAACAACGCATTCTGGGCAGAGCTTCTGCGTGTACGTGGTGCTGTGAACAAAGTGCTAGAACAAGCGCGTAGCGAGAAAATCCTTGGCGGTTCTCTGGAAGCAGAAATTACCTTGTACGCGAAACCAGAATTTGCCGCGAAACTGCAAGCGATGGGGGACGAACTGCGTTTTGTCCTTTTGACCTCTAAAGCAGACGTTGTTGCAGCGGAAACTGCGCCTGAGTCAGCAGTTGCCACCGAAATTGATGGCTTAGCTGTTGCGGTTGCGAAGTCTGAAGCAGAGAAGTGTGATCGTTGCTGGCACCACGTTGCTGATGTGGGCTCTATTGCAGGTCATGAGGCCATTTGTGGTCGCTGTGTAAGCAATATTGATGGTGAAGGCGAAGCGCGCCAGTTCGCGTAACGCTACCTGTAAAGTTAGGAAAGCTGGATGAAAGATCTGACAGCGAAACAATCGGGATTGCGCTGGTTATGGCTAGCGCTTCTGGTCTTCGTGCTGGATATCGGTAGCAAGCTACTGGTGATGAATACCATGGGGTACGGCTGGTCGAATCGTATTGAGGTTCTGCCATTTTTTAACCTGCTCTATGTTCACAACTATGGTGCCGCTTTCAGCTTTCTTAGTGATGCTGGTGGTTGGCAGCGTTGGTTCTTTGCGATCATCGCCTTGGGTGTATCAGGTATGCTTGCATACTGGATGCGCTGTACACCAAGTAGTAATAAGATCCTGAATATTGCGTATGCATTGGTGATTGGTGGCGCGATTGGTAATCTGTTTGATCGATTGGTGCATGGCTATGTGGTCGATTTTCTCGACTTTTATGTGGGAAACAACCATTGGCCAGCCTTCAACCTTGCCGATACAGCGATATGTATCGGTGCAGGACTGATCATTTTAGATAGCTTCCTCGCTTCCAAGAAGCCGCAGGCCGAAGCCAAGTAGGTGCCCTCGGCTCGCAAGTTAAGATAAGAGTTGGCGCTGGCTGCATTTGTAGTCGGCGCCAAATTGTATTAAAACGATGATAACCCAACAGATCTTGAGGGTTTAGTTGGGTTGGCCGTCTGGCCCTTTTTACGTTGAAACCAATTTTACGTTGAAACTAATGTCGGTTAAGCATCGATATTGGGGATTGCACCAAGGATGAGTCAATGACAATAATTAGCGCGAACAGCGAAGTGTTGATGCACTTTACGATCAAACTGGAAGATGGCTCCGTGGCAGACAGTACCAAAAGTAGTGGAAAGCCAGCCAAACTTGTTATGGGTGATGGCAGCCTGACTGAAAACTTTGAAAGGTGCTTGGTGGGTTTATCTGAGGGAGAAACGGCAAGCTTTACACTTGAACCTGACGATGCTTTTGGTCAGTCAAATCCGGATAATATCCAACATATGGATCGCACATTATTTGTCGGTGATGCACCCGCCGAAGAGGGGACAATCATTGCATTTTCAGGCCCCGGTGGGCAGGAGATCCCCGGTGTCATTACCGAAGTGGCAGGCGAGTCCGTTACCGTGGATTTTAATCATCCGTTGGCGGGTCATCGTGTTATCTTTGATGTGGAAATCGTTAAGGTCAGTTAAGGCCAGAGAAAGAAAAGGCAAGCAAATGAAAGTCATGCTAGCTAACCCTCGTGGTTTTTGTGCAGGTGTTGATCGTGCCATCAGCATTGTAGAGCGCGCGCTGGAACTTTATCAGCCGCCAATTTATGTACGTCACGAAGTGGTGCACAACCGCTTTGTCGTTGAAGGGCTGAAAGCACGTGGTGCAGTGTTCGTTGAAGAGCTGAATGAAGTGCCGGATGACAGCATTGTTATCTTTTCTGCGCATGGCGTTTCTCAGGCAGTTCGCAATGAAGCGAAATCCCGTCAGTTGACAGTCTTCGATGCCACTTGTCCCTTAGTCACCAAAGTACATATGGAAGTCGCGCGTGCGAGTCGCCGCGATATGGAAGTAGTGCTAATTGGCCATGCAGGGCATCCCGAAGTCGTGGGCACAATGGGGCAGTACGCCAGTGATGAAGGTGGCATGTATCTGGTTGAAACACCAGAGGACGTTTACACACTCAATGTGAAAGATCCTTCGAACCTTCACTATGTCAGCCAAACCACGCTGTCAGTCGATGAAACCGCAGATGTTATTGATACGCTGCGAAAGGTATATCCTGAGATTCAAGGGCCTCGCAAAGATGATATTTGCTACGCCACACAAAATCGTCAGGACGCAGTACGCGACTTAGCCGCGCAATGTGATGCCGTTGTTGTGGTTGGGTCTAAAAACAGTTCTAACTCAAATCGACTTCGAGAGTTGAGTGAGAAGCTTGGAACGCCCGCGTATTTGACCGATTGTGCTGAAAACGTGCGATCTGAATGGTTCGATGGCAAGAAAAAAGTGGGCGTTACCGCAGGAGCGTCTGCTCCCGAGGAGCTGGTTAACCTCATCATTGCACAGATTGAAGCATATGGTGGCCTTACGGTTGAAGAGCTTAAAGGTAGAGAAGAAAACATGTTCTTTGAAGTGCCGCGTGAGCTGCAAGTAAAGCAGGTTGAGTGATCTTCATCGAACGATAATCAGGGAGCGTGAGGCTCCCTTTTTTACGCCTGCCGAGTCATATACAACCCTTCTTGAAAAGAGTAGAGTTGAACGATAGTTAACAAAACAGTGCGTTAGCAAGACACTGAAACAGGAAGTTAAAAGAGGTAAACATGGTTCGCATGGCAATTGCGGGAGCTGCTGGTCGTATGGGCCGACAGCTGATTCAAGCTACTGACGCAATGGAAGGCGCGGTAGTAGCGGCAGCAAGTGAGCGCCCAGAGTCCAGTCTTATCGGGACTGATGCAGGTGAGCTTGCGGGCATTGGCAAGCGAGATGTCATAATTGTCGACGATTTAGCGAAAGTTGCGGACGACTTCGATGTCATTATCGACTTTACTGCGCCGGTACCCACTCTTAAAAATATCGCATTATGCCGTGAATACGGTAAGAAACTGATCATTGGTACGACTGGTTTCTCAGATGAACAGCGTGCGGAGATAGATGCGGCGACGGATGTCGGTATCGTGATGGCGCCAAACTACAGCGTTGGTGTAAACCTAGTGTTTAAGTTGCTTGAGAAAGCCGCAAAGGTGATGGGCGACTACTGTGATATTGAAATAGTAGAAGCGCACCATCGTCATAAGGTTGATGCTCCATCTGGCACTGCCATTGGTATGGGCGAAGCGATTGCTGGTGCGATGGGAAATAAACTCAGTGACGTCGCCGTTTATGCACGCGAAGGCATTACCGGCGAGCGCACGCGTGATGAAATTGGTTTTGCCACAATCCGTGCTGGGGATATTGTTGGTGAGCATACCGCGATGTTTGTTGATATCGGTGAGCGAGTGGAAATTACACATAAAGCTTCCAATCGTATGACGTTTGCCAATGGCGCGGTGCGTGCAGCTATCTGGTTAGCGGATAAAAATGCAGGCTTTTATACCATGCAAGACGTGCTCGAACTCGACACGCTGTAATGCCTAACTATGCATTGGGGCGCTTCTCGATGCACTGTGTTATCACCAAATAAGCGCAAAATTCATGTGGCGCCAGGAAGTGCCATTTAAGTGACTTAAGTTGTTTAAATGGCCTTTTGGTGGCTCTATTCTTCAAATTGCACCAAAATCATTACCAAAGTCTGATCGGCGAAACGGTTGCGTGATGAGCTTATTGTTTTTTGGTTCCATTCCTTCTCCTTCCATCTAAACCACTAAGTGTTTCCACTAAAAACCCACCAAAAATGCAAGATAACCCTGGCTTTTATGTGTTTGATTGGTAAAAGCGACCTTGCAGGCTATAAGTTGCATTCTTTTTTGGTAGACTGGTTGACAGATTTTGGTTCGATCTCTAGAATGCGCGCAATTTGTCTAAAATCGCCTTTTGACGGTTTAGGCATTTATATGGAATGACTTAATGCAGATTTATTTACTTTTTTGCATTTTTATTGATTTGGAGGTTGTCTTGAGCAAGTCTGCGCTCTTAGTCCTGGAAGATGGGACTGTATTCCGCGGTGAATCCATTGGTGCTGATGGAACTGCCGTTGGTGAAGTTGTTTTTAATACCTCGATGACGGGGTATCAAGAAATTATCACTGACCCTTCCTATTCCCAGCAAATTGTTACTCTTACTTATCCCCACATTGGCAATACCGGTACTAATACCGAAGACGAAGAATCCTCAAAAATCCACGCTCAAGGCCTGGTAATTCGTGACCTCCCCCTTCTCGCTTCCAACTTCCGTAATCAGCAATCCCTTTCTGATTATCTGAAATCACAAAACATCGTTGGCATCGCTGACATTGATACTCGTAAGCTAACCCGTCTACTTCGTGAAAAAGGTGCCCAGAATGGTTGCATCGTAGCAGGTGATAACCTGGACGAAGCATTAGCACTAGCAAAAGCGAAAGACTTCCCAGGTTTGAAAGGTATGGATCTGGCAAAAGAAGTGACGACCGCTGAATCGTATCAATGGAAGCAAGGTTCATGGACATTGGAAGGTGGCCTGCCAGAAGCGAAAGATGATAGCGAGTTGCCTTACCACGTCGTGGCTTATGACTTTGGCGCCAAGCGCAATATCCTGCGTATGTTGGTTGACCGTGGTTGCCGCTTGACGGTTGTACCGGCACAAACGTCGGCAGAAGACGTTCTGGCTATGAATCCAGATGGCGTTTTCTTGTCAAACGGCCCAGGTGACCCTGCGCCTTGTACTTACGCAATTGAAGCGACCAAAGTGTTCTTAGAAAAAGGCTTACCAATCTTTGGTATCTGTCTTGGACATCAAATTCTGGCGCTGGCAAGCGGTGCGCAGACGGTGAAAATGAAGTTTGGCCACCACGGCGCGAACCACCCAGTGAAAGACTTGGATCGTGGTGTCGTGATGATCACCAGCCAGAATCATGGTTTTGCTGCAGACGAAGAAACACTGCCAGAAAACCTGCGCGCGACGCACAAATCTTTGTTCGACGGCTCACTACAAGGCATCCACCGTACGGATAAGCCTGCATTCAGCTTCCAAGGTCACCCAGAAGCGAGCCCAGGTCCGCACGACGCGGCACCACTATTCGACCACTTTATTGAACTGATCAAGCAACACAGCGCGTAACCGGAGTAGCAGAGAATGCCAAAACGTACAGATATTCAAAGTATTCTTATCCTTGGCGCGGGCCCGATTGTTATCGGTCAGGCGTGTGAGTTCGACTATTCAGGTGCACAAGCATGTAAAGCGCTTCGCGAAGAAGGCTACCGTGTCATTCTGGTGAACTCTAACCCTGCGACCATCATGACTGACCCTGAGATGGCCGATGCGACATATATTGAGCCGATTCAGTGGGAAGTTGTTCGCAATATCATCGCGAAAGAACGTCCAGATGCGGTTCTACCTACCATGGGCGGTCAGACTGCACTGAACTGTGCGCTGGAGCTGGAAAAGCACGGTGTACTGGCTGAGTTCGGCGTAGAAATGATCGGTGCAACGGCCGACGCGATTGATAAAGCGGAAGACCGTTCACGTTTCGATAAAGCAATGAAATCGATTGGCTTGGAGTGTCCTCGCGCTGACACTGCTCGCACCATGGAAGATGCTTACAAAGTCCTCGATATGGTTGGTTTCCCTTGTATCATTCGTCCGTCGTTCACCATGGGTGGTACGGGCGGTGGTATTGCTTACAACGTTGAAGAATTTGAAGAAATTTGTCGCCGTGGTTTGGACCTGTCTCCGACCAACGAGCTGTTAATTGATGAATCATTGATTGGTTGGAAAGAATACGAGATGGAAGTGGTTCGCGACAAAGCGGACAACTGTATCATTGTATGTTCAATTGAAAACTTCGATGCGATGGGCATTCATACGGGTGACTCGATCACTGTAGCGCCAGCGCAAACGCTGACGGACAAAGAATATCAGTTGATGCGTAATGCATCCTTGGCTGTTCTGCGTGAAATCGGTGTTGAAACGGGCGGTTCAAACGTTCAGTTTGGTATCAACCCGAAAGATGGCCGTATGGTTATCATCGAGATGAACCCGCGTGTATCACGTTCTTCTGCACTGGCATCAAAAGCAACGGGTTTCCCAATTGCAAAAGTAGCAGCGAAACTGGCTGTTGGCTTTACTCTTGATGAGCTGATGAATGATATTACTGGTGGTGCAACCCCAGCGTCATTCGAACCAACCATCGACTACGTAGTGACCAAAATCCCACGTTTTAACTTCGAAAAATTTGTGGGAGCAAACGACCGCCTGACGACGCAGATGAAATCTGTTGGTGAGGTGATGGCGATTGGCCGCAACCAACAAGAATCATTGCATAAAGCACTACGTGGCCTTGAAGTGGGTGCGACGGGCTTTGACGAGATGGTCGATCTGGATGAACCAGATGCTATGACCAAAATTCGTCATGAGCTGAAAGATGCGGGCGCAGAGCGTATTTGGTATATCGCGGATGCATTCCGTGCGGGTATGTCGGTAGATGGCGTGTTCAAATTGACCAACGTTGATCGCTGGTTCTTGGTACAGATTGAAGACATTGTCAAAATCGAAGCGGAAGTGAAAGAAAATGGCTTCGCGGGTCTAAATGAAAACGTACTTCGTAAGTTAAAGCGCAAAGGTTTTGCTGATGCACGTTTGAGCAAATTACTGGGTGTCAGCGAAAGCGAAATCCGTAAGCTTCGTGACCAGTTTGACATTCACCCGGTTTACAAGCGTGTCGATACCTGTGCTGCCGAGTTTTCTTCTGACACCGCTTACATGTACAGCTCGTACGATGATGAGTGTGAAGCGAATCCATCAGACAAAGACAAGATCATGGTGCTGGGTGGCGGTCCTAACCGTATCGGCCAAGGTATTGAGTTCGATTACTGCTGTGTTCATGCATCGCTCGCGCTGCGCGACGATGGTTACGAAACCATCATGGTTAACTGTAACCCTGAGACGGTTTCAACCGATTACGACACGTCGGATCGTCTGTACTTTGAACCCGTGACACTCGAAGACGTGTTAGCGATTGCGCGTGTTGAAAAGCCGAAAGGCGTTATCGTTCAATACGGTGGTCAAACACCGTTGAAACTGGCTCGTGCATTGGAAGCCGCAGGTGTGCCTATCATTGGTACTAGCCCTGATGCGATTGACCGTGCGGAAGACCGTGAGCGTTTCCAAGCGGCGGTAGACCGCCTTGGTTTAAAAACACCGGAAAATGCCACTGTAACGACTATGGAGCAAGCCATTGATAAGTCAAAGGAAATTGGCTTCCCTCTGGTTGTTCGCCCATCTTACGTTCTGGGTGGTCGCGCAATGGAAATCGTTTATGACGAAAGTGATTTGCGTCGTTACTTCAACGAAGCAGTAAGCGTTTCGAACGAATCCCCAGTTCTTCTTGACCGTTTTCTTGATGATGCAACCGAAGTGGACGTGGATGCGATCTGCGATGGCGAGCGTGTTGTGATTGGCGGCATCATGGAGCACATTGAGCAAGCGGGTGTACACTCGGGTGACTCAGCATGTTCTCTGCCAGCGTACACGCTAAGCCAAGATATCCAAGACGAAATGCGTCGCCAAGTTGAAAAGCTTGCGTTTGAGCTAGGCGTTCGCGGTTTGATGAACACGCAGTTTGCTGTGAAAGACGGCGAAGTGTACCTGATTGAGGTGAATCCGCGTGCCGCGCGTACGGTACCGTTCGTATCAAAAGCTACAGGTGCTCCGCTGGCGAAAATTGCAGCGCGGGTTATGGCTGGCCAATCGCTGGAATCACAAGGTTTCACGCAGGAAATCATCCCACCGTATTACTCTGTGAAAGAAGTGGTATTGCCTTTCAACAAGTTCCCAGGTGTTGACCCTCTGTTGGGCCCAGAAATGCGCTCTACCGGTGAGGTTATGGGGGTGGGTGATACCTTCGCCGAAGCGTTTGCGAAAGCGGACTTGGGTTGTGGCAAGCAATACAGCGAAAAAGGCCGCGCATTGCTGTCTGTTCGCAACAACGACAAACAACGCGTTGTTGACCTTGCAGCGAAGCTAATCAAGTTAGGCTTTGAGCTGGATGCAACACACGGTACGGCAGTCGTTCTGGGCGAAGCGGGTATTAACCCTCGTCTAGTGAACAAAGTACATGAAGGTCGTCCACACATTCTTGACCGTATTAAGAATGGTGAGTACAGCTACATCATCAACACCACTGAAGGTCGTCAAGCAATTGAGGACTCAAAGGTGTTACGCCGTGGCGCTTTAGCTGAAAAAGTGAACTACACCACGACGTTGAATGCTGCCTTCGCTACCTGTATGGCGCACGCTGCTGTAGATTTATCGAAAGTAACTTCAGTACAAGAGCTGCATGCTCGTGTTGCAGAGAAATACAGTAAGTAAAATTAAAAATACTTCTCAGACTAGTTGGAGTCGCAGCAGGCGGCAAGTGAGTAAATCCAGCCTACGAAGCTGCGGCTTCAACTAGGAAGAGGAAAACTAATGAGTCGGCAGGAAGCCGACCGTATAGATAACCTCCTTGCCCGCCGGATTGGCGGGCTTTTTTATTCGATGCCTCCCGCGACTCTTGTCATAAAAGCTTCATGCGATAACATTCTGAATGCCTTGTTATTCAAAATAAGAAGCGTAGACTTACCGCCGTCGCAACATTGCGGCATATCTGGAGTTTATTATGAACACAATCGACCATCCTCCGAGTTGTAAGGGAAGCCTGTATTCCTGACGGTCGTGTTCGTGTTTTCCTCCACGCTCCGACCGCCAGGTTGGAACGCCTTTCTTATGCATTTCCCGCGCTTCCCACAATTCAGAGTTGCAGTACATACAAACATCTCACCAGATGTCGGATGGACAAGTATCGAACATTTTTCTGTAAGCACTCGTTGCTGAGAGTGTTTATGACGTTTTATCTCTGAGCCTATTCGTCTGTATTGCACGGTCGTTACCTGCCAGTTTTTCTGGCACTAGCCAATCGGGAGGTTCGCTATGACGGTAATGAATACCATTGTGCTGGGAAACCAGACTCAAAAATTCGCAACAAAAGAAATTCAAGCCGCAAAAAGTGCGTTTTTATTTCACGATGAAAAAGACAGAGTACGTTTACTCACGGTCATGCCAATCAATGAAGCTATCGCAGTATTGAATTCATGCCCATTGGCGTTGGTGAGAAATCTCCTTGATTCGCTTGCGGAAGAAGGGGATACGGTACGTAGCCGTCACTTGGCGACAGGACTGGGACTCATTAGTTCAGAGGCTGAGCCTGATGGGAATTATTTAGCCAATTCAGTCATTGCCCATGTGCGTCAGCGAATCGGTTGGATTGTGGGGTTAGCTTTGCTAGGAATTGTGTCGGGAATGATCATTTCCCATTACGAAGATACGATTGCTCAATTGGTATTGCTCGCGATTTATTTACCCGTTGTGGCAGCTGCAGGGGGCAACACGGGGTCTCAAGCCGCTACCTTGGTGGTCAGGGCGCTGGCAATGAATGAGATACGTCCTCACCAATGGCTTACTGTCATGTGGAAGGAGATACGTATTGCCGTTGTTATTGCGATAGCTCTGGCTATCGTCGTGATGTTGCGTGTGCTGCTGTTCAGTGATGCGTCGGTGCTACCGAGTGGTATTGATCTCGATGACGTTGCGTTAGCGATTGGGCTGGCCTTGGTTATTCAGGTAACACTGTCGACCACCTTAGGTGCCTTGCTGCCTTTGATTGCACGAAAAATGAGATTGGATCCCGCCGTACTTGTTAGCCCTGTGTTGGCTTCGATTGTCGATATCAGCGGGATGGCAATTTACTTTGTGACCATCAATGCGTGGTTAGGCTTGATGTGAAAAGCGCTTGATAAAGCTCTCTTTCAAACTGGGTGATCGGGCTGGCAATATTGTCAGCCCGCTCCTCCGTTTCGGGAATGTGGTAGTTCGTAACAAGCTGAACGACCAATACATCCTGATCACGTTGGTTTTTAAGAATGCCCGCGAGGTTGTAGCTACCGTATAAAGAGCCTGTTTTTGCGGTTAGACGCGTTTTTAGTGGGGCGTATCGTACACTGTTTCGGTACTTCAGCGTGCCATCGACACCGGATACGGGCAGCATACCGACGATCCCAGATTGTGGGTGTTGATAAACGTAGGAAAGAACATCCATGAGCTGCTGTGCTGTCATGCGGTTATTTCGTGAGAGTCCTGACCCATCAACGAGCACTGCAGTGTGCAGGTTGATCCCCGCTTTTTCTTTCAGTATTGCCTTTATCGCTGCTGCGCCGTTTGTGAAAGAGCCTGGCTGTTGGTAATAGCGATGCCCCATTGTTTTTAAAAGATTATCCGCGATAAGGTTGTCAGAACGTTTAAGCATGACGCTCAATAGCTCATCTCGTGGTGCTGAGGTGTGTTTCGCGATAAAACTGCGTTTACCTTCTGGTGAGCCAATTTTGATTTTCCCTTTGACGGTGATGGCCGCACGCTTTAGCTCACTTTTCAGTACATCCGAAACATAGTACTCAGGGTTTTGGACCGCAAACTTCAACGGCAGTGGATTTTTTCGATAGGGTAAACAACCGCTGAGTTGGTAGTGATTGTTATTGTCGTAATGAAGTTCTAAATCACAATGCAGACTTTTTTGTTTTTCGTCAGTTACAGCAAGTGCATCCGTCGTTACTTTTACAGGCTGGTGGGTCGGCACGAATACCCGAGTCATGCGCTTGCCCTGTTCACTGTAAATTGAGCCTTGTACGCAGTTGCGTTCAACCGAAATAGAAGAGGATGGCGCACTGTAGCACACACCGAGAATGTCCCAAGGCCAACCAATGGCGCGCTGGTAGCCAGTAAAAATTGAACCATCGAGCCACACGTCGCCGTTGATTTGTCGAATACCTCGGGCTTTCAGCGCGCTAACTAACAGTTGTAAATTCTTACGTGTGAGTGTTGGGTCCCCGCCAAAGCGAAACACAATGTCTTTGCCTGTACGCTCAACCACTGTTTCAAAACGAAAGTCTTTAGGTAAATACAAAGACGCAGCGAGAGCGGTAACAACTTTTTGTGTGCTAGCAGGAGGGAGTAGCGTTTCGCTGTCTATATTTGCGATTTGATCTTGGGATTTTGTATTAATCGCCAGCAAAGCAAGTTGACTGCCTGCAGGGAGCATGGATTTTAGAGTGTCAACAGGAACGGCGCGTACATGTATCGAGAAAAAAGTCAGAAGAAAAAGCAGGCAATAACGCACCATGATGGCTCCAACAGAAAGCGTAGAACCAGTATGGTACAAAAAACGCCTACCGTAAGGTAGGCGTTTATCATCTGATTTAAGTTAACGACTTAAGTCAGATTAGAAGTCGTAACGCAGACCCATCGCGATTTCGTCTTCAGCATTCTTCATCATGTCGAAAGTGTAAGATGCGTATGCACGGAAGTTGTCGTTGAAGAAGTGAGTCGCGTCGATAGACAGCGCATCTGCCGCTTCTTTGTCCGCTACTTCTTTGTTGCCGTAAGTAGTCGTGAACTTGGTTTGACCCATGGTGTACGCAGCAGCGAACTCGTAACCATCAACGTCTGCTTTAGCTACTTCACCCGTGTTGTAAAGTGCAGCAACGTAGAAGTCGCCGAATGCGTAAGAAACAGCTGCTTCCACTTGGTCTGAATCAGTGTTGTTCAGGTTGTCTTGAGCTGCGTAGCCCAGACCCATTGACAGGCCGTTCTCTAGCGCGTAAGTCGCTGCTGCAGAGTAACCGCTGTCGATTTCGTCGTTAGTACCAACGTAGTTAGCTTTAACAGTCAGGCCACCGAACTCACCCACGTACAGGATGTTGTTGGTAGTGCGGTCAGCAGCTTTGATTTTGCCACTAGCTACTGCGCCAGCGTAAGACATGATATCAGTGAAGTCAGTGATGATGCCCAGAGAGCCGTCAGTCAGACCATAAGCAATCGCTCCGTATTGAGTGCTGATACCTGCGTTGATGTAACGGTTGTCGTTACTTTCAACGTCAACAGTCGATGTACCAATGATGTTGCCCGCAGAATCCTTAACTTCGATGTTTTTCGTGTCATTTGCAGAAGTGAATTCACGCTCAAAGAAACCAAAACCGTAAACGCCTTCTGCGATTTCGGTGGTACCACGTACGTTCAGACGTACACGGCTTTTGTCAGACATGTCGCCATCAACGATTGATGCACGAGCTTCAGCGCGACCGCCCAGTTCCATTGAAGAAGTGCCGTCGTTGAAAATTTCAGCAGCAGAAACAGAGGTAGAAGCCAGAGCGGCAACAGCAATAGCGATAAACTTTTTGTTCATTACGTTGTCCTTTTAAAAATTGTTTTTTTTCGGGATGTTATCTCCCAACATCCCGATGAACTGTTTGTAACCGCTCACTAAAAAGGACTGTTAGTAAAACATTCAAAAAACTGATGCATATCGAAGCTTAAATGCTGAAGATTCAAAATAAACACCTTAAAAACATATGGTTACAACTGGCTGTGAGGGTTTCGTGAACTGCCTCTCATTTATGTTTTTTTATGTTTTATTGCGATGTAAATCTCTGTATTTGTTTGTGTTTTCGTGATTCTGATCCGGGATTTGCAATCAAAAACATGCTTAACCTGTTGAGATTTTGTGCATTCAGCAGCGACATGTTTAGTGTCGATAAAATCTTTGATGACCTCTTCGTTTAACTTGTTTACACTGAAATGATAAAGATTCGTTTGCCGCGCTCACTTCATTGTTTGGGCGTGGCTTTGTTTTTGCTAAATCCCGTTGGTTTTGGCTATAGAGGTAATGTCATTTATGGATAAAGTACCAATGACTTTGCGCGGCGAACAGCAGCTGCGCCAAGAGCTTGAGCGCCTGATGAAGCGTCGCCCGATTATTACTCAAGCAATTGCAGAGGCACGTGAACTGGGTGACTTGAAAGAGAACGCAGAATATCACGCCGCTCGTGAAGAGCAGGGTATCTGTGAAGCACAGATTCGTGACATCGAGTATAAGTTATCTGTTGCTCAGATTATTGATATTTCAAAAATGCCAAAAAACGGTAAAGTTATTTTTGGTTCAACGGTGACGTTGATTGACTGCAATACTGATGACGAAGTGACGTATCAAATCGTGGGTGATGATGAAGCCGATATCAAACAGAACCTGATTTCTATCAATTCACCCATAGCACGAGGCCTGATCGGTAAAGAAGAAGGTGATGAAGTATCAATCACTGTACCGGGCGGCGTGAAAGAGTTCGAAATCGACAGCGTGAAGTACGCTTAAGTCGAAAAAAAATGTTAGCGATTGTTTCGATTGCTGATATGAAAAAGGCCGCTTAGCGGCCTTCTTTTATTTGCGTGGTAGCTCGATTTTGCGCTCTTGGCTTTGACGGTAAAGTACCAGGGTCTTACCGATAACCTGAACTTTCTCTGCCTTAGATTCACGAACAATTGCATCTACAATCAGGTTTTTAGTGTCGCGATCTTCAGATGCAACTTTAACCTTGATCAGTTCGTGATGATCGAGAGCGATTTCAATCTCAGCAAGCACAGCTTCTGTCAGACCGTTTGCACCCATCAAAACTACTGGTTTCAGATTGTGTGCCAGACCTTTCAGATACTGTTTTTGTTTTGTGCTTAGATTCATGTTGACTCGATTTGTTGTTTTATCGGGGTTGAAAACGTGACATTCTACCGCCATATCTATCCAAATTGAACAAATATCCCCCCCTGATTCGTTCGCAGGTTGACTGTGACAGTAGTATGGGATGAGTAAAAGATGAGTAAAAATAAACACTCAGCGAGTTCCGGGCGCTGGTTGAAAGAACATTTTGATGATAAATATGTTCAGGAAGCCCAGAAAAAAGGTTATCGCTCTAGAGCGATTTTTAAGCTTGAAGAAATTCAAGGTAAAGATAAGTTGCTGAAATCGGGCATGACAATCGTCGATCTCGGTGCAGCCCCAGGCGGTTGGTCGCAATATGCGGCAGAGCAAGTGGGTGAGTCAGGACAAGTAATTGCCTGTGATATTCTGCCAATGGACTCTTTACCAGGCGTAAGTTTCTTGCAAGGCGACTTTCGTGAGGAAGCCGTGCTTAATGCTTTGTTAGATCGCATTCAACCTGACATGGTGGATGTTGTAATGTCTGATATGGCACCAAACATGAGTGGCAACCTGGCGTCAGATCAACCACGTGCAATGTATCTTGTTGAGCTTGCACTGGAAATGTGTCGAGAAGTGTTGGCACCAAACGGCGCATTTATTGTCAAAGTATTTCAAGGCGAAGGTTTTGATCAGTACTTGGCTGAAGTGCGTAGCATGTTCAAAGCTGTTAAAATTCGTAAACCTGATTCTTCCCGTGCACGTTCACGAGAAGTCTACATTGTGGCTACAGGTTATAAACTGTAGTAATCTACCTATATCAAACTAGTTTCCGCGGGGCTAACACCTTGAGTGACATGGCAAAAAACCTGATTCTATGGCTGGTTATCGCTGTTGTGTTGATGTCTGTGTTCCAAAGCTTTGGACCAGGCGACAGCGCAGGCCGTCCAAATGACTACACTTCGTTCGTCCAAGAGATAGGACAAGACAAACTACAGGATGTACAGTTCGATAATCGCGAACTGAAGGTGACGCGTCGTGATGGCACGAGCTATGTCACCTACATGCCTGTACTGCAGGACCCTAAACTGCTGGATGATTTGATCAACCACAAAGTTCAGGTTCGTGGTACACCACCAGAAGAACCAAGCATTCTTGCTTCGATCTTCATTTCTTGGTTCCCAATGCTACTGCTTATCGGTGTGTGGATATTCTTCATGCGTCAGATGCAAGGCGGTGGTGGCAAAGGCGCCATGTCGTTTGGTAAATCTAAAGCTCGAATGATGAGTGAAGAGCAAATCAAAACGACATTCGCAGACGTTGCAGGCTGTGACGAAGCGAAAGAAGACGTCAAAGAGTTGGTGGACTATCTGCGTGATCCTAGCCGTTTCCAGAAACTGGGCGGTAAGATCCCGACAGGCGTACTGATGGTTGGTCCTCCGGGTACGGGTAAAACGCTGCTGGCAAAAGCCATTGCTGGTGAGGCGAAAGTCCCATTCTTTACCATTTCAGGTTCTGACTTCGTTGAAATGTTCGTGGGTGTGGGCGCATCACGCGTTCGTGACATGTTCGAACAAGCGAAGAAAGCGTCACCTTGTATCATCTTCATCGATGAGATTGACGCCGTAGGTCGTCAGCGTGGCGCAGGTCTTGGTGGTGGTCACGATGAGCGTGAACAAACATTGAACCAAATGCTGGTTGAAATGGATGGTTTTGAAGGTAACGAAGGTATTATCGTTATCGCAGCAACTAACCGTCCAGACGTACTTGACCCTGCACTGCTTCGCCCTGGTCGTTTTGACCGCCAAGTTGTTGTTGGTCTGCCAGACGTTCGTGGTCGTGAGCAAATCCTTAAAGTTCACATGCGTAAAGTACCGTTGGGCAGTGACGTTGAGGCATCACTGATTGCTCGTGGTACACCGGGCTTCTCTGGTGCAGATCTAGCGAACCTTGTGAATGAAGCAGCCTTGTTTGCGGCACGTGGTAATAAGCGCGTTGTCTCTATGGTTGAGTTTGAACTGGCGAAAGACAAAATCATGATGGGTGCAGAGCGCAAATCAATGGTGATGTCAGAAGAGATCAAAGAGTCAACAGCGTACCACGAAGCGGGTCACGCAGTTGTTGGTCGCTTGGTGCCAGAACATGACCCTGTTTATAAAGTATCTATCATCCCACGCGGTCGAGCGTTGGGTGTGACGATGTACTTGCCAGAGCAAGATCGTGTAAGTATGTCTCGTCAGCACCTTGAATCAATGATTTCTAGCCTCTATGGCGGCCGTTTGGCAGAAGAGATTATTTACGGTGTCGATAAAGTGTCTACGGGTGCGTCTAATGATATTGAACGCGCAACGGACATTGCACGCAAAATGGTCACGCAGTGGGGCTTTTCTGAAAAACTGGGCCCACTTCTGTATGCAGAAGATGAAGGCGAAGTTTTCTTAGGTCGCTCTGTTACACAAAGCAAGCACATGTCAGATGAAACCGCTCGTTTGATTGATGGCGAAATTCGTCTGTTAATTGAGCGCAACTATTTACGTGCACGCAAGATCATCGAAGAGAATATGGACATCATGCATGCGATGAAAGACGCGCTGATGAAATATGAAACCATCGATGCGGCTCAAATTGACGACCTGATGTTACGTCGCCCTGTTCGTGAGCCAGCAGGCTGGACGACCGACGGTGATAACTCGGACAATACGCCGAAAAAACCGGATGCAGAAACGCAAAACTCAGACGTTCCGCCTTCTACCGATGAACTGGATACAGGAAATAAGCCTGTTGACCCAGACGGTAAATCGGAAGCTTAATTGCGTTCTGATAGTGAAAAACCCCGAGGGAACTCGGGGTTTTTCTTTTATCTGCAGTAAATTTTCTTTTCAAACAAAGTCCTCTCATGAAACTGACTGCCAAAACGAAAGTACTCGACTTATCTACGCCTCAGGTAATGGGGATCCTTAACGTTACACCTGATTCTTTCTCTGATGGTGGAAAATTCAATCACTTGGATGCGGCACTTCACCACGCGGAAGCTATGCTAAATGCAGGTGCGACAATTCTGGATATTGGCGGTGAGTCAACAAGGCCCGGTGCCGCGAATGTTTCAGAGCAGGATGAGCTAGCGCGTGTGATTCCCTCCATTGAAGCCATTCGTTCTCGCTTTGACTGTTGGATCTCCGTTGATACAAGTAAAGCCACAGTGATGCGTGAGGCCGTGCGAGCTGGGGCGGACGTCATTAATGACGTAAGGGCGCTGCAAGAAGACGGAGCATTAAGCGCTGCTGTTGAAGTCGAGGTGCCTGTTTGCCTTATGCACATGCAAGGCCTGCCCCGGACGATGCAAACCAATCCTACTTACGATGATTTGTTTGCAGATATCGACACTTTCTTTGAAGACAGAATTTCCGCTTGTGAAGAGGCGGGTATAAAAAAAAGCCAACTTATTTTAGACCCAGGTTTTGGCTTTGGTAAAACTCAGACACATAACTACCAGCTCCTTGCGAACTTGGAGCATTTTCATCGTCATGGACTCCCTGTGTTAGCGGGTATGTCGAGAAAGTCGATGATATTTAAACTTTTGGATAAAGCCCCTTCAGATATTCTTGGGGGCAGTTTAGCTTGCGCCACCATTGCTGCGATGAAAGGAGCTCAGATCATTCGTGTTCACGATGTGAATGAGACTTCTGATGTTGTTCGTGTTGTTCACACGATGAAAGAAGCAGCAGCTTTACTTGGAGAATCATAATGACAGAACGCAAATACTTCGGCACAGACGGTGTTCGCGGTAAAGTGGGTCAATTTCCTATCACGCCCGATTTTATTCTTAAGCTCGGCTGGGCGGCTGGACGAGTATTGAGCCAGCAAGGCACAAAAAAAGTGTTGATTGGTAAGGATACCCGAATTTCAGGGTATATGCTTGAATCCGCACTGGAAGCGGGTTTGTCTGCAGCAGGCCTGCAAGCAGCATTTACAGGGCCGATGCCTACGCCCGCTATCGCGTATTTAACGCAAACTTTCCGTGCAGAAGCGGGGATAGTTATTTCGGCATCGCATAACCCGTTTTATGACAACGGTATTAAGTTTTTCTCGTCAGAAGGCACAAAATTGCCAGACGATATCGAGCTAGCGATAGAAGCTGAGCTTGAAAAGCCGTTAACGTGTGTCGAGTCTGCCGAGTTGGGTAAGGCAAAGCGTATCGTTGATGCTGCTGGTCGTTACATTGAGTTCTGCAAGGGAACATTTCCGTCAGAAATGAGCTTGAAAGGCCTCAAACTCGTGATCGACTGTGCGCATGGCGCAACTTACCACATTGCACCGTCTGTATTCTCAGAGCTCGGTGCAGACGTTATTGCTATGGGCGTTGAGCCAAATGGAACCAACATTAACGACGAAGTGGGTGCGACCGATGTGCGCGCGTTGCAAAAACGCGTGACCGAAGAAGGTGCTGCACTTGGCATTGCGTTTGATGGTGATGGTGACCGTATCATCATGGTTGACCATGAGGGCAACAAAGTCGATGGCGACCAAATTGCCTATATCATAGCGCGTGAATCACTTCGCCGCGGCGAACTGAAAGGCGGCGTTGTGGGTACGCTAATGACAAACATGGGCATGGAAGTTGCCCTCAAAAATTTAGGTATCCCCTTCACCCGGGCGAAAGTCGGCGACCGTTATGTGATGGAAAAACTGCTGCAAAATGGTTGGAGTATTGGTGCCGAGAATTCGGGTCACGTTATTTTACTGGATAAAGTCACTACCGGTGATGCTATTGTTGCAGGGCTACAAGTACTGGCAAGTGTGGTCGGTACGGGTATGAGTTTGAAAGAATTGTGTGATGGCATGAGCATGTTTCCACAAGTTCTCGAAAACGTGCGTTACAGTGGCGAGAGTGATCCATTGCAATCTGATGCGGTGTTGTCAGCAAAGGCAGCGGTGGAAGCTAAGCTGGGTGATACTGGCCGCGTTCTTTTACGCAAATCGGGAACAGAGCCATTGATCCGCGTTATGGTGGAAGGCGAAAACGCCGAAGACGTTCAAGCATACGCACTAGAAATAGCAGATGCTGTAAAAGCAAACTGCTAAAAGCGCGTTTGTTTAAGGAATAGACACGGGGCGGGAGTGTTGGTTTGGTTACAAGATGTGCAAACGGAATGAAATCTCATGTTTTTTTGCATTTTTCTCTTGTCTCACATGCTGGCATTAGATAGTATTCTCCCGCTCCCAATTTGAAGGGAGTTGCGCTAGTGAACGACTTGGTCAGCTGGCTCAACAATTTGGAACATAGGTGGAACCCATGTACGAAATTCTACTTGTGATTTATCTGTTGGCCGCTCTTGGTGTAATAGGCCTGGTACTGGTTCAACAAGGTAAAGGCGCAGATATGGGAGCCTCATTTGGGGCTGGGGCATCAAACACAGTGTTTGGCTCTGGCGGCTCTGGAAACTTCTTGACCCGAATGACTGCGATTTTCGCAACAATATTTTTCATTCTCAGCCTTGTCTTGGGTAACATGACTGCTAAGCAGACCCAAGTGGTGGGTGAGTATGATGACTTGAGTGTTCCAGTGGAACAGACTCAGTCTGTGGAAGTGCCAGCTACGAATAATAGCGACATCCCACAATAAAAATTTCGCTGAGGTGGTGGAATTGGTAGACACGCTGTCTTGAGGGGGCAGTGCCTTTAGAGGCGTGCGGGTTCAAGTCCCGCTCTCAGCACCAAATAAAAATCCTCTTTGAGGTGCGTTTCACTTGTAAAAGTGAGCGATACGGCGATATAATGTGCGCCGTTCGGACGCGGGGTGGAGCAGCTTGGTAGCTCGTCGGGCTCATAACCCGAAGGTCGTCGGTTCAAATCCGGCCCCCGCAACCACTTTATCAGCGATTGTCATATAGAGACCACGACAGTCGCTGGCTGTGGGAAACCATAGCATCAGGGTCCAGTTGCATAAAACCCCGATATTCGGGGTTTTTTGTTATCTGAAGATGACCATTCGGATGAATACTGGGCTTTAGGCCCTTTTTTTATTTCTGGGGTTTGTATGACAGGATTAGAAAAACAGCTTCACGCCTTGCTGGAAGCACCTGTAGAGGCTTTGGACTATGAGCTTGTTGGGCTTGAGTTCGTACGCGCTGGCCAGCACTCAACCCTTCGTGTCTTCATTGATCACGAAAACGGTATTACAGTAGAAGATTGTGCTGAAGTTAGCCGTCAAGTTAGTGCAGTGATGGACGTAGAAGATCCTATTACTGTTGCTTACAGTCTGGAAGTTTCTTCTCCAGGCTTGGAGCGTCCACTGTTTAAAGCTGAACATTATCAGCGTTTTATTGGCCATGAAGTCACTATTGTACTGAAAATGGCTATGGAAAACCGTCGTAAGTGGAAAGGAAAGATCCTTTCTATTGAAGGCGAGACCGTGACCATCAGCGTCGATGACAACGAAGAAGCGTTCGCCCTGAGCAATATCGCCAAGGCCAACCTGGTCCCTTCATTTTAAGGTTAAATGAGGCATTAGTTCATGAACAAAGAAATCTTGGCTGTCGTAGAAGCGGTATCCAACGAAAAAGCAGTTCCTCGCGAGCGCATTTTTGAAGCATTAGAAACGGCGCTGGCTACGGCAACAAAGAAAAAATATGAAGCAGACATCGACGTCCGCGTTGCGATTGACCGTAAAACCGGCGAGTTTGACACTTTCCGTCGTTGGTTGGTCGTTGAAGAAGTCGTTCTACCTACTCGTGAAATCACGTTGGAAGCTGCTCAGTATGATGACGAATCACTAGAGCTAGGCGGTTTTGTTGAAGACGACATTGAATCAGTGACGTTTGACCGCATTACTACACAAACAGCAAAACAGGTAATCGTACAGAAAGTACGTGAAGCTGAACGCGCTCAAGTGGTTGAACAATTTATGGACAATGAAGGTGAGTTGATCACCGGTATTGTTAAAAAAGTAAACCGCGATGTGATTATCGTTGATCTGGGTAACAACGCAGAAGCGGCAATTCAGCGTGACGACCAATTGCCACGTGAAAACTTCCGTCCAGGCGACCGCGTGCGTGGTTTGCTGTATGCTGTACGTCCAGAAGCGCGTGGATTCCAATTGTTCATGACTCGCTCTAAATCTGAAATGCTGATCGAATTGTTCCGCATTGAAGTGCCAGAAATTGGCGAAGAGATGATCGAAGTGATGGGCGCTGCACGTGATCCAGGTTCTCGTGCGAAAATCGCGGTTAAAACGAACGACAAACGTATCGACCCTGTGGGTGCGTGTGTTGGTATGCGTGGGGCTCGTGTTCAAGCTGTTTCAGGTGAACTGGGCGGCGAGCGTATTGATATCGTTTTGTGGGATAGTAATCCAGCGCAATTCGTTATCAACGCAATGGCTCCTGCAGACGTAGCATCGATCATTGTCGATGAAGATTCACATACTATGGACATTGCAGTTGAGGCAGATAACTTGGCTCAAGCAATCGGCCGCAACGGTCAGAACGTACGTCTGGCTTCTCAACTAACGGGTTGGGAACTGAACGTCATGACTGTTCAAGACCTTCAGAAGAAACACCAGGAAGAAGCTGGCCAGTCCATTGAACTGTTCAGTAAACACTTGGATATTGATGAAGATTTCGCAGCAGTTCTTGTAGAAGAAGGCTTCACCTCTTTAGAGGAAGTTGCTTATGTTCCAGCAGCTGAGCTTCTGGATATTAACGGTCTTGATGAAGATACCGTTGAAGAATTGCGTAACCGTGCGAAAGAAGCACTGACCACCATCGCGTTGGCAAAAGAAGAAATCCTTGATGGTGCTGAGCCAGCTGAAGACCTTTTAGGTCTGGAAGGCTTGGAGCGTGATTTTGCGTTCCGCCTAGCAGCGAAAGGCATTTGTACTCTAGAAGATCTGGCTGACCAAGGTACAGACGATCTTTTAGATATCGAGGGAATGGATGAAGTTAAAGCGGGCGAGCTTATCATGGCCGCACGCAATATTTGCTGGTTCAGCGACGAAGCTTAAGCGCAGCAAAGGAGGAGCAGAATGTCAGAGGTTACAGTTAAGGCACTGGCGAGCGAGATTGATACGCCGGTAGAACGTTTGCTGAAGCAATTACAAGACGCAGGCATTCAGAAATCGGCAGACGATAACGTAAGCCAAGATGAGAAACAAACCTTGCTAACTCACTTAAAACGTGAGCATGGCGACGATGGTAGCGCTCCAACTCGACTGACGTTACAGCGCAAAAAACGCAGCACTTTGAGTGTTTCAGGTGCTGGCGGAAAGAGTAAGGATGTTCAAGTAGAAGTGCGTAAAAAACGCACCTACGTGAAGCGCAGCGAACTAGAAGAACAACGTGTAGCTCAAGAAGTTGCACAACGCGAAGCTGAAGAAGCAGTACAACGTGAGGCTGAGGAAATAGCCCGTCGTGAAGCTGAAGAAGCAGCAAAGCGTGAAGCTCAAGAGAAAGCGAAACGCGAGGCAGATGAAAAAGCCCTGCGTGACGCTGAAGAAAAAGCCCGTATTGCCGCTGAAAAAGCGCAGCATTCACACGAAACAGCAGAAGATAAATCTGCTCGTGAAGCTGCTGAAGCGCAAGCGAAGAAAGAAGCTGATGAACTCAAGCGTCGCCAGGAAGAGGAAGCCAAGCGTAAAGCTGAAGAAGAAAGTCAGCGCCAGCTAGAAGAGGCACGCAAGATGGCAGAATTAAACGAAGAGCGCTGGAGTCAACAAGACGCAGCGGTTGAGGTAATGGAAAAGGCAGATCACCACACCACTACCTCACAACACGCACGTGAAGCGGAAGACGAAGCAGATCGTCGTCAAGAAGCCGCTCCGCGTCGTCGTAAGAAGAAAAAATCGGCACAAGAGAAAGACGATCAGTCTTCTGGACGTGGTCGTGGCGGTAAAGGCGGCAAGCTTAAAGGCCGTATGTCTAAACCGACTTCAATGCAGCATGGTTTCCAAAGACCAGCACAGAAAGTTAACCGTGACGTTGAGATCGGCGAAACTGTAACTGTTGCTGAACTGGCTAACAAGATGGCGGTTAAAGCCACCGAAGTTATCAAAGCCATGATGAAAATGGGTGCGATGGCAACTATCAACCAAGTGATTGACCAAGAAACTGCAGCATTGGTTGCGGAAGAAATGGGCCACAAAGTGGTTCTTCGTCGTGAAAACGAACTTGAAGAAGCAATCATGTCTGATCGTGATGACAACACTAAGCGTGAACCACGTGCGCCAGTTGTTACCATCATGGGTCACGTTGACCATGGTAAGACATCGACGCTGGATTACATTCGTAAAGCACACGTTGCATCTGGTGAGGCCGGCGGTATTACCCAGCACATTGGTGCGTACCATGTTGAAACTGACAACGGTATGATCACTTTCCTGGATACGCCAGGACACGCCGCATTTACTTCAATGCGTGCACGTGGTGCAAAAGCGACAGACATCGTTGTTCTGGTTGTTGCTGCAGATGATGGCGTAATGCCACAGACTATCGAAGCTATCCAGCACGCTAAAGCGGCAGAAGTGCCACTGATTGTTGCTGTGAACAAGATCGATAAAGAATCAGCTAACCCAGATCAAGTTAAGAATGAACTGGCGCAGTACGATGTTATCCCTGAAGAGTGGGGCGGCGAGAACATCTTTGTTCACGTTTCTGCGAAGCAAGGTACTAACATTGATGGTCTGCTTGAAGCGATTCTGTTGCAATCAGAAGTTCTTGAACTTGATGCAATTCACGATGGCATGGCAAGCGGTGTAGTTATCGAATCACGTCTGGATAAAGGTCGTGGTCCGGTAGCAACAGTTCTTGTTCAGGAAGGTACGCTGAAAAAAGGTGATATCGTTCTGTGTGGTCTGGAATATGGCCGCGTTCGTGCAATGCGTGACGAAAACGGTAAAGACGTTGAAACTGCAGGTCCATCAATCCCAGTAGAAATCTTGGGTCTGTCTGGTGTGCCACAAGCAGGTGACGAAGCGACTGTTGTACGTGATGAGCGTAAAGCACGTGAAGTTGCTCTGTATCGTCAAGGCAAGTTCCGTGACGTGAAACTAGCACGTCAACAGAAAGCTAAGCTGGAAAACATGTTTGCTAACATGACAGAAGGCGAAGTGTCTGAACTGAACGTTGTTCTTAAAGCTGACGTACAAGGTTCTGTAGAAGCGATTGCTGATTCACTGGTTAAATTGTCTACTGACGAAGTAAAAGTGAAGATCGTAGGTTCAGGTGTTGGTGCAATCACCGAAACTGATGCGGTTCTGGCAGCAGCATCTAACGCGATTCTGGTTGGTTTCAACGTACGTGCTGATGCATCTGCACGTAAGACTATTGAAGCTGAAAGCCTGGATCTGCGTTACTACTCAGTAATCTACGCCCTGATTGACGAAGTGAAACAAGCGATGAGCGGTATGCTTGCGCCTGAGTTCAAACAGCAAATCATGGGTCTTGCTGAAGTACGTGAAGTCTTCAAGTCACCTAAGATTGGTGCTATTGCAGGCTGTATCGTTACTGAAGGTACCATTAAGCGTAACAACCCAATCCGCGTATTGCGTGACAACGTTGTTATCTATGAAGGTGAGCTTGAGTCACTACGTCGCTTTAAAGATGACGTAAATGAAGTGGCAAAAGGTTACGAGTGTGGTATCGGCGTTAAGAACTACAACGATGTTCGCGTAGGCGACCAAATCGAAGTATTCGAAATCGTTGAAGTTAAACGTACCATCGACTAATAGCTGCCTGTAACAGGTTGTTTATAAACACCATGGGGGGAAGCGCTTTGCGCTTTCCCCCCATTTCGTATAAGAGAATAGCGTTATGGCAAAAGAATTTAGCCGCACACAGCGCGTGTCGCAGCAAGTGCAAAAAGAAGTCGCACTGATACTGCAGCGCGAGATCAAAGACCCTCGCATTAGCATGGTGACGGTATCCGGCGTTGATGTTTCACGTGACCTTGCTTATGCAAAAGTACACGTGACCTTTTTGACAACAGGTGATCAAACCGCTGAAGCAGGCTTAGAAGCGCTGAATGAACAAGCTTGGTATGTCCGTACATTGCTTGGTAAAGCAATTCGTCTGCGTATCACGCCAGAAGTGATTTTTGTGTTTGACCAGTCACTGACTGAAGGTATGCGCATTTCTAACTTGGTAAGCCAGGCTGTGAAGTCTGATGAAGAACGTCATGTTGAAGATGACAACGATGGAGACAAAGAATAATGGGTCGCCGTCCTCGTCGCCGCGGACGCCCTGTCGACGGCATTATCCTACTGGATAAGCCGACGGGTATAACGTCAAATGCTGCGCTGCAAAAAGTTAAGAACATCTACTTTGCGGAGAAAGCGGGCCATACTGGTGCACTGGATCCTCTGGCTACGGGTATGCTGCCAATCTGTTTTGGCGAAGCGACTAAGTTTTCTCAGTTCCTATTGGACTCAGATAAACGCTACCGTGTTATAGCAAAGCTGGGTGAACGCACTAATACCTCTGATTCAGATGGTGAAGTGGTGGAAACGCGTGAAGTAAAAGTGAACCTTGGTGATCTGGAGCGTAACATCGCGTCATTCCGCGGTGACACCATGCAAGTACCTTCGATGTTTTCAGCATTGAAACACGAAGGTAAACCGCTTTACGAATATGCACGAGCTGGCATCGAAATTCCGCGCGAAGCACGTAAAATCACGGTCTTTGAAATTTCACTTCTGCGCTTTGAAGGGCATGAAGTGGAGATGGAAGTACACTGCTCAAAAGGCACTTACATCCGTACTATTGTTGACGATCTTGGCGAAATGCTGGGCTGTGGTGCACACGTGACGATGCTGCGTCGCACCGGTGTTTCTGGCTACCCATACGAAAAAATGGTGAGCTTGGAGCAACTTGAAGCACTACTAGAGCAAGCGCGTGAGCAAGATATTCAGCCGCGAGAGCTTCTTGACCCATTATTGCTACCGCTAGATACTGCAGTGCAGGATCTACGTGAAGTAAATCTACTGCCAGCAGTCGCGAGTTACGCGCTTCAAGGCCAAGCTGTTCAAGTGCCAAATGCACCGACAGAAGGTCAGGTTCGCATGACGGTGGGTGAAGATCGCACCTTTATCGGCGTAGGGGAAGTTGACGCTGATGGCATGGTTGCGCCCCGTCGTTTGGTACGTACACACCAACAGTAATTATATCGCGTGTTGAATGCGACAGCGGTTGCCTTATTAAGGGGATCGCTGTAGAATTCGCCGCTTCGGGTGTCGGCTGAATCAGAGATTGGCTGACACAAATTTGAAACCTTTTACATTTAGGAAAAGACTATGTCTCTGAATGCAGAAACTAAAGCAGCAATCGTTGCTGATTACGCGCAAGGCGCGAACGACACTGGTTCTCCAGAAGTACAAGTAGCACTGCTGACTGCTTCAATCAACCACCTGCAAGGCCACTTCGCTGAGCACAAAGGTGACCACCACAGCCGTCGCGGTCTGCTGCGCATGGTTTCACGTCGTCGTAAGCTTCTGGACTACCTGAAGCGTAAAAACGCTGACCGTTACCTAGAGCTGATCAAGCGTCTGGGTCTGCGTCGCTAATAAGCCTTTGGCTTTTAAGCATCGCATTCCGAAAAGGAGCCATTCGTGGCTCCTTTTCTCGTTTTTGCTCTCATCAAAATTCGCCATTCGGCTAGCATTAGCCATTTATCACACTTACTTCCTCAGTGGCTTGCTGTGGATTGAGTGTAAACCGTCCTAGACAAAAAATTATCTCGTATAAACGCACGAAACTTACTTCTGTAAGTTACCGTTAATTGTCTTGGCGTGTATAATATTGGCGCTTTCATTGGCTTCGCAGTCTACGAAGTCGACCATCAGGTCGCGACTATTGAGAACACTCTGTTGTTGTCTTCCTCTTGAGAGGAGAAATTGAGTTTTGTCATTAGTCGCGATTAGTGAAGCCTTTGAATATAAAGTGACTCGCACTAAGTAAGTGCAAATAAAACAAGGAATTTCACGTGAATCCAATCGTAAAAACATTCCAGTATGGTAACCACACCGTAACACTGGAAACAGGTGTTATGGCTCGCCAAGCAACTGCAGCTGTAATGGCTAGCATGGACGACACTTCTGTATTTGTAAGTGTTGTTGGTAAAAAAAACGCGGTAGAAGGCCAAGATTTCTTCCCGTTGACGGTTAACTACCAAGAGCGTACTTACGCGGCAGGTAAAATTCCGGGTGGTTTCTTCAAACGTGAAGGTCGTCCGTCAGAAGGCGAAACGCTGACATCACGTCTGATCGACCGTCCAATCCGTCCGCTATTCCCAGACGGTTTCAAAAACGAAGTTCAGGTTATCGCGACTGTGGTTTCTGTAAACCCAGATGTTAACCCTGATATCGTAGCAATGCTTGCAACGTCTGCAGCACTGACCATTTCTGGCTTGCCATTCAACGGCCCAATCGGTGCTGCACGTGTTGGTTTCATCAACGACCAGTTGGTATTGAACCCAAGCAACACTGAACTAGAAAACAGCCGTTTGGATCTGGTTATCGCAGGTACTGAAGGCGCAGTTCTGATGGTTGAATCAGAAGCTGATCGTTTGTCTGAAGAGCAAATGCTACAAGCGGTTGTTTTTGGTCATGACCAACAACAAGTTGCGATCAAAGCGATCAACGAATTCGCTGCTGAAGTAGCAACCCCATCTTGGGATTGGACTGCACCAGTCGTTAACGCTGAGCTTAAAGCGCGCGTTGCTGAACTGGCAGAAACTCGTTTCGTAGAAGCGTACCAAATCACCGAGAAAATGGCGCGTTACGCACAAGTTGGTGAAATCAAGCAAAGCGTTATCGCTCAAATGAGCGAAGAAAACGAAGATCTGAATGTTCGTGAAATTCAGGGCATGCTTGGCAGCCTTGAGAAGAACGTTGTACGTGGCCGCATTATTGCTGGCAACCCACGTATCGATGGCCGTGAAAAAGACATGGTTCGTGCGCTAGACGTACGTACTGGTGTACTTCCACGTACCCACGGTTCTTCTTTGTTTACTCGTGGTGAAACTCAGGCTCTGGTTACCGCAACACTAGGTACGCAGCGTGACGCGCAAATCATTGATTCAATCACTGGTGAGCGTACTGATAACTTCCTACTGCACTACAACTTCCCTCCATACTGTGTGGGTGAAACAGGTTTTGTTGGTTCACCTAAGCGTCGTGAAATCGGCCACGGTAAACTGGCGAAGCGTGGTATTGCAGCTGTTATGCCTTCTCAAGATGAATTCCCATACACCGTTCGCGTGGTTTCTGAAATCACTGAATCTAACGGTTCGTCTTCAATGGCATCGGTATGTGGTACTTCTCTTGCGCTGATGGACGCGGGTGTTCCAATCAAGAAATCTGTTGCTGGTATCGCAATGGGTCTTGTGAAAGAAGAAAGCGACTTCGTTGTTCTGTCTGACATTCTGGGTGATGAAGACCACCTGGGTGACATGGACTTTAAAGTAGCGGGTACTGATGATGGTGTTACTGCGCTGCAGATGGACATCAAAATCGAAGGTATCACTAAAGAGATCATGGAAATTGCTCTTAACCAAGCGAAGGGTGCACGTCTGCACATCCTGAGCGTGATGGATGAAGCGATCTCTGCTGCTCGTGACGATATCTCTGAATTCGCACCACGTATCCACACTATCAAGATCAACCCTGAGAAGATCAAAGATGTGATCGGTAAAGGCGGTGCTGTTATCCGTGCACTGACTGACGAAACTGACACGACTATCGAAATCGAAGATGACGGTACTGTGAAAATCGCAGCAACTGACGGTGAGAAAGCGAAAGCAGCAATTGCTCGCATCGAAGCACTGACAGCTGAAGTGGAAGTTGGCCGTATCTACACCGGTAAAGTAACGCGCATCGTTGACTTCGGTTGTTTCGTATCAGTAATCGGTACCAAAGAAGGTTTGGTACACATTTCTCAAGTTGCGGATCAGCGCATCGAGAAAGTGTCTGATTACGTTGAGCAAGGCCAAGAAGTTCAAGTTAAGGTTTTGGAAATCGACCGTCAAGGCCGTATCCGTCTGAGCATGAAAGAAGCAGTAGAAGCACCAGCTGCTGCTGAAGAAAACACTGCTCAACCAGACGCAGAAGCTTAATCGGTTTACGCCGAGCGTGTAAACGAGGTATAAAAAGGGGGCTTTGCCCCCTTTTTTGTATATGGAGATTACTGCAAATGCTAAAAAAAAGATGGCTCCCGTTGACGGTAGCCGGCAGCCTGTTGCTTTTATCCGGTTGCCAGACTACTTCACAGACAGTGGAAGTCACTCAGCCATGGCATTTGCTTCCAATGGCTGTGCCTCTTCAGCCAACAACACAGCAAGAAGTGCAACTGGCGCGTATTGACCAGATCCTGCTTCGTGATGATCTTACCGATACAGATAAGGCTCAAATTTATTACGAGCGTGGGCTTATTAACGATAGCTTAGGATTGAGAGATCTCGCGAGGCTCGATTTTAACCGTTCACTTTCATTCGACCCCGCTCAGCCAGATGTATTTAACATCCTGGGGGTCTATTTTACGCAAAGTGGTATGTATGACGCGGCATATGAAGCGTTTGACTCAACGCTAGAGCTCAACGAAATCCACCAATACGCAGAGCGAAACAGGGGCATTGCGTTGTATTACGGTGGTCGGTATATGCTCGCTGAGAGGGATTTACTCAAACATTATAATGACAATATTAATGATGCTTATCGTGCACTTTGGCTCTATTTAGTCGACATTGAGAATGATGGTGCAGAGCTGGCTAGACAACAGCTTGAGACCCGTTTTTCTGGATCGGACAAGCAGGACTGGGGGTGGGAAATAGCACGTCTGTACATTGGTGATGTGAGCGAAGAGCAGTTCTTCCACGACATTATGATTACCAGCCAAAACAACGCACAGTTAGCACAGCGTTTGTGCGAAGGTTATTTCTACTTAGCCAAGCGATATCAAGCTGTTGGCGATCTTAGCTCCGCGGTCGCGTTATATAAGCTCGCCATGTCAGGCAACGTCTATGACTATGTTGAGCACCGCTATGCGATGTTAGAGCTTAGTAGGATTGCCGAGCAGTTCGCCCAGCAATCATTGCCCAAGTCGTAACAGTCATTCATAAAGGAAAAAGCCGTAAAATACGGCTTTTCTTGTTTATGTCGTTCTAATTATGCCTGAACTGCCATACCTTCGATATTGTGCCAATAGCCGTTGCAGAAGTGGCTGCGAGGGGCAAATCCTGACTCCCCTCGCTTGAATCCAGCAAGGACGTTCAGTGTGTCGGCATTTTGTGGGCTGATTCTTACGACGTCTACCAGTCCATTCATCGATGCGATGTCAGCACTGAGGTCGTAACAATATCCCGATTGTGTCTGGATGCCGTTCAAGGTAAAGACTGGCTGCCCTTCCTGACTTTTCACTTCCAGTCCTTCTGGGTAATTAACGCAGCAGGTTTCGCACTTATCTTTCGGTCTGTCTTCGGCACGTGCGCTAAAGCAACGCGCAGAGTAAGCTAACGGTAAGTGACCAAATGAGAAGACTTCGATTTCAAACTTGTCACGAATACCGATCGTTTCTGCTTGTGAAAGCACTTTTTGTAGCCACTCTCTTGACAGTTCTACCGGCATACACCAGCGCGTCATGCCTTTGTTCACCAATACCTGCAGTGCTTGGGCGTTATATAGATTCAATGCAGGGCCAGCAACAAACGGTACATTTTTTTCGTGAGCCAGCTGAACCGCCGAGACATCATTGGCCTCGACGATAAACTCTCCGTTGTCGACGTATCGCTGCATGACACTGACTTCGCTTGGGGCTTCAAGCAAAGCCATGGTAGATATCACGACCTGCTTGCCATTTGCGGCCAGTTCTTTGCCGAGCTGCATCCAATCACTGCCGCGCATCTCACGGCGTTTTGAGCACACGGTTTCGCCTAGGTAAACAATATCAGCCTCGCTGTTTACTGCGCGTTGATAGAACGTTTCTACGTCGTTTTTTGGCCAGAAATAAAGTAGCGGGCCTAGAGAATATTTCATGGGTTTATCCATCACTGCCATTTACGGTGATATGCACCAAGTGTCGTTTGTGCACCTTCAGAAACGCTATCCAAGCACTGATTCCATTGGGGAAGTACGTGATAGCTTTCAGGGTTGGATTGGTAGCTGTCTATAGCCTGTCGCCATGTGCGGGTGACTTGTTCAACATATGCAGGGCTGCGTTGACGGCCTTCGATTTTGACCGAGGCAATATTGGCGTCAAACAGTTCTGGCAATATAGACAAGGTGTTCAGACTGGTTGGCTCTTCCAGTGCATGGAGCGCGGGACCATCGGTAATAAAACGTCCTTTACATAACGTTGGGTAACCCGCGTTTTCGCCCGTTTTATAGCGGTCGATCAAAATGTTATTGAGACGAGACTCTAAGCCTTCGTTGGTTTCTTGCCAGCGAACGTATTTTGCGGGGGAGCAGGCTCCGACTGTGTTCGGTGATTCGCCTGTCAGGTAAGACGACAAATAGCATCTTCCTTCTGACATGATGCAGAGGCTACCAAACGCAAATACCTCTAAATCGACATCGGTTGTTCTTGCTAGTTGCTTTACTTGATGCATAGAAAGCACGCGTGGCAGAACGACACGTTTGACGTTGAAGTGTTCTTTATAAAACCGAATCGCAGCGCTATTGGTAGCTGAAGCTTGTACCGACAGATGGATTTCCATATCAGGATGCTTACTGGCGGCGTAATCAAGCACAGCGAGATCGGCGATGATCAGAGCGTCAACGCCTAGTTCTACGGCCGCATCGACTGCATCAGTCCAACGATTAAAACCGTCAGGGTGGGCGAAGGTATTAAGCGCAACATGAATGTGTTTTTTCTTGTCGTGCACGTACTGAACCGCTTTCTCAAGTTTTTTTCCATCGAAGTTCAGTCCTGCGAAATGGCGAGCGTTGGTGCCATCTTTAAAGCCGATATAAACGGCATCTGCGCCATTATCAATGGCTGTTTTCAGAGCAGGAAGATTTCCTGCTGGGCAAAGCAATTCCATAAATATCCCCACTTCGCGTGGCTAGCAACTGGCTATGATTTGTGAATCTAAACGTGGGATTTTATGCACCCTGATAGGGACAGGTTTTGATGTAAGGCATGTTTGGTTAATTAATTGCGGCACAAGGGTAACAAAAAGCCACGACAACGAAGATTTGTCGTGGCTTTGTTGGTTTTCACGTCAATCTGTTAAGAAGCGACTTTGCGTGCTTTGTGGTGATTGATTAACAGCGCTTCGAACTCTTCACGAGGCATTGGCTTGTAGAAATGGAAGCCTTGAATCGTGTCACATTTGAGGTTTGCCAACACACTGGCTTGTTTTCCTGACTCGACGCCCTCAGCGACGACTGACATGTTTAAGGAGCGGCCCAGATTGATAATATTTTCAATCAGGGTGACCTGCTTGGGTACCGTTTCCATATCCATAATAAATGCACGGTCAATTTTGAGCTCATCTAATGGAAACTTCGCTAAATAAGACAGTGAAGAATACCCAGTACCAAAATCGTCAATTGAGAGAGAGAAACCAAGGTCTTTGATGGCATTGAGCATCTGAATCGCGTGTTCACCGTCATTCATCACTGCGCTTTCTGTCAGCTCAAAGGTAATAAGTGACGGGTCTGTCTGTGTAGCGACCTGCAGCTTTTTCATGTGCGAAGTTAGATTTGGGTTTCTGAATTGCTGTGGCGACAAGTTGATAGCCACACGACCAGGCAGTACTTTCATACTTTGCCAGCGACGAACGGCTTGGAACACCTCTCGCATGACGTTACGGCCAAGTAACTCGATCATACCGGAACGCTCTGCTACAGGAATAAAGCGCGCAGGGCTAATATAACCTTCTACTGGGTGCTTCCAACGAACCAGCGCTTCTGCGCCGTTGATGGAATGGTCTTTTGCGTTAACTTTTGGTTGATACCAGACCTCTAGGCCATTGTTCTGTAGGGCTTTCTGAAGCTCTATTTCCAACCAAAGACGCATGCGTGCTTCTTTATTCATGTGTTGGCTGTAGGAGACGACGCGATTTCGGCCCTGCTCTTTTGCTTCATACATAGCGGTGTCGGCATTTTGCAGCAGACTGCGCGCATCTTTGCCATCGCCTGGAAATTTAACTAATCCAATTGAACAGGCCAGAAATTTGCTGAAATGATAAAGATCAAACGGTTGGCTGATCACATCCACGATGCGGTTCGCTAACTCTTCAGCCACTTCTTCACTGCTTTGTTCTGGCAACAACACTGCAAACTCATCGCCGCCTAAATGGCCGAGAATGGTCTCCGACGGAAGTTGTCGACGGAGACGTTGCGCGATGTCTTGTAATACGCGATCGCCAATATGATGGCCAAGAGAATCGTTGATGTTTTTAAAGTTGTCTACATCGAGGTAGAACATGACAAGGGGGGTTTTTGCGGCAATAAGTTGTTCAAGGCGACGAGAAAAACCATGACGGTTGTATAGCCCGGTGAGTGCGTCAAATTGTGCCAGTTTCTCTATGGTCTGCTTATGTTCCAATGCTGCGCCAACTTTGGACAGGGCAAGCATGCCGCCTTTTCCACCAAGCAGCGTCGTTGGGCTAAAAGACAGTTTCAGTGTTGCATCGCCTTGCTCGGCGTTAGTCGGTTGGCTGGAGAGTTGTTGGCCAGGTTTGAGCAGGGTTAAAAGTTCAGACACGGATTTGCCTTGCACTGGGCTTACCAGCAGTTTTTCGATGTCTTCACCCAGAATTTCATTGGGGTCATTGAATCCAAGCATATTTACAGCATGTGTGTTGGCAAACATGACAATGCCGTCGTCCAGAACGCAACAGCCATCCCCGACCAGTTTACACAGACTGTCAAAACGGCTTTCTGAAGATTCCAGTGCACTGGTCAGTACTTGTCTTTCGGACGTATCAGCGGCGTGAAAAATGATGAGTTCTGAGGGCCATTCACTATGTTGGCTATTCTCGAAAGGTGACACGCTGAAATGAAAACTAGAGTCGTGAATGCCATCATTGAGCACGACTTCGCCTTCAGAGCTCTCACCCATTAGCGCTCGCACGTAATGCGGCTTTAAAGCATCGTAGAATGCTGATCCCAGTATATCCTTGTCATGTTTTCCCACTAACTCTGCTTGTTCTAACCCACTGATTTCACAATAGCGTTGACTTGCCCAAAGATAGCGATGATCTTTATCTAATACGGCAAATAGAAAAGGGCTGTTAAGAGTTAGACGGGAAAACCAATACGTTAACTGCTCGATTGGCATTGAGGCACCACATATCCTGTTTTTCGGAGCGAGTTCCTATATTTACTCCGTTTTTGAGACAACACTATATAACGGGACGGGGTTGAGGATAAACCTTTATGATAAAGAGCTTTGTTTTTTTGACATAAGGCATAATATTGACGCAACACACTGGCATACAATGTCATGCAATATTGCATCAATCAAACTTGGATGGCCCTCTTGCTTAACAAAATTCATTCAACGCTTGTTCATCAGGCGCCATCGTTATTTCGCTTACCCGTAAAATTTATGCCCGCAACGATTCAGCAAACCTTGATGCTTGAAACGTTAAAACGTGTATTTCGTGAAGCGTTAGACGATGGAGAATTTGAGTTTCTTGAAAATCGTTGGTTGGAAGTGCACGTTCGTGATGTGAATTTCAAAAGTTATATCAGCTTCGTCGACGATAAACTTATAGTACGCAGCGATGTTGCTGAGGCGGATGTGCGTTTCAGTGGCAACCTTAATGACCTTGTACTGATTGCTGCGCGTAAAGAAGATCCTGATACGCTCTTTTTTCAACGTCGTTTGACTATTGAAGGCGATACTGAGCTCGGGTTAGAAGTGAAAAACCTAATGGACAGCGTGGATCTTGATTCACTGCCACCAATGCTTCGTCAGGGGTTATTCTCCTTGGCGGATTTTGTTCAAAAAGGGCTGCAAATGCCAATCGATATAAAAGGGGTTGAGCATGCTCATAAGATCTGAAGCGCCGGCTGATTTACTGGCGATAGATCGTCTGTTGAAAAAGACGTTTCCGACCAATGCTGAAGCGAAGTTGGTCATGACGCTTCGTGAGAATGGCCATAACACTCTTTCTCTGGTGGCGTGTGATGACGATGGTGCGCTCCTTGGTCACGTGATGTTTAGCCCTGTCATGGTCGGCGGGCAAGATATTGGTGTGCAGGGTTTGGCACCTGTTTCTGTTCACCCCGATTTTCGTAACCAAGGTATTGCTGTACAGCTAGTACGTGAAGGTTTTGAGATACTTGCAGAGTTTGGCTATCCCGCGTGCGTGGTATTGGGCGATCCTAACTACTATTCTCGCTTTGCTTTCCAACCAGCGTCCTCTTTTAACCTTCACTGTAAGTGGGATGTACCTGCTGGCGCTTTTATGGGCATTGAACTTCAGGAAGGTGTATTCCGCGATTGCGAAGGGCTGGTGGAGTATTCGTTCGAGTTTGATGAACTGTGATCATCAAATAGCATGTCATTCAAGAGAGCAGCTAAGGCTGCTCTCTTTCGTTGTTGTAAATGACAAAGTTTTGTTAGGATCCATACGTTAATTTCATTACTGGCAGGCCAACTTAATCATGAATGACTTACAACGTCTCAACGAAATGGGGATCACGGTGTGGGATGTGAGACGCACTGGTTTTTTCCCAAATCAAAAGGCGAAGGCTGTCGCTCTTCCTGCATCCTGCAAACTGCTGCTTGTTTGCGAAAGCCAACCGGATGAACAAGATGCGGAGTTGTTTGGAAAAATCCTATCAAGTATGAAATTAAGCCCTGAGGAAGCGCTGAGGGTGCAACCAGAAGTACTTTCAGCCGTTTCCGAGCACAGTTTGGAATGGTGCTGGTTTGCTGGGTGTGAAGGTGAGGCGCTGAGCGGCACTAAAAAGCTGACCTCTCCGTCTTTGTCTATGCTGCAACATGACCAAAATGCCAAAAAAGTACTTTGGCATCAGATAAAAACATTATGAATTTTGAATTGTTACCAATGGAAACACGCTGGCTTGATGACGTAGTACGTGTTGAGCGAGCAGCACATAGCCACCCATGGGCGGAGAGCTTATTACGAAAGCCCGAGAATAAATTTGATTGCCATCGAGTGTTGGTGGAAGCGGGCACGCTGAAAGGGTATTTTTTTGCGCAATGTGTTGCGGGTGAGGCAACCTTACTCAACATCGCGGTTGCACCAGAGTATCAAGGCCAGGGCGTAGGCGCACAATTATTGAAAGCCTTTTTGGCTTGCATGCGTGAAGCGGGTGCAGAAGAGGCTTGGTTGGAAGTGCGGGAAAGCAATCGTGCGGCGATCACGCTGTATGAGAAGTTTGAATTTAATGAATTTGACCGTCGCATCAATTACTATCCGACAGCTTCCGGTCACGAAGACGCGCTTATCATGAGCCACTGGTTTGAATAAAAAGAGCGTTTCTAATAAAGAAAACCCGCCAACTGGCGGGTTTTCTTTGCCCATTATTGTCAATTTACCGTATCGACAAGGAGTTGTGGCGGGTTAATAAACCCTTGGTATGCATCAATAATTTGATTGTCGAGCAGGGATTTGCTGTCATCATCGTTAATGCCCGTGGCAATAATAGTGATGTCCATGGATTCGATTATGTTTACTAACGTTTCTGTAAACACGCGGTTTTCACTGGAATGGCCGTGATTTAGCGCCTGATCTAATTTCACATAAGCGGGTTTGATTTGAGAGATGTACTCGACGCTTTGTAAGTGCCTGCCAAAATGATCAATGCCCACTTGTGCGCCCGCTTTTCTGACTTTTTGGCTGAAATAAATGCAGGCACTGAGATTGTTTCGAGCGCTCACTTCATTGATTTTAAAAAAGAGATGCTCAGCCGGCAACTCACGCATTTTTAGCTTCTGCGATAGCCAAACAACAAAACCAGGCGTTGCCAGACTTTCGTCAGTAAGATTGAGTGCAACATGGTGTGCCAGAGGGTTTTCTTTGTGAAATAGAGCTAGCTTCTCTATCACCGCCATGTCGAACTCCACGCCTTTTTGAAACAACTGGATGTATGGCATTAGGCGACTGGCAGATTGCCATTGGTTTTCGATCATAGCCTGGGTGAATATTTCTTGATGGAAGATTGCTTCTTGCCCAAGGTGCTTAACGGATTGCCATTGCAAGCGTAAAGCGCCATTTTTTATGGTTGCTTGTAGCCTTTCTCTCCAAGTTTCGCGGTCAATAATCTGTTCTTCTGATCCGCGATTAAAGATGAAGACATCGTTTTGCGATTTCGCTCTTTGTAATGCGTTATCTGCCAGAGATAGCATTTGTGAACCCGGTAATCCGTGAGCATGAACGACACCGATATGGAAACCCGTGTTTGTATCCCAGCCAGCCATAGAGACTTCGTTGTTAAAGGTACTGATAACAGTGTGGAGAGCTTGACGTGACTGCTCTTCGCTGGTTTCAGGCAGCAGTATAGCAACTTCGTTGTCGTTGATTCGCGCAATACTGCTATTGGGCGTTGAACTGAATGCGGTCATCAATGACGTCGCGAGTAAACGCCACGTCTCATCTCTTGCCACATAGCCGTATCGCCTATATGTGCTTTCTAACCAAGGCAAACCAACCAGATAAACGGCACCTGGAGCGTCGTTTTCTTCACTCATCCAACTGTTAAGCTGGTGGTTGAAGTATTGACGGTTTGGTAGCCCTGATACTGAGTCGTACATCATGCTGGTGTGTAGCGTTTTAAGTTCTTTATTCAAAGACTTAATGAGGCGCTGGACATTGCTTGCCAGCAAATTAATCGCGTCATCCAGCGATTTGATTCCTGATTTTTTCCGTGCATTCAGCGAGGCAAAGTCTTGTTGAGACAGATCCATGATTGTATTTTTTGCTTTTCGAATTGCACGTCGGTGTTTCTCTATGGCAACGGTAAATATCAACAAAAACAATACGATCGTGGTGCCGATAAGAGTCATGCCTACTACAACCATGCGTGCAGCTTGTGCATTGGCACGTTCTGGCGATAGCGAAATGGTGATGGTGGCAATGGTTGCCCCCTGATGCGTTAGCGCCTGCTCTTTGTTTACGGCAGAGACTGATGCAATGTGAGTGAGCCAGCTTTTCTCATGCGTTGATGCTGTATTGGCCCATACAACTTTTTCTGACGTAATCGAGTCAGTCAGAGTGACTTCAGATTCCTCATTAGAAACGAGAGCTTGCACAATGGTGCCGATTGATTCTGTGTCGTAATAACTAATGAACTTTGGCAAGGTCTTCTGGTATTGAGAAAGCAAAGTGTCTGCGCGTTGCTCAAGTTGGCTTTGTTGGAGACTGATGCTCCAAAACGTCAACACAGTCAGCGATGATGCCATAATGAGAATCGCAATCAGGAAAACCGATAGCAGCGAAAATCGTTTCGTTGTCATAAATTGGCTCTTGGTCGCGTGATAGAGAAGGCCAGCCTGTCCGCTGGCCCTGTTGGTCTTAGTGTGTCGATGTGAAGATGGTCCAGCGCATGTCGGTTGTACTATAACTGCCAGATAAGGTTGCCATTACGCGACGGTTCGTTTCGTGTGCCTCATCGGTATCTTCATAAGTCAGAGGTTCTGTGTCGCCATAGCCAATGGCTTCAACACGCTCTGCGGGAACGTCGAAGTCGTGCACGAGTGCATCTGCGACCGCTTGAGCGCGATCTTTAGAGAGCATCAAGTTGTGTCCGGCGTTACCTGTTTTGCTGGCGTGGCCTTCGATGATCACAGTCGCACCGTCTTGATCATCTAAGAATGCCGCAAGTTGTTCGAGACTTGAGTAGTGACGAGGGAGTAACTCAGATGAGTTATTGGGGAACTTAACGTCAATACGGAAGCTTTGTTTAACCGTTTTGGCATTTGGGCATCCGTCGTTATCAACCGATGCACCTAAAATCGTATCGTCACACATTTCACGGGCCTCGATGACGCCATCGTAATCAAGATCTCTTAAATCATGCACCTGAGATGACGTAGCTTGCATAGTATATACTTCTTGCGATGCACAACCGGCAAGTAACAGCGCAGCAATGAATGTCATAAATGTTTTCATGGATGAACACCTCCCTGGTAATTCTCTTCTCCAAGCCATACGTCAGGCGTGCTAACTCGTAGTGAGGCGAGTAGCTGTCCGGTTGCATTGAAAATTCTGTATTGAGCGATCAGATCGTCATATTCGGCGGTCAAGTATTCTCGGCGTGCTTGAAACAGCTCATTTTCAGCATCAAGGACATCAAGCAAAGTGCGTTGACCCAGTTTGAATTGATCCTCATATGCATTGCGGGTTTCAAAGGACGCTTCGACGTGCTGACGTAAATAGTAAATTTGCTGACTTAAGAACTCTCTCGCATTCCATGCGAGTGTGGTGCCTTCAACGACATCACGATAGGCTTCTTGCTGGATCGCTTTTGATTCATTGAAGCTATAGGCTGCCTCACGTTCTCTTGCATTGTCTGCACCGCCAGAGAATATGTTGTAGCTTACCCTGACCATCGCCAGCACTTCGTTATTCTCACCACCAACATTGATGGTGCTAGACGGTGTTGTCCCATCGGCTCCATCGAGATTGTCGTCCCAGCTCGCTGTTAAATCGAACGTTACTTGTGGGTAGTAGTTGCCTTTTGATGCGTCCCTTTGTGCCCCTGCGGCGCTGATGTCATTTTGTGCGGCGCGTAGAGTCGGGTGATTCGCCGTTGCTCTCTCTAACGCTTCGTTTAGTGACAGCGGGATGAAGTCGGTATCTGGTACAGGAATACGCACATCGCCGGGCAGCACATTCACCAGCTTCTTAAAGGTAACTTCGGTATCGGAAAGGTTATTTTGCGCGGAAATAAGGTTGGAATGCGCACGCGCCAAACGGCCTGTCACTTGAGACAGATCTGCAGTAGAGCCTAAACCAGAATCGGTTTTCGTTTTTACTGCGTCATAAATGGTTTGGTGGCTGTCTAAGTTCCGTTGGGACAGTTCTACTACTTGTTCGGCACGCATGTATTCTAAATACGCGCGCGTCACTTCCAGTGCGATATCTTCTGCTGTTGAAAACAGTATCCATTGCTCTGCACTGGCTTCAAATTCGGTGCGTTCAACATCTTTGGTAGTTTGAAAGCCGTTGAATAGCACTTGCTGTAATGTGATGCCTATTTCACGGCGAGTAAGTTCTGCTTCACTATCTCCAGAGATGAGTCCATCTCGTCTTGTTGAAATGCTATCCGTCCATTCGCGACCCATTCCTGCATCGAAGTCGATGGTGGGGTAAAACGCAGATGACGCCTGTTCAACTAACTCTTCACGGACTTTAAACCGATTGAATGCCTGCTTGATTTCTGGATGTGAATCGAGAGCTTGAGCAACAGCTTGTTCAATAGATTGCGCTGAAGATGTGATAGGCAATAAAGCACTTGTGATTGCTAAAGCAATAGCTGGCTTTTTGATAAGTTGGCCTACACCCTTTCTCATTATTATCTCCTTGATTTAACGCTCTCTAAGCGCCGACTCCCTTGCGCGGAGTATGGGGTTTAAAAGGTATTCTAAAACTGTTCGTTTACCTGTGATGATATCGACTGAGGTCAGCATGCCAGGAATAATTGGGAGCTCACTGCCGTCTTTTTTCGCGAGGCTGGATTGGTCTGTGCGAATTCTTACTAAATAAAAGCTGTTTCCTTCCTCATCTTGCGTTGTGTCAGCACTTATATGCTCCAGCGTGCCATTGAGTCCGCCATAACGTGTAAAGTCGTATGCAGTGACTTTGACGACTGAGGGCAAGCCTGAGTGCAAAAACGCAATATCTTTTGGGGCGATTTTCGCTTCGATGAGCAGCTGATCCTCAGCAGGAACAATTTCAATTAGATCGACGCCAGGCTGAACAACACCGCCAAGCGTATTGATATGAATGGTTTTAATCGTGCCCGTCACCGGTGCTGTGATCACAGCTTTATCGACTTTGTCCTGTGCGCCTACCTGAGCTTGATTCAAGCGTGATAGACGGGTATTTAGCTCGTTCATCTTGGCACGCGTTTCATTGCTAAATGCCAGCACGGCTTCCCGGCGTTTTAGAATAGCTTCGTCGACAGTGGCTTTAATTTTGGGCTGCATAAGGCGAAGAGAATTGAGCTCGCCTTTTACATCGTTCACTTGGCGTTCTAGCTTGAGCAGATCGATTTCTGAAACAATGCCCTTTTTTTGCCAAGGGGACCGTGATCTTGAGTTCCCGTTTAATGAGCCCGTAACTGTCAGACAACGTGCGGATTTTTGAATCTATTTCTTGGCTTTCTTGCTGTTTTTGAAGAATTTGACGAGCCAAAATCTCTAGCTTGTTTTTCAGATCGAGCAGTCTGCCTTGGTATTCCTGTTTTTGTCTGGCGATGAGTTCGGGTTCAGCGGCTTCAAGCGTAGCGGGGAACGTCAGGGGTTGAATGGTTATCTGAATTTGCTTTTGCCACGTCGGTGCTGCCGGGACTAATTCGATACTGTCGAGTTCAGTCTGCATGCGAATGGTATTCGCAGTCAGGCTTGATACTTCTTCTTCTTGTTGGGCAAATTCGGAACGAAATCGTGTGTCGTCGATGCGTGCAAGAGGCTCTCCTTGCTTCACCAGTTGCCCTTCTTGCACGTACATAGCTTGCAATATACCGCCGTCTAAGCTTTGGATTAGCTGTATTTGAGAGGAGGGAATGACCTTGCCTTCGCCACGTGTTACGCGATCGAGAGAGGCAACGCTAGACCATGCAATCATCGCTGCGAAGAATGCAAAAACCCCCCATATGACAATACGGTATTTAACTGGGGCATCGGTGAGCATCGCGCCATAGACATCATCTGTCATCTCGATGTCATGGTGTTTGAAAGCGTTAGTCATTAGGTGCACCTGCATTGTTCCCATTCAGGCGTTCCAAAACAGAGTCCGTAGGCCCGTCCATCACGATGCGACCTTTGTCCATTACGATGATGCGATCGACGAGTTGCAGCAGTGCCATTTTGTGAGTGATCATGACCAAAGTACGGTCTTTGGCAGCAAATTTCATCGCGTGGATAAACTGATTTTCAGCATGAGCATCCAGGCTCGCGGAAGGCTCGTCCATGATAAGAAGTGGCGGGTCATTTAACAGTGCTCTTGCTAAAGCAACCGACTGTCGCTGACCGCGAGATAAGGCTTCACCGCGCTCTCCGACCTGTTTATCCAATCCTTCACTATCATGAGATGTAAATATCCCTACACCTGACAACTGCGTGGCACGGATTAACTGGTGCTCTGTCACCTGTCCCGTTCTTGCCCAAAATGGCGATTTTTTCTCCCGCCTTAATGGTGAAGCTGGTGGCGTGAAGCGTTGGTTTTTCGGTTTCTTGATATTTAAAGCCAATGTTGTCGGCGTAAATGTCGCCTTTCAGACGCTTGCGGCTAATTAGGTGCCCTTTGTCGGCAAATTCATCTTCCTGCTCCATCATCGCATTCAGCTGGCGCATGCCTGACTGGGTTTGATTCCAACGGCTCATTAAACCTGCGAGTTGCGCCATTGGTGAGACAGTTCGGCTCGATAGCATGACCGCAGCAATGATACCTCCCATGGATATCGCTGCATCGGCGACGCGATAAACGCCCAATATAACAACGGCGACGGCTGTGATCTGCACAATGAAAGACGCAAAGTAGGAGACGCTATTTGTGATCTGTTTTACTTTCAGATTCCAATTGGCTGTGTGTGCAGTCATTTGCTGCCAGCTCTTTTGCACGATTCCTTCCGCAACGTTGGCTTTAATACCTTCAAGTGCAGACAGGCTTTCAATCAAGTGTCCGTGCTTTTCGCTGGCGTATTTATTGGATTCTTCAATTGCAGCTTTCAGCTTTGGCTGAACCATCAAGGCGTAGCCCAGAATAAGAATGCTAGCCACAACAGGCACGACAGCTAAATCCCCAGCCACCAAATAAATGATAAACACGAACAGTGCTGCGAAAGGTAAATCAACGAAGGTTGTGATGGTGGCCGATGTCAGCATGTCGCGAATACCGTCAAACTCCCCAAGCTGCTTTGCCATCCCGCCCACACTTTTCGCGCGTTTCTCTAACGGTATCCCCATGAGCCTAGCGAACAGGCGAGAGGACACGATGATGTCGATTTTTTTCCCGGCTACATCAATAAGATAAGAACGCATTTTTTTCATAAGAAAATCAAAACAAAATGCGATAAAAGCCCCTGATGCGAGTACCCATAAAGACTCAAATGCTAGGTTCGGCACGACTTTGTCATAGACATTCATGACAAAAAGCGGAGAGACAATGGCGAAAAGGTTGATAAGAATCGACGCTATTAACACATCGCGATAAATAGGAGAGGCGTCTTTGACTGTTTGCCAAAACCAATGAATTTTGTTGTCGTGAAGGTGTAAGTCTACACTGTTGTCACCACGATATTGGCGTTTCACGAGGAATGCGTAGCCGACGTACATGGCTTCTAATTCAGCCAGTGAGATTTCTTGTTCACCGCCACTTTCGGGTGTTTGGATGAGAGCGGAGCCCTCTTTTATATTGAGCTCCCGTAAGATACAAGCCTGTTTGTCTTTGAGTAAAAGAATGCAGGGCAGTAAAAGCTTTGGGAGCGCTTTGAGCTGGCGGCGTGAAATTTTTGCCGTCAGTCCTGCTCGTGCTGCAGCTTGTGGAAATAGATCAGGCGTGAGTAAAGCCTCACTCATCGGCAGGCCAGCGGTCAACGCGTCGCCAGAGCAGGGCGAACCATAATGTTCGGTCATCAAAACCAAACAATCTAACAGTGGGTCTTCAACCGCTTGCGTAGACGCAGAAATGCGCCATTGCTGCGGCTTGCGCTCGGCAATCGCTGCTTCAGTCACCTAGTTCCCTCTAAATACTGTCCCAAAAATGGCGTGACATAATGTCACGCCATAAACGTGTGGTTTAGTCCACATTCAAATCGACTATCTCAACAGTAAAAGTTTCGCTCGGGCCATGAGCTGTATCTTTTATTACCAGTTGTTTTTCTTCGTTGTTTATTAGTGTGTTGATTACTATGCCATTGTCACTGTTAGCATTTCCATGAAGCCCTTCAAGAATTATGGTTTGGTCTATATCAAATTGTTCGTTTCCAAGCCCATCTTGAATTACGTCTATGTTGAGTGTCACTGTGACATCATTTCCCTGACCTTCAACACTTGCTACTTGTATCTGTACAGCATCAGTAACGAGATCGCTCAGGTTTAGCCAATCCTGCTCAGGGTCTCCACCATTTGCCTTGTTATCAAAATCAACAATGGTGTCAGTAAAGGGGGATGAAGTATCTAAGTCTTCAAAGTTCCAAACGAATTCGTCTGAACCGCCATCTCCACGCATCAGATCGTTACCAGCACCGCCGATGACGGTATCGTCACCAGAGCCCCCCCGAATGAAGTCATCCTCGGTGCCGCCGTCGAGCGTATCTTGGCCTGAACCGCCGGAAATTAGGTCGCTGCCAGATTGGCCATATATTGTGTCATCGCCTTGGCCTCCATTTCCGTAATCTAGCCAGTTCTGACCTGTGTTTTTTAGGTAACCATCTTCTACAAAGTCATTCGGTGAGTCGTTCCAAAACTGGTCTGCAAGTTCTCCAGTGACGAAGCTTTCGGCTAGATCAACGTTAGTGGCAGCATTGTCCCCTGAGTCTCCAAGCAAAATAGTGTCGTCACCACGGCCAGTTTCAACATGGTCATTATTGCCACCGCTGTCCACATAATCACTGGTGTTTACTAGATCGACAACTTCATTGCCCCATGCGTCTGTAATATTTCCAAACTCATTGTTTATTATGCCTATGTCAATCGGAGCATCATCTGAGTGAATGTATTTTTCACCATTGATAATCACCCAATTTTTATGTCCGATTTCTCTATCTTCGGGACTACTAATTGAAATGTTGTGTTGATTGGAGAAATCTTTGAACAGATACGTATCATTGCCGTTGCCGGACTCAAATTTATTGTCATAAGTTGGCTCTGGCTTAACTGGCGTTTCTTCTTTACCAATAATATCGATATGAACCGTTGCTGTATCAGTATCCCCTTTCACATCTTCGATTGTGTAATCAAAGGTGAAGTAGTCATTATCGCCTTCACCTAATTCATCACGGGTAGTGGCAGTGAAGCTAAACTCACCAGTTTCTTTAATAGTCAGGACCCCTTCATCAAAGACAACAGAGGCCACACCTCCGACAAAGGAAATAGGCTCGCCATTTATTTCGGCAATGCTGAACATATGGTTTTCAGGATCTATGTCGTTGCTATACAGAGAGCCTTGGATCGTCGTTGTGGAATCTAACGTGTCGCCTTCGACAACTTGGTAAACGCCAGTGCTATGGACGGTGATTTCTGTGATGACGAAATCCGAAGAGTCGCCATTTGTTCGGTCACCATCGCCTTGTCTTGCGGCGGCTTCAAGAACCACGCGGTCAAAAGCAACATCTGACGTGATATTGATGATACCTGCATGGCCAGAATCAAATGAGAATGTCGCCTCACCGACCAGTTCATCACCGCTGTAGATAAGGTACTTACCAACTTCACCACCATTCTCAGAAGCAAAGAGCCTTGAAATACCGACATCCATACTGTGTGTCGGATTTACTAGGTCTATCTGAAGTGCTTCAGAAATATCGAGCTTATGATTATGTTCAACTTGGTATGTCGCGCCTTTATCATCTGGACGAGCAGAATCGGCGACGCCAATTCCTCTACTGTGAATGTGTACTGAATCTTCAGTGATTAACTCTCCCTCAGTAACACGGATGCCGTTTTCAAGCTTCAACGCCTTGACGGTAAAGTATCCATTGCCGTCGAGATTCTGCCAGCCGTCAGCGCTGCTGGTGGTGAATAGGGTGGATAGCCCATCATCGCTCGCATTTACCTCATTGACGTAAATGTGGATGTTGGCAGTGTTTGATGAGTTTGCACCATCTGTCGCTTGATACTCTATTTGTACTGCGCCATTGAAACCTGCGTCAGGAATAAACTTGATGTGGGTGAGTTTGCTTCCTTCATATACAGGCTCGAAAGTGCCCGCGTCAGGGTTGTTGAGCTTAAGGCTATCAATCAGAATACTGAGCGTACCTCCGTCGGGATCGTTATCATTGCCGAGTATTTCTGATACTGGAATGTTGACGCCTTCTGACTGGTCGTTGTTAATCCAGTATGGTTGGGGGCCATCGACTTTTATGTTGTCAATGTAACCACCTCGATTGTTTTCCATACCATTGTTTGAAAACGATAAGTCGACCGCTGCGGAGCTATCTGCAATGGTTGTTGCTGTGACTGAATACCAACCATTAGCAGCAGGTCCTTCGATTCCAAACTTGTCGTTCCCAGTGGGTTCGGGGAGGAGAGTTACAACGCCATTTTCTACAACAATGTCATAGGTTTTGTCGCCAAACGTAAACGTAATGTCACTATCATCAATGTTCGATGGACGAGGTTTGAAGTCAAAAGTGAGTTCGTAGGGCTGACCAGATATAACGCCATCGCCCTCATCAAGGGTACGGCTGATAGTCACGGAGGTGTTGCCATTGTTTGTAGATGTTTTATGGCTATCTAACTCTGCATGACTATTGCCTTCCGACGCTGTGCTGCCACCGACTTTACCCGTTTGAATTTCAAGACCGTTAGTGATAATCCAGTCATTGTATTCGTCTGCGACTAGCCACTTGTTTTTAGCAAAAGAGACATCGTCAGCATTTGCAGGTAACTCGAAAGACTCAAAGAAAATGAGGTCTGTATTTTTTTCGTCGTAGTCGTCGAAAGCGACAGGCGGATTGTCGTTGTCGATAACCTCGTTGCTAACTGTTCCATCAACCGTGACGTGTTCGTACGTGTTAGTGATGTCACCGGTGACATCGCCGAGGCTGACCGTGACACTTTCATTGCCTTCTGCGAAGTGGTCATCGACGGCCGAGACCTCAAAAATTTGGCCCAGGGCTACGGTCTGGTTATAGATACCTTGGGTGGTGACGTCGGTATTGTTGCTGCCCGCACTGTCGTCACTTTCGGTGAGGGTAACCATGACCTGACCGTTGTCTTGGTCGTGCAGTGTCACTGAGCCGTCGTCGTTGAACGTGGCCAGGATGTTGCCGTCCGCATCGACAGGCAGCGCCATGTATTGCAGGGTATCGCTGTCCGCGTCGCCTTCTGTCAGGCTGCCGTCCGTCGCCGGAACGATGTTGCCCTCGTTGTCGACCATAAACAGCTTGATGGTGACGCCATCCCCGTCTTTCTCATCGATGATGAGAGCATGATCTGCCGCGTTGCCGGCTTGGGGTTTGCCGTCGACCATTTGGGCTTCAACGACGTTTTCAAAGCTGTCTTGCTGGATGCCCGTGACACCGGCGACGACGCTTTCGTGGCGCTCGCTCAGGTTGTCATCTTTCACCGGTATCGTAATGACGTTGGACTCACTTTGCCCGCCGTCGATGGTCACCGACGAGGGGAACGTAAAGCCGTCATCAAAGTCAGCCGCACTGGCATGGCCGAGCCACTTGAGGTTCACGGTGACGCTGTCGTTTTCAGGGACATCAACGGGGTCGCCATTTTTATCGACCAGTTTGACGGTGAAGAAGATTTCAGCGTCGTCGGATTCTGTCACGTCGTCAGACGCTTCAATGATAACGAACACCGTGTCTTCTGTGCCGTAGTTGCCGTCACCTTCATCATTGATAGTGGTCGTGACATCTTCCTGACTATTTTTGACGCTCTCGTAAGTGCCTTCCAGGTCGGAAATTTGCTGGTCTGTTAGGTTGGCACTGACAGTGAAGGTCTCGCTGTTATCGCTGAACTGATCGTCTAAAGCTTTGGCGTTGAATTCTGTATTGAGGGCAACCGTGATGGTTTTACCGCTCATGTCGAAGTCTATAGAGCTGTCGATATTTACCAATGTGCTGAAGGAAACATCGACTTCACTAGTGTCGTCTTCGTTGATGATTCTGCCATCTTTATCAACCAGCACGGCTTTGTAAGTTGCTAGTTTGGCGTCGTTGGTCTCACTGATGCTGTTGGCATCAACTAACTGGCCATCTACCACAGCAAAGACTTTGACGAAGACGGTGTCTGTGTCATCCACCACGGTATTGGTGATCGTACCCTCAAAGGCCACGTCTTCGAAGGTGTTATCCGAAACGCCATCAATGGTGACAGACAGCGACTGATCGTCTTGTTGAAGCAAGTCATCTGCACGGACATCGACATCAACCGAGCCGGAGAGTTCGCCAGCCTTGATGGTGACGGTTTGATTGTTGCTCAGGGTGACCGTGATGTCTTCGTTAGCTGCGTTATCTAGTGTCACCGTATAGGTGAGGGTGCCACCTTCAGTGATATCTTCACCTTGCGTGGTAGAGCTTAACGTGAACGTGGTGGTGTCAGAATCATCAGTAATCGTATTCTCAACAGTTCCGAGAATCTCAGTATCGCTGTAGTCATTTTCGGAAACGCCCACGATTGAAACAGAAATGTCCTCGTTACCTTGAGTGAAAATGTCATCTTCTCTCGGTTCATCGGTTACGGCGCCTGATGTTGAGCCCACTCCAATGAAAACAGTCAAACCATTACTTAAGGTCACGGTGAGATCTTCACTAGCGGGACGATCAAGAGTCACGGTGTAAGTGACAGAGCTTCCTTCTGTGAGGGTTTCACCATCAGTATCAGAAGATAATGTGAAGGTGATATTTTCACTGCTATCGCTTCCACTGCCCGTCCCATCACTTTGCGCACTCACAAATACCGTTGGCGCTAAGCCTGGGGACGAATCTTGTTGCGTTTCATTGTTTACCGTAAAGTTTCGGCTGGATCCTCGTGTCTGGTAGCCAGCATCAGAAATGGTTTCATTGCCGCTACGATCAACGGCATTAGGCTCTTGTGTACCGGAACTGCTCACCGATGGGCCGCCAGCCGCTGTAGATTCAAGAACGGCTGTGGGGTCGACCCCTTCTTCAATCAAAGATTGGATCGCTGCAATTTCTTGCTCTAACGAAAACTCTTCGCTTGATGCTTCTTCTATCGGATCTTGATTACTGTCTTCGCCTACTGCAAACAGGCTGCCATCTTCTAACGTTAGCAGTGCACTTGCACCTGCAGGTACGAAGATTTCAGTGCCTGGCAATATATCCATGAGCTCTTCCAGGGTAATAACTTCCCCATTAACCTGAAAGTGCACATTGCCATTTACTGAAACTACTTTTGCTGCCTGTTGGGTAGTAATCGAATCCATGAAACATATCCTGCAGAAGAGAGTTTTAATTTAATAAATGTTTCGTAATAGAAACACATGCTTCGTGGATTTTACGGTATGGATGATAGATTGTTAATTATTAGTGTTATAAATATTCAGAAATGGTGAAGCGAGTAGGAAAACGCCTTGTTTTATTAGGGTTAAATTGCGGACAAAACAACCAGTTGTTTGTGAGAATTATTACTAGCGTAATTGTAAGAAAAGGTGAGTACGAAGTTAGTCATTGTTATTCGATGGATAAATCGAGTGTGCGGTGAGATTTTTGGGGAGCGTAAAACGTAACGATAGAAAACAAATTGGTTTTAATCTTGGCCCAGAGAGATTTCTATACAGTCGTTGAGTATCGGCCCAAGATCGTACAAAATACCCGCCGATTTGAATCAATGTTCGGTAGGCCCTATCTATTGGGGTAAATTCCTGCCGCTTAACCGGAAAGCTCAAGCAATGACAAACTCTCCATTCCAGCTGGAAGTCGGCAAACGCCGTACGTTTGCGATTATCTCGCACCCAGATGCCGGTAAAACGACGATCACAGAAAAAGTGCTTTTGTTCGGAAACGCACTCCAAAAAGCCGGTACGGTAAAAGGTCGTGGCTCTAACCAGCACGCGAAATCTGACTGGATGGAAATGGAAAAAGAACGTGGCATCTCTGTGACCACGTCTGTGATGCAGTTTCCTTACAATGATTGCTTGGTAAACCTGCTGGATACACCGGGACACGAAGACTTCTCGGAAGATACTTACCGTACCCTGACGGCGGTCGATTCCTGCTTAATGGTCATCGATGCCGCGAAAGGTGTTGAAGATCGTACGCGCAAGCTGATGGAAGTTACTCGCCTTCGTGACACTCCCATTGTGACTTTCATGAACAAACTTGACCGTGACATCCGTGATCCAATGGAGTTAATGGACGAAGTTGAAAATGAGCTGAAGATTGCGTGCGCACCTGTTTCTTGGCCGATTGGCTGTGGTAAAGAGTTTAAGGGTGTGTACCACATTCACCGTGATGAAACGATCCTGTACCAAACAGGCCAAGGCCATACGATTCAAGAGAAACGCATTATTAAGGGATTGGATAATCCAGAACTTGATGCAGCCATCGGCGACGATTTGGCAACACAACTGCGAGATGAGCTTGAGTTGGTAATTGGTGCATCGCACGAGTTTGATCAAGACCTTTTCTTAAAGGGTGAGCTAACACCTGTATTTTTTGGTACAGCATTGGGTAACTTCGGTGTAGACCACATACTCGATGGATTGACTGATTGGGCTCCTGCACCTCTCTCTCGTCAAGCTCACGAACGTGCAGTAGAAGCAAGCGAAGAAAAATTCACAGGTTTCGTGTTCAAGATACAGGCAAACATGGATCCGAAGCACCGCGACCGTATTGCATTCATGCGCATCGTATCGGGTAAATACTCCCAAGGTATGAAAATGAAGCATGTGCGCACGGGCAAAATGGTCTCAATTTCTGATGCCGTAACGTTTATGGCCGGTGACCGTTCGCGTGCAGCAGAAGCGTTTGCGGGTGACATCATTGGTCTTCACAACCACGGTACCATTCAAATTGGTGATACCTTCACCCAAAATGAAGATTTGAAGTTTTCAGGTATTCCAAACTTCGCACCAGAATTGTTCCGTCGTATTCGTCTGCGTGACCCTCTGAAGCAAAAACAATTGTTGAAAGGTTTGGTTCAATTGTCAGAAGAAGGTGCGGTGCAGGTCTTCCGACCAATGATCTCGAACGATCTGATTGTTGGGGCTGTTGGTGTACTTCAGTTTGACGTGGTTGTTGCGCGTTTGAAATCGGAATACAACGTTGAAGCGATTTATGAGCCAGTAAACGTTGCAACGGCTCGCTGGGTTGAATGTGGTGATGGGAAGAAGTTGGATGAATTCCAGCGTAAGAACCAGTCAAACCTTGCTCTAGACGGTGGCGACAACCTGACATACATCGCGCCAACCATGGTGAACCTAAGTTTGACACAAGAACGTCATCCTGATGTTAGCTTCCGTGCAACACGCGAGCACTAAGCCTTAGCTTTATTTAATTTGTTAAAAAGCCGTCACCCAGTGGCGGCTTTTTTGTATCCTTTGGTCAGGGTTAAGTGGGAATGCATAGATGATAGACACACACTGCCATTTTGATTTTGAGCCATTTTCTGTTGGCACGGATGTTTGGGCTCAACGCACGTTAAGTGCAGGCGTAAAGCATATTATTGTGCCCGCGGTTTCAAAGGAAAATTGGTCACGTGTTGAAAGCCTTGCTTCGACGTACGCGTTTGTCTCTTTCGCTGTGGGGTTGCATCCGGTCTGGTTGGGCGATCATAACGAAGATGATCTTGCGACACTGGATGCATACCTTGCTACCAAACCGGTTCATTGTGTGGCGGTAGGTGAGTGCGGATTAGATTTTGCCATTCAAGATGCACAGCCGGAAAAACAGATAGCACTGCTAAAAGCGCAACTGTCCCTTGCAGTGAAATAGCAGCTTCCTGTCATATTACATTGCCGCAAAGCCCACAATGAATTGCTACAAGTCCTCAAACTGTTCCCAGAGATAAAAGGTGTTTTGCATGCGTTTACTGGCAGTGAACAGCAAGGGTTAGACTATATAAAGAGAGGACTATTGTTAGGTGTTGGCGGAACGATTACATACGAAAGAGCAAACAAGACGAGATTGTCACTTTCTAAGCTTCCTTTGTCCGCTCTTGTTCTTGAAACAGATGCGCCAGATATGCCCATATTTGGGTATCAGGGGGAAGCGAATTTGCCTGAAAGGTTACCTCTGATTGCAAAGGCTCTGTCAGACATTCGAAGTGAAGATATTGGTGCAATTATTCGGACAACATCACAAAATGCGGTCAAATGTTTTGCATTAAATTGTTAGATGACATCGTTTGCCTAATCGTTTGCGGGAGACTTACGTCACAAAAATGGATCTAGATCACCTTTCTGAGTGAGTTGCACCGAAATTTTCACTCAAAGCGTGACTCAAGCATTCCTATGATGGTGCGGACATGAGTATAATCGCCGCCGGACTAACACTCCCAATTTGTCGAGACGCCAAGACTTTTTTTAGGAATCCCTTTATGAGCCTGATCATGAGCATTGTAGGGATGGTTGTACTGCTGGGTATTGCAGTACTGCTATCTGACAACCGCAAAGCTATCAACCTGCGTACCGTAGGTGGTGCATTTGCTATCCAGTTTATTCTGGGTGGTTTCATTCTTTTCGTTCCAGCTGGCCAAGTCATCCTGAATGGCATGTCAGACGCTGTACAGAACGTGATTAACTACGGTAAAGACGGTATCGGCTTCCTGTTTGGTAGCCTAGTGAACTTCTCTGTGGATGGCATTGGTTTTATCTTTGCACTCCAAGTTCTGCCTACTGTTGTGTTCTTCTCTGCATTGATCAGTGTTCTTTACTACCTGGGCATCATGCAGTTCGTTATTAAAATTCTGGGTGGCGCATTGCGCAAAGTACTGGGTACTTCTCACGCAGAATCAATGTCAGCGACTGCTAACATTTTCGTAGGTCAAACTGAAGCGCCTTTGGTTGTTCGTCCTTACGTACCAAAAATGACCCAATCAGAACTGTTCGCAGTAATGTGTGGTGGTCTAGCTTCTGTAGCCGGTGGTGTACTGGCAGGTTATGCAGCAATGGGTGTTCCATTGTCTTACCTGATTGCAGCATCGTTCATGGCAGCACCTGGTGGTCTGTTGTTTGCGAAAATCATCAAGCCTGAGACCGAAGAGCCAATCGAGCAATTCGGTGCAGACTCTGACGAAGAAGAAGACAAGCCTGCAAACGTTATCGATGCAGCTGCTGGCGGCGCATCTTCAGGCATGATGCTAGCTCTGAACATCGGTGCGATGCTATTGGCATTCATCGGTCTTATTGCGCTGATCAACGGTGTATTGAGCGGTATTGGTGGTTGGTTTGGTATCGACGGTCTGACGCTTGAGTGGATCTTAGGTCAATTGTTCCGTCCGCTTGCATTCCTGATTGGTGTTCCTTGGAACGAAGCTGAAATCGCAGGTTCATTCATTGGTCAGAAGCTAGTTGTAAACGAATTCGTTGCATACTTGAACTTCACCCCAATGATTCCAGACTTGTCTGCTAAGACAGTAGCAATCATCTCGTTCGCACTGTGTGGTTTTGCTAACCTTTCATCTATCGCAATTTTGCTGGGTGGTTTGGGTAGCATCGCGCCAACACGTCGTCATGACATCGCTCGCTTTGGTATGAAAGCCGTAGCCGCGGGTACACTGTCTAACCTGATGAGTGCAACCATTGCTGGCTTCTTCCTGACTCTGGCTGCAATGTAAGCCTCAGTAAGAATCAAAAAAAACCGCCTCTTTAAGAGGCGGTTTTTTTGTGCGTAAAGATACGCGGACAGTCACATGAGCGCATTAAGCAGCAATAAGACACACAATGTGTTTGTAGCCGGATACAGTGGTGTAATATCAAAGCGCATAGACATGCCGTGCTTGTGGGAACTTCAATGTATCCCTCGAAAGTAGCAACAGAGTGTTTTTCAACAGAAACAGGTAACACCTAGTGCTTGTGGAAGAACATTGATAAAATTGGTGAGCGCTGTCAAAGATTCGGAAGTGGTATTTCATATATTTTCACTACTGTTTTGCAGTGACAGCGGAAACAGTGAAACTTTTCTGCTCAAGCTAACCACCAAATGAGTGCAGTAGCTTGGGTAACACTCTCGGTTCAGCCGCAGAGTGTGCGGCAACACGGAATGTTGATTGGCAACGCCGAAAGCACAAGCCAAACTTCAAGGAGCCAAGTCCGCTCATCAGGTTGTGAGTACATACTGACTCGTACCGCAATTTGTTACTTGGTTTTGAGTATTTAGACTGGAGAAAGTCATGAGCGATCTAAAAGCAGCAGCCCTGCGTGCCCTTCAACTGATGGATTTGACCACACTGAACGATGACGACACAGATGCGAAAGTGATCGAACTGTGTAAGAACGCGAAATCGCCAGTAGGCAACACTGCTGCTATCTGCATCTATCCGCGCTTTATCCCTGTAGCGAAGAAGCAACTTCGCGAGCAAGGTACACCTGAAATTAAAATCGCAACCGTGACTAACTTCCCGCACGGTAACGATGACATCGACATCGCTGTGGCAGAAACCAAAGCAGCGGTTGCATATGGTGCCGACGAGGTTGATGTGGTTTTCCCATACCGCACGCTGATTGCGGGTGACGAGAAAACTGGCTTTGAACTGGTAAAACAAGTGAAAGCAGCGTGTGGTGATATCACGTTGAAAGTGATCATCGAAACCGGTGAACTGAAAGATGCTGCATTGATCAAACGTGCTTCTGAAATTTCAATCGAAGCGGGTGCAGACTTTATCAAAACCTCTACGGGTAAAGTGCCAGTTAACGCGACCCCAGAATCAGCGGAAATCATGCTGACTGTGATCAAAGACATGGGTGTTGCTGAAAAAGTAGGCTTCAAACCCGCTGGCGGCGTACGTACTGCTCAAGATGCGGCAGAGTACCTGGCAATGGCTGATCGTATTCTGGGTGGTGATTGGGCGGACAACGCACACTATCGTTTCGGTGCGTCAAGTCTGCTGGCAAGCTTGCTTCACACACTGGGTGAAGGTGAAAAAGCAGTGGAAGGCGGCTACTAAGCCTTTCTTTGGGGGAATGTGTGCATTCCCCAATTTAGCGGATTCACTTGGTTGCGAGGTCGCATTATGTACCTTCCTCAGGAAATCATCAGAAAGAAACGCGATAACGTTGCGCTGACGTCTGACGAAATTAATTTCTTTATCCAAGGCATTGCGAAAGAGACTGTCTCAGAAGGACAGATCGCTGCATTTGCCATGGCTGTGTACTTCCATGATATGACAATGGATGAGCGTGTCGCACTGACCTGTGCAATGCGTGATTCTGGTATGGTTATTGATTGGTCATACATGAATTTTGATGGCCCGATTGTCGACAAACACAGTACCGGTGGTGTGGGCGACGTAACGTCTCTAATGCTTGGCCCAATGGTGGCAGCATGCGGTGGTTATGTCCCTATGATCTCTGGTCGTGGACTGGGTCATACTGGCGGTACGCTGGATAAACTGGAAGCGATTCCGGGCTATAACATCACACCAACCAACGACGTGTTCGGTAAAGTGACGAAAGATGCAGGTGTGGCGATTATCGGCCAGACTGGCGATTTAGCACCCGCTGATAAGCGTGTTTACGCGACACGCGACGTGACAGCAACGGTTGACAATATCTCTCTGATAACTGCATCTATTCTTTCCAAGAAACTGGCCGCTGGTCTAGACTCGCTGGTCATGGATGTAAAAGTGGGTTCCGGCGCATTCATGCCAACCTACGAGCAGTCAGAAGAGTTGGCAAAGTCCATCGTTGCAGTGGCGAATGGCGCGGGTACCCGCACCAGTTCATTGCTGACCGATATGAATCAGGTTTTAGCGTCAAGCGCAGGTAATGCGTTGGAAGTGAAAGAAGCCGTTCAGTTCCTGACCGGTGAATATCGAAACCCTCGCCTTTACAATGTCACCATGGCATTGTGTGCCGAAATGCTGTTGATCAGCGGGTTAGCGAAAGACAAAGCGGAAGCAATGAACAAATTGCAGGCCGTGCTGGATAACGGTAAGGCTGCAGAGTGCTTTGGCAAAATGGTGGCTGGCCTTGGTGGCCCCCTCGATTTTGTCGAGAACTACAGCAAATATTTGGCAACAGCGAATGTAGTTAAACCTGTGTTTGCACAGACTTCAGGCTTTGTATCCGCAATGGATACCCGTGCCATTGGCATGGCAGTCGTAGGTCTGGGCGGTGGTCGCCGCGTTGCAAGCGATACAATTGATTATTCAGTGGGCTTCAGTGATGTCATCCGTTTAGGTATGCAAGCTGATAGCACCACGCCGCTGGCGGTTGTTCATGCTAAGGATGAAGCAGAATGGCAACAAGCTGCGGAGCAACTTCACGCCGCGATGCGCATTACTGATGATGCGCCAGAAGCGACGCCAGAAGTTTACCGCCAGATCGGCCCACAAGACGTCTAAAGGAGGCGATCATGAAACGCGCGATTATTTTGGTTCTGGATTCTTTCGGAATTGGTGCAACAGAAGATGCTCACGTATTTGGTGATGTGGGTGCAAACACCCTAGGCTCGATTGCGAAAACGTGTGCAGCAGGTAATGCGAATAACGACGACCGTCAAGGCCCACTGACACTGCCAAATTTGAGCGCAATGGGTCTGGCTAAAGCGTGTGAAGAGTCTTCAGGTTATTTCCCTGAAGGTTTGGACGCAAATGCGGACATCGTTGCAGCATACGGTCACGCTGCTGAGCTTTCTTCCGGTAAAGACACACCGTCGGGTCACTGGGAAATTGCAGGTGTACCTGTACTGTTTGATTGGGGTTACTTCACCGACAAACAAAACAGCTTCCCGAAAGAGCTGACTGACCGCATTCTGGCGCGTGCAGGTATCCCTGATTATTTGGGTAACTGTCACGCATCAGGCACCGAGATCCTCGATGATCTGGGTGAAGAGCATATGAAAACGGGCTTGCCAATTTTCTATACCTCAGCGGATTCTGTATTCCAAATCGCGTGTCATGAAGAAACCTTCGGTCTAGACCGCTTGCTTGAGCTGTGCCAAATAGCACGTGAAGAGCTGGAAGGCTACAACATCGGCCGTGTTATCGCGCGTCCATTTGTGGGTGCAGGTAAAGGCAGCTTTGAGCGAACGGGTAATCGTCGTGACCTGTCTGTTGAGCCACCTTCAGCAACCGTGCTGCAAAAATTGGTTGAAGAAAAAGGCGGCGATGTTATTTCAATCGGTAAGATTGCAGACATCTACGCTAACTGCGGTATCACTAAAAAAGTGAAAGCGACCGGTTTGGCTGCATTGTTTGATGCGACCAAAGACATGATGAAAGAAGCGGGTGATAACAGCATCGTATTCACCAACTTTGTTGATTTCGACTCACATTACGGTCACCGCCGTAACGTTGCAGGTTATGCAGCTGCGCTGGAATATTTTGACAAGCGCTTGCCTGAGATCACAGAGATGATGGGCGAAGACGATATCCTTATCCTGACTGCAGATCACGGCTGTGATCCAACGTGGGAAGGATCTGATCACACGCGTGAACACATTCCTGTGTTGGTGTTTGGTAAGAAAGTACCGGCAGGCTCATTGGGCCGTCGTGAGACTTTTGCTGACATCGGCCAGACACTGGCGAAGTACTTCGGTACGTCAGACATGGAATTCGGAAAATCTTTCCTGTAATTCCAAAGGAAATTCCGGCCATCGTCAGGTGATGATGGCCCGATTAGCGTCGGGTTAACTCCGAATTTTGATCAAAAGGAAATAAAAAATGGCAACTCCACATATCAATGCCGAAATGGGTGATTTTGCAGACGCAGTTCTGATGCCTGGCGATCCGCTGCGCGCGAAATACATTGCAGAAACTTTCCTGGATGACGTGAAACAAGTTTGTGACGTTCGCAACATGTTCGGTTACACCGGTACGTACAAAGGCCGTAAGATTTCTGTTATGGGCCACGGTATGGGTATCCCATCATGCTCAATCTACACCACTGAGCTGATCAAAGACTTCGGCGTGAAGAAAATCATCCGCGTAGGTAGCTGTGGTGCAGTGCGTGAAGACGTAAAACTGCGTGAAGTTATCATCGGTGTTGGCGCATCTACTGATGCGAAAATCAACCGTACCCGTTTCAACGGCCATGACTTTGCAGCAATCGCTGACTTCGACATGACCCGTAACGCTGTTGACGCCGCGAAAGCAAAAGGCATCAACGTACGTGTAGGTAACATCTTCTCGGCAGACCTTTTCTACTCTCCAGAGCCAGAGTTCTTCGACACAATGGCGAAGTACGGCATCCTGGGTGTTGAGATGGAAGCTGCGGGTATCTACGGCGTTGCCGCTGAGTTCGGTGCTAAAGCACTGACTATCTGTACTGTGTCTGACCACATCAAGACTGGCGAACAAACGACGTCTGAAGAGCGTCAAACCACGTTCAATGAAATGATTGAAATTGCACTGGAATCTGTACTGCTGGGCGACGCTGAAGAAGCATAAGTAATAGTAAGTACTGAACAGTAAAAAGGATGGCTTAGGCCATCCTTTTTTGTCTCTGCGATATCGCTTTCGCTTAATCGTTATTCTTCAACAAAAATGTTGATCGCCATATGTCTTTCCGGTTTGCAAACGTAAAGATCAATAATGCCCCGGTGACTAACGCAACCAGTATCATGGCACGAACCAAGTTAATGCTTTGCTCAAGGCGATTTGAGGCTGCTTTGATGACATTGGCGTGTTCAAGCGTTATGCGAACAAACCCGGTAATGTGTCCATCATGCGCGATAGGTTCGACAAGCTGTTGTCGGCCAATGCTGGCGACAGCCAACGGTGTATTGAGCCCTGTCAATTGCTCTAAAGGCATCGCACCTACCGAGGTAGCCAGAACGTTGCCACGAACATCATAAACTGCCGCATCCAGAATCAGTGGTTCTTCTTGCAGGTTTGAAACCAGCAGTTGAAGCGTTTCGACATCATCACCAGAAATAGCAGTATAAGCAGAGGCTGCGGCCTGACGTAAAATCACACGAGATAGAGATTCTGTCTGATCATAGAGCATCTTGTAGTTACGATGGTTTAGCTGATTACTGTACATAAACAGCATCATGACGGTACCGAAACAGGCAAAAATGACAATAAATTGCCAGAGTCGTTTTAGACGTTTTTTATTTATTTGTAGCATATGCTGTCCAAGCTAAAGGTTGCTCGAAAGGAGCCGCGCAGTCATTCAGCGATAATCCAGTTTGATGTTCATGCAGAAAAAAAGCAAGAAAGCCCTAACGTTATCCTCATATCACCGGAATTTCTTTGGCGCAAAGGCGAGTGAATAGTCAGTACTGCGACATGTCACAGTCTTTGGTATAGTAACGTCAGATTTTGATAAGGACTTCATGCAATGGATGCAGTATCGCTTTATTCAATAAAAAAGCACACAAAACTCTATAACCGTTTCCCTTCACTTCGAGCGTTTCGTACGTCAGACTGCCGACAAGCTGGCTGGCTGGTATACGGCACTCACTTGAGCGCCGCCTTTCTTGATGATTTCGCCTTTCTGACCGGGGAGTATTCAGCTCCGATAACGGGATGGACTGTGGGCCCGTATGATGTACTTCTTATGCGCGGAGAGTTGACGCCTGAAATCATCGCCCTTTGTGACGCATGGGCGTTTGACTGTGCGCTGCTTGATAATATCCCGAACCTCAACGAACCCGGGCTTGCTGTCTTTGATATGGACTCCACTGCGATTCAAATTGAATGCATTGATGAAATCGCAAAGCTTGCGGGGGTTGGGGAGAAAGTCTCTGATATTACAGAACGCGCGATGCGTGGCGAACTGGACTTCGAAGCTAGTTTGCGTGAGCGTGTTGGAACCCTTAAAGGGACGGATGTGTCTGTGTTAGAACAGGTGAGAGACACTATCCCATATATGCCTGGCATGAAACGCTTAACGGCAACCTTGCAGTCGCGAGGTTGGAAAGTGGCTATTGCTTCCGGCGGCTTCACTTGGTTCTCAGACAAGCTGAGGCAGGATCTATCATTGGCCTTTGCAGAATCCAATCAGCTGGTGATTGAAAATGGGAAGCTCACGGGTGAAGTGGCAGGCACTATTGTTGATGCACAGCGTAAAGCGGATATTTTGCGCGATCTGGCGGAAAGTTATGACCTGACACCTGCACATACCCTTGCTGTTGGAGATGGTGCTAACGACTTGGCCATGATGTCGGCGGCGGGTTTAGGCATTGCGTATCACGCCAAGCCAAAAGTTCAGGCCTTAGCGCAGGTATCGGTGAAACATGCCGATTTGGGTGGCGTAGCGTGCGTTTTGTCTGTGTCACTGTTACCGCAACGTTTGAGTTGGTAAACCCGAGTTTTAAAATGAAAAAGAGCCACGTTGTTGCGTGGCTCTTTTGTTTAAGTGGTTTCTATCACATTGACAGAAAGAGAATTAATTCACTTCCAGTCTGAGTAATACTTCATCTGTGATGTCGCTCATCTCACCGTAAACGGCAAGATCTGCAAACTCCATTTCAAGCTGTCGTGCGCGTTGCGTTGAAAGTGCAACGAGTGGCTCTAAGGTTTCGGGCGAGAGCCATTGGCCACCATCCTCAATCGGTTGTAACCAATTCCGTATGGCATAAAATTTACCGCGTTTTTTTGCCTGACTGATAAAAAACTTCCTCTCTTCCGGCGTAGAGAAGCTTTCAAATGCACGGGCTTTGATGCCTGAAATGACGTTATTTTCGAACTGTACCGCAATATACACTTCATGCTTAATTTGAGGCTGTCGATTACGCTGTCGAGTTACCGCAGAGGCATATTTCATCAGGTTGTTACCTAACACGGGTGCCAATGACATCCGTCCTTGGGCGGCTTGGCTCTCTAACAAGCGATTAAGATCTCTACCTGGATAGTTGGTGCCAATGGCGGCCAAATGAAGCGTTTCACCCCGTAACATCAAAAAGTAAGGAATGGTAGAAAGCCGCGTTAACAGCATTTGGTGCATGGCATGCACCAACGGCGCATCGGGCAATACTTCGTAATCGACAGTCAGCTTGTGGCGGTTATGGTCAATCAGTCGCTTCAGATAGTTACTTCTGTTTTCACTGTACCTGTCTTTCACCAACGACAATTGTATGGTGGTGCGATCAGCACTTATTCGGACAACTTTGTAGGGCGCGTTGGTCAAGGGGGCGTTCGGATCCACGCGTTTAAGGTCGGTAAACGTTACCGAGACTTCCTGATCTTTGTTGCCTTTAAATGGGCGATTCAGCACAACGTTCAATCCATTGGGAGAAAAGTCGATGGTCTCGCCTTGGATTTCGCCAGATAAGTGATGGATCAGCGTTGTACTCGTGCGATGTTGAAAGCGTTCTTCCTTCCGCTGAGGGGTTAACTGGGAGGGTACCGCTTCAATGCGTAAAATGGGATCGCGAGTGTGGACGAACTGATTCAGCGTTTTCGATGGCAACTTAGGTTTGCTTGGCAAACGAAAATCCGTGTTTACATGGGATTGCGTGAGATCCTGGATAGTGGCGATGTGGGTCAACTCATCAATTTGGCTGATGTACGCCGGAGAGACCTCCTGAAGGCGTTCTGCATCTTCAACACTGATGGTTGCAACCGTTACACGAAGTACGCGCCAAGATGCTCTGGAGCTTCCTACATGCCAAAAAAGATGGCGTTGTTCAGGTGTCAATTCTGTTGGGCAAGCGGAAAAGAAAAAGGTTTTTCCTGCATGCTCGTGACTGAAGCAATAGATCAGTGTTTCACTGCTTGTGACGCCTTTTAGTGCAAGGTGTTGGAGACGCTTGGCTGAGAACAGACGGTCAATAACAGGCTGATTTCGTTCATCGTGCCAGTAATCCCAAAGTCCTCGATTGTGCTCAGTGATCAAACCATATTTTAAGGATTCATCGCTAAAGAAAAGTTGCAACGACGGGGTTTGCTCAAGAAATATTTGTTCGAAGCAGCGCGCGCGTGTCGTCAGAAATTTATCGGCATTTTCTTGGCGTGCCTTCACGCTGCTTTGTGACAGCTTGATGGTAATGGCTTCTTTAACGATGTCAGTACTTGTTACCAGCCTCAACCGGATACGTTGGAAATTGTCACGAACAAGGTTCAGCTCTTTGCCGACAATGCGGTATTTCAGGCCACTGAACAACTCGGGTAGCTGGCATTCATCACCCAATTGCGGGAAGTAGACAATGATGCTTGAGCCAATGTCATACACAAACGAAGACGGCAGCTTTACCTGCATACCGGAGTTGGACAAATCGACGGTTGACCCATTAACTTCCGTGCCATTAGGCAAAAACACCTGAATGCGAGAAGACAACTGAATGCGGTTTTCTGAGCGCGAAAGGTAATGACCAAATTTGATGGGCGGCGCTTCGACCGTTTCATCAGAGAAATTTTCATAGATCTCTCCCGTCTTTTGGATGGTTCTGTGGCTGTTGGGTGTATTGTGAAGTTCTTCCCACAGCCCCTGCGTCAATTGGCCTTGGTAAATGTTTAAACGTCGGTGGTAAAGGTTGATGGCAACATCATCCAGCCAGTGACTTTGGTCATTTAACGTGTATTGACGGCATGTTCCCATTACTTTGCCTCGAAGATCGATGGCTTTAGGGGATGGCGTCATAAGTCGACGCACTTCCATCTTCAGAAGCAGGCGTTCTGGATTGGAAAGCGGTTGGGTGAGTTTTTGCAGCAATTCATCGAACCCCTCTTTTTCGTATAGAGGCAGCAGTTGATCGAAGAGTGCCTGATCGTGGTCCTTCATCATTATAAAATCTGGTAGAATCCTGAGACTTACTATCGGCTTGATAAGGCCATAGTTTACCTGTTTTCTCGCGATATTCGCGAAGAGTTATTTAAACTTGCTGTGCCTCGCAAACCTGCGGCACAGACGGTGTGGCTGGGAGATAGCATGTCCAAAACAAAACGCGCCTACGTGTGCAACGATTGCGGTGCTGATTACCCTCGTTGGCAGGGACAATGTTCAGCCTGTGGCGCTTGGAACACGATCACCGAAGTGCGTTTAGCAGCGTCACCACAAGTGGCTCGTGCAGAAAAGTATGCGGGTTACGCGGGTACTGCAGATGCCAAAGTGCAAACCCTTTCAGCTATCGACCTTCAGGAAGTTCCACGCTTTACCAGTGGCTTTAAAGAGCTGGATCGTGTGTTGGGTGGCGGCATAGTGCCGGGTGCAGCCATATTGATAGGGGGCAGTCCAGGGGCAGGGAAAAGTACGCTGTTACTACAAACCATGTGTTGGCTCGCCAGCCAAATGCCGACGTTGTATGTCACGGGGGAGGAATCTCTTCAACAGGTTGCCATGCGGGCAGAGCGCCTTGGTTTACCGAAAGACAAGCTAAAAATGCTGTCTGAAACCAATGTTGAAAGCATCTGTCAAATTGCTCGTCAAGAGCAGCCAAAAATCATGGTTATTGACTCCATTCAGGTGATGCATTGCGCTGACATAGCGTCAGCGCCGGGTAGTGTGGCACAGGTCCGTGAATCTGCCGCGGCATTAACGCGTTATGCCAAACAGCACAATGTGGCGATATTTATGGTCGGTCACGTGACGAAAGACGGCACATTGGCGGGTCCTAAAGTTCTCGAACACTGCATTGATTGCTCGGTGATGCTGGACGGTTCAAGCGACAGTCGTTTCCGGACACTACGTAGTCACAAAAACCGTTTTGGTGCGGTCAATGAACTGGGTGTGTTCGCCATGACGGGACAAGGGCTTAGAGAAGTGAGCAACCCGTCAGCTATCTTTCTTTCTCGTGGAGAAGACCCGACATCTGGCAGCTCGGTGATGGTGCTGTGGGAAGGGACGCGCCCACTTTTGGTTGAGCTTCAAGCATTGGTGGATTACAGCCAGCTGGCCAATCCTCGTCGTGTCGCGGTAGGTCTTGAGCAAAATCGATTGGCATTACTGTTGGCGGTGCTGCACAAGCATGGTGGCTTGCAGATGTCCGATCAGGACGTGTTCGTTAACGTGGTTGGAGGGGTTAAAGTCACGGAAACCAGTGCCGATTTAGCCTTGCTGCTGGCATTAATTTCCAGCTTCCGTGACCGTCCATTGCCCAAAGATCTTGTGGTATTCGGGGAAGTAGGGCTTGCGGGTGAAATACGCCCAGTGCCAAGTGGTCAAGAACGCCTTATGGAAGCGGCAAAGCATGGTTTTAAACGTGCCGTTGTGCCCATGGCCAATGCGCCCAAAAAAGACCTTCCGGGAATGAAAGTGTACGGGGTAAACAAACTTGCTGATGCCTTGGCTGTATTGGAAGAGTTTGAGTAACCACGAAACAAGAAAAGGTACATAGGTACCTTTTCTTGTTTACGTAATGTCTTGTTTAAGGCATGTCTTTTTTGAGTAGCGTTAGGGTTTTATAGCCGCTGACGCAAGGGTCGTTTCCCCAGTTGTCTCTTTAACAGGTTGTGTGCCGTTCACGGCGTCAGAAGCCAATTGCACCTGGGTAGAGACCATGCTTTCCACGATCTTCACCAAGTTCACCCATTTCACTTTGTCTTCCACTTTAAACAGAGACTCAAAGCTGTCCGGTGTCCAAGCGATAAAGTTCTTTGGGTTCAATGCACGACCAAGGAAGCGCACTTCATAATGGAGGTGAGGGCCAGTGGACAGCCCTGTGTTGCCAGACCAACCGATCAAATCGCCTTTCTTAACAAATTCCCCCGTGTTTACGTTGAATTTGTCTAAATGAGCGTAAAGGGTCATAAAGCCAAAAGCATGGTCAATTTTCAGTAAGTTGCCATAGCCTTTCTTTCTGCTTGGGCGTTTGTATTCCACGACACCATCTGCGGGCGCAAATACAGGCGTACCGATATCAGCGGTAAGGTCCAAACCGAGGTGAAATTTTTTGTTGCCCGTAACGGGATGTGTGCGAGAACCATAGCCGGAAGAGCGGCGATAACTTTCAATAGGTTGACCGCTAGGGATTAACTGCAACATGGTGGCACGTACCGCGGAGTTAATCGCAGCCACATCCAAACGTTCAGCCAGCGGTAGGCTTGAGTCTTCTTTTTCCAGCCCCAGCACTTCTTCTACCGTGGATACACGCTGAGTGAGGTAATTCAGCTGACTGTCTTTGTCCTCAATGATTTGCGCGTATTCTTCTTCTTTGTTGCTGATAAGTTGTTCGAGTTGCTGCCGCTGTTGCTCTAATGACTCCAATTGACCGGATAATTCAGTGCTCTGCTCAGTCATATTTTTCAATGACACTTCGGCAGTGTTTGAACGGTGGTTCAGATAATAAATGGTGGCAATGCTGGCGAAGATGGCAACAACGAGTGTGGCAAGCATCGACAGGAGAACTTTCTTCAAAGTGGGAGAAAGTACGAAATGGCGAGAGCCATTAGCGTGGGACACAGCAATTCGGATATTGTGAGGCATGATACGGCTACTACATGTACTTATGCGCTGAAAAAACAGGTGAATTATACGGAATCTTTCAAGTCTGTCAGTTGCGCTAATTCACGGTGGAGCAAATCGTCGTTGCCGACGTTTAATTCCACAAGGCGTTTTAGATGGCTGGCGCTATCGATGTCGATATGATCGATTCGAAAACGCAGGTATTCGCCATTCTCTTGAATCAGCATCAAGTCCATATCCAGCGTGATATCAGATTCGGGAAGCGCAAACGTGACCGCATAGTCTTCTTTGTTCCCGTTCGTCCAATCAATGGGCGCGGAAAGGAGAGCACCTTTCAGTGACAGATCGAGAACCTTTGAACTCCACGTGTGATCACCCTGTCGAATTGTAGCGGGGACCTGATAAATGACACGGGAGAATTGACGTCGTTCCTGCATTTTACAATTCCTCGTTCTAATTTACACAAAGTGTAGGAGAGACGAGTCTATATCTCTACTTCGTTAGTTCGTCTCCGTGATGTCTTGCGCGTATTAATTATGCGTCAATTCGCAATCATGAAGAAAGCTCAGAATTTTCGTACAAAAAAAGGGCCACAAATGTGACCCTTAGAATAACGGCATAACGATTACTTCGTTACACGCTTGTACTTCATGCGGTGAGGTTGTGCCGCTTGCGCACCCAGAGTTTGCTTCAGCCACTCACTGTATTCGTTGTAGTTACCTTCGAAGAAGTTCACTTTACCTTCGTCGCGGTAGTCAAGAATGTGGGTTGCGATACGGTCAAGGAACCAACGGTCGTGCGAGATAACCATGGCACAGCCTGGGAATTCAAGCAGCGCTTCTTCCAATGCACGCAGTGTTTCAACGTCCAGGTCATTGGTTGGTTCATCGAGAAGCAATACGTTACCGCCCGCTTTCAGCAGTTTTGCCAAGTGAACACGGTTACGCTCACCACCTGACAAATCACCGATACGTTTTTGTTGATCGCTGCCTTTGAAGTTAAAGCGCGAACAGTAAGCACGAGCTGGAAGTTCAAAGTTGTGAATACGGATGATTTCCGCACCTTCAGAGATCTCTTGGTAAACGGTATTTGAGTCAGTCATGCTATCGCGGAACTGCTCAACCGACGCAAGTTGCACGGTTTCACCCAGTTCGATGGTACCGCTGTCTGGTTGCTCTGTACCACTCAGCATCTTGAACAGGGTAGATTTACCCGCACCGTTAGCACCGATAATGCCGACGATCGCGCCTTTTGGCACGCTGAATGACAAGTCGTCGATCAACACACGATCACCAAATGATTTGGTTAGGTTGTTAATCTCGATAACTTTGTCACCTAAACGCAAACCCGGTGGAATGAACAGCTCATTGGTTTCGTTACGGCGTTGATGTTCGGTATTGTTCAGTTCTTCAAAGCGCGCCATACGTGCTTTAGATTTTGACTGACGGCCTTTAGGGTTTTGACGAACCCACTCAAGCTCTTTCTCGATGGTTTTTTGACGAGCACTTTCTTGCGACGATTCTTGTTGTAAACGCGCATCTTTTTGCTCAAGCCAAGAGGTGTAGTTACCTTCCCATGGAATACCTTCACCACGGTCAAGTTCTAGGATCCAGCCTGCCGCGTTATCCAAGAAGTAACGGTCGTGCGTGATAGCCACAACAGTTCCGTTGTAATCCACCAAGAAACGCTCCAACCAACCTACAGACTCGGCGTCCAAGTGGTTCGTTGGTTCGTCAAGCAGCAGCATGTCTGGTTTTTCCAGCAGCAGACGGCAGATCGCAACACGGCGACGCTCACCACCAGACAGGTGCTTAATTTTTGCATCCCATTCTGGTAGACGAAGCGCATCCGCGGCACGTTCAAGGGCGTTATCTAGATTGTGGCCGTCTTTTGCTTGGATCAGTGCTTCCAGTTCGCCTTGCTCTTTCGCTAGCGCGTCGAAATCTGCATCAGGTTCTGCATAAGCTGCATAAACCGCGTCCAGACGGGTCAAAGCTCCGGCTACATCAGCAACCGCTTCTTCAACGGTTTCACGAACCGTTTTTTCTTCGTCTAGTTTTGGTTCCTGAGGCAGGTAACCCACTTTGATGCCAGGTTGTGCACGTGCTTCGCCTTCGATATCGGTATCGATACCAGCCATAATGCGAAGAAGGGTAGATTTACCTGCACCGTTCAGACCCAAAACGCCGATTTTGGCACCAGGGAAAAAGCACAGAGAGATGTCTTTCAGAATTTGACGCTTCGGTGGCACGATTTTGCCAACGCGCGACATGGTATAAACGTACTCAGCCATTTCTGCTCGCGTTCTCTTGTCGATAAGAATGAATATTAATCGAGTATTCTATACCTAAATAGCACCAAGATGCAGGTTTTGGCTCGCGTATTTTCCTTTGCATTGGAACCATTTCGTGTGCCAGAAACCCAATAAAGAGAAAACGGCCTGTTTTTCCCTTCTCTGACGGTGAGAACGAAAAATGGGCAACAAATCATCATACAGTGACAAGCATCAGGATCGGTGTCTCGTTTTGTCATTTGAATGTCTTCTGTCGTCGATAACTTACGGTATACAGAAAGACATCAGGATGAACAGAGCCTATCGAAAGTCAGCTGGGATGGTGGTTTGGGTATAAGCTTAAAAACAGGTGCGCCACGGAGAAGCGTAAAGAATGCTACCAAGAGAAAATTTAATAATTACAAAAGCCTGTAAAAAGTCGGCCGTTGGTATGCGTCGTATAATCAGTGTGTGTTTTGCAGCGTTAGTTTCGGTTCAGGCAACGAGCAGTTTTGCGTTGAGCCTGGATGATCAAAGAACGAAATACGAAGAAGCGGTCGATGCGATCAAACGTAATGACACGAGAACGTTCAACACGCTTAAGAAGCAATTGGAAGATTACCCCCTCTACCCTTATTTGGCGTATCGCGAATTCACACGTTCATTAAGCAGCGCCAATAAGAAAGAGCTGGATGCTTTTCTAACAACGTATGACGATTTACCGTTTATTGGCACCGTTCGGGGACGCTATATCGATACATTGGCGAACAAGCGTCAGTGGAAATCGTTGTTAGCTTTTCAGCTTGAAGTGCCCCGAGGCGAAAGATATCAATGCCATTATTATTATGCCCACAGTCAAGCGGGTGATAAGGCACTTGCGTATTCTGGTGCGAAATCCCTCTATTTGTCAGGAAGTTCAGTCGACAGTGCCTGTGACAAACTGTTTGATGTGCTGGACAAAAGCGGAAAGCTCAATAATGCGCTCATCCTAGATCGCATGTTATTGGCGTTTGATAAACGAAATCGCTCGTTGATGCGCTATCTGCAAAAGCAGTTAACCGGAGACGCAGCGAAGCAGGGAAAGCAACTGCTTGCCTTGTATGATAACCCTCGTGATGTAGCAGCATTCTCTAAAAAAAGTAAGGTCACATCGTTCAATCAACGATTGACGCGTCTGGCCTATGAGCGTTTGGCACGCATGAATGTCAGCGAGGCGGTTAAACAGTATAAGCGCACGATCGACGGTCAGCATTACGACCAATATGAGCGGCAGGAAATGGCGGACTACGTAGCGAGTCGCTTGATGTCGACAGACAAATCGGCACTGAAAAAATGGCGTGATCACTGGTTAAACCAAACGGCAAATCAGTCATTGTTAGAGCGTCGTTTTCGCGTGGCGTTAGTGGAAGATAACTGGAAAGAGATGGCACATTGGTTGAGTGCCATGTCTGAAAAAGAACAGGACAAAATAAAGTGGCGTTATTGGCAGGCCCGGATTACTCAAGAACAGCAGGGGAGTGATGCCACCAGAGCGCAATTTACGGCACTGTTGGGAGAGCGAAATTTTTATTCAGTTGCTGCCGCCATGCACCTCGGTGCACCAATTGATATTCCTTATCAAACAACGCCGTTGAATATTGAGACGCTTCAACCCTTCCGTCCTGCGCTATCAAGGGTCAGTGAATTGCTCGCGCTGGACAAGGTTACGGCTGCTAAACGTGAATGGCAGTACTTACTGCGTCAGGCTGAACCTGAGGAAAAAGCCATGCTGGCGGCATTCGCGACTGACAGCAAGTGGTATCACCTGTCAGTACAGGCCACCATTTCAGGAAAAATGTGGGGCCACTTAGAGTACCGTTTCCCAGTTGCACACCGCTGGTGGTTTGAATTTTTCAGTAAAGAACGCGATTTGCCGTTGACGACCTTGCTAGCTCTGTCGCGTCAGGAAAGTGCGTTTTACACCAATGCGGTATCACCCGTTGGCGCACGAGGACTGATGCAATTGATGCCTGCGACGGCCAAAGAAACGTCGAAAAAGCTGGGTTTTCGTTATCTGGGTAAAAGTACACTGAGCGATCCGGGGATCAATATTCGACTGGGTAGTGGTTATCTTCGAATGCTGCTCGATCAGTTTGATGAGAACCGAATTCTGGCGTTTGCAGCGTACAATGCAGGGCCTCACCGTGCGAGCAAGTGGCTTAAGGAATCTGATGGCAATCTTGATGCGATAGCATTTATTGAAGCCATCCCATTTCGGGAAACGAGAGGCTATGTACAGAATGTGCTGATGTATGACATATACTATCGCAAGCTGTTAGGTATGCCTTTGCAGTTTCTGCACGACAGTGAGATGCAGCGACGCTATTAGATTGAGCCGCTGACGTGCTCTGAGTAAAATGCGGCAGAGAAAATTCGAGTTCGAGGTTAGTATGCAAAATTCGCCAGAGTATTCTGACTGGCAAGACGTGCTGGATTTGATTCACAAAGCCATTGATTCAGGGCGAGAAGCAGAACTTCTAAAAATGCTGCTAACGCAAGATGAAAGAACCGCACTTATTGCGCGAGTGAATATCGTCAATGAGTTGTTGAAAGGAGAGGTTAGCCAACGCCAACTCAGCCAAATGCTGGGCGTGGGTATTGCGACCATCACACGCGGATCTAACGAGATCAAACAGTTGGATGATGATCAAAAAGCGTGGCTGATGAAACTGCTCGAAAAGTAACAACAAAGAAGGCCAGCGAAAGCTGGCCTTCTTTGTTTCTGATGTTAGTAAGCTTGTGGCGGCGGTGACTCAACCGGAAACAGGCTTGGATTGATAAACGGGATTAAGGCCAGAATCAGAGCCTGATGGTACACCGAGCTGCGGGTGAGTAGATGGCCCGTTAACATGCCAATGGCGCCGCCCTTTTGCTTCACGTTTTGTTCGTTAAACATGTCGTCCATCACATCGCCAAGCTCTTTGCCTGTTTTCAATGCCTCAAGTGCCTGAGGCGGCAAAGGAACGGACGCAGAACGCGACTCACCGACACGCTCTGTAGACTCAATCACCATCCACGCAAAGGTATAGTGGCCATCAATGCCGGCTTCGACACCGACGTAGAAGTTTCCATCCACCACTTTCTTTGCATTTCGAATACGGTTTCTTGCGCCAGCCAGTGTTTCTTCGCTGGTCATGGGTTGATCCGCGACGTCACTGGAAACGGATATTCCCTCGAATATCATGTCGTTATCCGGAAAAACTTCCTTAAAGGCTGCTTCGACAGCTGAAATTTTGGCAGGGTTGAGTGACGTGACAATCACTTTAGTCATTGTTGTTATTATCCTTTCTAGTGTGAGCGCTTTGTTTTGTTTGGCGGGCGTTGAAAGAGTTTAAACGGAAGGGTGAGCAACCCGGGTAACCAAACAACCTGTTTGTCCTCTCGATGTGATGAAATGCCAATGGCCATCGCATAATGCCCTTCTTCGGGTTTGTCCTTGTAAGTGTGAAATAAACGGTCCCAAATCGCGAGATTAAAGCCAAAATTCGTATCACTTTCGTGACGATGAACGGAGTGATGAATGCGGTGCATATCCGGTGTGACGACAACGACGCGCAACCATCGATCAATCGATGTGGGAATGGCAACATTGCTATGATTAAACAGTGCCATACCGCTAAGGATGACTTCAAACAGGATCACCGCTACGGCAGGTGCGCCGAGCAGTGCAATGGCAAAAAATTTAATCACCATTGAGAGCAGGATTTCAAGGGTGTGAAACCGTGCGCCAGATGTCACGTCGAGATCTTTGTCTGCGTGATGAACGGCATGTAATCGCCATAGCATCGGGATTTTGTGAAACAACCGATGTTGAAGCCAAATGATGCCATCGAGCGCGACGATGGAAAGAATAATGGCTACCCATATGGGAACAGAGATTAGGTTGAAAAGTCCCATTCCCCTTGACGCGCACCACGCGGCGAAACCGGCAGCAGCAATCGGAAACACGAGGCGAACCGCCAGCGTGTTTAGCATCATGAGTGAGATATTATTAAACCAGCGCTTTGCTTTTTTGACCGTCAGCAGCCTTTTCGGGAATAGCCATTCTGCCAGCGCCATGACACCAAAAAGGGAAAAAAAAGCCAGTAGTCGGAAAACCGTTTCTCTGGATTCGATATATTCCAGCACGTTTGCTCCTGCGTGTCGTGAGTCTCCATGCTAGCTTAACATAACAGAAGGGTGAGAGAGGGCAGTGCGCCCCGTTGAAACCATGGACGCACTGAAATGAGGAAACCTACCAAACACGTTTAATGGTGATTTTTGCTCCGGGGTTGAGGAAGCGATGGCGATATTCCAATGCGGATGTTTCCAAGCCTTCATCGGCTGAGAGCACTCCCGGATGAATGCGAATACGATTGACATCATCACGTTCAGCGTTGAAGCCAACCCCTCCGCCAGCTGGGTCTGGAATGGTACTTGCCGATTCGGTATTTGCTTCCGTTCCAGCATCCCACACTGGTACGGTGACGGTGATGCTTTGGCCTGGGCGGAGTTTATTGATGCGAATATCTGCTTCCGCAACCAATGCATCGTTGGTGTTCACCAGCATAGATGCAAAGGACAGAAAGCGGGTTTTACGGTGGTTGACGTAAACCGTAAAGCTCTCCGAGGTGCCAGGCAACAATGGTGCTGCGCCTGATAATGTATTCTCGACGCGACGATTGTGGCGATAATTCAGTACGTCACTGTTGTCGCCACCTTCTGCGAGTTTTTCCAATGCCACTGACACAGGTTGGCCGACGTCAAAAAGATCAAAGTTCTTTCTGTGAGTGAGCAGAGTGATGGGCGACATAGGTTGTGCCGCGGTGAGATTTTCAACCGTGACTGTGTATTCTTTTTGGAAGGGGCAACCGACTAAAAATAACGCCGTTAACCCCACGAGAGATAAGCGAAACATGGTGCTACCTCCCTTAACGTACTGTCACAGTGATGATGGCAACAGGGTTTAACCAACGATGTTTGGTGCTGTCAAAGTCGCTGATGCCACCGTCTGTGTCGGTATCACCTAGGTTCCCGGGATGGATGTGCACCACATCGTTAGCGACGTCAGCATCTACGCCCGTTCCGCCTGTACCGAAGTTGATAAACGGCGGCGTAGGAACGCTACCAGTGAGTTCATCATTCGCTTCTGTGCCTGCATCATAGCCGTTGGCTTTGATTACATATTTGCCGCGTTTTTTCGGGATTTTCCAGCTGTCTACACCAACAAAAGCATCGTTTGAAGGCAGAAGCATTGCCGCGATAGAAAGGACATCACCATGTTCGGCGTGAAGGGTTGTGGATGTCGAGGCGCCGGGGTTGAGAATACCACCCGCTGGGTTGGCTGAAACGCTGGCACCTTCACCTTCAGCGAGTGCTGTTAGGCCCGCGATATCTCCCCCTTCGGCCATGGCTTCAACGTCAGCAGACGCCGCTTCACCAGTACGAAAGAGATAAACGTCATCGCTGTGCGCCGCAACTAAAAGAGGGGTGAAATAAATGCCGTCAGTTGCGTTAGTGATATTGACGTCGATTGTTGCTGCGCCCGCAGAAAACGCGGTCGCCATCGTTACGCCAAGCAGTAATTTTTCATGTATTGCTCCATGCTTTGAGGTATCAGCCTTTAGCATGGGAGGCAAACATGGCAATCCCGTCGCGATTTTCTATCAACTTTCTCGCAAAACCCTCACACCCTCAGGCCTCACGCAGAGTTCTTTTGTTCTCCGTCGATATTGAAGTCCAGCTCGACATGGGTAACGACCCGGTTCCTCCCTTTTTCTTTAGCCAGATAAAGGGACGAGTCAGCCGCTTCAATGATGGACTCGATAGATTGAAACTCTGGGAAGGTTGCAACACCGGCACTTAATGTTGCGTAAAACGTCTCAGGCCCATTAGAAAAAGGCGTTTTAGAGAACGTCAGGCGGAATTCGTCAATGAGTCTAAGCGCAATGTCAGCGGGAGTGTCAGGCAGAATTAACGCAAATTCCTCACCGCCATAACGCGCCGCTGTATCGGTTTTTCGGAAGCGGTAGTTCAGCAAGCGGGCAACACCTTTAATGACTTTATCACCCACTGGGTGGCCGTACTTGTCATTGACTGATTTGAAGTGGTCGATGTCAATCATCACAAAGCTCACCTGAGAGTCATGGCGCTTGGCGCGAGAGAGCTCTCTATCCAGTTCTACCTTGAAATTAGAGTGATTGAGCAAGCCTGTCAGGCTGTCTCTGTCCATCAGGGCGCTGAGTTGTCTGAAGCGTTTAGCGCGAATCGAAACGGCCTGCGTCAAATGCAAGTCGTTGATGGGCTTGGTCAGGAAATCATCGGCGCCTACTTGCAAAGCCTGCATCTGCATCTTCAAATCGGTTTCACCGGACAAATACACGATTGGGAGATTCGTGTGAGCATTGTGCTGACGAATCACACTAGCAGCTTCTACGCCGGAATAGTTGGGCATGTACAGATCCATCAAGACTAAATCTGGATGGAATTCACCCAGCTCGTCAAGTAGATGTTCCGTATCATCAAGCATGGCAGTTTTCATGCCTGCCCCTTGAAGGATGACTGAGTAATGTTCGGCGAGCATGCGCTCATCTTCGACAATCAGGACGCGGTACTGCGCGTTGTTGTTCTCCCAAAGGTTATCGAATACCCCAAGGATATCGTCATGCTCTACCGGCTTTTGGAAAAAGGCATATGCGCCAGCACGTGCCGCGTGCAAGCGACTTTCCCAGCATTCGCTGGCACAGAGCATAATGAGAGGAACGCCACTTTCTTTACGCCAGAATGTTGAGATCTGGTCTAACAAATCGAACGTATTGATATCGACAATCATCACAGAAGGCGATTCTTTATTCAGCGCGTCTTTCAACGCGTCAGGGGTGTCGAAGGACAGCACCTCATAGTCAATGAACTCAAGCTGTTCGACCATTTCTTTGGTTTCGTCGAGATTATCAGCAGCGACATACACCAGTTGCTTTGAGCGGCCCTCTTCGTGTAGCAGCGTGACCTCGCCGTAGGTCATGTCTTCAGGGCGTTTGGGTTCAATCGTTGCGACGCTTGCTAAGCTATTGACTATCTCGTCGATAATCTCATCACCTTTTGGAAGTTGCTTTTCCTCCAAAAAAGGGCGCAACAGGATCTCGATGTCTCGACCGCGTTCTCCTAAATCAATAAACCCTAGTGTTGTTGCTGTGCCGGCAAGTTTATGCGCCTCAAGGATCATGTCTTCGAGCTCAATGAGTTGAACATCAGGTGCGCGTTGAATGGCGTCCCATAACAGACTCAGCTTTTGGATACGTTTACCGACACCGTCTGAAAATCTGCGTTGTTGCTCTTGGAACTTTTGAATTTGAGATGGCTTCATAAACTACGCCTTTTTCAATATGGTTTTAATCTCGTCGGCTAAACCCATAGGGTCAAACGGCTTGCTTATCACACCGAGTGCGCCGCATTCCAAATAGGCTTTGACTTCCGTTGGCTGAACTTTTGCTGTCATGAAAATCACAGGCGTCGACGTAATATGCGGTATCTGACGTAAGTGATTTAATGTTGTGGGACCATCCATTCCCGGCATCATGACGTCCAATAACAGCAAGTCGGGATCAGACAGTGCTGCTTTTTCCAATGCCTCTTCCCCCGATGAGCAACTCATGAGGAAGAAGTTATCGTCTTCCAGCGCCATTTCGGCAATGGCACGAATGTCTTCGTCATCTTCAACGTAAAGCACGGTAATTGGCTTTCCCATTACATCGCCTCTCGTATGTTTCTGTTCTTAAGTATAAGACGCACTTCTGATTTAAGCGCATTGATGTTCAGTTGAGACTTTTGATGCATAGTGGAAATGTGTTCGGGAAGGAAAAAATCAGGGGGGTCGTTACTAAGAAGAATGATATTGGTTTGCGAAACCCTATCCTCATACAGAAACGCGGGAATGTCCTGTCCGTTGAGTTGCCAATCCATCATGATCAGGTCGAACGTCTGATTGCTTAATGCGGCCTTGGCCGCTTCTATTGATGGGGCATACACCATATTGCAAAAGCCAGACAACGCCTTGTTGATGTCGTGAAACAGGGCGTTGTCAGCATCGATATACAATGCCTGATAACGTTCTGACGGTTTTTTATCCTCAGACTGAACCACAGGAATGTTTGTTGGAAGAGTTGCGGTCTCAGCCGCGTACACCGGCAATGTGAAGAAGAAAGTACTGCCTTGGCCCACTGTAGAGAAAAAATTAATCTCGCCACGATGGTTTTCTATGATGGTTCGGGATATCGCAAGGCCCAACCCTGTTCCGCCTCGCTTACGAGTATCTGAGCTATCTGCTTGAGAGAAACGCTCGAAGATTCGATCGTGAAATTCGGTTGGAATTCCAGTCCCGTTATCGCAGACATCGACACGATAAAAATCGTTTTGCCGCCGCAGAGAAATCGTCACATTCTCGCCTTTTTCGGAGTACTTGATGGCATTTGATAAAAGGTTTGCCATCACCTGTTGAAGGCGTCCAGGATCTGCATTTACAAAGGCGCCTGTAGGTCCAGGTAAATAGCAAAGCGTGACCTCGTGATGCTTGGCGTAGCCCTCGTTGTCTTCAATTGAACGTCGAATGATGGAATTTAAATTTGTTTCTGTAAGGTTCAATGACATCTGTTCGGACTGCAGCTTTTCAATGTCCAAAATGTCATTAATTAACAATGTGAGCCGTTCGCAATTACGAAGTGCCATGGTCAGCATTTTTTTACCTTGCGCGGGAAACTGCCCGTCAAATTTTCCAATAATCAGCCCCAATGCGCCTCGAATAGAGGTAAGTGGTGTTCTCAGTTCATGGCTGACTGTCGCGATGAATTCGCGTTTAAGCTGTTGATCTTTTTTGCGCTGGGTAATGTCTCGAATGATGCCAGTGAACATCCTTTCACCAGCAACATGCATTTCACTGATGGAGAGGTCGGCGGGGAAGGTGCTGCCATCACTGCGTTTGGCAATCACCTCGCGCCCAACGCCTATGATTTGAGCGGGCCTGCCACCAAGGTAATTGCTCAGATAGTTATCGTGTGAATCAGAATCGCTTTCGGTCATTAGAATGTTGACCTTCTTTCCAATGACCTCATGCCTTTTGTAGCCAAATAGGGCCTCTGCTGCAGGGTTAAATGTCGCTATGTGCCCTTGCTTGGTTATGGTAATGATGCCGTCGGCGACAGTATCGACAATGGCTAGCAGACGGCTCTCCCCGGATAATCGCTCTGTTTCAACTCGGGTTTTATTTGCGTCAACGATTTGGCCATGCGCGAGATTAAACGCCATCGTTAGCTCTTCCATTTCATTGGCGTTTGAGGTGGAGATGATTGGATAGTTACCCTCTGAAACGTTGTGAGCAAGCGTGGTTATGGGCCTAGCCATTTTTAATCCAATACGCCGCGCAATGAAGATAACGGGCAGTAACCCAATCATGCCAAGCACAATGAAGCTTATGAGCCACGGGTATATCCCTTTAAGCAGATAGGAATAGGGTTCAATCAGCGATATTGACGTATTAAACGCGCTAATATGCATGTTATCTGGTGCCACCATAGTCCGTGTGACCCCGTCTGAACGGCTATTGACGTTAGAGTATTTCCAGTGGTTACCAAAAGAGACGGAATAAGAATAGCGAGGGTTATCGAACACCCGCTTGATCAACTCTTCAGCACTGACGCTTGCGATAACACCACCTTGAAGCGAGCCGTAGTACATGATGGGCTCAACAATGAAAAAGTCCCCGTTTATAAACAACACGGTGCCCTGACCCGTTGACAGTGTTTCGTTGACGAGCGATGCGTTATACCACGCTGGTGGCGCGTGATAGTCCCCGAACAGTGGCTCGCCCGCATAGTCGAAGGCTTGGGCGTCACTCACAGCCGTTAAGTGCGTAATATCATCCAGCGCGTGATGAAAATACGTGTGGCTCAGGTCAATAAGACCATTGATTGACAGTTGGCTAGACGCCATCCTGGTCACGATTTGGCGGAGCGAGTTCAGCTCGACATTGATGAGATTAAGCTTATTAAATGCTTCTACGTGAAGCTCTTCTCTCAATTGCGCTTCGAGACGTTCAAATTGCATGATGGATGTTGCGGCGATAACAAAGAGAAAAAAGCCAAACAACAATGACAAAATGGAAGCGGAAAAATGGTTCGCGAGACTTTTTGTTTTTGTCATAACAATTAGTCCTTTAAAGGGTGAAGCGCATTGTCGTGATACGTAGCAAAGATATAGTCTGAGCGATCGAGTGCATCTTGGTGTTTACCCGAGAAAGGACGGTGGTAGTTTTTCATTACACCTTGAAATTGCTCTATCTGCTGCAGTTCTTCTCTGATCAGTGGCATCTCGGCTTTTCCTGCTTTCTCCGTTGCTATCGCTAACATGTGCATCAGGTCATAGGCGTGCGCTGTGCCGGATGGGGCGACAATATCCGTTTTGTGTTTTGTGTTGTAGCGGTCATGGTAGCGGGTAACGAGCTTATCTGCCGTTGGGTTGTTTTTGTTGATAAAACTGAAGGTTTGGAGGACGCGGAGATCCACCTTTTCCAATGCGCGTCGGCTTTTTTCTGCAAAGTTGCTGCCGGTAATTCCCCAATGAGAAACAACGACAGGGGGGGTATCAAGTTTTGCCATTGCTTGAACAAATTTTCCGCCTTCTACCTGATTACCCACAAAAATAATCACCTCTACGTTTCTTTTCACCAGCGCGTCAATTTTCCCCTTAAAGTCACGCTCTCCCCAATCGAACCATTCTACGTGGGGGAGGGGAAGTTTCCGCTGTTTCATCGATTTTTCCAAACCGTTGTAGTTGCTACGGCCCCAACCATTGTTGACCAGTAGAAATCCCACGTTTTGGGATACCTCCAGAGCGCCATCGAGCAGGAAGTCTGCGGCATACTCGTCTCGTACCGACACACGAAAAACATAGTTGGGAGAATGCTTGTTTGACACGATGGGTGTAGCTGCTGCCCAGGGTATTAGCATTAAGGTTTTATTTTTATGCAAATAATCAAGTTCGGCTAAGACGACAGGGCTGCTGATCCCACTGAACACGGCCAACAAGTTAGGGAGATTGGTGAATATCTCCAGATTGTCGAGGCCACGAGAAGGGATCATCGAATTGTCTCTGGCTACTAATGCGACCTCTTTTCCCAATAATCCGCCATTTTTGTTTATTTCCTCAATGGCGAGTTCAATTCCGCGACGAATCGCGAGGCCTGATAGGGCCGAATTGCCACTCATGTCGGCATCTAGCGCGACGAGTAATTTCTCGGGACGAGGGTCTTGCCAGTTTTCTTTTGCCTGAAGTACCTGCTCTACCAATTCAGTGCCAAGACGCATGCGGTAATACTCAAGTAAGGTTGAGGATTGTTGTCTTAGCCATTGTTCAAAAGCAGGGGGGGACTCCATCACTGTGGCGGAATGGGGAAGCGCGAGGCGAGCGTCTTGGCTTTTTTGTTCTGCCAGTTGATGCTGGTAGGTTGTTGCATCAACGGCCGCATTTTTTATAACGTTCTGGAAGTCTTGAGGAATGGACTCAAACGTTTTCAATGACATGGTCATGATGAGCGAAAGGTAGCCGTGATTGGTCATTGTGATGTGTGCGTTATCAGGCAGCCTTTTTACTGCATTTCGCAGTGTGTTCTCTTCCCCATCAATGACCCCATTTTCGTACGCCATTAACGTTTTTGGTTCACCAATGCTAAATGAAAGTGCTCCCCAGCGGTTAAATTGGTCTTTCAGCAAAGAGCTTTCAAGCACTTTGAATCTTTGGTCTTTTAGTTCTTCAGGCGATGAAATAGGGTGGGTAGAAATGAGTTGTTTGAAGCCGCCATGCCAAAATGCCAGTCCCACCAATCCCTGAATATCGAGTTTGGACAAAAGCAGTTTGCCCGCAGAACTGGTATAGACACGATTGACAGCGTGAATGTCTTTAAAGAAAAAAGGCAAATCAAACAGCTGTAAATCGGGGGCAATATAGGACAATCGCGCCGAAGGAATGATTGCAAAATCGATCGTGCCTTTTTGAACACCAGCGATGATTTCCCTCTCTGCTCGCTGGGTAGAATTCTGTTCGATCTCAATGAGCACCTGACCTTCGGTGCGTTTTTCTACTAGCTCGGCAAACCGCGTTGCGGCTTGGTATTCCGCACCAGAGGAAGACATACACAGCACCAGAGTGAATGTGTATGTGTAGGGTGAGTCTGTGGCAGTTTTCGTGTCTGTACTGCTAATTTCCTTTGAATCACAGCCCAGTAGGCTGAACAAAAGTATCAAACTCATCAACAGGTGTTTCATCGATTTGTTCCCTAATTTTGTTTTGAAGGCACAGTCTTATACCCAAGCATTTTCAGGTGGTTGGGTATATCGCTGCGCTTTCGTAATCCCTTTACTCGCGATATCAATTGGGTAGGGGCTATAAAAATATTAGAAATGAGACGGTAGTTTTGCCAGTGAAGATCCTTAATGGGAAAAATGCCGTTTCTCGAAGAAAGCACGCGTTGCGCTTAAAAGTTCTTCTAATGTAAATCCAAGAATTGGCTTATTGCTGCCTATTCATGTGGTTAGCGAATACATGGACGGAATGGAAAAGAGTTTTTCTCCTGAGCGTTTTTGTTCGTGAACAAGGCCATATATAAACACTGCGAGGATCGTTGAAGTTAAGGAGTACTTTTTTATGCTTAGCAATGTGTTTAAGACGTTGTCGGGGAGTTTGCTGTTTGCAGCAGGTTTGCTGGTGGCATTTACGGTAAATGCCCACGGCCCGTCTAGGTTAAAGGTGCAGGAGGTGATTACCATTGATGCGCCTGCTGATAAGGTTTGGAAAACCGTCGGGGCGTTTGACAGCCTGAGCTGGCTGCCGCCAGTTTCTAGCGTTGAAATGATATCAGGCGAACCTGATCAAAAAGGGGCTGAGCGTGTCGTTCATGTCGGCGATCAGTCCGTGACAGAAGAAATTAAAAAATATGATGCAGCGGGCATGATGCTCAAATACAAAATCACCAAAGACAACACCGCATTGTTGCCAGTGACTAACTATCAATCGACGCTGAAAGTCACACCGGATGGTGATAAAAGCGTGGTGACGTGGAAGGCGGGTTTTTACCGTGGTGATCCGAATAACGATCCGCCAGAAAACCTTAACGACAAGGCAGCTATCGAGGCCATATCAGGGTTGTATCAACTGGGGCTTCGAAACCTGAAAGCGCTCATGGAAAACTAAGGCTTTCGACATACGTAATGTGAGGGCCGTGTTGTTAACGCGTTTGCCCTCAATTACTTGATATGGCCGCCACGCCGTATTACCCCTCTTTTTCCCCTTTTCCTGTCACGTACTGATTCTGGTCTAGTATGTTGAAAGAAGGTCGCACCTTCTTGGCTTCATAATTCAATGTCATAACAATAAGGGCCAGTCGATGCTTTACCAACTCAACGCCACTTATATGGAATCCATTAAACCTTTGAATAGCTGGGTTAAATTCGTCAGGGATTTTAACTCTGCGCCGTGGAATTGCATGCGATTTACGCCCGCTTCAAGAACCGTCAATGCATCCATGGAGCTTATGGAAAGACTGACTGATTGCTATGACGAGCCCTCTTGGGGATTGGATGAAACCATCATCAAGGGCGAGAAATTGGCGATTCAGTACAATGTCATCGCGAACAAGCCATTTTGTAATCTTCTGCATTTTAGGCGCAGTAAAGCACAACCGAATCAACCCAAAGTGCTATTTGTGGCACCACTGTCCGGGCACTTTGCGACCTTGCTTCGCGGTACGATTCGAGAGTTTCTTCCCGACCATGATGTCTATGTGACGGATTGGCGCAATGCCCGTGATGTACCGCTAAGTAACGGCGAGTTCCATTTTGACGACTACGTGGATTACCTGATTGAGTTTTTAGAAATGCTGGGTCCAGATACGCACACTATCGCGGTTTGTCAGCCTTGTGTGCCACTGATGGTTGCTACGGCGCTGATGTCAGCGCAAAACAACCCTGCCACGCCAACGTCCATGACGTTAATGGGGGGGCCAATTGATACTCGCATTAATCCAACGGAAGTGAACGATTATGCCAGTGGTAAAGACCTGGAATGGTTTGAGTCCAATGTGATTTGCACCGTGCCTGATCAATATAGCGGCGTCGGTCAGCTTGTTTATCCCGGGTTTGTTCAACTGTCCGGTTTTATGTCGATGAACCTAGATACACACGTGCAGAAGCATTTTAAATTTTTCGGAGACTTGGTCAAAGGCGATGGTGACAACGCCGAGGCGCACCGGAAATTCTACAACGAATACCTCGCGGTAATGGACTTGCCCGCGCACTACTATCTCGACACCATTCGAAAAGTGTTTCTCGAACACAAACTCCCAAGTGGCACCTTGCAATACCGTGGTCAACAGGTTGATCTCAACGCGATAACAACAACCGCCCTCATGACGGTTGAAGGCGAGTTCGATGACATCACTGGGCGTGGGCAAACAGCCGCGGCGTTGGACTTGTGTACCAAGTTGAGAAAAACCAAGAAGGTGCATTATGAACAACAAGGCGTTGGGCATTATGGGATTTTTAACGGTCGGCGTTATCGAGAACACATCGCACCTAAAATCAAAGCTTTCATAAAAAAATATGAACGCACGTAAAGTGCGTGTCGCTTAATCTTTTCGTATCGTTATCTTTATGATTCTAATGATGTTGATACCACCATCTTGTTGCTGGGTGGTAACTGAGTGAAATCTTAGTGTGAGTTAATCGTGCTAGAAATTTTTTGGAATTGAGGGTATATAAAGCACCCGAGTATGTTGAATTTCAAGAATGTTTAAATGTATGAGCACAAAAAGTGTTTATATCGTATCGCTTAATGACGACTGGTCAGCGGTAATTAAATCGATTTTGTCGTCCATTTTTACACACTACCGTTTTTGTGAAAGTCAGGGTGTGGATGCGCTGTGGAGCCTGCAAGATGATGACGTTGTCATTTTCGATAAGGGCACCTTGGGGAATCCCTCGTCGCTGCTGATTTCTCCCTATGAGCGCGGAGGGGAGTGGTTGATTGTCAATGGCAATCCGGTGGATGAAGAAAGCGTCGCGGGGTTAATTTCTCTGGGGTTCTCAGGGTTGATTGTGTCGCCGTATACGCTAGAAATGCTGCCAAGGGCGATGCGCACCATTGCGGCAGGACAGATGTGGTTCAGCCGCGATGCCATGTCACAGGCGCTGAAGCATTTAGTGAAAGCGGGTGGCATGTCGTGCCATTCGGTGAATGTGCTCGGCGCGCGGTTTTCACTCTCCAGCCGAGAGCAGCAAGTCTTTCTTCTTCTACTGCAAGGCAAAAGCAACAAAGACATCGCACTGCAGTTGCACCTCAGCCCTAGTACGGTCAAGTGTCACGTATCCAGCATCTTGCTGAAAACAGGTAAGCACAGCCGCAACCAACTTAGTACTCTCTTGTTGGAAGAAGACGTCGACCCGCCTGTTAAAGACATAGCCTAACCTAACCCAAAGATAGCGCTTAACCAAAAGACGTCGCTTCGCTAACCAAAGAGCAGACATAGCCAAAAGCCATTGTCTAGCCGAACAAGACCTCCGACCACTAGTCCTAATTTAGTCCCTTTACTGCCATCGAATTGGACATGTGGTCGATACCCATTAATGCGCGAAAACCGTACATTTCTCCCGTAAAGACATGTCAGTCTCAATAAATAAAATGGAGAACAATATGAAACGTGTAATTGGTGGTATCGCGCTAGCCCTACTTTGTTCTACAGGCGCATATGCAGACGGCTGGTCAAGCACTGCTCGTGAAGATGGTCAAACACAGTTTTTCGTCAACCTGAAAGGTGAAGTGCCACAGCGTTGTCGTATGCACACCAAGCAAGAAAAGACACTTGAGCTGGACGTTGAAAATACCAACGCGAAAACCAGTGATTTCAAATTCAACGCGTGGTGTAACAACGACAATGCAAAAGGCTTGCTGGTTGTCGGTGCGCAGGCGTTCAAAAATGAAAACGGTGTGGATGTGATCCCACTGAAAGTGGCATTCAATGGTGAAAGTGCCGTTATTGATGGCACCACAAATGCCTCTAACAGCCATGCGATTGAAACGTCGATGGATGTGAGCAACAGCACCGAAGGTTATCTGAGCGAAACCAAAACCTTGAATATCACACCTGTGATCAATGGTTGGGAAAAAGCCGGTGAGTACAAAACGTCAATGTACGTGTCACTTTACCCGCGTTAATTCGTAATATTGTTTCTAAGTAAGGGGCCCATGGGCCCCTTTTGAGGATGTTATGCGTATCTTTCGGTCTTTATTGCTAGCCCTGTTACTGTTTTCTCCGTTCACTCAAGCGTTTGAACTTCTGCCTATGGTGTCGTTTTTCTCCGACCATGGGGCGAAAAGCGAGCAATTCTTTCAGATAAACAACACGACAGGCTTGCCTCTCCCACTTGAAATCTCAGTGAAAGAGAGAAATATCGTGGGCGATGAAGAAGAAACACTGAAAGACACGGATGATTTCTTTGTGTTCCCGCCACAAGCCTTGATCCCGCCGGGTAAAACACAAATGGTGAAGGTGAAATACCTAGGAGCGCCGCTCACGTCGGCGAAATCCTACCGTGTTGTATTTAGCCAGCTACCTATCAAAGATGATGAAAAGCACAGCAGCATCAAAATGGCTTTGTTGCTTAAATCGATGGAACTAAATCTAGAAGCTACGATCTGATCGGCTACACCCATCAATCGTCGTAGTCTCATGTCTAAACCTCGTTACAAAACAACTAACTGGAAGCAGTACAACAAAGCCTTAATCAACCGTGGTTCTCTGACCTTTTGGATTGATGAGGAAACGATAGCTGAGTGGAAACAAAACAAACAAGGCAAGCGTGGTAGACCTCGCCGATTCAG
>NZ_FUXU01000047.1 GCF_900167155.1 Enterovibrio nigricans DSM 22720 | reverse complement strand
CAGGACTGGGTATGCCTGAAACTCAGTATATTGCTTAAGAACCGAACAACTTTAGGCTGCCATGTCTTCCAACCGAATTAAGCAACAAAGCCCATGTCGTTCTGTAATATTTTGCACACTCACTTTTTCATCATGATCTAATTGCTTAAAGCGATTATAGAGGTGCTCTTGACGTGAACCGTGATAGATAATTTCATCAATATAATTTCCTTCACTAGCATTGTTCAACATCATGATGACATCGTAAGGCATCACCCAGCGTTTATTCTTCACTACCAATGGATCATCAATCACCAACTCAAGAAGCTTGGCTAACTGATAGGCACAATTTTCAGTAAAGAAATAGTACGTCATGCTGACGTTTTCCAACTCCCACAGATGCGCGAGCACGAAAGTAACATCTTGCTCTGAAAGGTTGAGTCGGTACTCCCAAAGATCTCGCAGTTCAGATTCGCTGTAGGTTAAGTTCTGGTGATGGTACTTTTGATTGGCATAGAAGCCCTCATATCCCCCAGTAATGCCCTGAAATATATACGTTAGCTTATTGTCAGTTTCGGGCACACGGGCCCCGTAGCTAAAGGTATTGTCCAAGTATTCATGGTTTTCTGGATTATTGAACTTGAGTAGAATATGCCCATACATAGACGCCGGATTACCAAGATAACCACTCGCATAAACCAAGCTGATACTCTCCGCATCAAATGCTTGCTTGTAGTTTTGATAGTCTGCGCAATTCACTTCGGGGAAAGAAGGGAAGCGTAATTGCTGATCAAGCCAAAGCTTTCTCGCCGGAAATTTACATTGCGATTCAGGCGTTCGATAGAAAGCCTCTATCGTGGCTATTAGCTCTGCCTCGGGGTTCACACGCCCCTGAGAAGAGAAAAAAAACGAAGAATCATGCACTAAACTTTCCACCCCAATTAAACCCGTCTCATAATGCAGTAGCATATGCCAAACTCGGTTTTCAGAGAGAGATGGATTAATCGCTCGTGTCGATATATTTAGATCTTCACTTCCCCATGAAAATGCACAAGACATCAATGACATTAAAGTGAATAAAATAAGTCTGAGTTTTATAAATATCACAAATATATATTATAGGTTTGAACGCATATTCTTCATCCTATATAAACACCCCGTTTTTCACAACGCCATGTCTATTATTTGCTTTTCAACAAAATCTCAACGAAATCTCAAAAATAACGCAATTCAAACTAGAGTAGTTCATCGACTGATAAGCATGCTCATAGAAAAACATTACAGCGTTATCGTTTCTGGGGAGTACGGGACACTAACAACATTCTGTATCAAAGCGACCCGTATAGACCAAGCATATATTCTTGGTCATAATAAATTCACTGCCTTTTGACTAAACACTCTCGCCTTTTGTAACTTTAAAGCCCATGTCGACGATTCTCTCGCCAACATCTTCGTCCCTCAAGCGCCGCAGTAAAAGTTCTGCACTCTTCTCGCCAATTTGGAAGCGTGGAGTATCAACACTCGTTAATTTTGGGCTAATCGTCTGGCCAATATCTAACGCGTTGTAGCCAATTACTGCCAGTTGTTCTGGGATTTTAATGCCACGTTGTTGCGCACTCAGGAGTGTACCAATCGCAATGTCATCGTTGGTACAGAATACGCCATCTAAATCTGCGTAAGTTGCCAGTGCAGTTTCTAGCAAGTCCTTCGCCAACGAGAAACTGGAATGCTCTTCGGTCAACACATGCTTAGGCGTCAAACCCGCTTCATGCATCGCTTTGTCATAACCTTCCATGCGTAAACGGGTACGTGTATCCAAACGTGCACCAAAATATGCAATAGATGACTTCCCAGAATCAATCATGCTTTTAACAACTTGATATGAAGCCAGTACAGGATCCATACCAACCGCCATATCTATGGGTTTTTTGGGAAGTTCCATGGTTTCCACCACGGGTATTCCCGCATTTTTAATCATTTGCAGCGTACGTTTGGTGTGGTGCGTTTCCGTCAGGATTAACCCATCAACTTGATAGGAAAGCAGTGACGCGATCTTGTGTTCTTCTTCATTTTCATCATAACTGAAGTGCGCGAGCAAGGTTTCATAGCCATGGGCCTTGGTCACTGTTTCGATACCCTGAACAAAGGAAGCAAAGATTTGGTTGGATAGCGAAGGGAGAAGAATACCGATGGCTTTACTGGAGGACTTGGAGAGCATGGCAGGAGCGCGATTTTCGATATACCCGATCTCTTCAATCGCTGCGGCGATCTTTTCGCGCGTCTTATCGGCGACAGATTCCGGATTTCTCATGTAGCGAGATACCGTCATCTTTGTGACGCCGACTTTGTCAGCAACATCCTGTAGTGTTGAGCGCGATTTCTTGTTTTGTTGTGCCATGTTCTGTCTGATTATCCATAATGTTACGTGTAACATTTCAGACAATATCTAACTCTTTGATACAAGTAAACTAATTCCTAACAAAACCGCTTCTGAACGATTATTTGACACACGATTTGTAGCAACTGTTGTAAGTTAGAGACCGCCCTCGCGAGATTAAGCGCTGCACCCGTAAATTGAAAAGCAGTACGACTGCCCGCGGAGGTGTGTGCGCAAAAAACGCACACCTCCCCTGCTTTTTTTTGCTATTCCTTAATCAATCACCCACATTCGTTGATCAGAAATGGTATTTGGGCGTGTTTCCTATTCATTAATGCTGGAAAAACGTAATCAGTGGTTGATAAAATCCCCCCACTTCAACAATCGTAAATCAAAGAGAGTGATTCCCCATGGGACGCAGTTTCGAAGTTCGCAAAAATGCAATGGCGAAAACCCAAGGCGCCAAAGTTAAGCTTTACTCAAAGTACGGCAAAGAAATCTACGTTATCGCGAAAAATGGCGGTGGCGACCCTGACACCAACCTGTCGCTGAAACGCATGATTGAAAAAGCGAAGAAAGATCAGGTACCAAGTCACGTGATCGAGAAAGCAATCGAGAAAGCGGCTGGTGGTGGCGGTGAGAACTATGAAGTTGCACGCTACGAAGGTTTCGGCCCAGGTGGTTGCTCAGTCATCGTTGATTGTTTGACAGATAACAACAATCGTACCTACATGGAAGTACGTCAGTGCTTCGTAAAAACCCATTCTAAAATCGGTGGCCCAGGTACCGTTGCTCACATGTTCGAGCACCAAGCAGTATTCCAATTCCAAGGCGATGACGAAGAAGCGGTTCTTGAAGCACTGATGATGGCTGATGCAGACGTGACAGACATCGAGTGTGAAGACAACGTAGTTACCGTATTCGCACCGACCACCGAGTTTTTCAAAGTGAAGAATGCGTTGGCAGAATCTATGCCTGACGTTGTATTGGACGTGGAAGAAATCACTTTCGTGCCACAAACAATGACAACTGTTGCTGGCGACGATGTGGCTGCGTTTGACAAGTTCATTGATATGCTGAACGACTGCGATGACGTTCAGAACGTATACCACAACGCAGAAATCGAAGAATAATCCCCGCTCTGCTACGATAAATGCCCGGTTTAGCCGGGCATTTTCTGTTTATCCCTGATGTAAAATGAAGGTGGGATTCCAGTATGGAACAACAAGATTTTGAAACGCTGGTAAAGGCACTGGCTGAAACCAACGGTTTGCCAGAAGCACTGGACATGTTGAAAAAGTGTGACGACACCGAAGTTGCTGAAGCCGCCGAAGAAATGACAGGCCAATTCGCATTAGCAGAAATCGAAGGCGAAAACCGTGTTTACCACGTGTTCACTGAAGAAAACGAACAAGGCGAAGAACAAGAGTTTGTTGAACACGTGATGAACGTGGGCGACGAAGTCATGGTCTTCGTTGCTTGGTTCTTCTACACCCAATTCGAAATCAAAAACCGAGACACATACGCAGCAGCTGGCCGCACTTACAAGCAGCCAAAACGCAGCTAATCGAAAACGTCCTTTGGAAAGCCAGGATTCTATTCTGGCTTTGTTGCTTCGCCAGAAAGCCTTATTGACGCAGAAGTAACACCGTCATGGATAGAAACACGCACGACTGAAAAATTAGCCTTCCTCTTTAAGTTCGACCGAAACCTTCAATATCCAACTCAAAGCCCCCAACACCGAGATCATTCGTTGCGCCCAGCAATACGCGCGACAAACCATCAAAAATTTGCTCTGGCCCAAGCTCCATTTCCATGCATTTGTCTGCAATAAAATCGGAAAGCATTTGAGCTTGTTGCTCTGAGATTCTTTCACCCATATTGTTTATCCTTGGTTTGAATCATTAAGAAACGTGCCTGCTCATGTCGCCAAGAACAGAAAATCGACGGTCATTCGAACGCACGAAAAAATCTACAAAATATACGAGTACCTCTTTAGAGTAATCACCGAAACACAAAAGCGCATCTCACGTTTTAGAGAGTTTGTCTAAAATCGCAAGCCGTAAAGCCTTATCACCCAGAAGAAGTAATGTTTAGGCGTTTCATTGATTGAAACAAGAAGATGGGCCGCTGTATTATTGACGGGCTATCGTTCTTAGCCAAAGAGATGTATATGGACATTTTTCTCGCCATCGCAAATGTCGCACTGATTTGGATTCTTGCGGCAATCACGCCAGGGGCAAACGTATTGCTCACCATCAATACGGCGTTGAACTACAATCGACATCTTGCGACCTTCTCTGCACTGGGCGTCGCCTTTGCTGTTGCGCTCTGGGCTCTATTCGGTGGCTCTGGGCTCATAATTCTGTTCTCACTTTTCCCAGAAATTCTGACCGGTATGAAACTGATCGGTGGCGCATACCTCATCTACCTCGGGCTTCGTCAGCTCAAACAAATCAGGATGAAGCGAACACTAACGCTTAGTGACCAAGAAATCGCGCTATACCCATCTCCAAAGAAGGTTCTTCTCACTGCGTTCTTCACCAGTATTCTAAATGTGAAAACAGGCTTTTTCGTCGTCAGTGTATTTAGTGTCTCTGTCACGCAAGACATTACGTTACCGCTCATCATCGCCATTATGTGCACGATGTCCGGCATCACGATGGTTTGGCATTTATTTCTGTCTTACGCATTCTCACGTCACTCAGCAAAATCCACCTATGAAAAAGCATCACGTATGTTGGACTTTATTACTGGCGGCCTATTTACCCTATTTGGGATAAAAGTGATGGTGTCATAGCAGTTTCATTAACGCTCACCGTGATTGAATAACGTTGCTTTTGAGTGGCTTTGCTCAGGTACAGCGATAGAGTTAGATATCCTTCAATTTTCTCTCAACAAAAGTCCGTTACTATCACGCCATCATCTATTCCCTGAGCCTGAACAATGGATATCCGAACAAAAATGCACAATCAGGAATTGTATTTCTGCGACGACGAAGACTTAGCAGCGGAACAGGCTCGTTGCCTTGAAACGTTATATGACTTCAATCAAACAAGGCCCAGCGAAGTAGCAAAAAGAAGGGAACTTCTCGAAACGTTGTTAGCGGAGATTGGGAAGGACTGTTATATCGAGCCACCCCTGCGAGCGAATTGGGGAAAGCGCTCTCACTTTGGCGATAATGTTTACGTCAACTTTAACCTCACGCTCGTTGACGACACGCACATATACATAGGTGATCATGTCATGATTGGCCCGAATGTCACTATTGCGACTGCTGGCCATCCGATTGACCCCGATTTGCGCCGAAAAGTGGGGCAATTCAACGTTCCCGTTACGATTGGAGCAAATGTATGGATTGGCGCGAACTCTGTTGTGCTTCCTGGGATTACAATTGGTGAGAACACTGTTATTGGTGCAGGTAGCGTCGTAACTAAAGATATACCAGCTAATGTTGTGGCGGTGGGCAACCCTTGCCGTGTTCTTCGAAAAATCGGCGAGCATGATAAGGAGTTCTACTTCAAAAACCATAGAATTCAACACGAGCAGTCCGCTATGCGAAAAGAAGAGTCAGGTGTTTTATGACACTGCATTTAAATGTATTCGTATGCCTCGTTGCGATCATCGGGTGGAGTATGCATTTAGAGGCCGCAGGTGAAGAAACAGCGCAGTTCGAGAAGCCGATTTGGCTATACAAAGACGGTCGACAGGTGCCGCAAGAAACCCTTGAAACTATCTCGATCAACTGCGGCATAGAAGACGCAATGAACAGGGTTGCAAACGCGAAGGACGGAGAGTTTGAAGCTGCGTTTGAGGCTCTACTCGCTGCCTCTGAGTGCTTTAATGCTTATGGGTTCAAACAGGTATCTACTGAAGAAAAGTAGCGTTCAACCTTTAGTCACTGTCTGGAAGCCTCACCACAATGAGCGACAACTATGATTCACGTACCGCTAGCCATTATGCGGCATTTCGCCCGCCACTACACCAACTCATCCTGTCTGACGCTGTTGCGGACTTGCCTAAATTTACGCTAGGTCTGGATATTGGCTGTGGTATTGGACATTCCTCCATTGCATTAAAAAGCCAATGCGCAAGCGTAATAGGTATTGAGCCTAGCGATGCAATGCTAACACTTGCCATTGAGCAAAAACCGACTGATATTCGGTATATTAAAGGCACGGGCGACGCTATTCCCATTGAAAGCGACACCATCGATATCGTGACATTTGCGGGTTCACTTTTCTACGCAAAATCCGATAAATTAACCCATGAACTCAAACGCGTTTGCCGTCCTAATGCGATTGTTGTTGCCTATGACTTTGAGGTCATTCTTGAGCAAACTTTATTGATGTTGGGCGTGGTATTGGAACGCCCCGTTTGTGACTATAACCACACCATTAACTTCTCTGGCTGTTCCGGATTTAGCGAGATCGCGGTGGTGGCCAAGGAAATTAAATTGCACGTTACCGCCGAAGAATTAGCCCATATTTTACTGTCATCAACGCGACGATATGGCGTACTAACAGGCCGTTTCGGCGAAAACAGGCTTCATGAGAAACTCGCCAACAAAATAAAACAGGAAAGTAGCAGCCCACACATACTGGTCAATACCTATTATTCAACCTACCGCCTCTAAATCTTTAACCAACAAGCACTCGGTGACATGCTTTCAATGTCACCATTTGAGTTATCATCACAATGGACAAAAGCCACCTTCACTTTTTGCATTGAAATACCTGTCGTTTTCACCCAACGTCAATGCGTCAAATGCTTGAGGTAGGTATAAAAGTCTACATCCTTCTCATATCCACTTTTTTCATAGAGATGCTGCGCTTTTATGTTATCAGTCGCCGTACTTAACATAATGAATGCGGAATTTGTCTCTTCTGCCAATTGATCCGCTCGCTCTAACAACAACTGACCAACGCCTTCTTTGCGAAATTTCTCATCTACATACAAATCGTATAACAGCCAAACACGCTGCATCGCCAATGAGCAGTACAAAGGATACAACTGAGTGAAACCCGCGAACTCATTATCGTCGGTAACGGCAAAGTAGATGATAGATTCGTCATTTCTCAATCGCTCCTTAAGGTAGTCGAGTGGATTTTTATTCGATATATCAACTTTATAGAAAGAAAGATACTTCTCATACAAGGTTACGATTTCATCTAAATCTGACATGTCAGCACGGTTAATAACAAACATAAACGTTCTAGCCTTTAGCCACTCAAAGATGCGATAGAAATTAGCAGATGGTGAATTAAAGAGTGCATTAACTTTAATACCTGAAAACGATTGGTGACGAAAAGCCAATCACAAGCCTGCTATCCGCGGCCAGGAGCGTGAATGCGCTGGTTGTTAGGCACTTTCTCCTCTCACCCCTATTCTCAGGGTATAGAAGTAGAACGCCATGCTGATTTTCGAGGGACAACGTTACATCCTCCACGCCAAATGATGCCTCCTCACGCCAGCGTGAAACAAATTCGCGAACGACTCATTTTCGAGCCATTTGTTAAATAAATGATAACGAAGCCAATGGTGTCTGTTTTCACCTGACGTTTGTTACCACTGCGTGCTTTCAAGGACAGAAGTAGGATCTACATACCGCCATGGGTGGTAGTTGGAGCAATTCGCACGTCAATTGTTTTCGTCGCTTGCGGCGTTCAACCTCAAAGCCAAATAGCCGGAGAGCAAGATGTTAGGCAAACTTAAGCTTGCGCAACAACTTACCGTATCTTTTGCAGCAGTATTAGCGCTACTGCTCGTCGTTTCAGTCATTGGCTATGGTGGCCTGTCTGAAGGTTTTAAAAACTTTACGGAATACAGAGGTCTCGCCAGAAGTTCTAATGAAGCAAGTGAAGCGCAGTCAACGCTGCTCAGTGCACGACTGTCTGCATTGAAATTCCTGAAAACACAGGATCCAGCACAAATCGATAAAGTCGAATCAGAGATCGCTCACATCGTTGAAGTTATTGATAAAATGCTGTTGCATGAATCGAATCCCACGCGCATCAATGAACTCAATGAGTCCAAGACATTAATGGCGACGTATGGTGAGACGTTTGCACTGGTCGTGAAAGACTTTGCAGACAGGAATGTCGTGGTTCAGAAAGATCTTGACCCCAACGGTCTTAAAATGCGCCAAATGATGACCAAAATCATCGAAGATTCTGCCGCAGATAGAGAAGTCGATTCGCTCTTCTATGCTGCAAAAGCCCAAGAAAAACTGCTGTTAGGAAGGTTATTTGCTGCCAAGTTCTTGATCAGTAATTCAGAACAGGATTTTAACCGTTCACTGAAAGAACTCAATGACGTCGTTCCGCCGTTAAATAACTTAAAACGTCTCCTGACATCGCCTGAAGAAAGAGCAATGGTAGATAGTTTTTCTAATGCCCACGTTTCTTACATTTCGGCATTGAAACAAACTGCTGAGATCATCCATGACAGAAACGAACGTATTTCTGGCACGCTGGATGTTATCGGCCCACAGGTCACGACCAACTTGGGGGATTTCAAAGCATCAATCCGAAGCTCTCAAGATACGCTGGGCCCCGAAGCCCAATCAGACAGTGAAGCAGCCGTTCAAACAGTCATTGTCGTTTCAGCGGTGGCTATCCTCGTCGGCATTTTACTCAGTATTCTTGTCACCCATGCCATCCGCAGGCCTATCGGCGGTGAGCCTAGCCAAATTGAACAGATCGCCCGTAATATTGCTACGGGAGATTTAACCCAGTCCTTCGATAATAAAGATAAACCTACCGGAATTTTCGCCGCCATGGGCGAAATGAACGGCAACTTAAAAGATATTGTCGGACAGCTTTCTAACTCTGTTGACACCTTGAATAATGCTTCAGGAACGTTGGTCAGTGTGACGGAAGAAACCGCGCGTAATACGGAGTCGCAGGCTGAGCAGCTAGGTCAAACGGCCACCGCCATGCATCAGTTAACCGCCACTGTTGACGATATCGCGCAGAATGCGCAGAAAGCATCCGATGTAGCCAATGAAGCAGACCGATATTCTCAAGAAGGCCAAAATGTGCTCGACGATACCCGCCATAGCATTGAGAATTTGGTTGGAAACATTGGAGAAGTCAGCCAAGTTATCGAAAATTTGGAGGCTGAAACCAAAAATGTTGGAAGTATTCTTGACACCATTCGTGGCATTGCTGAACAGACCAATTTGCTCGCATTGAACGCTGCTATTGAGGCAGCCCGCGCAGGCGAACAAGGTCGTGGCTTTGCCGTTGTAGCGGATGAAGTGCGCAGTCTCGCCAGCCGTACACAACAGAGCACAGAAGAAATCCAAACACTCATCACTCGCTTGCAAAGTGAATCGAAGCGTTCAGTAGAATCTATGCGCAAGAGTGCCACGGAAGCAGAAGAAACATCTTCGAAAGCGAATAAAACGCGTGATGCACTCATTTCAATCACGGAGTCTGTTTCTAACATTCGTGATATGAACCATCAGATTGCCGTTGCTGCAGAAGAACAAAATGCCGTTGTAACCAACATTAATCTGGCGGTAGAACAGTTAAATGAACTGGGTAAGAGCACAGCTTCCGGCACCGAGAAACTCTCCAAGGAAGCGCATGGTTTAACCACTATCACCACGGGTGTGAACCAGATTGTAGGTAAATTCTCGATTGGATAGTTGCCATTTAAAATGAAGGAACGCGCCCTGACAGGCGCGTTTTTTTACATCTACAGCTCCAAGTGTGTCGTCGAAACGAGACCATCAATGCCACCCTCAAAAAACTGCACTGCGCATTGTGACGCGAGGAAAGAACAACGCCAAATTAGCCACACAGTGCTATCTCCGTCCCTTCAACTACACTCTTTCAATTAACCTTTTCCGAGATTGACTTATGAGTGATGTTCGAAAGCAGAAAATCCATGACTTGCTCAAAATCGGAATAGAAACTGGTGATGCAAACGTCGTCGCCGTAGTGGATGAAACCCGTTACGTTCAACACAATCCCAAAACAAAAGAGGGTGATGTAGGCCTTGCCGAGTTATTTGCTACCCTTGCGCAAACGCATCCTCATGTGCAAATTATTCGCATTTTCTCCGATGGAGATTTCGTTTTTGCTCATACATAATATGACTTCAGCAGCGTTAAAATATGTTTTGAAGTATTCCGATTTGAAGGGAATAAAACCGTCGAACACTGGGACAACCTGCAAACGAAGCAACCTGTAAACCCATCAGGAAGAACGATGGTGGATGGCGAAACCGACTTAAGAGATCTCGATAAAACAGAATCCAATCGTGCTTTCATTAACCAGTTTGTGAACAACATACTGATTGAAAGACGACCATTCGACATTGCGTCTTTCTTTGATACGGTAAACTACGCTGAGCACAGCCCCTATCTGAGTGATGACCTAAGCCAACTCTCTGCAGCACTATCAACATTCAATGAACACGATGAACCCATCATCCACTACCAAACGCACCACAAAACCCTCGCTGAAGGTAATTTTGTACTGACGCTGTGTGAAGGTTATCGAGGCGGGGCACATGTCGCTTTTTACGATTTATTCCGACTCGAAAATGAGCGCATCGTTGAGCACTGGGACACCGTGGAGAACATCCCAGACAGGTCTGAGTGGAAGAATCAAAATGGGAAATTCTAAAAAGCGGCTGATTGAATCAAAAAACGCGTAAGTTTCATGGCGAAAATGCGTAAACCCCACGAATTAAATGAATTGAACGACACGAATGTCCAAAACTCGTCATTTCGTCGGCGTAGGATACGCTCGGCCTTCGGCTTGAGAACCGGCAGCAGCGGAAGCATGTCTGTGAAGCCACACCCACCTATCGGTTTTCTTTAGCACAACACTCCATCGAACAGGCACTAACACCAATCCATCATCGGTTTCCAAATGAATCGTCAATGCTTGAGATATCACCGCATGATCATTCGATGCGATAACATCAGACCAACCCCATTCGAACTGCGTGGCTGTTGCTTCGGCAAAATTGCGAAGAAACAACTTTTTCACTGACGCTATGCCAGAACACAACTCATTCTCTCCCGTACCGATCACTGATATCGCGTTGTCTGAATGAAATACTCGCATCAGCGCATCGATATCTTTCGCACAATAGGCTTTCGCGTAGTCATCCAAGGTTGCGACAATTTCATTCACGTCAATCATGATGGCCTCCCAAATTCCCCCAAAGTGTAGACCAATATGTCGTGGTGAAATTTACCCACCTCCAAACCAGCATGCTTCCGATGCAGTCATTACACCTGTATGTATCCACAGCTTTTTTCGCCTAACCTATTGACGTATTGTTGGCGAAAGACAATGCTGTATATGTAAACAGTACTCAAGGAGGCGCCGTTATGGACACGAGAGAATTTGACCAGTTGCTTGCACGGGTTAATCGAAGCCGTAAAGCAGCCTTAAAAGACAGCTCATTCATCGAACAAGCGGAAATGCACGCAAAAGAACTTGTTCGCGTAGAGAATATGAAAACGCAGCAAACGAAGAAACGCGTGCGCAGCAAGGTAAAAGCCCCGAAGAAATTCTCAAAGGTATACGAAGGCTTTACTGACAGCCACGAAACTGTTTTTCACTATTAAACCCGATAGTTTGTTTTTCTTAGCAACCTCGAACACTTAATGCTAAACCGTCAATTGCTTAGGGCTTTTTCAAACGTTTGCTCAATGTGGTCGAGAAAAGCACGAACCTTCGGAATTTTTGATCGATGCTGAGGGTAGAGTGCATATATATCAACAGGTTCCATTCCCCATTCAGGGCAAAGCTTTACCAGTGCACCGCTCATTCTCTCCCCCACACACATATAATCTGGGAGCGGTGCAATACCCAAACCATCCATTGCCGCCTGCTTTATTGTCGCAAAATCATCAGCTCTCAGCCTAGGCGCAACTTTCAATACGTGCTGCGTGCCTCGATTGTAAAGCGGCAAGCGATTGGCTGGTGCAATGCGCGGCATTATTAGAAAATCATCGTCTGAAATCTCATTCAATGACTGAGGGCATTTTCGACGACCAAGGTAAGTGTTACTGGCATAAAGGCTTCGAGTGGCCACCCCCAGCTTCTTTCCTACCAAGCGAGAATCATCCAACATACCGACACGTATAACCATATCAAAATCTCTTTCAATCAAATCAACCCGATCGTTCACAAAATCTAAGTCGAGTGTAAGCTCAGGATATTGTGAAAGAAACGCACTGATCGAAGGTTTCAAAATAAGCTGACCTAACGTCACTGACGTTCCAACCTTAATGCCCCCTTTGTATTGTGTCTGCACTTCTGAAACCGCCGCTGATGCGAGTGCCATCTCTTCGTGAATGCGTTTGCAATGGGCTAGATAGCGCTGTCCCGCTTCGGTTAGATGCTGAGCTCGGGTTGAACGCTCTAGCAATATAACGTCCAACTCTTTTTCCAGCCTGGATACCTTTCTGCTGACATTGGCTTTGGGCATATTCAATCGTTCAGCAGCCAGGGTAAAGCTTCCCGATTCGACTACCGCTAAGAACACCATCATGTCATTGAGATCCTGCATAACCCTCTCCCATTGTTGTTATAAATGAAACTTAGTTATCTACAAATGAGCATTTATTAAACAATAACAGAAAACTATCATCTCCTTAACAACATTATTCAAGGAGATGACCATGCAAGTACTTCACAGAGATTCCCTACCCCTAGGCGGCTTTGCGGGACTACGTGAGCACCGTTTAGTGACTGACAGCCGTGCATTTGGTGCACATAAATCGCCAAGTACCTTTGATGGTCTGGGAAACTTTATTTACCTCGCAGATGCTCGCTTTAATCCGAAGGGCGAAACAGGCATGCACCCTCACCACGAGATTGACGTTATATCCGTCATGGTTGAAGGGCGTATTGAACACGAAGGTTCACTTGAACATGGAAAAGGGTTAATCGCTGGCGATGTCCAAGTTCAACGTGCAGGGGGCGAAGGGTTTTCACATAACGAGGTAAACCCAAACGACACGAAGAATCGAATGATCCAACTGTGGGCTTTACCTGACGAGTCAGGGCAACCCTCGGGCTATATGCACTATTCACCAAAAAATTTCGGCACGACGCGGATTTATGGTGGCGACAAAAACCAAAAGGAAACGTTCGATAACCACACCCATATCGACATTGTAAATTTGGCAGCCGGAGAAACATTCAACCTACCGATTGAATCACTGAACTATGTAACGGTAGGTAACGCTTTATTCTCCAGTGGCGATGAATCAGCACAAGCCAACGATGGCAGTTTAATCAGGGAAGTGGACCTGCATATTCAAGCCAAAACCGACACGCAAATCATTGTTATTAGCCAGTAGGAAGGCGACAACTCACATTTAAAGGAGAAAAACCATGAACAAGTATGCTGAAACACTTACCCCCGACAATGCGGTTTTAGCCATGATCGATCATCAAACAGGCTTTCTGGTTAGCTGTCGTGACCAAGACCCACACCTGATGACAGCCAACATAAAAGGCCTGAGCACAATGGCGAAGATCGTAGGCATGCCTTCCGTTATCACCGCCAGTATGCCTGAAGGACCGAATGGACCTATCATGCCAGAAATCACTGACATTCTGGTGTGATGATGTCATTAATCGAGCGGGTGAAATCAATGCATGGAAAAGCCCTGAATTTCGCCATGCTATTGAAGCGACAGGCCGCAAAAAAATCATTATAGCGGGCATCGTTACCGATGTCTGTTTGATGTTTCCGGCAATATCTGCCGTTGCAGAAGGGTACGATGTCTATGCCGTCGTCGACGCGTCAGGAACATGGAACAGCGCTGTCGCAGAAGCGTCTATTCATCGTATGACACAAGCGGGAGTGAAGGTCGCGACCTGGGCGTCAGTGCTGGCGGAAGTCATGGACGATTGGCGCAGTGAGCACGGTTTAGCACTTGGCGACGTGCTTGGCGAACACACCAGCTATCGCTGGGTATACAACAGCTTTGTACAAGCGACTAACCAATAGCGACCCGAACTAAGGCCAAAAGGCCGCGATAGCGGCCTCTTTTCAACGACAGGGAATATGCAGATGAAACAGTCCACACCACCTAGCCAACATATCCTCGCGCTTGTCACCTTTATCGCGCTGGTGCCACTTGTCTACTTCATTCCGGATCTTGTTGGGCACACGTTCCCCGACAAATTGACCCGTGTCGTTATCAGTGTGGGAGTTATTGTTCCAATCATTTCTTGTGGTGTGATGCCATTGTTTGAAGAATGGTATTATTTCCCAAATAAAGTCGTATCACAGGAATGGAAAAATAAATTTTTGCAGTAGTTTAACCAACCAAAAATAAGAAAGAAAATACACACTAGTAATAAAAGGCCTAGCCATTATAATGACCAGACCTTATAAAAAGTTCGGATTAGCATGACTCATATATTCTTCGTCAAGGTTAGATGTTTTTTGTTTGAAGTACTTCAGACAAACTAAACCTAGCGTTCTGCACGCAAATCCATAAGCTAAATACTAAAGCTTCTTCACCGAATACTCGGGAACCCCATCTGTCGACCGAGGAGTAAGTGTTAAACCTTTAAGGTCGTGAGTATGTGTATGAATGAAAAATTCATTATCTTCATTATATTTACAAATTGTTGGCTCCGAAATCATACATTCTCCAAAACCTGAATCATGGCTATGTTTACCCAATTTTTCACCTGGGTGATATGGACAGTCCTCACCCCTTTTTACAATAATATAATCTTCGTCAAAAAAATCCATATATCTTTATCCTTGTCATTAATTAACATTCAATCTATATATTGATTCTAATTAAACAAAACCAACAATAGCATTGTAAATTGTCAAACCACAAATATACTAACAATACTTTTCTACCAATGCATATATTCTTGCTGTTGTTTCAGAATCCAATGTACCATCATATTTTTCTTGTCGAAAATGAAGTTGAAAAGCTCGAATTAAATCAGAAAACCCTTTTTTATCATTTGCATTAGATACGCTGTATCCATATTTATTTAGCATTTGGATTACTTCATCTTTAGGTGGAGGAATGCTACTAAACTTTTCTAGGTATTTGTTCTTCGTTACATCATCGAACCACGCACCAACACCTGATTTATAGAGTTCATACCATGGAAAGACCGCGCCAGGATCACTTTTCCTCCCAATAGATATATCACTATGACCAACAACATTCCTTGGTGATATGTTAGGATATCGTTTTAAGATATCTACGGCCAACTGCTTTACTGCCTCTATTTGTGAAAAATCATATGCTGGGAAAATAAACTTTCCTTCACTGTAGCTCGCTTCATTTACTATCTCAATGCCAATTGAAGTATCATTTAAATTATCACGACCACTCCATGAACTAATACCTGCATGCCAAGCACGTTCTTGCTCATCGACTAAATTAAAAATACGCACGTCATTAAAACCAGCTCCGACATATGTTTTGTCGTTAGGATTTGGAACGAGATAATGTGTGCTTACAGATTTACCTGTTAGAGCTGAAATAGATATATCAAAATTCACGGCAGTATAGTGCATTACAAGGAAACGTATTCTACTATTGTAGCCTTCCTGCGAAGTTCGATAGCTAAAATTATCAATCATATACATAAAACGCTTCTCGTCTAAAAACATTCTTATTAAATACTAACCATTCTATTTAACATAGATCGAATTCATTCATCAAATAGGATGGATTTATATAGACAGACTGATTAAAATATTTTCTTAAAATGAACTCCTTTAGATTCTATTTTGGTATATGTTTCACTTTTATCACCATAAGAAACAATTCTTTCTCCATTATCATTCTCAGTGAGTAATGTATAAGATACGTTATGCATGTCTGTGTATTTTTTGTCGTTTTGTTGAATTTCCTTAACCAGTTCTTGAATTCTACTTTCACTAAAATATAATTTATTATTAAGGTACACACCCCATTCTGTTAGAATTTTTTCAGCCATATCACGAACAAGTAAACCAACTTGCTTAAGATCTTGTGCTCCACTATTTCCATCTAATGCCGCATTCCCAACTAAAGTAGCATGTCGACCAGGTACAGGAATAATAGTTACGTCAGTAGATGAAGTACATTTAGGAACAACATTAATAAAACCTTTAGAACGTTCGTCTTTAGCATAAAATCCGATATAATTTTTTACGTTTTTTCCTATAGAAACTCTCTCTTCTTGAAAATTTCCCATTCCAGGCACAGGATCAAAAACGCAGATATTAATCGGAATATGTTTCGTAATTTCATCTTTCAGCATCTTGTTAGCCAACATTGTGCAACTAATCCCGCCTCTACTCCAACCGACTAGATTCACTACGCTAGGTAATTCATTATTACTGAAAATCTTAATTATTTGCTCTTGTAATTTCTGAGGAGTAACTTTTCTATCTCCATAGTCATAGTTACGCCAAAAAAAGAACCCACATTTGAAGGTGCACCCAAAGGTATTCCTGATTCAATTAGTATGTTATATTCTTCTTTGGATAATTTTTTTCGCTGCCAAGACACATTACGTTTAATGATATTAAGTGCATGCTCAGTATTTTCCTCCCACCCGTTTCCTACTAGCTTACCCAAAATATCACTATACTCAACCTTTTCAGTCCACAGCATATCTAGTTGCAAGTTCCCGCTTCCTGGTCCATCTATAATAATCCAATCCGCAAACTCCCTACTATTCATATTGTATGCTAGAGTCGAGACTAACTCTCCGTTCCAATAATTTTCATTTGAGTTATCAAACTGATTAGATCCAGTACCACAAAAATATATTGTTAAGCATTTTTCATATTCAACCCTGCCGATATTATTTCTTTTTGTATGTGTAAAATCACACACACTCTGAACAGACAATTTGTATACGTTTATCTATTTTCTATGATATTTAAATCATCTTAAACCATTGCAACTCTCACCAGTCATGTTTATTTTCATAGTACATAAGCATCTTATTAACAGTCGAGCTCACAATTAGAATTTAAATTATGAGAACGAGATCTGCATTCTTGGCCCATTACACATTACATTAACGGTTAAATCATCTGAATAAAGTCTTATTCTTTTATACAAATTTCCTGTGGCCTTTTCAGTTTTACCATTATTTTCCACCAATACTGTAATTGACCCAACACCTGTATCAATCCATTCATATTTCAATAAAACTTTATACACACTCTTGTTTTTTTTTGCTTCAAACAAAAAATCAATTTTTGATTTCAGTATTAAATTAGTTTTAAATAGAGCCTGGTCATTTTTACCATCATCTATAAATAAAGCAGGAAGGATACAGCTGTTTGTCTTTGTTTTGTCATCGAGCAGAAATGAATCCACTCCAACATAGTCAAGCCCTCTATTTGAAATATCTAAAATAAAAGGGTTACCTTCTAAGAAATCCTTGGCGTTCTTAAGCAGGCCTATAGTTGAGTTTAACTCTTGAGAAATTTGACTCGGAGTATACATTTATTATCCCTATTTTAGTTATGCATCTATTTTCAGCTCTAGAAAATCGCTATAAAATTATTATTTTTGTGTATCCGGTGTATCCGGTGTATCCGGTGTATCCGGTGTATCCGGTGTATCCGGTGTATCCGGTGTATCCGGTGTATCCGGTGTATCCGGTGTATCATTACGATTCGCGTTAAATTCAATATGTTGAAATGTCATAGTTCCTCCATAATGAAATAATCATTTGACTACTCATTATTAGATCTTTCCGAGCTAAAACTATTTTTAAAACCAGTTGCTAGTTGCTGAGCTGCTATCCCTGTCGCGAAAAATTTACCAAGAGCAGCTCCAGCCCCTTCATTATTAGAATTAACGTCAAACTGCCCAAGAACTGACATTGCGTCCTGGGAATTTCCCACTGTGGACTTTATTAGTGTTGAATCATTAGATGATTGTTTGATAGTAATAGGTATAATTGCAATATTACTATCCTTATATCCTAGCGAAAAATCGACTCCTTGTGCTACCGCATTGGTCCCAATCCCTATCCCAACTGATTGAGTTTGAGAGAATATCAACGGCATATTTTCATTAGTACTGCACGCTGAAATAGTCATTATTGAAAATAACATTATCAGTCTACTTAAAACCATCTTGTGTATCCTTATCCACGCACAATGATTTATCATATTCAAACACTTCATTTGAAGCCGGATTAAACACTACTAACCCATGGTCTTTGTCTGTTCTAAAGTACAACTCCTTTATATAACCGAAACCCACATAAGAAGCTAACTTTGCCAGTCCAAATGACGTACTTTCAATTAATAAAGTACCATCATCATTACCAATATTTACGACAGCCACACCTAAATATTGGTCAACTTTCGTTTCGTCTCCATTATGAATAATAATTGTCGTGCAACCTAATGAAAATAAAACATACATTATAAATAACGTCGATTTAAAAACACAAATCATCAATTTCTTCTAATAAACCAATAAGAAATTATTTGAGATAAACCCGCAGTCAAAACGCCAATTAAAATTTGAAGAAGGTCCTTTAGTGAATTTTCCCCCTTGCTCATATTAACTGTATCGCTAATCTCAACAAGAAACATGGAAAGCACAAGCGCAAAGTAAAAGCATATATAGATGAGAGATATTTTTGTTAAAATATCCTTATTTTCTTTTTCATACAAAAAACTATCCGGTACGCTTTTTTTTTCTTTATAATTACCAATCAATAACTCTTCATTACATTTCTCCAATCGTTGCAAATCATTTTTATTTGAAAATATCTTACCTAAAATAACATCAACATCAACTGTTGGTGAAACATCATAATGAAAGAACGCTATAATATGAATTTTGGTTTTCAAATTATTTGTTGCTTTCAGTCCTTTGTACAATTCAGGAGCAATGAAGCTTAGTAGCTCAAGATTATATGATTGCTTAGAACTATCCATAATATCAAACGAATGTTTACTCCCATTACATTTTTAACCTTTTATAACCCAAGCCACATTAAATAACGTGGCTTGGTTCATATTGGTTAACCTAACGTCACTTTTGCATATGGTTTTAATGTTGTTCCCTTTATTTCAATACAACAGTTCGGGGCTCCTTCGAAAGTATTTCGATATGCTAGATTTTGAGGTTGCCAAACTAGTCCAGTGTAAACCCAAGCATCACATCTAACATCAGTAGCTGTAGCTGGGATCACAACCTTGTTTACATACCCTGCTGTTGTGTTTCCCGACTTCCAAGTACTTCTTTGACTTTTCCCTCTTTCCTGCCATGTAACAAGAAAATGGGCCACATAACCACCAGCATGTTTTAGTTCAATCCAACCATTTTTAAAAAGCTTACATTCATTGGTAACATAATCTGTAACCAAATAACGTTTAGCCAAAGCTGAATCTTTTAGTTGTTTTGTCGTATAAGAAATTGGAACACCAACATTCTTGTTTGTTATAGAAACAGACTCTTTATCCTTAATTACATCCAAGAGATTCTCTATATCTCTGACACTAACAACCTCAATATTTGTATTTGCATTACCACCTATAGTGACGACAGAAAGCTTAGAGTCTTTTAAAGCAAGCTCATACTTTGCTTTCATTTCGGCGGATATTTCCACCTCTCCTTTCCCGTATTTCATAAGTGCTTCCAAATCAATATTTATAGAAGAGGAAGATGTTTCTAACTTGAAAAATACTATACGACCGTAGTCTAGCTGGCTAATATAACCTGGAGGTGTTTCATCATTAATCAACATTTTCACATCATCTAAACTGATGTCATCGGAAAATAATAATGACGGGCTGCTTCCAGGATTATAGAAAACTGAATAGTAAGTCTGCTTCAACATCGCCATAGAGACTTGTTTTTCGGAGTTAGATTCTACGGAGAGTGCTGCACTAATTGATGTTGATAAATCTTTGTAAGAAACCCCTAGAGAACCTAATGCTTGCTCCTTACTATAAAAAGTTGTAGAATTGAAAGAGATATCAGATTTAATGTCGTAACCAGTAGTCTTTACTTTATTAACCCAATAATCAACAACTTGTTGGATTCTAGAATTAACACCTTGCATAGATACGTCGGAAACTTCAAACACCCCACCATCTTCTAGCCCAGGTAAGTCAATCCAAAGTTTGATAGGTCCGGATCTTTTCAATCTGATTTCAGATGGAATACCTTCGGCTAGACTTAAGTCCAATTTTATTAGGTTACTAGGCCAAACCGTATCACTAATAGGGGCTAATATATGACCACTATCAAATGATGTATCAAGTGTTGACTTTCTTCTCTGGCAAATAACGATACCTTCAGATGTGTTATCCTCAGTTGTGTCGCCACCAGGTATTATTTCAATCTTTTCACCTGGAATTGCCATTAATGATTTAATATTGTACTTGAGGCTAGATATATACAAATCAATTTCTTTATTTAACATAACCATGTCCTTTTTGTAATATGTTCAAATCGTAGTGATAATTGCTCTTAACAATAATTTATCTTTAACTTATTTAACCAAATAGCTTCCGTAACAAGTCACTACTAGAGATGCTTTTAATTAGTTCTAAAAGATATCCAAAACCAATTCTTCGTGAATAGCATTAATTTCCACACCCTCTTTCAAATTACCTATGTACGTCCCAAGATTTCTTGTGGCTTTTCCTACTTAAAAACAAGTTGCAAATAAAATATACAGTACAAAAACACACACTTTATGTATTAAAATGTATACTTTATTATCCTGATTGCCCAGTAAGCCAATCATAAAAAATATAATCATGCCGAAATTAACGACAATGTCCTATATATGGGGCAGAAATTGGGCTACCTAGGAACTATAAAGGCGCGAAAATATTAACGGGAATTGGTTCAGACAAAAACTTAGTCGTTTTCCCTAAGCTTTATCGAAACATGTTATTAATGCTCCCCTCTTATAATATTTCTAACCTAACCTATTGAGTCTCTATTTTCGGTTAACATAGGTACTCAGTGATTTTTTGTGAGGAAATATTACAGACAGGAGATAAGTTGCTTAGCCTTGTGATCAAAGCTTAAAAACAACCTTTACAAACTAATCCATCAAAGAACTGGTAGGAGTACATAGGAAAGAGTTGGCAAAATCAAAATTGTGAGATCAAAGCTCAACAATAAGTGTAGAAACAAGGTGACAGGCCCTCTAAACATATATCTAAAGGTACGAGGGCTTTTCTGGTAATTGTGGAACATACTCTTCCACAATAAAGAACATCCTTAAACAACCTGAATCCTACATTTTCAGTTTTTTAGAGATAAGGACATTTCCAGCTGCAGATCGCTTCCTCTCCAGCCTCAACACCCAAGTGATATCCCGCTTCTAACGTGGATGTATTTCGACTCAGCCGCTTGAGTTTAAATGTCTCAGGTGGGCATATCTGAATTATCTCGATGCCTTCAGGTGGGTCTTCGATAAACGCTAGTGTTTCGTTGTATCGGATGTGGCGCGTTAACATAGGCTCGATTAGCGCAGGATACGTTTTCAGTAGACGTTTCGTTAACCCTGTAAACGAAGGCTTGGGTTTTCGATAACTCGCAGGACGACTGCGCAGAACCATGATTTTCGTCGCACCGCGTCGAATGGCTTCCGCAACTGGAATCGCATCTTTTACGCCACCATCAACATACGTATGCTCACCCAATTTAACACCACGTCGGTACAAAATTGGCAGCGCACTGCTGGCTTTCATTGTTTCCACTAACGTATCTACATCTGGCGTTAAGTATTCAGCGTCACCGGTATCCTGTCGTGTGACACCAAGAAAGAAGGGCCTATCGTCTGCTTGCAGAACAGCGCTATCGATTCCAAGTTCTCGCAAGGTGATGCTCCACATCCAATCGAGGTCCATTAAATCTCCGCCAGAGACAAACTTGCCCAAGCGAAAGAACTCCTTTCGCAGACTGTAATCCAAATAAATATTCAGATTTCGGCCCGGCATATTGGCAAGAAATGCAGCCAGATTGCTTGCGCCAGCAGACACGCCCCAAAAACTATCAAAAGGAGAGAAACCTTCGTTCATGAAATGGTCAAGAACGCCGCAAGAAAACACACCGCGCATTGCACCGCCTTCAACCACGAGCGCACTTTTCCCGATAGACAGACTCATGACATATCCCCTTTAAAACTGACTGATCCCCGCGCCATCACGGTCGGCTCAAGTTCGACAATTTGAGGGGGATGCTCACTATTACCAATTCGGGCAACCAGCGCGTCAACGGCCGCTTTCCCCAATCGATATTTAGGTTGATGAACCGTGGTTAACGAAGGAGACATATATTTGACGATATGAATATCGTCATATCCCATGACGGATATGTCATGCGGAATGGCAATGCCTTTCTCGTTTGCTGCATTGATCAGTCCCATTGCCATCATGTCATTCCCAGCAAAAATTGCAGTCGGCAACGCTCCGCTTTGCTGAAAGGAGGCGAACGCCTTGTACCCACCCTCACACTCAAAGTCACCTTCAACGACCCACTTCGGGTTGATCGTCAAACCGGCCTCTTTCATCGCGCGTTTGAAGCCCTGATAACGCATTTGAGCTTGGTGTTTGATGAGCGGTCCCGTAATACAGCCAATCTGTGTATGACCATTCTCAATAAGGTGCTTCGTTGCCAGAAAACCACCACGAAACGAGTTGTCCTGAATTTTGTCACAAGGCAAAGATATCGGCCCCCAATCCATAACAACGACAGGCACATTTCTGAGCTTTTCGAGGATTTCCGAGTACTCACCTTCCAGCGTCGAACACATCAAAATAAAGCCATCAACACGCTTTTGCATCAAGGTATCAATGGACGCTTTCATGCGTTTTTCATCGCCTTCGGTATTACACAAGATAAGATTGTAACCCGCGTGGTAACAACTCCGCTCCACCCCCTTGACCACTTCACCGAAAAAGGGATTGGTGGACGTGGTGACGATCATGCCAAGTGTGTTGGTGCGGTTGGTTTTGAAGCTACGCGCCAACGCTGACGGCGCATCGTAGTGAAGTTCTTTCGCGGCATTGTTAACGCGCTCTGCAATTTCATCACTGACAAAGCGCGTTTTGTTGATCACATGGCTAACGGTTGAGGTTGAAACACCAGCTAATTTCGCGATGTCTTTCATTGTTGCCATGTAATCTCCTTATCAGGCGTGTATTTTTAAGAAAGCTTCCACTTCCTCACGGGTTGGAATGGAGGTTTGTGCACCAAAACGGGTAACGGAAATTGCCGCTGCTGCATGCGCAAACTTAATCGCTGATTCTAAAGGCATTGCTTCCATTAGACCAGTCACGAATGCGCCGTTAAATGTATCTCCTGCTGCTGTCGTATCCGTGGCCTCTACGCGAAACCCCGGTACGATTAGACCTGTATTTTGTTCGCTGACATACACGCCCTTTGCGCCTAGCGTGATCATGACCGTTTTGATGCCTTTTGCATGCAGTTTCGCTGCTGCTTTGCTCGCTGACACCTCATCGTCCACCTTCACGCCTGTCAGTACTTCGGCTTCTGTTTCATTGGGTGTGATGATATCCACACAAGCCAGCAGGGCTTCTGACAGTTCACGTGCAGGTGCAGGGTTCAGGATCACCGTGGTGTTGTGTGCTTTTGCTTCTTTGGCCGCGTACTCGATGCCGTCCATGGGTGTTTCAAGCTGCATTAACAAGAAATCTGCGTAACGAATACGCGCAAGTTCTGGTTCTATGGCTTCCGCGCTGAGCTTGGCATTTGCTTCTGCCGAAATACAAATACTGTTTTCGCCCCCGTCTGAGACCTGAATCATGGCGATGCCTGTCGGACAATCCGCCTGCATTTTCACGCCACCGATATTAATACCGTCACATTTGAAGCTTTCGCGAATATTGATACCAAACGCGTCATCACCGACGCAGGCAATAAAGCCGATGTCTGCATTCAATCTTGCCGCGGCAACGGCCTGATTGGCGCCTTTTCCACCTGGGATGACTTGGTAATTGCGTCCATGCAGGGTTTCACCCGGGCGGGGGAAAGAAGGCACCTGGAGTACATGGTCAGCATTAACGCTCCCTAACACCACTAACTTATTCATCGAGCTATCCTCAGCCTCTTGAGAGACCTTGTTGTTGTAAATAGAGTCCCCTTACCACCTGACACACGGTGATAGCTTGGGGTTAAAAACGCATTGATTTAGGCTCTTTCTCAAGAAATCAAAGCAATCCGCTTTAAAGGCTCCCTCTGACGAGGGAGCCTTCAAACATTATTGAGTCACCACTTTTAGTGGTACTGGGATAGACTTCTCTACCGCTTGACCTTTAAGCACTTTGTCTGCAATTTCTACCCCCATCGCACCAATCAACTCTGGTTGTTGGGCAATTGTAGCAGCCATTTTTCCTCGCTTAACGGCCGCAATACCATCATCTGTGCCGTCGAAGCCTACAATCAACACATCTTTTCCTGATGCTTGAACGGCACGAAGAGCACCCAGCGCCATTTCATCGTTCTGTGCAAATACCGCTTGAACGTCAGGGTTTGCAGCCAGCATGTTCTCCATAACATTCAGGCCTTTAGTGCGATCGAAATCCGCAGGCTGGCTAGCCAACAGTTCCATGTCGCCACCATCAACTACGTTCATGAAGCCTTCGCCACGTTCACGTGCAGCAGAGGTACCCGCGATACCTTCTAGCTGAATCACTTTCGCTTTTTCACCGACTTTTTCCATGATGAACTTACCTGCCATTTCGCCACCAGCGATATTATTAGACGCAATATGGCTGACCACGTCACCACGCTGAGCGCCACGGTCTAACGTAAGAACAGGAATGTCACTGCGGTTGGCAATACGAATGGCATTAGACACTGCCGCAGAATCTGTTGGGTTGATCAGAATCGCTTTCACACCACGAATGGTGAGATCTTCAACGTTTGACAGCTCTTTACTTGGGTCATTTTGCGAGTCTAGAACGATCAGTTCATAACCCAGTTCTTTTGCTTTGTTTTCGGCACCTTCTTTCATGGTAACGAAGAATGGGTTATTCAACGTAGACACGACGATCGCCATGGTGTCTTGTGCCTGTGCAGCCACTGAAACGGTTGAGGAAAGGAGAACTGCAGAGATAAGCATGGAAAGTTTTTTCATTGTCTTCATCCTTTTGTTTTTGATGCGCCGATGAAGGGGAACATCGGCGCGTTCTACACGTAAATGGGGTTATTGCTTCGTAGGGTTATTTGTTTTTGTTGTCGACCATCACCGCCAACAGAATGACCACGGCTTTCGCAATCATCTGGTAGTAGGAAGACACGTCGAGTAGGTTCAAGGCGTTGTTGAGGAAGCCGATGATAAGTGCACCGATTAAGGTACCCATAATGCGACCTTTACCGCCCATCAGGCTGGTACCACCCAGCACAACGGCTGCAATGGCATCCAATTCATAGCCCATGCCCGCAGTGGGCTGAGCAGAGGACAATCGCGAGGTCACGATGATGCCAGCCAGAGCAGCCAGCAGACCACAAATTGCATAGGCACCAATTTTCACTTTGTCGACATCAATGCCCGACAGGCGGGTTGCAGACTCATTGCCGCCCAATGCATAGATGTAACGACCGAAACGAGTGTGGTTCAGTAAATACCAGACTGCCGCGAACACAATCACCATCAGCCAAACCGGCACTGGAATACCTAACGCATAGCCTGTACCAAACCACGCAAATGCATCGGCAGTGTCGGTGAAGCCAGTAGAGATTGGGCGACCTTCGGTGTAAACCATGGTGACACCACGAAGCAGCGTCATGGTGACCAGCGTGGCGATAAAGGCCTGCACTTTACCTTTGGCAATGATGATGCCAGAAATCGCACCCAGTACAGCACCTGCAAACAGCGCGGTTGGCACGGCAATCAGCACTGGCACTTCCATCGCAATCAAGGTAGCGGCAAACGCGCCACATAACGCCAGAACGGAACCGACACTGAGGTCAATGCCCGCAGTCAGGATGACGAGCGTCATACCCACCGCAATAATCGCATTGATTGACGTCTGACGCAGGATGTTCAGGATATTATCGACAGTAAAAAAGTTAGGGTTTAAAAACGACACCACGACAATCAAGACAAGAAGCGCAATCAGCGATTTCTGTTCAATCAACCACGCTTTGCTGAATAACTTTTTGCCTTCAGCATTTGAGGGCGTTACTGCGTTACTATTCATGCTGCATCCTTCTTAACGTATTTACCTACAGCGCAGGCCAGTAGTGATTCTTGATCGGCATCTTTCGCATCAAACTCACCGGTGATTCGGCCTTCATGCATCACCATGATGCGGTCACTCATTCCCAGCACTTCTGGCATGTCAGAAGACACCAGAATGATGCTCATGCCTTCCGCTTTAAACCGATTGATAAGTTGATAAATTTCTTTCTTTGCCCCGACATCGACGCCACGCGTAGGTTCGTCGAGGATCAAGACGCGAGGCTTAGTCATCAGGCCTTTGGCTATCGCCACTTTCTGTTGATTACCGCCTGACAAATTACCGATTAACTGCTCTCGGGTTGGGGTTTTGATGTTGAAAAGCGTGATAAAGTCGTCGACTGCCATAAGCTCATCGGCATGACGGATTTGCATGCCTTTACTGAACTTATCCAACGCACATATCGACATATTTTCTTTCACGGACAGGCCAAGAATCAGGCCATCACCTTTGCGGTCTTCGGAGATATACGCGATGCCGTTCAGTAGGCCATCTCTTGGATTGATCGGGTTGATCAATTTGCCGTTGAGTTTGATGTCGCCCTTGTCGCGGGGCAGCGCACCGTAGATCACCTTCATAAGCTCTGTTCTGCTCGCGCCCATCAGGCCTGAAACACCTAAAATCTCGCCGCGCTTCAGGGTAAAGCTCACGTCCTTCACACCCGAACCTGAGACATTTTTCACATCAAGGCAGATGTCGCTGTGCGTCACTGCAATACGTGGGTATTGTTCTTCCAGTTTACGCCCCACCATCATCTCAATCAGGCGGTCTTCATCAATATCGTCAACGTGACATTCACCGATAAACTTGCCATCTCGCAGGACGGTCACGTCATCACAAATGGTGAAAATTTCCTTTAAGCGGTGAGAGATATAAACGATGCCGCAGCCTTCGTCGCGAAGCTCGTTGATGACATTAAACAAAGACTCTGTTTCAGTGTCAGTCAGCGCGTCAGTTGGCTCATCCATGATGATGACCTTAGAATCAAACGACAGGGCTTTCGCAATCTCTACCATTTGTTGCTCACCAAGGCTCAATGCGCCAAGCAGAGTCTTTGAGCTGTGTTTTACGTTCAGACGCACCAAGAGTTTGTCGGCCTCGGCATACATTTTGTCCCACAACACGCGTCCCAATGCGCTGGTGAACTCGCGGCCAAGGTAGATATTTTCTGCAATGGTCAGTTCAGGAATAAGGTTTAATTCCTGATGGATAATACTGATACCCGCTTGCTGAGAATCACGCGGATCTTTGAAAGCAGCAGGCTGACCTTCGTAGTGAATGAAACCACCATCAAGGGCATAAATTCCTGTCAGCACCTTCATCAAGGTCGATTTTCCTGCGCCGTTTTCTCCCATCAACGCCATAACGCGACCGGAATACACATTGAGGCTTGCTTTATCCAACGCTTTCACGCCGGGAAACGCTTTTTCAATGTCGCTGAGTTGCAATATTGCTTGAGTCATCGGAATGCCCTCGTCTCACTCAATTTGAAAATGTGCTTAAAAAACCACGCCTGCTTGGAAAATCACGTTCGCGTAGGGTGTACATTCCCCGGTGCGAATCACCGCATGGCTATCATGTGTACGCATTTTGAAGTCTTCATGTGAAACGTACTTGATTGAGATAGATTTACCGCTGCGTGCTTCTTCTTCATGAATTTCGTGAATCAACGCTTCGTGACACTCAGGGCTCACAGCTGCAAATTCTTCGGCCAGCACAATGCCCTCAATTTGTGACTCGGATAAAACCACGCGAACGGTTTCTATAAACCCCGGCACGCCGTGAGTTAACGCTAGATCGATGCGCTGAACGTGCAGTGGAATAGGCAGACCCGCATCGCAAATCACATATTCGTCGGTATGTCCAAGGGTGGAAACCAGATGCGCAATCTCTGAATTCAGTAGGGTGTTTTTTTTCATTATTTAACCTTCTAACAGCGGCTAATTTTCGATAACGCCTCTTCGTTTATTCAAACTAAAAAGGAAAATCGCTATCGAAACGTTTCGATACGTCTCTACAAAGACTTGAAAGTCGTGATTTTGCTCTCGGTTTGCAATGGTTATTCAGCGCAAAACTTGAACCATCTCACTTAAGTGAGCGAAGCATCAGTAAGGTTCAAGTTCGCTTTTGTAGCACAAATATTGTGTTAGATAAGGTAAGCAACAAGTAACAGTGGTAGTCTTGCGCATTAAGGGTGTCGAAAACACCAGAGCCACAAGGCCCAAAAAAACAAATGCAAAACAACCTACAATCACAAGTCATTTCTGGTTTATACCAATTAACCGATGAGTGGCAACTCCATTTACCCGCCGAATTTAATGTCAGTATGGAAGACGAAGACTTGGTGATTTGGCATGAAGGGTTCACGATTTGGTGTTCAATCTGGAGCATCGACCCCGAAGAATCACCAGAAGAAGCGCTTGAATGGATTATCGAAGAGCAAGCCGAAGAAGCCTTCGATGTGGATAAAAGCGAAAAGCATGGCTTGGTTAATTACCGCTATCGCTTATTCGAAGAAACTAACGATTATCGCGTTGCCTCGGTGTACAACTTTACATTCAGTCACACCAGCTACGTACAGCTCGGTATCTACTTCAATGACGAAGCCGCCCTTTCAACCGCCAACGCGGTTTGCAATAGCCTGAAATTTAAAAGCAGCATGCTGTTACATTGAAGCTGTTCACCCCATGTCGGTAACGTGACAAAAACAGACGCATCCTGATGCATGCCACCATGCTAAATCGTTTATGGAAAGGGACTTATCCGTAAAAAAGTCTCTCTACGTCTCGTATTCACAACACGCCTCAATAACTTATCACCATTAGGCTCTAAGAAAACCCCCGTTTGGCGGAGTCGCCAAGCAGGGCATAAGAAGCATGTGTGCGATTTGTTTGGGTCGAAATCTCCGATCCAAACAAATAGGTTTCCAGTGAAGGATACGATCAGTCTCCCAGAAGCTTGCCATTGCCGCCCCTCATCGGATGTCAATGAACCTCACGCGTGCCACTAGAGCCGCTTGCCTACCCAATGAGCACTCAAACTTGAACACCTCGGTTTAGCGGTTTTCAGTCAAAGATGTAAACAGTCGGAGGTAACATGCAGACTGACATTCCAGAAGGTGCCAGAGCCCCACATTTTTGGGAGGCGATCATTTCGCTATTGTCCCTCGTTGTGGGTATCAGTATATCTATTGTTTTATACGGTTTAGATCCACAAGTCCCCATGATGCTCGGTGTCGTGGTGGCCAGCGTTGTCGCGCTGAGGTGCGGTTTCGCATGGAAGGAAATCCAAGGGGGTATGGTCTCAGGGATCTACAACGCTCTACCTGCCATGATCATTTTGATGATTGTGGGATCGTTAATCGGTGTTTGGATCATCGCTGGCGTCGTCCCTACGCTGATTTATTATGGCTTGAAAGTACTGGCTCCCGAGGTTTTCCTTCCTGCTTGCGTCATTATCTGTGCCATCACCTCGTTGGCGACAGGAACCAGTTGGGGAACAACCGGCACCATTGGCGTCGCGTTGATGGGCGTAGGCGGCGGACTAGGCTTTCCCCTTCCAATCGTAGCGGGTGCCGTTCTATCAGGGGCTTACTTTGGCGACAAAATGTCTCCACTTTCCGACACCACTAACCTTGCGCCTGCCATGGCCGGCACAGACCTTTTCACTCACATCAAGCACATGTCCTATACCACCAGCGTGAGTATCGGACTAACCATGATCATTGAAATCGTGATTGGGCTTCAATACAGTGCGTCCAGCAGCAATATTGAACGTATCAATTCTATTCTAACAACGCTTGAGAGTACCTTTTTCATCAATCCCGTTTTGCTCTTGCCGTTAGTCTTAGTGTTGTTTGTTTCGTACAAAAAAATGCCTGCTATTCCAGGGATCGCATTGGGTGTTATTGCTGGTGCAATCTGCGCGGCAGGTCTCCAAGGAGCCGATTACAATGCTATCGCGAGTGCGGCATTTGGCGGATACACATCAGGCACCGGTATTGAAGATGTCGATTCACTGCTGTCTCGCGGTGGTATGGATTCCATGATGTACACCATCAGCCTCATCATTGTCGCGATGATGTTTGGTGGCGTAATGGAACGAACAAACCAGCTGAAGGTGATCGCAGATAAAGTACTCGCCGCGGCGAAATCAACAGGGTCACTCATTGTTTCCACTGTACTGACAGGCATCGGTGCAAACCTCATTTTATGTGACCAATATATGGCGATTGTAATGAGTGCGCGAAGCTATGCTGAAGCCTACCGAGAACGAGGTTTGGCGCCTGAGAATCTCTCTCGCGCAGTGGAAGATTCAGCGACCGTAACGGCTAACCTTGTGCCTTGGAACTCAGGTGGGGCATATCAAGCCGCAACACTTGGGGTCGCAACGCTTGCCTATCTTCCTTTTAATTTTTTCTGTTGGTTATCTCCCCTAGTCACTATTCTTTTCGGCGTGATGGGTTGGACAATTTGGAAAACCGGGGATGAAAAACCGAGGGAAGCCAGTATTGAACGTAACCTTTAACGCCACCCTGTAAACACCGCATAAATCGCGTTGATTGTTCTCAATCAGCGCGATTTTTCTTGCCCATTGCACACTCTTCCTTATTGCTAATCTATTGCGAACGCTTTGTGAGAATTCCGCGAGATTTTGTCGCTAACTTCTTTCTTACGACGTCAATTTATTCGTTTCATCGGTGACTTGGCCACGTAACATCAAGGAGAGTAGATTGTGACTGCCATTCTCAATTCTGTTTTATTTCCTCCCTCACCATCTGAGCAATCGTCAGCCCAAGGCTGTGTTTTCAACCTTGCTCCGCTTTCAATGCTATCTGCACAGGACAGACGTAAGTTCGTCACCTTTGGTCGAAGCCAAACAGATACCCCGCTGTTTAGCACTCTCAATCAGGCTTTTGAGTATCACGCAAAATGCTCTCCTTATTCCATCGCCGCCATACAAGGTAATCGTGCGATTTCCTACGCAGCGCTCAATCAGCAAGCGGAAAAGCTCGCCACGCTCTTGCAAAAAGCCAGAATCAAACATGGTGACTCAGTGGGCATCTTTCTCACTCAGTCAGTAAATATGCTGACCGGCATGCTCGCATGCCTCAAAGTTGGCGCGAATTATGTTCCGCAACACACTGGCGTTGCTCCACCTGAACAGTTACACCACATCGTAAACATGGCACGCATCAAGGTCGTTCTGACCGTCTCCACCCAAAGGAAAATGTTGCCTGAATTTAACGATGTCATATTGCTGGAACTGGACACTTTACTGAAATCACATAAATTTCGATCGTTAGCGATTGATGGTAAACGCCCGACAAAGCCTGATGATTTGAGCTTTATTTTTTTCACTTCAGGAACAACGGGAGCGCCGAATGGCGTTCAGGTCACCCACCGTAATATCTGCAATATTATTCTTACTGACCCCGGAAACTTAGGGGTTAAACAAGGCACGCGCGTGGCACAAATTCAGCGCATTGATTTTGCTCTGTCAGCGTGGGAAATTTATGTCGCGCTTTGCCATGGTGGAACACTACTGATCAGCGACGACATTATTGAACACACAACCAGCAACGCCAATGTGATCATTGCCACGCCCCCCGTACTCGAACAAATTAACCCAAACACATGTGAAGACGTGAAAGTTGTCGTCGCAGCGGGTGAACCTTGTCCTCGCCTACTCGCTGAGAAATGGGCGAAACAATGCCGTTTATATGCTGCCTATGGCACCACGGAAACCACGATCATTAATACCGCCAAATGGTATGCACCAGGAGATACTCTTACCCTTGGAAAACCGACGACCAACAACACCGTTTATATTTTGGATGAACACCTCAAACCTTGCGATATCGGAGATATTGGCGAGTTGTGGGTTGGTGGTGAATGCGTAACGAAGGGCTACCTTGCTAACGCGTCACTCAGTCAGGAAAAGTATCGGCCCGACCCGTTCCTTGGTGATAGACATGTCATGTTCCGCACTTGTGATTTGGCGCAATGGACGAAAGACGGTGAATTGGAACACGTGAGTCGTTCTGATGGTCAGATAGAAACGAAAAGGTTTTGCGTTAAATCGCTTTCCGGTGACACTCTGCTAGAAAAGTAACAAACGAAAACACCTCGATGTAGCCAGCCACGCCATTCTTCGCAAAAGTGTCTAAATTTAGACAACTTACTGCAAAGTCATTCCTTAGAATTACCCTTATGCGCCAAGTCGCATGGTCGCATAGTCGCATAGTCGCATAGTCGCATAGTCGCATAGTCGCATAGTCGCATAGTCCATTATTGCAACACAAAAACACACGTTGCGAGCCGAATGGATGAAGGAATTAGAAAATGAATGATGTCAATTCGCCCGCAGACAGTGATAAAAACGCTCAAACCGAGGCCGCCAACAACGCACGACGTGTCACCTATTATTTAATTGGTGCCGCCTTATTGCTGTGGGTTTATACCTTGTGGGCTGACCGATTTACCCCCATGACCAATCACGGACGCATCAATGGTCAACTCATTCGTATTACGCCTCAAGTTTCGGGCCCTATCGCCCGTATTACCGTGCTAAACAACGCGGAAATAAGGCGCGGTCAACCCCTACTCAACATTGAACAACACCCTTTCCAATTAGAAGTGAGCGCAGCAAAATTAGTCCTTCAGCAAGCCACGCTTTCGGTGAGGTCGGACTCTGCCGCTATTGAGGCAGCCAAGGCCAATCAAGTGGCCGCTCGGGTTAAGCTAATCAATGCCACACAACATGCTCAAAGAAATAAAACGCTTGCCCGAAGAAACGTCATCAGTAAGTCAACCCTCGATGACAGTATTGCTGCGCAAAATAGTGCTCAGGCTGTTCTCTCACAGGCCACCGCAGACTTAACGAAAGCTGAGCAAGCGCTTGGCCCAAAAGGGAAAAATAACCCACAGATAAAGTCAGCATTGAACCGTTTAGATCAAGCACTGCTCAATCTTTCTTACACGGAGCTTTTTGCCCCAGCATCAGGCGTTATCACGAACATGACGCTGGCAACAGGCGACTATGCAACTCAGGGTAAGCCTTTGTTGACTTACATTAACAACCACCACTTTTGGCTAACGGCCATGGTGCGTGAGAATTCGCTGGTTTTCGTAGAAAAAGGGACCGTCGTTAAAATCATACTCGATGCATATCCCGGAAAGATTTTCCACGGAGAAGTTTCTTCTATCGGCTGGGGAAGCAGTGGGAACGGTAATCTACACATCGATGCAAGTAACGGGCTGTTTGACTCTCCGAACGGACTTCAACACGCGCAACGTTTTCCCGTGAATATTCGCTTTTTTGATTTACCGGAAAACGTCAACCTTCGCTATGGTGGACGAGCTACCGTCAGTTTCTATACAGGACAGTCGTCATTGGGGGAGAATCTACTCGATGTATGGACGTGGTTCTGGAATTACCTGAGCTATGTTTCATAATCCTGGAAATGGCATTATCCGCCTTGCCCTTTTTCCTGTGTTGCTTCTGTTCTGGCAACACTATTTTGGTACATCACTCCCTCTCATCGCCCCTGCGATCTGCGCTATGTTTCTCAGCACAGCGATGAACCCACCGCCATTGAAAGTCGTGCTTTTCATGGGCCTGACGCTTTTTGCTTCCGCGTGGTTTCAAGCGTTTCTCAGTAACTTCCTCATTGACCAGCCGATCATTTATTACAGTTGTATATACATTGTTTTTTACTGGTGTATCGAGCGGGCTCGAAGCAACCCTCAAGATTTGCTGTCAATTATGCTATTACTGTCGACTATCTTAGTGGCGGTATTTACACAACAAAAGGGGCTCGATGTCAGCCAAATCCCCTTCGCATTGTTAAAAGAAATCATGGTTGCTGGCCTTGTTGCCTATCTCGCCTATTTCTTGTTGCCAGAAGGTAACCCCATTGCAAATACGATCCCATCACCTACGTTTAGCGCCGTCCATGTTGAAAGCCGACACATTCTCTTTAAGGCATTGGTCATTCTGATCGTACTAATCAGTGCTATTCATTTGAATTTGGTACAAAGCACCATCGTGACACTGACGGTCGCTTTGATTTTGAAAGACCCCAACCCAGTGAGTGGACATAGATACGGCTTGAGACGGCTCTTAGCCACTTACGCAGGCTTTTTGTTTGCGATGCCAGCGCTTCTTGCCAGTGCATTGGAAACTAACATTGTCGGCCAAATGAGTGCCGCCTTATGCTGTGCCCTATTAATGGGAGTATACGCAACCCGACGTTTCGCAAGTTTTAGTGCTATTCAACTTCTTTTCTCAGGCTATGTGGTACTCATTTATTATGGTCTGACTCAAGGGGCTGGTAGTGCCTTTATTGATGATGGGAAGCGGCTATTTTCCATTCTTTTGGCCGTATTGTTAGGCTCACTCGTATTGGTTCTTATACAGCCTTCAAAACGGGTAAGTTGTTGATGTGATATCCATCTTCTAAATACATTTTAGTGACTGTAAATTTGTCGGTACGTTCTCACTTTGATATTTTTTGAAATGACCAAACGTTCTGTGCTATAGATAATACTATCGTTAGCTTGAATTATTCGGTTTCAGGTTGGTAATTATGGATATCAGTAAAGACATGAATCATTGGATCACCCTCGACTACAAAATTGCTTTTTTCTTCCCTGCCTAAATTTATTTAGCGCATTCTCTTGCGTTAGATACACATTCTCATAACAGCAAAAATATCAAAGGGCTAAATAGCTCCGGGATTTCTTTTGCCAAAAATTAAACTTAATCATTTTAAGAAACCAATATTTCTGACGAACATCGCTCGCCCTAAATTTAATCTAGCGAATCCCCTCAAAATTCCTTTTCTAAACAATGAGAAAGACGCGCACCGACCCTTTTGATTTAATGAATTTCGCCAAAAACCACATTCCACCAAAAGGGATGAACGATGCGCGATATTCAAATTCTACAAGATACTCTACAAAATCAGTGTCCCACTATTCATAAAAAACGGCTTCACTCTCTGATACTTGCGACGCAATCCTCACTCGATGGGGCGGACCTTACGCTCACTAAACTTGGCCGCTCTCTGAACGTCATTACCACCGCTAAACATGCCATCAAGCGTGTCGACCGTTTGCTTGGCAATACGCAATTGCATCGTGAAAAAGACGATATCTATAAATGGCATGCCAACCTTATTGCCCGCGCTAACCCTTGCCCGGTGATTTTGGTCGATTGGTCGGATGTTAG
>NZ_FUXU01000054.1 GCF_900167155.1 Enterovibrio nigricans DSM 22720 | reverse complement strand
CATGAGACTACGACGATTGATGGGTGTAGCCGATCAGATCGTAGCTTCTAGATTTAGTTCCATCGATTTAAGCAACAAAGCCGTAAAAGGATTCAAAATGGTAAAAGATAATGAAATAAGAATGATATTTAAGCTGTAAGGTGGGAGAGGCGGCGGGATAGCATTATTGATATTTCGCAAAGGTGTTTTTCTATTTTTTATTTTGATGTTTTAGGTAATTGTTGTATTCAATCATGGGTTAACGATAGTTATAAAACCAGATGTCTAATAAAACACAATAATCGTGTTTCAATTTTAATTGAGTGTAATGACTCATTATAAAATCATATGTTTCATTATTTGTTGATGAGTGGGTGATTGCATAATCAACGCTTAACTAATACTTTGGTCGTATTACATATTGATTAAGTTACAAAGCCACACTGTTAGCATTGGATGTTACCAGTAGTCGTTTTTGCGTCTTATTTGAGAGGCTTAAAAACAAGTATCTCATTCGAATAATTAGAACGATTGTTGTGAGTATTTATGCGAGCAGTGCTGGGAGTTCCCTTGCCCAAAATGGATAGAGATAAGGGACTTGATGCTTATCATCGTGAATATTGTTGATGAATTTTTTGAAGTAGGGATAACGAAAAAGAATAAAATTGGGTAGGGCTGCGTAGCTAAATGATGGCTTGGATGTTCGGCGTTGAATTTAGGCATAAAAAAACCCGCCCAAAGGCGGGTTATGGTGAAGCATTTGTTATTTACGCTAGCAGTTCTTTCGCTGTATCAACCACATTTTCAGTGGTGAAACCAAACATTTTGAATAGCTGGTCAGCAGGCGCAGATTCACCAAAGGAATGCATACCGATGATACGACCGTCAAAGCCAACATACTTGTACCAGAAGTCAGCGATGCCCGCTTCTACAGCAACACGTGCAGTCACGTCTGAAGGCAGAACAGATTCACGGTAAGCTGCGTCTTGCTTGTCGAATGTATCTGTAGAAGGCATAGAGACAACGCGCACGTTGTAACCTTGTGCAGACAGCGCTTTGCTCGCTTCGACAACCAATTCAACTTCTGAACCTGTTGCAATAAGAATAAGCTCTGGTTGGCCAACGCTATCCAAAAGAACATAACCGCCTTTTGAAATGTCAGTAACTTGATCGGCACTGCGATCTTGTTGTGCCAGGTTTTGACGCGAGAAGATCAGCGAGGTTGGGCCGTCTTTGCGCTCAATCGCCAGTTTCCAAGCAACTGCAGATTCAACTTGGTCACATGGACGCCATGTGCTCATGTTTGGCGTCAGACGTAGAGAGGCGATTTGCTCAACAGGCTGGTGCGTAGGACCGTCTTCACCCAGACCGATTGAATCATGGGTGTAAACTTGAATGTTCTGCACTTTCATCAGTGCAGCCATACGCATTGCATTACGTGCGTATTCCATGAACATCAGGAAGGTTGCGCCGTAAGGAACAAAACCACCGTGCAGCGCGATGCCGTTGATGATCGCCGTCATACCGAACTCACGCACACCGTAGTGAATGTAGTTACCTGATGCGTCATCTGCAGTCACCGCTTTTGAACCAGACCACATGGTCAGGTTTGACGGTGCAAGGTCAGCGGAGCCACCCATGAATTCTGGCAGCATCGCACCGAACGCTTCAAGCGCGTTTTGTGACGCTTTACGTGATGCAATGTTCGCAGGGTTTGCTTGCAGATCTGCAATGATTTGGCTTGCTTTCTCTTCCCATTCAGCTGGCAGGTCGCCGTTCAGACGACGCTTAAGCTCTGCTGCTTCTGCTGGGTAAGCCGCTGCGTATGCATCGAACTTGGTGTTCCAAAAAGCTTCTTTTGCTGCGCCCGCTTCTTTGGCATCCCATGCGCCGTAAACGTCTGCAGGGATTTCAAACGCTGGATGTTCCCAACCCAAGAACTCACGCGCTGCTTTGATTTCTTCTGCGCCCAGTGGTGCGCCGTGGCAATCGTGTGAACCCGCTTTGTTTGGTGAGCCGAAACCAATGATGGTTTTGGTACAAATCAAAGTAGGACGACCTGTTTCCGCTTTCGCCGCTTCAATCGCTGCGTTGATCGCGTTAGCGTCGTGACCGTCTACAGCAGGAATAACGTGCCAGCCGTAAGCTTCAAAACGCTTCGGCGTGTCGTCAGTGAACCAGCCTTCAACATGACCGTCGATAGAAATGCCGTTGTCATCCCAGAATGCAATCAATTTTCCCAGACCAAGGGTACCAGCCAGTGAGCACGCTTCGTGAGAGATACCTTCCATCAGACAACCGTCGCCTAAGAAGGCATAGGTGTTGTGGTCAACGATGTCGTGGCCTTCACGGTTGAATTGGGCGGCCAGTGCTTTTTCAGCTAACGCCATGCCCACTGCATTGGTGATGCCTTGACCCAGAGGGCCTGTGGTCGTTTCGATACCCGGTGCGTAGCCGTATTCTGGGTGGCCAGGGGTTTTCGAGTGCAGTTGACGGAAGTTTTTCAGGTCATCAATAGACAGTGCGTAGCCTGTCAGATGAAGAAGAGAGTAAATCAGCATAGAGCCGTGGCCGTTAGACAGCACGAAGCGGTCACGGTCAGCCCACTCTGGGTTTTGTGGGTTGTGGTTCAGGTGGTCACGCCACAGGACTTCGGCAATGTCTGCCATGCCCATAGGGGCACCTGGGTGGCCTGAATTGGCTTGTTGTACACCGTCCATGCTGAGAGCACGGATCGCATTGGCAAGAGTTTTACGTTCCATCTTGGGCTTACCTTGTTAAATCAGAGTTATTGGACCGGATTTTTCAGCCGGATCATATAAGAAATGAGAAAGCGGCAATAGTGCCGCTTTCAGAAAAGTGATTTGCGTTTAGAGACGCTCGCGGATCATGACTTCCAGCTTGCCTTGGTCGACCGCGAAGTTACGGATGCCATCAGCCAGCTTTTCAACCGCCATTGCGTCCAAATTGTGCTCCCACAGAAACTCAGCGTGAGACATTGGGGCAGGGCAATCTTTGATTTCTACGTCATCATGCAGCTTCTGAACAACGTCGCCTTTCGCATCGGACAGTTCTTGTAGCAGCTGAGGGCTGATAGTCAGGCGGTCACAACCGGCTAATTCAAGGATCTCACCAATGTTGCGGAAACTTGCGCCCATTACGACAGTGTTATAGCCGTGCTCTTTGTAGTACTTGTAAATAGCAGAGACGGAGATAACACCTGGATCTTCAGCGGGTTCAAAGTCACGGCCTTCTTGCGCTTTGTACCAGTCCATGATGCGGCCAACGAATGGAGAAATCAGGTAAACCCCCGCTTCTGCACAAGCACGCGCCTGAGCAAATGAGAACAACAGGGTCAGGTTACAGTTAATGCCTTCTTTTTCCAGTACCTCTGCGGCACGAATACCTTCCCATGTAGACGCCAGTTTGATCAGAATACGGTCATTGCTGATACCCGCTTCGTTGTACATGCTGATCAGCTTACGTGCTTTCGCGACGCTGTTTTCAAAATCGTACGATAGGCGTGCATCGACTTCTGTTGAAATTCGACCTGGAATGACTTTTAGAATTTCTTTACCAATGTTGACCGCAAGGCGATCGCCGGCGTCAGCTATTTGCAGTTCAACATCATCGCTTTTTGATTTCGCGTAGGCAATTGCATCGTCAATTAGCGGTGCGTATTCAGGGATTTGGGTAGCTTTAAGAATCAGAGAAGGGTTAGTGGTTGCATCTTGAGGTTGGTACTTTGCGATAGCATCGATATCGCCTGTGTCAGCAACAACAGTTGTGAGCTTGCGTAGTTGTTCAAGTTTAGTGCTCATCTTTATAACCTTTTGTCGAGTGTTTCACGTTGGTCGCGAGGCAACCTGATGCTGCTCCGACATCGGACTTTCTCATCGCCAATAACGTTACGGGCGTTGAACAAATGCGACATGCGTGAGCAAATGATATGGTTATGTTTGTGTTTTTCAGACATAAAGTCAACGGCTGGATCCAAGAAATTTTCTGTCGATCTCACCGCTGTTGACCATATTTACAAAATCTGTTGAACGCACGGAAAAGGGCATTTTGCTGTTACAAATGTTCAGCAGGTTAAACTATTGTTCAACATCCACCATGTTGAGCAAAGCCATCGCACAGCTTGCGCTGGTTGCAAGTACGTCAATGGTGCCTGTTTTAAGTGCACCCAAAATGGACAAGGCTTTTCGGCTTTCACTTGCCATTGCGATTACGTTTGGAATTCGTGATAAATCAATCATTTCCAATCCTACTACGCGGTCTCGCATTAACGTGTTAGCTCGGCGACCATCCAATTTAAAGAAGTCGAATCCTCCAATATCACCGACGATGCCGTCATTAATTCTCGCTTCTACAAATTCTTTTGCAGAAAAACAGCCGAGTTTCACCATGTGGCTGTTTTCATCCATATCGCCAATACCGACAAGCGCGAACTCGGCTTTACGCGCCTGACTGAGGGTTTCAGCAATATTAGGGTGCTGAATGAAAACATCTCTAATGGCGGGGGTGTTGACGTAAGCTGGGGCGTAAAGTGTCTCACTTGAACCACCAAATTTTTTCGCGAGACGGCGGCAGATGTGGTCGGCGTTGATAATGTCGCCGCTTCGGTGTGTACCACCAATCGCACAGACAAAGCGTGCATTTCGATGAGAAACAAGGCCAGGATGATCGGCGATAGCTGCGACGTTTTGGCCCTGCCCGACAGCAACAACCATACCGTCTTGCAAGCTACCATCTAAGAACGAAGAAACCAGTGTGGCGACTTGGGTGCGTTGCTCCTGAACACTTGGCTGGTCTAGCGCAATCAATGCACGTTTGAGGTTGAACCGTTCCATTAATCGCTGTTCCAACTGTGCGCTGTGCACGGGGTGGAACTTCACTGAAATTTCAACGATTCCTTCTTCACGAGCGCGTCTGAGTAGCCTGCTGACCTTTGCGCGGCTAATGCCAAATTTCTTTGAGATCTCTTCCTGCGTTGTGTTCTGCTGGTAATAGAGAATAGCGATTTCTGTCAATAGGTTAGTGTCGTCCAGTAAACTTTCAAAATTGCTGCTCAGGGTGCGTGTTGTCATTGATGTCTTCTCAAACGTTATCGTCGAGAACAGTTTACGGGCTTTGTTAAGAGTGAACAAATGTTTACTGCAAAAACATTTGTTCACGTGATGGTCGTGAAATAAGTATGAATATTTGGCGAATAAACATCCACACTGTTTGAAAAAATAGCCACCCGTAACTAAATTGATAAAGGGTGGGGGAGTGATGTTCCTGCTCGCTTTGTCTTTTCTAAGGGATGTTTTTTATTTGTATTGCATTAAAAAGGAGTTTTTTTGCAAATTTACGTGTTTTCGAGCACACAGGCTTTGTTCACGCGTCTTGTAAGAAGGCATGAGGTATGAGGAAAGTGATGTTGTTGCCTAACCGAACACTTTGGATGACTGCGGCAGTGCTGTTGGTACTGCTGTTTGGTTTAACGTCGGTACGTTTTTCATCGTTTTTTCCGGAGTTGTCTTCTCAGACTGACGGGCTAGACGCTGATTACAGCTATTTTGTGGACAACAGCAATAGCCACATTCTTTCCTATGTGCTCAATTCGGCCATTTTCCGTCACATTGATGATCCCTCTGAAATACCCTGGCACGTAGGTTATAAGTCCTATTGGATAAAAATGGACCTGCAAAATAAGGTCGAGCAGCATCGACACCAAGTGCTCTATTTTGATACCCCCCTTATCGATAGACTGGATATATATATGTATTCCGCTGATGACGTCCTGATGAATCAGTGGAAGCTCGGTGACAGTGAGCAACGCGGCTATGACGTTGGGGATATGCCTCCCGCGGTACATTTTCAAATTGATCCCAAAGAGAAGGTGACGATTTACCTCAAAGTGAGTTCAAGTGGGGTTCCAGTCATGCCTATCTGGCTATTGGATGAGCACAATTTTCATAAAGTCACTCAATTACTGCATTTCATTTGGGGTGGTTTTGTTTCTATTTTGGGCATTGTGGCGATTTATACATTCGCTGTATTTGTTTCACTAAAAGAAAGGGTCTACCTCGTTTACGCGCTCTATGTTGTAACGGCAATGGTCCAGCTGGGCGCACTGCATGGCTTCGGTACTTACCTCTTCCCCGCCACACTCCAAACTTTCTTTAGCAATAACATTGTTACGCTCACGTATGGGCTATTTATTCTCTCTTTGCTTTACGCGCATTTGTATTTTCGGGTTCATCAGTCTCAGAGCCTATTGAGACAAGTGGTGCATTATGGGCTGATGGTGTTAGGTGGCCTCATGCTCTTGTCATTCGTCTTACCTGAGCATATATCAGGTTCCTTTTTGATTGCTGTTCAGCCACTTTTTTATGGGCTGATTGGAACATTGGTATGGCGCAGATGGAAGCTCGGAAAAAACTGGGGACGAATGTTTGTTCTTTCTTGGGTGCCTTTGATTATTGCGGGTGTTTTCCCACCGTTATTGGTGACAGGAACGATAGAGTACACATTAATGAGTCGGTACGCCTTCATGATAGGCACCGTCCTGGCTGTTCTTTTTATGGCATTGGCGCTTGCCGAACGTGTTCGTCAGCAGCGCCAAGATTCAGTCTTTCAGCTCACACATGATTCGGTGTCGTTGCTCCCGAATCTGAATGTTTTAAACTTGGTTGTCGACAGGCTTGTAGAAAAGGCGACTCCGTTTACGCTTTGTTGTTTTCAGATAGACAGGTTTGAGAGCCTGTCTCCGTATATGTCTGCCGAGGAAAAAGCACACTTCATTAACGCTATTTGTGACCGTTTAACACATGCTCTGGACAGTGATGATGTTTATATCCTTGAACGAGGGTATAAAAAATTGCACAGGGTGGCTTGCTTAAAAGAGGGAAGCTTTGGCTTTATTGTTCTATCGACGAATACCGATGACGTTTCGTTGTTTGTTTCGAGTGTGATAGATGAAGTGGAAGGGTATGTTGAGCTAACAAGCTATAGCATCCGGGCGCAGGGTACGGTAGGGATGAGTCTGTTCCCGAAAGATGGGGGCCAGCCAGACGTTCTTATTAATAAGGCAGTGCAGGCGGTAACAGAAACGTCTCCAAATGAAAAGAGAGTGAATACGTACGATTGTCTGGATAATTTCAATCGTACACTCAATATGTCGCTTGTGGCAGACCTGAAAAAAGCCATTGAGAACGATGAGTTGGAACTCTTCCACCAACCACAGATCGACCTGCGTACTGGCACAATTCATGGGTCAGAAGTGCTCTTACGTTGGGAGCACCCCAAATATGGCCAGATATCACCGGAAGTGTTTGTAAAGCTGGCTGAAGAGGTAGGCCTGATTAATGAGCTGACGATGTGGGTCATGAAGCGGGCGTTTTTCCAACAAAGTAAACTCATCGACATGGGATTCAGTCGCCGACTTTCGATCAATGTCAGCGCATCGGACATTGCTATTCCTAACTTGGTAGACAGGATATGCGATCTTGCCAATAGCTATCGCGTTCCAACTGGCCTGTTGTCACTAGAACTGACTGAATCAACGTTGGTGTCTGATTACGATCGCCTGCATGAAGTGATCGAAAAACTCTCGCAGTTTGATATAGAAGTATCAATAGACGATTATGGGACGGGTTATTCGTCCCTCACTTACCTGTCTCAGCTCCAATTTACAGAGTTGAAAATTGACCGTGGCTTCATTCAGTCACTAACGAGCAGTCCTCGCCAGCAAAACATTGTCAGAGCAACAACTGAAATGGCGAAGTCTCTTGGCTTGATGGTGGTGGCTGAGGGCGTAGAAGATCTGGAAACGGTGTCTGTATTAAAAAGATACGGGGTCGATATAGCACAAGGCTACCACTATTCTCGCCCCCTTAGCTTCAGTCAGTATCTCATCTATTTAAAACGCACCTGCAGCCAAATGCCAGCACCTGTAAGCCGAACCCGCAGAGATTCTCAATCAGGCTAGCGCTTGTACTGGGCGCTTTTTCAGTCTGAATAATTCTCTCAGTCCGGATAAAAAATAGCGCCCAGCCGACATTGTCGACTCGCACCCGTGACTTCCGAAAGGTTTCCTGGCTTTCCTTCTATGGCTTGCTTTGCTAACCATGCAAACGCAAGTGCTTCCATGGAGTCTCCATCTACACCGCGCTCATCAGTTGTGGTGACATGCCAAGCGGGAAGTGCATGTTGAAGTGATGCCATGAGTGCCGTGTTTTTCGCGCCCCCGCCACAGACCAAAAGCTCGCCTGCTGGGTATTTCATGACGTCATTGGCAATAGATTGTGCGGTGAGTGCCAAAAGGGTTGCCTGAACATCTTCTATTCTTAAGACGTCATTGAAGTTGTCGAGTTGTTTACCGAGCCAGCCGGCATGAAACAGTTCTCTACCCGTACTTTTCGGAGCGTCCTTTGCGAAGTATGGCTCTGCCATCATTTGGTTGAGAAGGGCTGAATTTACCAGTCCGGAAGAAGCCCATAGGCCTTCTTTGTCATAACGTTGGCCTTTGTGCTGCATCACCCAACTGTCCATCAACATATTACCAGGGCCAGTATCATAGCCAATGACAGGTTGGTTGGGTGCCAGCACGGAAATATTGGCAATACCGCCAATATTTAGGATGACACGACAGAGATTAGGGTCTGAAAACAGGCCTTTGTGAAATGCGGGCACCAAAGGTGCGCCTTGTCCACCCAACGCCATGTCTTTGCGTCTGAAGTCTGCAACCGTTGTGATGCCCGTTTGGGCAGCGATGATGTTAGCATCGCCCAGTTGCATGGTGAATCTCATGTCGCCTTCGGGCTTATGAAAAACGGTCTGTCCATGACAACCAATGGCGGTGACAGTACTCGCTGAAAGTGCGTGTTCATCCAAGAAACGATTGATTGCATTTGAGTATGTCAGACCAAGGAAATGATCGATGGTGCCGATTTCCTCCAAAGTGACTGGCGCACCTTGGCTGAGGGCAATCAATTTTTCTACAAGCTCAGTGGGGAAGGGATACATGGATTGGTGAAGTACACGAATGTTATCGCCGTTAAATTCTGCAGCGACCATATCAATACCATCAAGACTGGTACCCGACATTATGCCGATATAAATGCTCACAATTTCACCTCAGCGTTGCCGTCAATATGCGCGTAAGTTTCTCATAGGATTAGCAATTCCAATATCTATTTATGTTGCGCTCTTTCTAGAGTGTGCGACTCAACGTAATATGTCGTTTAGATTTAAAAAAGACAGGAGAGTACCATGGGCCCACTGTGGCTTGACCTCAAAGGCTGTGAGCTGGACGCAGAAGAACGAGAACTACTTGAACACCCTTTGATTGGTGGCGTCATTCACTTTGCTCGCAACTACCACGACAGTCAACAGCTCGCGGCATTGAACAAAGCTGTGAGAGTAGCGGCTAAACGTCCGATTCTGATTGGTGTTGACCAAGAAGGGGGACGAGTACAACGTTTCAGAGAGCAATTTAGCATTATCCCGCCCGCACAGTCTTTCGCGATGATGGACAACGGCGAGCAAATTGCTCGCGAGTCCGGCTGGTTGATGGCGGCTGAGTTGATCGCACACGATATCGACCTAAGTTTTGCGCCTGTACTGGATCGTGGTTTTGATTGTAAGGCGATTGGAAGCCGTGCGTTCGGTGATGACAACGCAACGGTACTTCGTTATTCAACGGCCTACATGAACGGTATGAAAGACGCAGGTATGGCAACCACAGGGAAGCATTTCCCAGGCCATGGTGCGGTATTGGCGGATTCTCACTTTGAAAGCCCAGTCGACGACAGAACAACCCTGTTTGAAGAAGACATGGCAATCTTTAAAGAGCAAATCGACGCCGGTACCTTAGATGCACTGATGCCTGCCCACGTTATTTACCCGCATTTTGATTCGCTGCCGGCCAGTGGTTCACCCTATTGGCTTAAATCGATCTTGTGCGACCAGCTAGGCTTTAAAGGCATTATCTTTTCTGATGATTTGAGCATGGAAGGCGCGACTGTGATGGGCGGCCCCGCAGAACGTTGCAAGCAGGCGCTGGCTGCGGGCTGCGACATGCTTCTACTGTGTAACAATCGGCAGTCGACCATTGAAGCGATTGATGGCTTACCTCTTTCTGAGGTTCCTCAAGCTGCGACCCTCGCGAAGCGCCAGTCTTTCTCCGTAAAAGAGCTGAAAGCGACACAAAAATGGAAAGACGTGAGCCATCGAATTCAGACGTTTAATGCCAAGTGGCAGGAATGTCAGGGATAGCGTAGGAACGTCACTTCAGTCGAAAGGCAAGGACTCTCCTTGCCTTTTATTTTGCCCCTTCATCAAGACAACACTCATCACGTAAAAACGCGAGTACGCCCTCTAGCTTGTCGTATTGAGGTGTGCAATAAAGAACGCGACCTTCCCTTCGCTGCGTAATCAAGCCTGCAGACATTAAGCTCGATAAATGGTGCGACAGTGTTGAGCCGGGAATCCCTAATTCATCTTGTACAACGCCCACGGCAATACCGCTGTGCCCTGCCTTTACCAGACGTTTGAAAATGGTTAAGCGAGTAGGGTGTCCAAGTTCTTTTAGGGCCTTAGCGACCGATTCGATGTTCATACGCAGGTTCTCTAGTCGATATCGATTTCGATATTACCAGAACTAACTAAGTGTGAGTATGAAACAGAAGATATAAATGTTTAAGGAAGCAGAAAGCGTAGTGGAGGAGGGTGTGAGGGAAACGCAAAACGCTCGTGATACAGAAAATGTAATGACGAGCGTTTGATTTAGTTAGCGATGACTCTCGATTCTCAGGGTTCGCTTAATCAATCGAATGGGTATTCCTCGTGGGTCGGACGACCAGAACGCGGCTTACGACGCTTTCTGTCTCGTTGAGGTTTATCGCCAAATTCTTCATTGAATTTAGAATGAATTTTCTCTTTTTTGTTTGTGTCGTTTTTCAGCCACTGATCCCACTTGGCCATCGTATTTACCCTGTTCGATTAACTGTTGTGTAATAAGCCATTAATGTATCTAAGCGAGTATATTGGTTCAACGTTTAGACGTTGAGAATATAGCGTAGAATTTGTGTCAATATAATGAATTTTTATTGGCATCAATGTGATACCGCATACACTTCAAGCATAAGCGCAGCGCGGTAATTAAATAAAACGAAAAAATTCGTCCTTTGTGATTAGAAAAATAGATGAAGAGTGGAAAAACACGGTCGGTTCGAGATTTGCACTTGTTAAGTTATGGAAATGCTGCGGTATTGTAAGTGGCGCTGGGCTTCTCTCTGGAAAGTTGTGAGCGGTAACGCACTTGAAAATAGAATGATGACGCTTTTCACATTGTTACAATGATTTATGCATTGTCTACTCGACCTTCGCGAGTTTATTGACTATTTTGGCTTTTAAAAGAAATAGGAAATAGATGTTAGAGAGCTCGACAGAACTTAAAAACGTCGCTATTAAGTAAGCACGTGAAGTATTAATTTTCTTTATCGTCAGATCAACAATATTTTGCTTTACACCGTAGTGGTTTAATGAAAAATAATGCGAAAATTTGTTAAGGAGCTAGATAATGTTTAGTGGTCAAAAGTTTTTTGATGACAAGCATTTTCCAAAAGGTTTTGCTCGATCCGGCTATTTCACCATCAAGGAATCGCAATTTTTGGAAACCTGTGGCCGTACCATGAAAGCCTTGTTTGAAGGTACAATGGTTCCACAAGATGAAGAACAGCAGAAATTTATTGATGAAGTGAACGGCCGTCGTGCCGCTGAATCACAATATGCGCAATGCTGGTTGAAGTATTTGAAAGAAATCAACCATAAGCATGTTGTATATAACCTGTGTTCGACATCTCGTAACGGTCCAGTTGAAGATTACTCTGAAGCTGAAGCGGACGAATAGTCGTCATAAATGCTGAAAAAAAGCGAACATATTGTTCGCTTTTTTTGTTTCTGCTCTAAGTAAATCGACAGGTTTAGCTCAATAAATCAGCCAATGAATAGGGCTTACGGGCAAGCCCTAACCCCTGTGCAGGTGTGGTACCGCCACTGTTTTGGTGGCAAAGATTACTCCAAGCGCGATAAATGTCGAGAAGGGGTAAAAGTCCCCCGGGGCGAAGACGACGTCTTGGCTCGTCAATCACACTTTTGAAGCACTGATGGAAACGGTATTGATACTCGTCGAGCCGCGCTGTTGAGGCTTCTTCTAACCAGTGACGTTCGCTATCGACTTCCCGGCCTATATGGCACACGCCTTTGTATCCTTCACCACTTTTAGTAAACGCCCAGCGATCTCGCCACCAGCTCAACAGCACAATGTCGATAGGCTCAGAGGGGATGGGCTTTTCCCAGTCAGCGTTTTGAACAACGTAGATCGGGTGACAGGACTTATTTTGCATTCTGGTTTTAAACACTGAGACAATCGCGGAGCGTAGCAAAGGTTCTTGCGGTAAATACAAGGTGACCGTTTTCCAATCCGCAGTGCTTTCGGCCAACCGCAAAAAATGCGCGTACGTTGTGTACTGTGGGCGGATTAAACTGCCCACCGAGGGATAGTTGATATCAACGGGTTTGGTGTAAGGGTCTTCTACGTTCTGCCGCGACATGACATCATCGTATTTCGCGATGACGACGTCTTTCAATGACGAGGGTTCAGCGATCGTCTCTTCTGTCGGCGATTCAAAGTAATCCGGCATGAGGCGACTGCATCTGGCAGGAGTATTTTCATTGTTTTTGGGCTTAGATTCTTCAGGTGAATAATTCAAGCTTTGCTGAAAGATGTAGCCGTATCGAGCGTCACCGGTCGCCAGCCAGTTCACGCCATTTTTACTATTAGGTTGCAATGGCACGATGGTAGAGGCCATCGGGAGTGAGTCGCACAATTGTATATAGCGAGCATCAACGGCGGCTAATTTGTTTCGACAGCGTAGCGCAATTTGACTCAAATGGTCGTAGAAGCTCTTTGGATTGATGGCGAGTTTCCGACAAATCTCTCTGACCGCATGCCCAGTGAATATCAGACCGAGCAGCTTTTGCTGAATGTCGAGCTTTGGGTTGGCGTTAGACCACTTGTCGACAAAGGTTGTTTGGCAGTGCTTACAGCGGTAACGCTGTCTTTCGCCACTGTAACCAAAGGCATGGTACAAGTCTCTGTGCGTTAATACGGGTTTGCCAAACGAGATACAGTCATGGTTAGAACACGCAGCAAGATTTCCAGAATCTTGTAGTTTGGTTCTGGACAATTCATCGAGCAGTGCTTGGTTGTTAAGGAGAGGAGGAAAGGCACCGCACTCTCGGCAAACTAAGCCGGGACGCGAGGGATCGGTTTCTTGAAGCAGGTAATACTTCTTATCACTCAAGCTAAAGTTTCGACACGCCAATGTTTTACAATGATTCATTGAAGCTAAACCGATAGCACCGCCAAAATCGACAGGCTGGAGAAGTTTCTCTGTACTGCCGAATGGTAGGTGCTTATCAGATATTAGCTTGCAACCGTTGAGTTGTGATCCATCTGCTGTCGACGGTAGTTTGCCTGGCGACACCAATCCTCCTCAATGTTAATAACATCTTAATTTAAGTGCGAAAGTGCCACCCGATGTAGATTCACTGAGTAGCAATTAATGCGAGAACAATCGCGATCGCGAAAGCTACGTCGATGTTTGAGCGTTTAGTCTAGGGAAGCATAAACAGCAATCAGCAGATCCTGATCACAAACGTTACTATTCGCAGCGTTCAAAATCTCAACGTTTACTTTATCTGTTGTTTTATTGTTATTTGTCACATTATTAATGATAGGTGAGTCAATAGAAAGCTCAAAGCCCTTTCTCTAACTCGCTAATTAATCGGCATTAATCAGTGTGTCAAATCGATTGAGTTCCAAATTAAATTCAATAATATCAGTGCAATACTGTACATCTGTCATGCCTAGAAAATCGGATGTTGATCAACTTTAAATTATCCTCATAAAAACTACGCTTAATTCGTGTCTCAATATCGAACGTGTGTGTCAGTCATGGTGCGAATTGTGTGAGGTGAAGAGTATGGGCGGGTATATAGGCGTGAAGTTTTTGTGTGTTTACATCTTCATTGGGTTGCTGATGGGGTGCACTGACGGGGATTCAGCATCAACGTCAACCTCCAGTTTACAGCTACCCCAGCAATTGGAGGTTGTGACCAATGAAAACGAATAACACACATTGGTTGGGTGTCTCTGCTTTGGTTTTCTCTGCTTTAGGGCACGCTGCGTTTAATGACGCTGGCACGGAGTACACCAATGCGAGTCAAAAAACGTACGTTTGGAATGAAGCATTGGAGCCGATAGAGTTGGTGAATAGCATCCTGTGCTTCACGGCTCAATTCAATGTAACCGAATTCGCTAACGCGGGCCCATATCTGGTCTTGGCGGATGAAGCCAGTTGTTTTGATGACGCTAATGATGGGTCTACGGGTCAATCATCGGGTGCTGCAAACAATCCCTCCTATTTGAAAGCCGTTGCTGATGTGACGAGAGCCTCTGATTCATCGCCGTTGGTGGTGAATGTTTGGCTACCAGAGATGGCAACAGGGGATGATGAACAAGCAATAAAATTTAAAGCAGTCATCACGGAGGGCGCATCGGACGCAGATCCATTCGGACAATTCACGTTCAATTTTTCATTTTTTGATAATTTCACCAACCTCACGCCAAAGGGGGGAGGTGAAGTGGTTACCTTAAGTGGATTAGGAGATTCGATTGGCTTTACGCTTTACGAGAGCAGTCAACATGGTTCTTCAACGTATACGCAAAGTGCGAGTGTTGTGATGTCTTCGGATCGTTCTTCGGGTACAGCGTTGACGTCATCGAGCGAAGGCGGCGCTTATGCGTTGACGTTCAATGCTAATAACGTGTTGCTTCAAAATGCCGGTAGTTTCGACAGCCTTCCGTATAAATCTGGGAACAGTAGCGGGACCTGCTTGAGCCGTACCCAATTTAATAGCTACGTCTACCAGTACGATCTCTATAGCGCGTCTACAGGAGCGCAAATTGATATTAACGCTGGGTTCCCAATGAAATACTCCAGTGCGAATAACGGAACTTACGACAGTTACGGCTATGTCGGTTATTGGGGGATATGGACGGAAGTTGAAGGCGCGGTAACGAATGGTGAGACCATCGTGAGAAACGACAATGGAGTCACGCGTCAATACACAGTGATGACTGCCCCCGGTCGTTTAGTCAAAAACACGGTGAAAACGTTGGCACTTTCCAGCGCCAGAGGCATCAGCTTTTCATTCTGGGATAGCACCGTCTTCAGCGATTCCAGCTTTGATCAGTGGGTGGTTAAGTATTATACCGCGGCGCAAGATGGTGTTGGCTCTGATGGTTTTTACAAAACAGGAAAATTGAGCTGGGGGTCAAACGGGTCGACCGTTACTTCGTTCGGGCCGACGTTGATTTCCTTGAGTGCGAATGACTCATTGTATATGTATTCGGAACAACTCGGTGGGGAAGTCAAATACTTGCAGGGTAACGCTTCTTTGACCTACTACGAGCAGACCTTTATTAACGGTAGTGAGACGGGCAGCGGTGAATTACTCAATGGCGGCTCCATCACATTGTATTGCTATGATAATTGTCCGATAGGAACGTTAGACCTGAGCGATTTGACGAATTGGAGTGGCGCGAACAGCCCCTTTGAAACAACAGGCGGTGCTCACCAATATACGTTCAGCACGTCGGGAGGCAATGCGTTGACGCTGGTGAGCGTGAACAGCAGTGAACCTGTCAGATACAACGCGTCGTTGACTCAAAGTAACATCAATTCAACGCCTCATAGTTGGGGCGTTCGCAGCGGGCCCATGGTGCTGTCTACTGTCTCCAATAGTTACGATATCTATGATCCTGCGATCACCACTGAGTACTATGTATGGGAGACGGGGATACAAAGTTGGAACCAATTGACCGCAGTCAAAGATGCCAGTGACGACATTGTAAGTTTTGAAAAGCCGCTTCAATTTGCGTATACACACAGCAGTGCGAATGATCGTTCAGGATCGGCGGGCAGCTACGCGGGGCAAACGTACCTCATTAATTACGGGGGAAATGGTGATTTTTGGGGAATCCCCATGTCGCAGAGCGGGGATCGATACCTTCCTAACTTTTCGTTGAAAGACGGCGCGATTATGGGATCGTCAAGTCAATACGCGATCAAAGCGAGAGAAATTGAACAAACGATGAAGTCAGCATCCGGCCAGTGCACCTCTTTAACGCTCGCAGATCCTGCGGTTGATGTGCCGACCTCTATTTCGGGTGATGCCGACATTGGGGACATGCCCATCGTGTTGGGTGACCCGTCAGTAATTGCAGGTGAGACGCAGTAATCTAGATTGAGTGTGTGAAGAGAAAAAGTGCCGTTGATTGTTTAACGGCACTTCAAGAAAATCCTATCAATTCTTGTCACGCATTACTTGATAACCGTGATTTCCACTTTTTTACCGAGCGACATGGCTAGGTTGTTGTCGTAGTACGCTGCTTCATTGATAAAGTGCGGGTAGGCTTCATAGTCACCGTCCCAGCAAATCTCTTCGCCAGAAAATAGTGTATAGATAGGATCGCCATTTCGTAACGGTGTAAAGTCAGCGTCTTGGACGTTTTTGTGAACCATACCAATACGTTCACCGTTTTCGTCCTCTGGCAATTTGAGTGTTTCGGTATAGCGATACGCAGAAACGGTATCTGGCAGTTCAGGAACGTCGTTGTTGTTAAACAGGTCAACGAAGTCGAGGATATGCGACGTCATTTCTTCCATCCAATCCAATACGTCCTGACGGATGACAGATTGTGGCTGAGGGCCGACTTCAATAATGATGCCTTGATCTGCAATTGAGCAAAGGAAAAAGTGTTCTTCTACCGTGCAGTGGTCTTCAAACAAGATCACCGCATCTTTCATACGTGCTGCGACATAGGCTGCGAGCTGCGTATTGAACGCATCGGCTTTCAGTAAAATCAGCGTCGGACCCATATTGCTGGTGGTGTTGTGAAGGTCGATGATGAGATCGGTTCGGGCATTGCCTTTCGGGCCCAATTGCAAATTAATGGCTTTAGCGCGGCTTTGTTCGTAATTACCTAGCGCATTGTCAGCAAGATCGTGAAGGAGAAACTGACGGTTTAGATCGCAATCAAGGTAACGTTTGTTATCTCGGTAAGCATTTGGGTTGCCAAAAAGGGTTTTTGTTTCGAACGTAGGGCGGCTAATGGTTGCAGGCGTTGCTTGCCATTTTTTTAATAGATATACGCCGCTAAATTCGTTTCCGTGGGTGCCGCCAACAATGGCTACACGGTTAAAAATTTTCATCCTTGTCCTCTCCTGATAGACGAACCTTCAATATATCAGGGAGGTAAGCATTCCCCAAGTGCTTAAAACCACGCGAGGAATGAATACAACAGCAAAAGAATAGGTAGATGATAATGTTCATCACTCTCGTTGAAAATAACGCTATCGGGGTGTTTGCTTTGAACGCCTAGTTTGTGTGCCAGCGGTCACCGTAGGCCGATGAATAGTCAGGCTCTTTGTCAGTATCCAAGTCACGCTCTGCAATCAAAGGCCCAACAACCGTGCGATATGGCAGGACGCCAGCCCAAACGTCGAGTTTCATATCAGCGAGATCGTCATTCACACCGTGGCGGCCGATTTTTACTGACGCTTCTTGAATTGGCATAACAAGCAACTCTGTGGCGGTGAGCTCCTTTTCATTGCCTGGCCGTGCATCTTGGCTGCGTCCGGGGGCAATCTGTTCTAGCAGTGCATCGAGTGCTGAGGATTTTTGCTGGTTGTCCTCAATGCGTTCAAATTGACCAAACACCATGGCGCAACGGTAATGTGCGCTGTGGTGGAACGCAGAACGTGCCAGCACCCAGCCATCAAAGAGGGTAAACGTCAGACAGCAGTCTTCACCTTTTTTAAGGTGTTTCATCAAGGGACTGTTTTTTGCACCATGAATATAGAGGTTATCGTCGATACGCCACACCAGCATTGGAATCACGGTAGGACCTCGGTGATCATGAATGGCGACATGCGCCAGTTTCGACTCATCAATGATCGTGTAAAGCGTCTCTTTATCTTTAACGCCTTTGTGCGCGGCTTTATTCAGCGTTGTTCTCGACGTTGTGCTTAATGACATGGCCAAATTCCTTTTCTTTTTGATTTTGATACTTGTAATCTAAGTGATGAGTGGCCCCTTAAGTAGGGCCAATTTTTATAAGTGGATGGATCCAATATGCAGCCCATTGACGTCGGTGATTTATTGGCAGATAGCCGTGCACCTTCCAAGCAACAATCGCTGTATCAGGCTATTCAATCGAAAATTCTCCAAGGGGATTGGCCAAACCAAGCGCGCTTGCCTGCGACAAGGACTATGGCAAGTGAGCTAGGGCTGAGCCGTAATACAGTGACGGCGGTGTATGACCAACTGAAAGCCGAAGGGTATATAGACAGCAAGCCTGGAGCGGGTTATTTCGTGCTGCTTCATCCTGAGCACTTTTTGCATACGCACAATGCATCATCCAAAGCTCCATTGCATGCCAGTGATGGTGAACCCATGGAAACGACTTTACGTCGAAATCGCCCTTTTTCTCCAGGTGTGCCCGACCTAGCGCATTTTCCTTACAAGAAATGGGCGAGGTTGGTGCAAATTCATATGCAGCGCTCTATTTTGGCGGGACAAAATGACATACAAGGGAGCTTTGCCCTAAGGGAGGCGCTGAGTGAGTATCTGTTAACCAGTCGTTCTGTCGACGCGCCGCCTCATCGAATCATCGTAACAACGGGTGCCCAGCAAGCGCTGTACATGGCTCTGAACGCCATTTTGAACCGAGGCGATCGCGTATTGATGGAAAACCCCGGTTACTCTCAAATGCGAAAAGCATTGGAGCAATCGGGGACGGTCGCACGTTATTTTTCGCTTGCGCCACAATTTGGCGATGATTTGTCGTTGTTGAATGGGTTTGATGGTCAAGCGATCTACTTGACCCCTAGCAACCAATATCCCATGGGACACAGCATCGATACACAAGCCAGAATGGCGATTATTGAGTGGGCGAAAGCATCGGGTGGCTGGATCATAGAAGATGACTACGACAGCGAATTCCAGTTTGCCAACCGACCTTATCCTTCTCTGCAGGGGTTAGCAGCGAAGTTGCATGGCGAGGCCGCAAAATTGATTTACGTGGGCACGTTTGGCAAAGCCTTTCTCTCCGGGATCCGTGTTGGGTATATGGTTGTACCAGAAAGCTTGGTGGACAGCTGCTTGCAGTTGAAAGATGCCATTAGCGGGTGTTCGCCAATCCATATTGAAGAAGTATTGGCAGATTTCATTAAACACGGCGATTACCTGCGGCACATTAAGAAAATGCGTCATCTCTATCAGCAAAAGCACGCTCAGTTTGTTTCCAGTCTCGCGCGTGTTTATGGCGGTGGGATAGAAGTGATGAGCCAGGCCGCAGGCTTACATGTCACGTTCAGGTGGCAAGGTGGTCCGGAAGCCATCGACGTGAAAGAGGCTTTAGCGGATAAAGGATTCACCATTCGTACGTTAGATTATTATTGCGATGAAAAAGCACTGCCGACTATGCCAAGGTGGGTCAATCGTGCATTGGTTGCAGGTATTGGTAACAGTTCCTGTGATGATATCGAGGAAGGTCTGTCGGCATTAAACGCGATCTTTTCGGGGGAGTGAAGTGCTCAGCACACAGCTTGCTTCGGGCTGTGTGCTTCTTCGTTCTTAATACGCACTCACCAATTAAAGGTGTATAAATATCAAGGTGTTAATCAACCAGTTCGATATGAAGACTTTCCAGCAGAGCCAAAGCTTCATATCGTGAAAACGTTGCGCCTTTGAGGTTGTTGTCCAGCACGTTAATGGCAAAATTGTGCGAGTCTGTAAAATCAGTTTCCGAGAGGTTGGTACGGATAAACAGGCTGTTGGTAAAATCACAGTTTGTCAGCGTCGAGTTCGAAAAGTCGCCATCACGAAAATCAACATCATGCATCTTACAATCTGAGCAACGAAGTTCATGCAGCGTTAAGCCGAAAAAACTGGCATCGGTTAAAATACAGTTTTTGAATGTCATTTCTGCATCTTTACGATAAACAGGCCATTCGGCAGTCGTCCAGTCAATGCCGACCAACTTACACTCCTCAAAATCTACCTCAGAGAGTCGCGTAAAAGGGAACTTCGCCATGCTGAGGTTACAGCGGCGGAATGTATAACTAATGAACTTACAATTTCTGAATTCGGTATCTGTGAATTGGCAATCACGAAATTCACACTCTTCAAACTCAATGTCTGAAAAGTGACCGTTCGCTAGGGCTAATTTCGAAAAGACGTGATCATAGTACGGCTCACCATTCTCGATGTTATCCACTGTTTCCCCTTCTAACCCGTTGAGTGTCTTCCTGCTGTTCTTCATAGAATACAGTGCGGTCAATTGAAGACAAAGCAAGTTTATCCCTTATTGCATTACCGGCGACAGTTTGTGGAAGCAGGTGCAATAGCGCAAATTGACTATCCTTAAAAGCAGGCAGACTTTTGTCTTTTGGGCGATAGATACAGCATCTTCAGGTAGCTTGGGTATGCGTATGATAAAAAGCACAATATATTTCTACGAACCTGATGAGGCATACGGCTTCTTGTCTAACTTCTTTATTGCGCCATTAGTGATTGGTGGTGAGGTGTGGCTTACGTCAGAGCACTATTACCAAGCGCAAAAGTTCCAATCAGCCATTCTTCAACATCGCATACAACAATCATCTACTCCAGATGAAGCATTTAAACTTAGCCGTGACTTCGTCCATGACGTTGACAAAGGGTGGATGGAGAGGCGTTGCGACGTTATGCGTTATGTCGTCGAGCAGAAATTCCTGCAACACCTCGCATTAAGAACATCCTTACTTGCAACTGGGTGTGCTCTGCTGGTGGAGCACTCGAAACATGATGCGTTTTGGGGAGATGGCCAACATGGTGATGGGGCAAATCACCTTGGTCAGATATTGATGGAAGTCAGGCATGCCTTGTTGCAAGGAGAAATGCTGGCATAGAGACTCTTCTACGCGATGAGAAACGCCGTATCAACAGGGGGTTTGGAACGCGCTTGTGCACTTTTTGATTGAGAGAAAGTGCCTACAAAGTAAGAATTGACGACATTTCCCTCCTTTGCTCCAACCTTGCGCCCCACGCCCCTGCTATTTTAAGGACGAAGCAGACTGGTTCGGCGTAACAGCCTCGATATACCCGCCATTAAAAGAATGAAACCCAAAGCAACCACGCTTTAACAGCGTTTGCGAATGTGGGTGAGTGTTTGGCTTCAAGTATTGCTTTCATCAATGAGGAAGCGTGGTGACAGCCCAAGAGGCTGAAAGTTAATGTTGACTTATCCCTCCCCTCATTGAGCGATGAAGCGCGTTTATGATTTGCCAGGCAATGGAGTGTTTGGCAAAGACAAATAACACCTGTGACTCAAAAATCTTGGTGCAAGTAAAAAGAACGTTGGTGCAAGAGGCACGTTTCATTTTTTGCGTTTGATGCACACAGATTTGACGCCAAAACGGCAAATAACATGATTGGTTCATGTTGCTTCCTGTTGTGACTGTACATGCGCAACTGGCCTGAGGCGGCTTCACTATCAGGTGGTTTACCCAAGATAAGGGGGAGAAATGTTTGAAACCCAAAGGAGTCATTTATCTTCGGACCATGGTCCATTGCTGATCATAGATGATGACCCAGAATCACAGAAACGACTAAGCCAAGCGTTAGAAGGCGAGATATCAGTCGTTACTGCCCAATTTTCTAATGTATCGGAGGCTTTGCATCAGCTACTGACATCGATAGTGGTGTTGGGCAAAAGCGATGTCGCGGCCATTTCCCTTCTGGAAGATCTAAAATCGATTGCCCCAAGAACGAAAGTCTTAGTGATTGTTGACGCAAATTCAGAGGGTGACGCGATGTTGGCTATGCAATCAGGGGCGTTTGACGTTATTCACCGCCCTTACAGTGATGAATTTCTTCGGCTTATGGTGCGCCGGGCTCAACATGTTTCCCGTTTGGAAAATGAAGTTGAGCGCCTGAAAAACTTTGAAAGACGCGAGGATTCCATTGTTGGCGGTAGCGCTCAAATGGTTCAACTCATGCGGATGGTGGAGCGGATTGCTTCGTCGGGTGTCGATACACTTATTACGGGGGAAAGTGGCACCGGAAAAGCGTTGCTTGCTAGGGCGATACATGACAGAAGCTCGCGCAGTGATGGACCTTTTATCACGGTTAACTGTGCGTCAGTGCCGGAGCATAAATTGGGTGCTGAACTGTTTGGTCAGGAGGTGTTTGCAGACAATGGACTGAGAGTCGTGCGCGGTAAGATTGAAGCTGCAAATGGCGGCACGCTGTTTTTAGATGAAATTGGCGATATGCCAATAAATCTTCAATCCAATGTACTGAAATACTTGAGAGAAAGGGTGGTTACACGTCTGGGGGGGAGCCAAGGGATCCCCGTGGATGTGCGTGTCGTTAGTGCGAGTTATCAAGATTTAGGGCATCGGGTCGGTGAACGTCGTTTTAGAGAGGACCTGCTCCGACAGGTCAGCGATGTGATGATCACAATTCCTCCGTTAAGAGAGCGTGGAGATGACGTGCTTTTACTGGCAAAAACGTTTCTTATGAAGTTTAACCAGACAATGCACCGAAACATCTCTGGATTTGCAGACGATGCGATTAGTGCATTGTTAGGCCACAGTTGGCCCGGTAATGTACGCGAGTTACAGAACAAGATTAAGTCCGCGCTTATCATGGCAGATGGAAACAAAATATCCGCTGCCGATCTTTCGTTAACCAAAGATCCCAAGAAAGATAGCGGGTTACCTCTCAATCTTCGCCAAGTCAGGGAAGAAGCAGAAAGGCATGCTGTCGCAAGAGCACTAGCCCGAGCACAAGGCAACATGTCTCAGACCGCAACGTTACTGGGTGTGTCACGTCCAACGTTGTACACGCTTATCGAGAAATACTCATTGCAGCGATGATGTCATCACCTTCAGGCGTCTTGAGGGTGGGACTTAGTGGCAAGTAACCCCAAATTTGGCAAGGTCAAGCGTTAAGAGCGTATACAGTTAATTAGAAGGCCGTTAAGTTTTTCGCGGCCTATTTCGTCAGGCAGCCAGGTTATTACAATGATATTGGGGTATTTTCCAAAGTCAGCACTATCGAGTGGAGCAGTAAGATGAGAATGTGTGAGCTGATTGATAACAATTTGGTGCTGAAAGCGGATGTTGAAGTGTGCCTTGCTGAACATTTCTCTTTGGATGTGTGCTGCTATGAAAAAGGGGACCAGCTGGTCGTGTTTAGTCCGGTGACAGGTGATGTCATGGTCTGTGATAGCGCAACGAGCGTCTTTCTTTCGCTAATTGAGAAAAACCTACCGTTGGGGGCAGCCTTGTCCGCCTTATCTGTCTGTGAGCCTGAATATGCGCGTCGTTTGATTCACGAGTTGGAACGAATGGAAATCATTCAATTGGCGGGTGTTCGCTGGAATTAGTGTCTTCGTTTTTTCAATGAGGCTAGCTAGCCCTAACCTAGCCGGAGCGTCGTTGCATGCTTTGCTTCTCTATACGCTGAAGTTGTTTTTGAAGCGTTGCGCCGTTAAAGGGTTTAACTACAAATCCGTTAACACGATGCTTGATCAGTTCCTGAATTTTGCCTTTATCTTGTTCGCAAGAAACAACCAATATCGGCAAGTGACCAATTTTCTTATCGCTTCGGACTTCTTTCAGAAGCTCTTTCCCGTCCATTTTTGGCATGTTCAAATCAGTGATTAAAAGATCATAATGATTTTTTTTAAGCATCTGAAAGGCTTGCCAGCCATTTGTCGCTTCCTCTAATTCGGGATAACCAATGCTGCGTAACAGGTTTAGCATGACATGCCGCATCGATGTCATATCATCAACGACGAGTATTTTCATTGTGTCAGCTGCTTCTATAGTGAGTTACATTGCTAAAATATAGTTCATGAATTGAATATTACGTGGACAGGATGCCTAAAATACCGTGATGTTTGTCTGCTCTTGCTAAAGATATTTTAAATCGCGGTTCATCAGTAAAATTAACGTTGGTCACACCACCGTTACTCGCGCTTCGAAGAGGTTGAGGCATAGAGGTGTGGCGTGCTTGCATAACTTGTATTGGCTGGAGGACGAGCAAGTTGGTAAAGTGCTTTAAGTCTTAACTCATATTCTTTTACGCAGTGTTTTTCTTGAACGTACAAGCGTGCTTCCCTGCCTAACCTCAATCGTTTATTCATGTCCGTAAAAATTTCCAATAACTGATGTTGTATTCGGCAGTGTCCATTTTTGTCGGTCCAGAAAAGTGGGTGCTCACTTCGCTTTTCAAGTTTTCTAGAACGGAGTGAGATGATGGGAACAGCCATGGCCATTGCTTCTAAGTGCAGCGCGGTGGTTGTGTCGATTTCTGTGGGGCTGATTAATGCATCAATCACTTTATAGAACAGCCAGTAATTAGGGAGTTCGCCCAAAATACAGACGTCTTCCCCAAGATTTCTCACTTGTATTTCTTTGCGTAAAAGCGGGAGAAAACGGGCATTACCAGCGATCAGCAACATTGCGTGCTTCTTAAATGCCGGTGAAAGCTTGCTCGCAACGGCGAATTCATCAATCAAATTGATCACACTGTCTAGGTGTTGGTCATTGATATTGGTGCCCACAACGAATTTATTGGTGGGAATAGCCACAGTACCTAAAAATGAATTGGTTCGGTGTGGGTCAACTTCCTGAAGAGCTGGGCGATAACGTTGAGCATTGATGGCTGGTCGAATAATTTGGCATTGTTCAGGGGAAAGACCAAGGTTGCTTTCAAGCCAGTGTTGCGCATTGGCAGAAGCCGTAATGAAAACATCCGTAGAATGGGAAAGCACTGACAAGAATGTTTTCTTAATCCAATTCTGACAAGGAAGCGCCTGTGAGGACGATAACTGATGGAGTTTTACGGGAACACCTGAGCGGTGTGCCAACCACTGCATCGCAAGCGGTGCCTCACCATAAGTGTGGCAGACATCGGGCTTTAATAGGGAGAGTACCTTTTTGCATTCACGAAACGAACGCAAACAGAGAGGTTTTTTGTTTTTGAGTTCAATACAGCTGACGCCATCAGGCAGACTGAAGCGTTGAGATGGCTGCGAGCTGAGTACAACGAGCGTGTGCTCGTAATCCTTTGACATTGAACAAGAGATATTGCTCAGCAACTGCTGATTGAGCACATCGTCCTTATAGGTACTGACGATATGACAGATGTGCGTAGACGTGACGGCCGACATGCGTTATCACTCCAAACTATTGACTATCCAAAGGTCTCAGCCAGAGATGAATAGGGGTATACGACGTCATATTCGCACAATTATTTCTTCTGCAATTTCTGAAATTAGAGACAAACGCGAGCTTGTTAGAATAGGTAGAAATGTTGGGGAGGACGGTGCGTTGTAAGCCCCTAGAATTAGGGGCAATTTGGTAAGATTAGACGCTAGCTGCTTAGTTCTGAGACTTGATAAAACTTTAGCTCTGCGCGGTTGCGACCGGCACGTTTAGCCTTGTAAAGGCATTGATCTGCCATTTCCAGTAGCTGGTTTGCGCTTGTGTTTCCATCGGGATAGCTAACGACCCCGCCGATGCTAACCGTAATGATTCCACTACTACAGCTTCCTTGGTGTGGAATACACAAATCACGTACGTTTTGGCAAAGCTGCCAAGCGATGCGTTCCGCTTGCGCCTGATCGTTTCCACGTATGAGAAGGGCAAATTCTTCGCCACCGAAGCGTGCCAGCGGTGCGTTCCACTCTTTACTGACAGAACTCATTGCTCGGGAAACGTAATGCAGGGCTTTGTCTCCTTGTAGGTGACCATAAATATCGTTGTAGGCTTTAAAATGGTCGATATCTATCATCATGACGGTCAATGAAGAATGTTCATCAACGGCATCATACAAAGAAGCACTGAGCAGGCGACTGAATGGACGACGATTTAACAGTCGGGTCAATTCATCGGTTTCTGCTTCTACGCGGAGACGTTCATTCGCGAGAATGAGTTCCTCTTGCAGTTCCGTCATTGCCTGATGGTCTCGTTCGCGAATCGTCAGCTCACTAAGCATGGCGGCGAAGCGTTTAAACAATAGGTTCTTACTGTCATTCCATGCGAGCGGTTTTGCGGAATTGGCAGCGACGATCACACCGAAGCTTTTACTACCGTCAGTTAAAGGAAATATTGCGATGCTGCGAATTCCTGCATGTTCGAGCAATTCCTTTTCTGCTTGGGCATGTGTATCTAATTGATGCGCATCGATCAGTGCGACATTTTGTGAGCTGAGCAACCAGCGTTTCATTTTATACATGTCGCTGAGTTCCACCACAGGAAGTGGGATTTGCTGCGGATAACTTGCCCGATATCTCACCGTATCGTTATCGAAAGAAAGCCAGAAAAATTGGTCGGTCTCAAGCAGTGTGCTCATTTGATGAAGAGCCAAATAGACATCGTGCTCTACATCGGTTTTTTGCCATTGCAACAGGCGCAGTGAGAGATCGGCGAGCAATTTGTTTGACTGGTTTTGCCAGTTGAGCTCAGTAGAGCGTGCATTGACTTCATCGACGAGCAGGGACTTATGTTGCTTAAGGGTGCGTTCCTTTAACTTCTTTTCAATCACATCTGCGCGAATACGCGCATGCAATTTTTGGATAGAACGGGCGACTTGGCCTATCTCATCTTTGCTCTCGGTGAGCGTATTCGGAATGGTCAGGCGGCTCACTCGTGACAAATCGATTCGGTCAACACTTTCTACAAGGCTACGGATGCGATTGGTAAAGGTTCGCTTCAAAACTAAAAGCAACAAAATTGCCACGGACAAGGCTTCAATCAGATAGATGATTCCTGCAGGCAATGCGTTTTTCAGCGCGTCAGCTTCAATCAGACCCAAATTTAGATAGATATCGAGATCGCCAATTTCTTCGCCTTTTGTCACCAAGTCATATTTCAGGTGTTGGCTGGTTTCTTTTTGCTTTGTAAGGTTGTCAGCCCAAAACTCTTCACCCGCTCTGGTTGTCAGGTGAATATTGCTAACGTAGCGGGCATTCGCGAGGTCTTGTAATTGTTGAACCAAAAGTTTTGAATCACCACGTTCCAAGGAGTAGGTGATGACTGAAACGGCACTGGCGGTGCGCTTTTCGAACGATTGGGTTGTCCACTCTACGGTGTGAGTGTAATTCAGACCCATTTGTACGCTTACTGATACGATTGCGAACAGTAAACTTACTCCAACAACCAGCACGGATACGCGAGTCTGTATGCTCTGGTGCGACTTGAGTAGTTTTTTCAACATGTCTGGTTCGTCACTTAAACTGGATAAAACGACGCTACTTTTTTGATTCAGGGAAACGGCTTGGTCAATCGCCTGTTCGCCTGCTCAAAACAAACGATGAGTAGCTGGAATTCAATATCGTACAAATAAAACGCCATGTTTAAGGGTTTCAAACACAGCCCTTCCTGTGGTGATGTGTTCCACGTTTTGATTTTCATGCGAGCAGTACGCAGTCAACCCAAAGCTCATGGGCTTCGCAGATAGCATATGCTGACATGTTACTTTAAAACCATCAAAAAACATGGGGAAATCGCACGAAAGTGGGCTGACAGCGTGCTGATTGAGCGCTATTTCGCCAATGGCAGAGTTAAACATTTATTGTCATGAAAATGATTATTGTGTGAGGCAAATACGATGGCTACCTTGCGCTGTTTTTTCTCCCATGTCTAAACAGGCGTTTAAATTGGTGAATCTCTCATATTCTATGCCGAGCACAAAAGCACCGATCACCAAGACAACGACAATAATCCATCGGAAAATTTTTAGTTTCATGTAAACTGCCTGCCCCTCGCGATGACTGAGGTGAGTGGTAGATGTTTTGTATCCTGTTTTTTGGCTTTCACAAGTATAAACCTAAAGTGGTACGCTCTAGCCCATTTTTAAGCGTAATCCTCTGTTGAATTGCCTTGAAGATGAGTAATTTGCTTTTTCTGAAAAAAAAACAGCGTTTTTTGCTAGTTCTTTAGACCCAAATCTCACAAAGATAAAGGAAGGATTGCAGTAAAAACAATCAGTTATTTGTGGGGTGTTGTGGCGGATATGAAAACAGCTTCTATACTCAAATCTCGTGTGCATCGGTTTTCGCAAGAGAAAAGAGATACGACTTTGAAAATTAATAAACGAATCCGCAAATTTTTTCCGTTGGACTTCTATGGAGAGGATCGCGGGTGGCGGTTTGTGATCAGAGCTCACAATACAAGTGAGGTATTGGATGCACTCATGTGGCGTTCATATCTCTCCGTTCGTCGGCAAGATTTCAATCTGCTTCACCTTGCTGTTGAAACCTTTTCCTATGAAAACGACTATTCGGAAGGACGTATCGCCGAAGTGTCTTCGCATGGTGCCCTGATGCGAGTGAAAATGCTGGGACCTGTTGTGAATGTCAGAGCGCTCAACCAAGCGTATCTAGATAAACAAACAACCTCGCACTCTTTCTGTTCGGTGGCATAATTTCGAATTGAATCTGATGGCGCAGAGAGCTGGGATTTTTCCCGGCTTTTTTTATCCCATTTTTCCTTTTCAATCTTCTCTGCGTGAAAGAATGGTGAAAACGGTGTTGCAAAGGAGTAAGCAGTGCGTAAGCCAGTAACCAGAACTTAAGGCAAAAAGCCTAGAAACTCTTGCAAAAAAGAGGGTCTCATTCAAATTCAGTATTTTACTCGCAAAAAATAGCCAATAAAAATGTAATAAAATGTTTCCAAATGAAACAAAGATACACACTATTAACACGTGCAAAGGACGATAACTATCAGATTTTTGTAGTGATTGAATACGTTTAACTGATTGTAATTACGCTGATATGTTAATGTAATGTAAATGGTTGGTTTTTTGGATTATTACTTTTAGATGTGTAAAAATACGCCTCAGTTGAACAAATATTCATCAGTTATTCATTAATCTTAGTTGTTGGAGTAGAAATGGCCTTTTTCGTGGTTGTTTTTCTTTCTGTCGTTGGCGGTATTCTTGCGGGTGACCATTTCCATTCTTTCATGGTGGGCTTCTCGCTGGCAACTATCGCTGTGGGATGTTGTTATTGGCTGAGTTTCCGTCACACGAAATACCCTCAACTTGCTCTATTGCTGCTGATCTCGGGTTTTGCAGTAAAAATGGGTATTACGGTATTTGGTGTTATGTGGAGCCTTGAGCGTGAATTAATCACGTCACCGTTTGTTTTTGCGCTGTCATACCTCTTCTTCTCTTTGGTATCGACCTACGTCTACTTCAAATACCGCGAATTCTGGCATAAGCGCCTTGAAGCGGTTAAAGCGCGTTTTCAAACGACGTAATAACTTGACGAACAAAAACTGTTTATCATTATAAGAAGGTGGCTTAGTGGTCGCCTTTTTTGTATCTCGGATTTGATCATGGAAAGACAAACTGAACGATTAATCTTGCGACGTTTTCAAGAAGACGACCGCGAACCTTTTGCCGCACTTAACGCTGATTCGGAGGTGATGCGATATTTTCCCGCGCCACTAAGTTATGTTGAAAGCAACGATGTACTTATGAGGATATCGAGAAAATGGCTGGAATACGGGATTTCCTACTGGGTAATTCGGTTGAAAAGTACTGGGGAGTTTGTGGGCACGATAGGCATAAATTTCACGGATTACTTGGTACTGGGTGAGTACGTTTATGAAATTGGATGGCGAATCTCTCCACAACATCAACGTAAAGGTTTCGCAAAGGAAGCGGCACAAGAAGCCTTCCGCATCGCGTTTGAAGAAATGAATATTGAGAAAGTGGTGTCGTTCACCGTTCTTGACAATATTCCGTCCCAGCGTGTTATGCAAAGTTTAGGGATGCGCAATACTGGCGAACGGTTCGCCCACCCGTTGATTGAACCTGAGCACCGATGTTCTATTCATTGCCTCTACACTTTGACCAAAGCACAATGGCAGCGCGGTATCGTAGCATTCTAGTCCTTGTCGGCTATTTTCTCTGGTGGTGATACCGCTTTACCATCGGGGGTGAAAAAAGGCGTCGGGGTATTCGACCCTTTCAATTTTTTTTTCAGTACAAAAATTAAAACTTTCATCAATGCGCCGACAGAAAACTTAGGGTGAGGCTGGCTGGGGGGAGAACCGTTGGCAAAGCTTCCCATTACGGTATATGTCACCGGCCCTACCAATGCTTCTTTGTTTTCTCCGTGAATTATACGGGTAGGGATGCCAGCAAGAGGTATCTTGTAGCGAGGGATGTTTGCAATCGGTGTGCGACAGCAATTTGCGTAGAATCGATAGATGCCCTTGTTTTTAACACGCACACAGCGAAGGTTTTCAGCACCCGAATCAATGTGAATATTCGCAGGCGGCACTTGATAAATGTCAGTGCCTCCCCATTCATCTAACCATTTTTCTTCATGACCTAGATAGCGGGCAAATCGCTGGCAGTCATCGCAATAACAAATCAGATGATTCCCCAACGTGGGTGAAGCATTGACCAACAAGCCCGTAAGCTGTCCACATTCACATTGAAAGGTAAGATCTGTCATGGTGTGACTCCTATTACGGGTGTTATATAGCCTAAGAGCTTACTTTTTGGCGATAAGGCAAGTGCGCGATGGCGTCTTCTACATAATCCTCAATGAGCTTGTGCTCTCGTTGAAGGTAGTCTGCTATTGCCTGGTGAAATCCCTGATGCTGAAGAAAGTGCGAAGAATACGTCACAATCGGTTCAAAGCCCCTTAGTAGCTTGTGCTCGCCTTGGGCGCCTGCATCGAACCTTGTTAGCCCATGCTGAATACAGTACTCGATGCCTTGGTAATAGCAGAGCTCAAAGTGAAGGTTGTCATACTCGTGTGTGCAGCCCCAATATCGACCATAAAGTGTGTCATCTGACTTAAAGTACAGAGCCCCTGCGAGGCTTTGTTGCTTAATTCGGTTGGAAGACATGGCAGCCTAAAGTTGTTCGGTTCTTAAGCAATATACTGAGTTTCAGGCATACCCAGTCCTGTAAGCTTGTTCAGCGCTTTGATCATAGCGTAAGTCTCGCCAACCTGAGCA
>NZ_FUXU01000033.1 GCF_900167155.1 Enterovibrio nigricans DSM 22720 | reverse complement strand
CATGAGACTACGACGATTGATGGGTGTAGCCGATCAGATCGTAGCTTCTAGATTTAGTTCCATCGATTTAAGCAACAAAGCCCGCATAAGCATAAAAAACGGGCGGCGATAAGTCGCCTGAATTTATTTTTCGATTGGTGCTTTTTTCATCAGTTTAATTTGTTTATACTCCGCGCGAATTATATGTTCCCAGAGTGAAAACGCAGCTAGGCTAGACGCCATTGGAACCCCTGACGCCACTCTGCTTTAGATAACTGTCATGGATGCGCAATGAATGAGAACCCAAAATGCGCCCAATAACTGTTCGTCCTATTCGCGTTACCCGTACACCCGCTCGTATGCGTGCAACCTCTTTTGCACCTCGTTTTAAAGCAAAAACAGTACAAGATACTACGCCAGATTTGACTCTGATTCGTCCAGCAGCACTAAACACTCCGCCACCTGAAGGTGAAGCGGCGTAAGCTTGGTCTCGTATGACAGAATCTGATAATGTACGCGGATAAATCATATAAAAACTAAGGCTATCGGCCAAAATTGGAGTCTTCAATGAAATGTCATCGCGTTAATGAACTGATAGAGCTTTTACACCCTGAGTGGCAAAAAGAGCCCGATCTCAACCTGATGGAAATGCTCAGCAAATTGGCTGGTGAAGCTGGCTACGAAGGTAAGCTTGAAGATCTGACAGACGACGTACTGATCTACCACCTGAAAATGCGAAACAGTGAAAAAGACGCCATGATCCCAGGTCTGGCAAAAGACTGTGAGAATGACTTCAAAACTGCCATCCTACGTGCACGTGGCATTATCAGCTAAAACACACTGATTAAGCAGAACAGTTAAGCGAAGCTTTTGGGTTTCGCTTTTTTATTTCAAAACAATTATCTGTTACTCGCTACGCCCACCACACCCCGACTATTTTCCCACGACACGCACAGAATTCCATACTATGACTGCGGTATAATCTGGCGACTATTATTAACAAACAATATATAAATTAATCACAGACTATGCCTCTGTGAATAAAGGGTATATCACCCTTTTGACCCAAGGAATGCAGGTGTCATGAGCAAGGATAAAATCGACGTTAAAGACGTTACCCCAAAAGAATACAACCCAAAAACGCACAAAGGCAGCGGCGATAGATTTAACCCCAGTAACCGTATTTATGTCCGAGCAATGAGCGGCGTTTACCAGCAATTGCGGCGGAAGATGGGTTGGTTCTTCATGCTGCTGTTTCTACTGACGCCTTGGATCCCTTATGGCGACAGACAAGCTATCTTGATTGATATAGGCAAACAGCAGTTTAACTTTTTCGGTACAACACTCTGGCCTCAAGATCTTACCTTGCTCGCCACACTGCTGATGATCGCTGCCTTTGGCTTGTTCTTTATCACCACGTTTCTTGGTCGTGTCTGGTGTGGTTACTTGTGTCCGCAAACTGTCTGGACGTTTATCTACATCTGGTTTGAAGAAAAATTCGAAGGCGCAGCCAACAAGCGGAGAAAGCAAGACTCCTTACCATTAACTAAAGATTTACTGCTGCGCAAAGCCGCCAAGCATATTTGTTGGTTCGCCGTCGCATTACTGACAGGGCTCACCTTCGTCGGGTATTTCGTCCCGGTAAAATCACTGTTTATCGATTTCTTTACCTTCAACGCCAGTTTCTGGGTGGCTTTCTGGGTGCTCTTTTTCAGTGTCTGTACTTACGGAAATTCTGGCTGGATGCGCTCTATCATGTGTATTCACATGTGTCCTTATGCACGCTTTCAATCGGCCATGTTTGACAAGGACACCTTTATCGTCGGCTATGACAGTGCGCGTGGTGAAACACGAGGTCCGCGCTCACGAAAGAAAGACCCGAAAGAACTCGGACTGGGTGATTGCATCGACTGCAACTTATGTGTTCAAGTTTGTCCAACGGGCATCGATATTCGTGACGGATTGCAGTACGAATGTATTAACTGTGGTGCCTGTATTGATGCCTGTGATGAGACCATGACAAAAATGGACTACAAAAAGGGGCTTATCAGCTACACCACAGAACACAAACTCGACGGTCACAAAGTCGATGTGGTGCGGCCAAAGCTGATTGGGTATGGCATCGTGATGGTCGCGATGTTTGGGCTGTTTTTCCTCCTGTTTTCGCAAGTACAACCAATGCGTTTAGATGTCATGAGAGACCGTACGCAGCTCTTTAAAACCAACAGCGATGGCCTTGTTGAAAACACCTATACACTTAAAATACTGAACAAGACCCAGCAACCAGAAACCTATTCCTTATCGGTCTCCGGCCTGAATGGCGTTGAGTGGTATGGAAAAAGAGAAGTGACCTTAAGTGCCGGTGAGATTTTCACTCTTCCCATCAGCTTGGGGGTCGACCCCTTTGAACTCGATAAACCGATTGCAGATATCACCTTTGTACTTGAACGTCACTCTGGCGACGACAAGAAGAGGGTGGAAACGGAAAGCCGATTTATCAGCAAACTATAACGGTATATTTACGCGATCTAAAAAGGTGCCATTGGCACCTTTTTCTTTTCACCACAGCACGCTGACGCTATTTCTCTGTTACCATCCTTACCAACATTCCGCTATGAATTTGCATAATGAGTGACGCCCAGTTTTCCTTTGAGCACTTAACACCGGACACGCTGATCAACGCATTGGAGTCGGTAGGTATTCGCCCAGAATCGGGTTTATTACCCCTAAACAGCTATGAAAACCGTGTTTACCAGTTTCAGGATGAAGAACGTCGTCGTTTCGTGACCAAGTTCTATCGTCCGCTACGTTGGAGCAATGCCCAAATTCTCGAAGAGCATCAATTTGCCTTCGATTTGGAGCAAGCCGACATCCCGGTAGCCGCCCCAATTCAGATTAACGGTGAAAGTCTGTTTGAGCATGATGGCTACCGCTTTGCCGTGTTCCCAAGTGTCGGAGGCAGAACCTTTGAAGTGGACAATTGGGATCAGTTGGAAATGGTCGGGCGTTTCCTCGGTCGTATCCATAAATTAGGCGCAAGCAAAACATTTAAAGAGCGCCCGACGATTGGGCTGGATGAATTCCTGGTTCAGCCTCGTAACGCACTGGAAAATAGCAGCTTCATTCCGCACCATTTGGAGACGGCCTTCTTTTCTGATCTCGACCGACTGATCGCCGAATTATCATCACGTTGGCAGGAGAACTGGCAATCTATTCGCCTTCATGGCGATTGCCACCCAAGTAATATTTTGTGGCGTGACGGTCCGATGTTTGTGGATTTGGACGACGCAAGAAATGGCCCAGCCATCCAAGACATCTGGATGCTGCTAAACGGTGACCGTGCCGACCAGATCGCACAGCTGGATACCATTGCAGAAGCCTATTCAGAATTTTACGAGTTTCCTCACCAACAGTTGCAACTTATCGAGCCACTTCGCGGTCTCAGAATGGTGCACTACATGGCGTGGTTGGCAAAGCGCTGGCAAGATCCCGCATTTCCTCGTGCATTCCCATGGTTTGCTGAGGCAAAATACTGGGAGGGTCAGGTTCTTGCTTTTAAAGAACAAATAGCCGCACTTGAAGAGCCAGCTCTGACGCTGACACCTCAATGGTAAACTGAATAACTATTACAATCAGGGAGAAAGGAAGTTATGTTGAAAAAACTGTTCGCTGTCGCCGCAGCTGCCATGCTGGCATTTTCTGCGCAAGCTGCACGTTTCAATGCAGGCGAAGATTACCAGGTTCTGGATTTGCCAAAGTCAGAATCCCCAACCATCACTGAGTTCTTCTCATTTTATTGCCCGCACTGTTTTCGCAGCCAAGGCTTGATGACAGAACTGAAAAAACAAATCCCAGAAAACGTACCCTTCAATAAGAACCATGTTTCTTTTATGGGCGGTAACATGGGTAAAGCGCTGAGCAAAGCGTATGCCACCGCAGAGATGCTGGGTGTGGAAGACAAAATTGCACCTGTCATTTTCAACCGCATTCATGTGTTGAACAAGCCACCGCGTAACGAAGAAGAAATCCGTCAGATCTTTGTCGATGAAGGCATTGATGCGAAGAAGTTCGATGGCACCTATAACAGCTTTGCTGTGAACGCGATGGCAAACCGCTTTGATAAGGCGTTCCAAGAATCAGGTCTTCGTGGTGTACCAGCCCTGATCGTTAACGGCCGCTACCACGTGACGCCAACCACCATCAACAGCACAGAAGAGTACTTCGAGCTGGTAAATTACCTGCTAACGCAATAAGTGAAAAACAAAAAAGGCCGACAGGCCTTTTTTTATTTAAACAGTGTGCCGTTCCGGAATGTTATCCGTTGTTTGAGCGGGACTTTCTTTGTATATCCCTTCCAGTTCACGATCTTTGTCTTCCCAGATTAACGTTAACCACTGATGGAAATTACGTTTAAATGTTTTGTCATTAAAGTAATCTCCCGTCACTGAGTCATCGACAGGCAGTGTATGGATACGAACAACCACTTTCTTCATACGACCTGACAGCAGGTCTTTAAATGGCAACGTCCTGTTGTCTGGATATGCCAAGGTCACGTTGATAATGGCATCAAACTGCTCGCCCATTGCACCTAGGGTATACGCAATGCCACCGGTTTTCGGTGTCAGCAGGTGTTGATAAGGAGAGCGTGTGTGTTTTTGTTTTCCTTCAGTAAAGCGCGTGCCTTCGACAAAATTCACCACTGTCGTTGGAGTGTGACGAAAACGGGCACAAGACTTTCGAGTCGTTTCCAAATCACTGCCACGCTTTTCTGGGTGCTTGAGAAGGTACTGACGCGAATAGCGCTTCATAAACGGCATGTCCACCGCCCAACAGGCTAACCCCAAAAAAGGGACGTACAAAAGCTGTTGTTTGAGGAAAAACTTCACCATGGGGATGCTGTTTCTAAACACAGAGAAAACCACCACGATATCGGTCCAACTGAGGTGATTGGCAATCAACAAGTACCAACCGTTCTTGTCGAGATTCTCTCCGCCTTCTACGTCCCATTCCACGTTCGATGTCAGCATTAAAAGCTTGTGGTTTAGTGTCGCCCACGCCCACATAAAGCCATTACATACTTTGGATACAGAACGCTGCCAAGCCGGGATCGACATGAGCAGTTTCAAAAGCGCAAAGCAGCAAATTAGCACTGACCAAAACGCAGTGTTAATGCAAACCAGCACAGAGTTTAGAACAAGTAACAGCAAAAACAGAATCCCAGCGCGTCGTATTAGATATTGTTAAGAGGCCGTAATAATACGCTGGACAAATAAAAAACACTATTCAGTTACCAGTGGTCAAATCAGTGCCAAAAAAAGCGAATGAGACTAGCTGGCCAAGGCCGTCAACTGTTTCAACAATCGGTCCATCGAACGATACCCCAATGCTTCCGCGAGATGTCCACGACAAATATCTTTCTCCCCCGCTAAATCAGCAATGGTTCGCGCCACTTTGATAATGCGATGGTAGGCACGAATGGAAAGCCCAAGTCGATGTAACGCGGTTTCCAAAAAATCGGCATCTTCGCACGCCAGCGGACAGTATTTGTCGATTTCTCGACTAGATAATTGAGCGTTTACCTTTCCAGCTCGCGCCAGCATTACTGCTCTGGCATTATCCACCCGCACTTTCACCACCGCCGTCGGCTCACCGCGATCACCGCGATCACCGCGATCACCGCCCTCAGTGAGCGTGCCTCGTGGCAAAGCCGGAATTTCAATCGATAAGTCGAACCGGTCAAGAAAAGGGCCCGACAAACGACTGAGATAACGCAAGGTAGCTTGCGGGTTTGAGCGTGCCAACTGCCCTTCATAATGGCCTGTAGGGCTTGGATTCAATGCGCCGATAAGTTGAAAACGCGCAGGAAAACGCGTTTTCCCGTTGGCTCTAGAAATAACCACCTCACCGGATTCCAACGGCTCACGCAGTGAATCCAACACTTTGCGTTCGAACTCTAGCATTTCATCGAGAAACAACAATCCATTGTGTGCCAGTGAGATCTCTCCCGGCTTGGGGATTGAGCCACCGCCCACCAAAGCCGCCATAGAGCTTGAATGGTGCGGCGTGCGATACGGCCGCTGACGCCAGTTTCCTTCATGCAGCGGTTTTTCAGTCAGTGACGTCACGGCTGCCGTCTCTAACGCTTCCTTGTCACTCATGGGAGGAAGCAAATCAGCCATTCGCGAGGCGAGCATGGTTTTCCCCGTCCCCGGCGGCCCTAAAAACAGTAGGTTGTGAGATCCCGCCGCGGCTATTTCTAATGCACGCTTCCCTTGTTGCTGACCAATAATGTCTTGCAGACATCGGGGAGACGGTACATCAGCACTGTCCTCACGTTCAGGCTCTTTAAGATCCAGACTCCCCTGACCACCAAGGTGACGGCAAACACTGATAAGATCAGGCGCAGAAAGATGTCGATCTCGTCCCACTAACGCCACTTGCCCGCCGTTATCATCAGGGACAATCAGTTGCCTATCAGCTTCTCGTGACGCAACACCCGCAGGAAGCGCACCTTTTACACCACGAAGTTGGCCTGACAGTGCCAACTCACCGACAAATTCATGCCCTTCGAGACGCGTCATCGGGATTTGTCCCGATGCGGCAAGAATGCCGAGCGCAATGGGTAGATCAAATCGTCCGCCCTCTTTAGGCAGATCGGCGGGTGCGAGGTTGACCGTGATCCGACGAGCAGGAAACTCATACCCCGAATTAACGATGGCGCTGCGAACGCGATCTCTGGCTTCTTTGACAGTCGTTTCCGCTAGGCCAACTAAGTTAAAACCCGGTAAACCATTACTGATATGAACCTCAACGGTAACGGAAGGAGCACTTACACCAACGCAAGCACGACTGTGAATAATGGCTAAATTCATAAATTCAACTAAATATCTAATTATCAATAACTTAAATATTCCAATATTAAGTATTACTGCATCTTTAAGCAGAATTTGGAAAAACCGCACAATTTTTTCTTGTCATGCGACAAAGGTCTGTGATACCATTATGAGCGGAAAACATGTATGCAAACAAACATTGACATAATCATACACAGCCGACACATACGGCGAAGAATGAATCAAAAATGAATAAATTGAATCGCGCTCTAGTCATTATTATTTCAATTATCGTGGTGCTACTACCGCGAGGGGCAGCGACGGTTCGAAAATAGCAAACAAACATCGCAACCAGCCCCCGCATCGAAAGGTTCGGGGGCTTTTTTCACATATGGACCGACGGTTGTAAAAACGCAAAAGGATAACGCGGCATGGAACCTTTTAAGGAAGCAGAGCAGACACATACCTCCCCACAACATAACGCCGGGAGGTTAAAATGACAGGTGCACAACTGGTTGTTAGCGCGTTACAGCAGCAAGGCGTAACAACAATTTTTGGCTATCCTGGTGGCGCCATCATGCCCGTTTATGATGCCTTGTATGACGGTGGTGTTGACCATGTGCTTTGTCGTCATGAGCAAGGCGCTGCTATGGCTGCTATCGGCTACGCCCGCTCCACAGGCGGTGTTGGTGTGTGCCTAGCCACGTCAGGGCCTGGGGCAACTAACCTCATAACAGGCCTTGCTGATGCGATGATGGACTCCGTGCCCATTGTTGCGATCACTGGTCAAGTTGCCAGCCCACTTATCGGTACTGACGCCTTTCAGGAAGTAGACGTTCTAGGGCTTTCCCTTGCATGTACCAAACACAGTTTCTTGGTAACTGATACCCGTGATTTAGCCTCTACGTTGGCAGAGGCATTTGTTGTCGCTAAAGAAGGCCGCCCAGGCCCCGTTCTTGTTGATATCGCAAAAGATGTGCAGTTGGCGCAGCTTGATAACGTTGAAGTTCCAGTCCTACCGCTGCCCGCAATGCCTGAGATTTCTCCGTCTGTTTTGCAAGAAGCGAATACACTGATCGCTCAGGCTAAGAAACCCATCGTTTACGTGGGAGGCGGCGTTCAACTCGGTCATGCCACTGATACATTGCGTCAATTCCTGACACACCACCAAATTCCGGCAACCAGCACGCTGAAAGGATTAGGTTCGGTCGACAAAGATTACCCCTACTACCTTGGCATGCTCGGTATGCACGGCACCAAAGCGGCGAACCTTGCTGTACAACAATCCGATCTATTGATTGCGATCGGTGCACGCTTTGATGACCGTGTGACCGGAAAGCTCGATACCTTTGCACCACACGCAAAAGTGGTTCATATCGACATCGATGCAGCCGAATTCAACAAACTGCGCCGTGCTAACGTGGCACTACGCGGCGAACTCAATAGCGTTTTACCGCAGCTCGGTGAGCCTTCTGATATTGTGGAGTGGCAAGAAAACATCACTGCTATGAAAGCCAACTTCGGCTGGCGTTATGACCATCCTGGCGATCCTATTTATGCACCACTGCTGTTAAAACAGCTTTCCGACACCATGCCGGATTCGACTGTCGTCGCGACAGATGTTGGTCAGCATCAAATGTGGGTAGCACAGCATGTGGAGCCTCGCCGACCAGAAAATTTACTGACATCTGCAGGTTTGGGTACCATGGGCTTTGGTTTACCCGCCGCCATGGGCGCAAAAATGGCGCGTCCTGATGACGAGGTCGTATTAGTTTCGGGAGACGGGTCGTTTATGATGAACGTTCAGGAGCTTGGCACGTTAAAACGACGTAATATACCCGTGAAGATAGTGCTGCTTGATAATCAGCGCCTCGGCATGGTTCGCCAATGGCAAGAACTGTTTTTTAATAAACGCTACAGTGAAACCAACTTATCGGATAACCCAGACTTTGTTGCGTTAGCAAAAGCGTTTGATATACCGGGTAAGACCATTACCCGTAAAGACGAGGTTCAGCCTGCCCTTGAGGCAATGCTGGCCAGTGACACAGCCTACATGCTGCATGTTGCTATCTCAGAGGAAGAGAACGTATGGCCGCTGGTTCCACCCGGTGCCGCCAACCAGGATATGTTGGAGAGAACATGAGCCAATCTCACACGCTTCTTATCAATGCAGACGACAAGCCGGAATTGCTTGAGCGTCTGCTTCGCATTGTTCGTCACCGCGGCTTTCGCCTCACTCGTCTGGATATGCATCATAAAGACAACAGTGACACCGTCGAAATTACCCTAGAGGTAAACAGCGACCGTCCGGTATCCAATCTTCAGAATCAATTAGACAAATTATGGGATGTCTCACACGTCAGTCTGCTCCCTCAAGAACAACAGTAATGCGTTACTTATAAGGATTAAAATAATGGCAAACACTGCGGACTTTATCTGGTCAAACGGCGAACTGATTCCTTGGCAGGATGCCACCGTACACGTTCTGACCCATGCCATGCACTATGGTACGTCTGTCTTCGAAGGTATTCGTTGTTATGACACGCCAAATGGCCCTATCGTTTTCCGTCACCAAGAACATATGCAACGTCTGAAAGACAGCGCAAAAATATACCGCTTTCCTATCCCTTACAGCGTTGATGAACTGATGGAAGCGTGCCGCGAAACATTGCGTGCCAATAACTTACGCTCTGCATACATCCGCCCGTTGGGCTTTATTGGCAACGTGGGTCTAGGTGTTTGCCCACCACCTGAGACCAAAATGGACTTGATCATTGCGGCATTCAGTTGGGGGTCTTACCTCGGTGAAGAAGCGCTAGCAAATGGTGTTGATGCCATGATTTCAAGCTGGAACCGCGCCGCGCCAAATAGCATTCCAACAGCAGCCAAAGCGGGCGGTAATTACCTGTCTAGCTTGCTGGTGGGCGGAGAAGCGCGTCGCCATGGCTATGCAGAAGGTATCGCATTGAGTGTCGATGGTTACCTTTCAGAAGGCGCAGGCGAGAACCTTTTTGTGGTGAAAAATGGTGTCATTTCAACGCCGCCTGCCACCAGCGCTATTTTGCCAGGTATTACCCGTGACTCCATCATGATCCTTGCACGAGACATGGGTTATGAAGTCCGTGAGGAAAACATTGCTCGCGAAGCGCTATACCTCGCTGATGAAGTCTTTATGACGGGAACTGCGGCAGAAATCGTACCGGTTCGCAGCGTTGACCAAATCACGGTGGGCGAAGGCACTCGTGGCCCAATCACCGAAAAAGTACAATCTGCATTTTTTGGCCTGTTCAGTGGCCAAACAGAAGATAAGTGGGGATGGCTCGATCCGGTCTCTCCGGAAGCCAAGTAAGTTGTAAAGAGGACAAGGAAATGCCTAAGTATCGTTCAGCCACCACCACTCACGGCCGTAACATGGCCGGCGCCCGTGCCCTTTGGCGCGCCACTGGCGTGAAAGATGAAGATTTCGGAAAACCTATCATTGCCGTGGTGAACTCCTTCACCCAGTTTGTACCGGGACACGTTCACCTAAAAGACATGGGCCAACTCGTTGCTCGCGAAATCGAACAAGCGGGCGGTATCGCGAAGGAATTCAACACCATCGCCGTGGATGACGGTATCGCGATGGGTCACGGCGGTATGCTTTATAGCCTGCCATCGCGTGAACTGATTGCCGATTCGGTGGAATATATGGTCAACGCACACTGTGCTGATGCCATGGTGTGTATCTCTAACTGTGACAAAATCACCCCAGGAATGCTGATGGCAGCCATGCGCATCAACATTCCTGTGATTTTTGTTTCAGGCGGCCCAATGGAAGCGGGTAAAACTAAGCTTTCCGATCAGATCCTAAAATTGGATCTGGTTGATGCCATGATCCAAGGCGCTGATCCAAAAGTGTCTGACGAGCAAAGCGAGCAGATCGAACGCTCAGCGTGTCCAACCTGTGGTTCGTGCTCAGGCATGTTTACCGCAAACTCCATGAACTGCCTGACCGAAGCATTGGGCCTTAGTCAACCGGGTAATGGCTCAATGTTGGCAACGCACGCCGATCGCGAACAATTGTTCCTAAAAGCGGGTCAACGCATCGTTGCGTTAACCAAACGCTACTACGAGCAAGACGATGCCTCTGTACTGCCTCGCAACATCGCTAACCGTGCCGCATTTGAAAATGCCACCGCACTCGACATCGCAATGGGCGGGTCCAGTAACACCGTTCTTCACCTTATTGCCGCCGCACAAGAAGGTGAAATTGATTTTGATATGGCGGACATCGACCGAATGTCTCGTCGCGTTCCTCACCTTTGTAAAGTGGCACCGTCAACCCAGCAATATCACATGGAAGACGTGCACCGTGCGGGCGGCGTGATCGCGATTTTGGGTGAATTGGCGCGTGCTGACCTGCTCAATACTGACGTACCAACCGTATTGGGCCAAACCATGGGTGACACCATTGCACAATACGACATCATGGTCACCGAAGATGAAGACGTAAAAACTTTCTTCCGTGCGGGTCCAGCCGGCATTCGCACCACCAAGGCTTTCTCACAAGACTGCCGTTGGGACACTGTCGATGATGACCGTGTTAACGGTTGTATCCGTACCCGTGAAAATGCATTCAGTCAAGAAGGCGGCCTTGCAGTACTTGGCGGCAACCTCGCAGTTGACGGCTGTATCGTCAAAACAGCGGGCGTAGATGAAGAGAATCTCGTCTTCCGTGGCCCTGCTCATGTCTTCGAAGCCCAAGAAGATGCGGTTAACGGCATTCTGTCTGGTGCAGTAAAAGCGGGCGAAGTGGTTGTGATTCGTTACGAAGGCCCGAAAGGCGGTCCTGGTATGCAAGAAATGCTGTATCCAACCACCTATCTAAAATCCATGGGGCTAGGAAAAGCATGTGCGTTGATCACTGACGGTCGTTTCTCTGGCGGAACCAGTGGGTTGTCAATCGGTCATGTTTCACCAGAAGCTGCAAGCGGTGGTGCCATCGGCTTGGTGAAGCAAGGCGACATCATTGCTATCGACATTCCTAATCGTTCGATTGTGCTGGAAGTGGACGATGCTGAATTGGCGACACGTCGCGCTGACGCTGACGCGCGTGGTTGGAAACCCGTTTCTCGTGAACGCGTTGTATCTTTAGCGCTTAAAGCGTACGCAAGCCTTGCTACCAGTGCCGATAAAGGTGCGGTGCGCGACAAAAGCAAGCTGGAGGGATAATCATGAGTCAGGCCCGCCAACAACGAGAACCTGCACCGCTCAGTAATGCAGATTACTTATGCGATATTCTTTGTGCACCTGTTTATGAAGTAGCGATAGTCACCCCATTACAGGACATGCCGCGAATTTCCCAGCGATTGGGCAATTCCATTCAACTGAAGCGAGAAGATCGCCAGCCGGTGCATTCGTTCAAATTGCGCGGAGCCTATAACATGATGGCTCAGTTGACCGATGCCCAGAAAAAAGCTGGCGTGATTGCTGCGTCTGCAGGTAATCACGCCCAAGGCGTCACTTTGTCTGGCAGCAAACTGGGCATTAAAGCGACCATTGTCATGCCGCGAACCACTCCCGACATCAAAGTCGCTGCAGTGCGTAGCTTTGGTGGCAATGTGGTGCTACACGGAAATAATTTCGATGAAGCCAAGTCCAAAGCGGTCGAGTTGGCCGATGAGCATGGCTATACCTTTGTACCTCCGTTTGATCATCCCTCAGTGATCGCAGGTCAAGGCACGATCGGTATGGAAATGTTGCAGCAAAACGGGCATCTCGATTATATCTTTCTGCCTGTGGGCGGTGGCGGTATCGCCGCCGGTGTCGCGGTTATCGTCAAACAGTTGATGCCTCACGTGAAACTGATTGCTGTTGAAGCAGAAGATTCAGCCTGCTTAAAAGCCGCATTGGATGCGGGTGAGCCAGTGATGCTCGATAATGTCGGTACTTTTGCTGATGGCGTAGCAGTCAAACGAATTGGCGATGAATCTTTTCGTCTCTGCCAGACGCTCCTCGACGATATTATTACGGTATCCAGCGATGAAATTTGCGCGGCGGTCAAAGATATCTTTGAAGACACTCGTGCTATTTCAGAACCTGCCGGTGCACTTTCGCTCGCAGGGCTGAAAAAATACGTAGATGTACATCAAGTCCAAGGAAAGCAAATTGCCGCTATCCTTTCTGGCGCCAACACCAACTTCCACAGCCTGAGGTATGTCTCTGAGCGAGCTGAGTTAGGTGAGAAGCGGGAGGGGTTACTGGCGGTCACTATTCCGGAAAAAACGGGCGCCTTCTTGGAGTTTTGTAAAATTCTAGGCGGTCGCGCGGTGACGGAATTTAATTACCGCTACAGCGATGATGCGCTGGCCAATATCTTTGTTGGTGTGCGCTTACTAAACGGTCAGGAAGAGTTAGACGGCATCATTACTGACCTACGTAAAGGCGGGTACCCGGTTGTTGACTTGTCTGACGATGAAATGGCGAAGGTACACATTCGCTATATGATTGGTGGCCGCCCGACTAAAGCAATGAAAGAGCGTCTCTACAGCTTTGAATTCCCTGAATACCCAGGTGCTCTGTTACGCTTTCTCAGTACATTAGGTACGCACTGGAACATCAGTATTTTTAATTATCGTAACCACGGTGCGGACTATGGTCGTGTGTTATGTGGTTTTGAGCTGGATGAAAAAGATCTGCTCTCTTTCACGGCGCATCTCAGAGAGTTGGGGTACTCCTGGAAAGATGAAACGGATAACCCCTCTTATCGCTTCTTTCTAGCCAAATCCTAAAAAAGAAAAAGCCCAGCAATTTGCTGGGCTTTTTTTCTAGAGATTTTCGTTTTTATCTGGCTCTTGCTTGACGGGCATGTTCACCATGTATTCGGCAAACAGTAACGCCTGCTCCATCACGAGATCACGTGCCGATTGAGGAAGACTGCTAAATAGTGTTAGCAATCGATTCAACTCTTCTCGGTGTGTAAACGCGATGTCACTTTGTGAGCTTTCGCCGTATAACAACCAATTTAACGGACGACCAGTTACTTCAGCGATCAGAACCAGAGATGACACTTTGGGCTCCGTCTTACCCGATTCAATATCGAGATAAGTTTGGCGCGCAACACTAAGGTATTTGGCCATCTCTACTTGAGTTATATCGCGATATTCTCGCGCTTCACGGATACGCTGAGCAACATGAGCTTTGACAATCAACATCGCTTATTGCCCCACAACTCGTCGTTACATATCCAACTTTCCTTAGTCAGATCCCGTAACGCACTTAACTGCTAGATCCTGCATTATGCACAGCGTGGTTGCCTTCACATGCAAAGCGTCATTGAATTGTGAATTAAGGCTGGTGTTGCCTAAGCCATATGACAACGTTAATGTGCAATACCCATTTTCGCAGGCAAGGCTATACTTGGCCTGCCAAGTAAGTGAGTGCTCAACCACTTTGTGCTGGTTTCGAATAATTCACCAGAAAAGAAGCCATATTTACACTCTGATTCAAGATTGCTGTACGCGCTTCATGAGGCAATTTTGAGAAGTGCTCAAGAAGGCGGTTTACATCCTGCTTGTACTGCACATCATGCAGTTCTACATCAGCATCACCGTAAACAAACCACACCAATGGGCGCTCAGTAATTTCGGCAATTTCAGACAGCATACGAACACGAGGCTCTGTCTTGCCTGTTTCGATATCTAAATACGTTTGGCGAGCGACGTCGAGTAGCTTTGCCATTTTCACCTGAGTGATACCCTTCCACTCACGAGCTTCTTTGATGCGTTTTGCGACTTGCGATTTTGAATCAATCATACTTCAATCCCTACGACTTACAGCTTTGATTATTCTTGTGCTGTTTTATCGATAATATGCACAATACGCGCCAACTATTTAGACAGATATTATTTAAAGTAAAATCAATAAGTTAATTAGATTCAAAAATTTACTGTTGGTCTTTCTAGACGTGATGTCTTATTAAGAGTGCGAAATAATTTGCAAAATGCAAATGATGTATACGGTTTTCACGTTGCAAATAGCGATTCGCCACCAAGATGTCTCTACGATGGTCTAGCAAATCACTCTACCGTCACAGCTTTCGCGAGGTTTCTAGGTTGATCAACGTCCGTCCCTTTGATTAACGCAACGTGATACGACAATAATTGCATCGGTATTGTATAAAAGATCGGCGCACTGATGGCATCCACATGTGGCATCGCGACAATGGACATTCCTACACTGCTTTCAAAGCCTGCTTCTTTGTCTGCAAAAACATAAAGCTGCCCACCACGAGCACGCACCTCTTCAATATTAGATTTGAGCTTTTCGAGTAAATCATTGTTAGGCGCAATAACAATCACTGGCATATCGGCGTCAATCAAGGCGAGCGGCCCATGTTTCAACTCACCCGCGGCATACGCTTCCGCATGAATGTAAGATATCTCTTTGAGCTTAAGCGCTGACTCCATGGCAATAGGGTAAAACTCGCCACGCCCCAGAAACAGTGCATGATGCTTTTCTGCAAAATCCTCGGCAAGCAGCTCTATCTGCTTATCCAGCAACAGTGCTTGCTCGATATCATTTGGCAATCGGTGCAGAGCATGAACGATTCTGGCTTCCTGATCGCGATCAACATGGTCTTTGATCTTCCCTAATGCTGTTACCAACATAAGCAATGCTGTCAACTGCGTCGTAAACGCTTTAGTCGATGCCACACCAATTTCGGTACCCGCGCGAGTCATAAAAGCCAAGTCCGACTCTCTGACAAGCGAAGAACCCGCAACATTACACACTGTCATTGCCGACATAAAACCACGCTCTTTCGCTAAGCGAAGCGCAGCCAGCGTATCCGCGGTTTCACCGGATTGAGAAAGTGTGATGAGAAGGCTGTTTGGACGGGTGACAAAGTTTCGATAACGAAACTCTGACGCGATTTCCACGTCACAACTTACGCCTGCGATGGATTCAAACCAGTATTTAGCAACAAAGCCCGCATTGTAGGAGGTACCACAAGCAACGATTTGAATATGCTCAGCACGCGCCAGAATGTCTGATGCGCCGTGCCCAATGCTTTCTATGCGCACAGTATCGTTATCGACGCGTCCTTCAAGGGTATTAATGATGGCAGAAGGCTGTTCAAATACCTCTTTTTGCATGTAGTGACGGTAGGGGCCTTTGTCGGCCGCATCATGCTCAAGAGATGACTCATGAATTTCTCGGCTGACGGGCTCGCCTTGCAAATTGCAAATATTCACTTCTCGACGGGTAATTTCTGCGACATCGCCTTCTTCAAGGAAAATAAAACGACGCGTCACGGAAAGCAGGGCAAGCTGATCAGAGGCAAAAAAGTTTTCTCCGATACCCAGCCCTATCACAAATGGGCTGCCAGAGCGCGCAGCAATTAATCTATCAGGGTCTCGGCGATCCATCACAACCGTACCATAAGCACCGTCTAGCTGGCCGACTGTACGTTGGAATGCTTGCAATAGTGAACCACCTTGAGCAAGCTCCCAATCCACCAGATGCGCGATCACTTCAGTATCTGTCTGTGACGAAAAGACATAGCCACGCGATTGCAACAGTGCACGTAGCGCTTCATGATTTTCAATGATGCCGTTATGCACAATGGCGATGTTCTCGCCAGAGGTGTGGGGATGGGCATTAGCTTCACTCGGCTCACCATGTGTGGCCCATCGGGTATGGGCAATCCCAGTACCACCAGCAATAGGTCGCTCCGCAAGAGTATCGGAGAGCATTTTTACTTTGCCGACACGGCGCACTCTCATCAGTGTCTTCTCGGAATCGACAATTGCCAATCCCGACGAGTCATACCCTCGATACTCCAGACGACGCAGCCCTTCTAGTAATATCTCCGCAATGTCCCGCTGTGCAACAGCACCCACAATTCCACACATAGTTAACCCCAATTAATGTTAAGGGGCGCAGATCACCTCTGTCCCCATCTTTTCAATGGCCCGTTTGGTGGTGTTATCGATACTGCTATCCGTAATGACGGTACTAATGGCCAGCCAAGGCAACTCAAGATTAGGGATCTTACGTCCAATCTTGTCCGATTCAATTAGCACAATGACTTCACGAGACACCTCTGACATGACGCGACTTAAACCGACAATTTCATTGAATGTCGTTGTGCCGCGCTCCACATCAATACCATCCGCCCCAATAAAGAGCTGATCAAAGTCGTAGGCGCGTAAAGCCTGTTCTGCCACTTGTCCCTGAAATGCCTCAGAATGCGGGTCCCAGGTGCCGCCCGTCATCAACAACGTCGGTTCGTTTTCCAACTCTTTAATTGCTTGCGCAACATTGAGTGAATTCGTCATCACGACCAAACCACGTTTATGATTGAGCAGCGGAATCAACGCAGCGGTTGTTGATCCGCTATCCACTACAATTCGATTATGGTCTCGGATCCTACTTACCGCCATTTTTGCGATCGCTAACTTTTGATCCGAAACTTTTACCGCATTATCCGAAACCATTTCATGTGGTATCGGAACAGCACCACCATATCGTCGAAGCAAAATTCCATTTTTCTCTAGCTCTGCAAGGTCTTTACGTATCGTGACTTCTGACGTTTCAAAGAGAGATGAAAGCTCATCTACACTGACTTTGCCCTTTTCAGTCAGTCTTGCAACGATAGCATGACGCCTTTGTTGAGTATTACGTTTCGACATGTAACCACCAAACTTTCGTTTCGAAAGATATTATACAATTTAGCGAGATATTTGAATTAAAATGCGAGTGAACTCACAAGGAATTGATCCGGCGCACAAAACGGAATTATACAGATATTAACAAGGAGAGACTCTGGAGCACATAGCGTCGAAAACGACTGACTCTAGGACGGATCAACAGATACAAAAAAAGCAGGCTACAAGAGCCTGCTTTTTTATGTGGTGCGGAAGGAGAGACTTGAACTCTCACACCTTGCGGCGCCAGAACCTAAATCTGGTGCGTCTACCAATTTCGCCACTTCCGCGTATTTCTTTTTGTCTATCCCTTCTTTAAAAAGGACAGTAAATCTGGTGCGGAGGGAGGGACTTGAACCCTCACATCCGTTAGGACACTAGCACCTGAAGCTAGCGCGTCTACCAATTCCGCCACCACCGCATGTTTTTCTCAGACTTTGAGTTTATAACTCTAGACACTTGGTAGTGTATCAGTCCGTTTGAAAGTATTTAGTACACGACTTAATACTTTCGGTATAAATGGTGGCTACGACGGGATTCGAACCTGTGACCCCATCATTATGAGTGATGTGCTCTAACCAACTGAGCTACGTAGCCATGCCAAAATATGGCTGGGGTACCTGGATTCGAACCAGGGAATGGCGGCATCAAAAGCCGCTGCCTTACCGCTTGGCGATACCCCAACAGCATCACGCTAAAAGCATGATCCTTAAAGGCTTTCACACTTGAACTCTCACACCTTGCGGCGCCAGAACCTAAATCTGGTGCGTCTACCAATTTCGCCACTTCCGCATCTGATTGTGTATCTCAACCTTCGAAAAGGAGGAGATGGCGCGACCGGGAGGATTCGAACCTCCGACCGCCTGGTTCGTAGCCAGGTACTCTATCCAGCTGAGCTACGGTCGCATTCTGGCTGGGGTACCTGGATTCGAACCAGGGAATGGCGGCATCAAAAGCCGCTGCCTTACCGCTTGGCGATACCCCAACAGAGGCGCGTATAATATTGCGGATTGGGTAGGCCGTCAACCCCCATTTTTCCGTTTGCTGTCGTTTTGACCAAAAAACGAAAAAACACCGCTTTTGCGGTGTTTTTTCTTCAATATTGACGATTATTTGTTCTTGATGGGACGCTGCCAGCCATCAAGGGTTCTCGCTTTCGTACGCGTAATAATGAGTTGGTCTTCACCCACATTCGCCGTCACCGTCGTACCCGCACCGACGGTTGCGCCTTTCTTAATGGTTACGGGTGCCACTAGCTGACTGTCAGAGCCCACAAAAACATCATCTTCAATAATGGTTTTATGTTTATTCGCGCCGTCGTAGTTACAGGTAATCGTACCCGCACCGATATTCACGCGATCGCCTATTTCAGCGTCCCCTAGATAAGTCAGGTGGTTTGCCTTCGAACCTTGACCCAAGCGTGCGTTTTTCACTTCCACGAAATTACCCACGTGAGAATCACCCACCAGCTCAGCACCAGGACGAAGACGGGTAAACGGCCCTACCGTGCAGTCTTCGCCCACAGATGCACCTTCAATCACGCTATAAGGACGAACAACTGTGTTGTCGTCAATTTCACAATCTTTCAGTACACATCCAGCACCGATAAATACATTGTCACCCAAGGTAACGGAACCTTCGATAACTACATTAACGTCAATTTCGACATCAGTGCCACATTGCAGTTGACCGCGAAGGTCAAAACGAGATGGGTCGCGCAGCATCACACCGCTTTCCAACAGTCTCTCGGCTTGATCCGCTTGGAACGCACGCTCTAGTCTCGCTAATTGAATGCGGTTATTAACACCTTCCACTTCAATCGCACTTTCTGGGTGAACCGCCTCTACCGCGCGACCTTCCGCGTGAGCAATCGCGATGACGTCCGTCAGGTAATATTCACCCTGCGCATTTTCATTTTTCAGTGCAGCTAACCAACGGCGTAAATCACGGCCGGTTGCGACCATCACACCCGTATTTATTTCTTTAATCAGCTTTTGCTCTTGAGACGCATCTTTATCTTCTACAATCGCAACGACAGGTCCATTACGACGAACTATACGCCCATAACCCGATGGGTTATCTAACACAACCGTTAAGAGTGCAATGCCATCTGTAGGCTGTGCATCAAGCAGGTTTTCAATTGTTTGTTCTGATATCAGCGGTACATCCCCGTAAAGGATCAGTACTTGCTCATCATCATGAAATTCAGGGGCAGCCTGCGCGACAGCATGGCCAGTGCCTAGTTGCTCTGCCTGTAGCACCCGATGAACAGGCTCTTCGACCAATGCTGCTTTCATTGCCTCGCCGCCATGACCATATACCAAATGGAGGTTTTTAGCCCCCAAAGAGGTGCATGTATCAATCACATGCTTGACCATTGGCTTGCCTGCCAGAGTATGGAGAACTTTTGGCAGATTAGAATACATACGGGTTCCTTTACCCGCAGCCAGAATCACAGCACTGAAACTCATGAAGTCGACTTCCTTTGTATCTAGATTACACGTTAAATTAATGGATTATATTGTAGCTGTTTGCCGTCATAAACGGGATAAATCACTCAATAAAGTTGAAATTTACCGACACAACATCGATTTTACTAGGCACCGTTTAATGATGGATCACTAAAAATAAAAAGGCGACCTACAAAGGTCGCCTTTCAGCTTTGGTGCGTTACTGGGTTTAGCGTGCCTTTTTCGTCAGCTCGATTACTCGCAGCTGGGCTATCGCTTTTGCCAGATCACTGGCCGCCTGAGCAAAGTCCATATCTCCATGCTTGTTGAGGATACGGTCCTCAGCACGGCGCTTTGCTTCTTCTGCCTTAGCTTGATCCAAATCGACACCGCGAATTGCAGTATCTGCCAGTACGGTTACCGTACTTGGCTGCACTTCCAACATACCGCCAGAGAGATAAATTACCTCTTCATGACCATGCTGTTTGATAATACGGATCATACCTGGCGTAATGGCGGTCAGCAGCGGGGTGTGACTAGGATGAATTCCCAGTTCACCTTCGCTACCAGTAACCTGAATAGATTCAGCTCGGCCAGAAAACAATTGTTTCTCCGCACTTACTACATCCAGGTGGAAGGTCATCGCTGCCATATCGCCTCCTAACAACCGTTACAGGTTCTTCGCTTTTTCGAGGACTTCTTCGATACCACCACAGTACAGGAATGCCTGCTCTGGGATATCGTCGTACTCACCATTCATCAAGCCTTTAAAGCCAGCAATGGTTTCCTTCAGCGAAACATAAACACCTGGTTGGCCGGTGAAGACTTCTGCTACGTGGTATGGCTGTGTTAAGAAACGTTCAATCTTACGTGCACGTGAAACCGCAAGTTTGTCGTCTTCTGACAGTTCATCCATACCCAAGATAGCGATGATGTCTTTCAGTTCTTTGTAACGCTGCAGTACAGACTGAACGCCACGAGCAACATCATAATGCTCTTGACCGATAACCAATGGATCAAGCTGACGAGAGGTCGAATCCAGTGGGTCAATCGCTGGGTACAGACCCAGAGAGGCGATGTTACGAGAAAGAACAACGGTTGCATCCAAGTGAGCAAACGTGGTTGCAGGAGAAGGATCCGTCAAGTCATCCGCAGGTACGTAAACGGCCTGAACAGATGTGATGGAACCGCTCTTGGTTGAGGTGATACGCTCTTGAAGCACGCCCATCTCTTCAGCAAGAGTAGGCTGGTAACCTACCGCAGAAGGCATACGACCCAACAATGCTGATACTTCAGTACCTGCAAGGGTGTAACGGTAGATGTTATCGATAAACAGCAGTACGTCACGGCCTTCATCACGGAACTTCTCAGCCATAGTAAGACCAGTCAAAGCAACACGCAGACGGTTGCCTGGTGGCTCATTCATCTGACCGTATACCATGGCTACTTTTGATTCTGCTGGATTCTCGATGTTTACAACACCGGCTTCCTGCATTTCAAAGTAGAAGTCGTTACCTTCACGGGTACGCTCACCAACACCAGCAAATACTGACAAACCTGAGTGTTGTAGTGCGATGTTGTTGATAAGCTCCATCATGTTAACGGTCTTACCTACACCAGCACCACCGAACAGACCGATTTTACCACCCTTCGCAAATGGGCAAACCAAGTCGATAACTTTAACACCGGTTTCTAGAAGTGCTGTCTCGTTTGACTGCTCTTCATAGCTTGGTGCGCTGCGGTGAATAGAGTAACGCTCTTTTTCACCGATATCGCCACGTTCGTCGATTGAATCACCTAGAACGTTCATGATACGTCCAAGTGTTTCTATACCTACTGGTACTTCAATCGGCCTACCAGTGTTCTCTACTTCCAGTCCACGACGCAGACCATCAGACGAACCCATCGCGATGGTACGGACGATACCACCACCCAGCTGTTGCTGAACTTCCAGCACCAGACGCTCGCCTTCACGTTTCACGTTCAGGGCATCATATACCTGAGGTACTGATTCCTGCGGAAACTCCACGTCGACTACCGCACCGATGATCTGAACGATCTTACCTGTAGCCATCGTTATTCCTCTAAAATAGTTCGTTGGCCCTTGCCTTACACCGCTGCTGCACCGGAGACAATCTCCGAGAGCTCTTGTGTAATTGCAGTCTGACGGGCTTTGTTATACACCAGTTGCAGTTCATCAATCAGATCACCTGCATTATCTGTTGCAGCTTTCATCGCAACCATTCGTGCCGCTTGTTCGCACGCGAGGTTTTCAACCACGCCTTGGTATACCTGAGACTCGACATAGCGAACCAATAGGGTATCCAGCAGTGGTTTTGGCTCGGGCTCATAGATATAGTCCCAAGCATGGCTGCGTTTCATGCTTTCGTCTTCTGACTTAGGCAAAGGCAGCAATTGATCGATCACTGGTTCCTGCGTCATGGTATTTACAAACTTGTTGTAAACCAGATACAGACGATCCAGTTGGCCGTCATCATATTTTTTCAGCATTACACCGACCGTACCGATCAGGTCTTCCAGTGATGGGTTGTCACCCAAACCAGAAATTTGTGCTGAAACATTTCCGCCGTAGCTGTTAAAAAATGCCGTTGCTTTAGAGCCAATAAGGGCAGTTTCTGCTTCTGCACCTTGCTGAGTCCACGTCTGCATTTCATTGATAGCGCGTTTGAACAAGTTAATGTTCAAGCCGCCACACAGGCCACGATCAGACGATACGATGATGTAACCGACGCGCTTGGCTTCTCGCTCTTCCAAATAAGGATGACGATACTCTAATTTACCAAGGGCGACATGACCGATCACTTTGCGCATAGTGGTCGCGTATGGACGAGAAGCTTCCATTGCGTCTTGCGAACGACGCATTTTTGAAGCTGCTACCATTTCCATCGCTTTAGTGATCTTCTGTGTACTTTTTACACTTCCGATCTTATTACGAATTTCTTTTGCGCCGGCCATCGTTACTCTCCGTTGTCAGAAGGCCGCTTTCGCGGCCTTCCACGCATTACCAGGTTTGCGTTGCCTTAAAGTCTTCAACCAGCTTCGCCAGTTGAGCTTCAATATCGCTGTTGTAGTCGCCAGTCTCATCGATGAGAGCGACCAGCTCGGCAAACTGACCTTTAGCATATGCCAATAGAGCAGCTTCGAAGTCAGCCAGCTTAGTCAGCTCAACGTCTGACAGATGGCCTTTTTCAGCTGCAAAAATCATCAATCCCTGCTCAAACACAGACATTGGTGCATATTGCTTCTGCTTCATTAACTCAGTCACTTTTTGACCATGATTCAGCTGCTTTTTAGTCGCTTCATCAAGGTCAGAAGAGAACTGTGCGAAAGCCGCCAGTTCACGATACTGAGCCAGTGCAGTACGGATACCACCAGACAGTTTCTTAATGATCTTGGTCTGAGCTGAACCACCTACACGTGATACCGAAATACCTGGGTCAACAGCAGGACGGATGCCTGAGTTAAACAGTTCGGATTGCAGGAAGATCTGACCATCAGTGATCGAGATAACGTTGGTAGGAACGAATGCAGATACGTCACCCGCCTGGGTTTCAATGATTGGCAGTGCGGTCAAAGAACCGGTTTTGCCTTTCACTTCACCATTGGTGAACTTTTCAACGTAATCCGCATTTACACGTGCCGCACGTTCGAGCAAACGAGAGTGAAGATAGAAAACATCACCTGGGAATGCTTCACGGCCTGGTGGGCGACGCAGCAATAGAGAAATCTGACGATAAGCAACAGCTTGCTTAGACAGATCATCATAAACGATCAGTGCATCTTCACCGCGATCGCGGAAGTATTCACCCATCGCACAACCTGAATACGGTGCCAAGTATTGCGAAGCCGCTGCTTCAGAAGCAGATGCCACAACAACGATGGTGTTTTTCAGTGCGTCATGCTCTTCCAGTTTACGTACAACGTTCGCGATTGTTGACGCTTTCTGGCCGATAGCCACGTAGATAGAGTAAATACCAGAGTTTTTCTGGTTAATGATCGCATCGATTGCCAGCGCCGTTTTGCCGGTCTGACGGTCACCGATAACTAGCTCACGCTGGCCACGGCCGATTGGGATCATGGCGTCAACCGCCTTGTAACCGGTTTGTACAGGTTGGTCTACCGACTGACGTGCGATAACGCCAGGCGCAATCACTTCTACAGGAGAAGTCAGTGCTGCATTGATAGGACCTTTACCATCGATAGGTTCACCCAAAGTGTTAACCACACGACCCAGCAGTTCTGGACCTACTGGTACTTCAAGAATGCGACCTGTACCGGTTACTTTCATGCCTTCCTGAAGGTCAGCATAAGGGCCCATAACAACCGCACCAACAGAATCACGCTCAAGGTTAAGCGCGAGTGCATAGCGGTTGCCAGGTAGTTCAATCATTTCACCTTGCATAGCGTCAGCAAGGCCATGGATACGAATGATACCGTCACTGACTGACACGATGGTACCTTCGTTGCGAGCTTCACTAACAACGTTGAATTTTTCAATTCGTTGTTTGATCAGATCGCTAATTTCCGTGGAATTAAGTTGCATGCTCCAATTCCCCAAATCAAGACTGCAATGCATCGCTCAGACGGCGCACACGGCCGCTTACTGAGTTATCGATGACCAAGTCTCCAGCTCGAATCACAACCCCGGCAACCAGGGTCTCGTCTACACTACAGTTCAGCTTCACTTTTCGCTCAAAGCGGGCTTCAAGCTTGCTGGCAATAGCATCCAGTTGCGCTTCATCAAGCGCGACAGCAGAAACAATTTCAACATCGATTTGTTTCTCATAGTCATGGCGAAGAACCATAAACTGGGCACATACATCCGGCAGTGCTTTTAAGCGTCCATTTTCAGCCATCACCCTCACAAGGTTTTGGCCAAATTCATTGAGCTGCTCACCGCACACTGAGAGAAATATCTCAGTCAGCTTTTCAGCTGAATGCATACCACCAAGGAAATCCTCGATGGTTTCATTGCGGGCAACTTCAGCTGCGAAAGTCAGCATTTCAGACCATTGGTCTAACTCACCATTTTCCACTGCCAAGTCGAAGGCTGCTTTAGCGTAGGGGCGTGCGATAGTAGTCAGTTCAGACATAGCTGCCCCTCCTTGTTAAAGTTCTGCAGTGATTTTATCGAGAATATCTTTATGGGCATTCGCATCAATCGAACGCTCAAGGATTTTCTCAGCACCGATAACGGCTAGAGTAGCAACTTGTTTTCGCAGTTCATCGCGGGCTCGGTTACGCTCAGCTTCCAGTTCAGCCTGTCCTTGGTGAAGGATATTTTCGCGCTCAGTGTTAGCTTCGTCGCGGGCTTGATCAAGAATTTGTGCTTTACGTTTATTCGCCTGTTCGATGATCTCAGTTGCAGCGCGTTTTGCTTCTTTCATTTGATCAGAAGCATTCGCCTGGGCCAAGTTCAGGTCTTTTGCGGCGCGCTCGGCTGCCGCAAGTCCGTCAGCAATTTTCTTCTGACGTTCTTCAATCGCCTGCATGATAGGTGGCCATACATATTTCATGCAGAACACCACAAACATAAAGAATGCGATTGCCTGGCCAAATAGAGTTGCGTTGATATTCACAACAGCGCCTCCCAGTTAGTTAGCTACAGGTACGATACAGACGACTTAACCCAGCTGACCGACGAATGGGTTTGCAAAGGTGAACAGCAGTGCGATTACGATACCAATCATTGGAACCGCATCCAGCAGACCAGCGATGATGAACATCTTAACTTGCAGCATAGGAGCCATCTCTGGTTGACGAGCTGCACCCTCAAGGAATTTACCGCCAAGCAGTGCGAAACCAATCGCAGTACCCAGGGAAGCAAGACCTACAATGATGCCAACGGCAATTGCAGAAAAGCTCAATAAAGTTTCCATCACTATCTCCAGTTTCTTGTTGTCGGCCTACTAATTACGCCGGAAGGTCTAACAAAAGTTGCTTACAAAATTACGTATTAATGTGAATCTTCATGTGCCTGAGACAGGTACACGATGGTCAGCATCATAAAGACGAACGCTTGGATGGTAATAACCAGAATGTGGAAGATTGCCCACGGTAACGAACCCAACCATTGCGCCCACCACGGCAGAAGTGCCGCAATCAGGATAAATACCACCTCACCTGCAAACATATTACCGAACAGACGCATACCAAGAGAAATTGGTTTCGCGAGCAGCGATACCACTTCCAAAAGCAGGTTGAACGGGATCATGATTGGGTGGTTGAACGGGTGAAGTGCCAGCTCTTTCGCAAAGCCGCCGATACCTTTCACCTTGATGCTGTAATAGATCATCAAGAAAAAGACACCAAGTGCCATTGCAAGGGTGATATTTACGTCTGCCGTTGGTACTACCTTCATGTAAGGAATACCAAGCAATTCCGCTGGATAAGGAATAAAATCGATAGGCACAAGGTCCATCGTATTCATCAAAAATATCCAGACGAAAATGGTCAGAGCCAGAGGCGCAATCAGTGGATTTTTTCCATGGAAGGTTTCTCGGACGTTTTCGTCAACGAATTCGACCAACATTTCCACAAAACACTGAAGCTTTCCTGGTACTCCTGTGGTTGCTTTCTTCGCCACAGAGCGGAACAGCCATAGAAAGCCGAAACCGATCAGGACTGAGAAAAACAGGCTATCAATGTGCACCGACCAGAAACTACCGTCTCCCACTAAGCCCAATTTGTCCGTAGACAGGTTGGTTAAGTGGTGAGAGATGTAACTGGAAGGTGTAAGCGCTTCACCTGGCGCAGCCATAACTCATCCTATTTGTTGTTGTTAATGAATAAAACTGGCGCAAGGATATTAATTCCAAGTACCAGCAAATAGGTCAGTTTGAGGGGAACAAGTTCCACCTCGGCATACAGGTAAACAACGGAGAATAAAACGACTGTCAGCAGAATTTTGAGCACTTCACCGCTGAAAAACGATGCAACAATGAGTTTCGCTGCTCTCGCTCCACTAAATAGGAAAGCACACAGCGCGAACGCTGCATTGGCAACTACAAAGATGCCTCCGCCGATAAGTGCGGAAATTCCCCAGTCGACATTGATGGTAGTCACCATCAAGATTGCCGTTGCTAACACGACGCACGCTTGTAACAGCAGCAACCTTTTCGCAAGCTTGCGACCTCGTCGCGCGAGCGTCGATACCATGTATTCGTTCCTCGATTCCTTTCCTCGTAGCACCATGTCGAGCTGGGAAAACTGCAAAAATTATACGGGTCACCTTTTTGATTGCAATCTGATTGAACCAAAAATGGAGACTAAATTTTACAACAGAGTAACCTGATCACAGTAAGAAAAAATATGTAACAGAAAGCTAACGCGTGATATCACACTTACTCACTGAGTGTTGCAAGTATTTGCATTAATTTTTCTTGGTGATCAAAGTTTATTGTAATTTTGCCCTTACCACCTTTCGCTTGAGTAATGGTGACATTGGTGCCCAAACGATGAACCAGCATTTCCTGAATTGATTCAAATTCAGGGGACAAACTATTTACCACTTTATCAGTGACAGGTGTAAGCATTTTCTTCACCAATGCTTCTGTTTGTCTGACGGTCATTTTTTTGTTCACCGACGCCAACGCTGCCTCAATTTGGGCTTCGCCATCAAGTGCAAGCAATGCGCGAGCATGTCCCATATCGAGTTGTCGATTCATCAGAAGCTTCTTTACGCCGGTTTCTAAACCGTTTAAACGAAGAAGGTTACTGATAGTCGTTCTCGATTTACCTAATGCTTCAGCAAGTTGCTGGTGTGTAAGAGAGAAGTCTTGGACAAGCTTATCTAAAGCTTCAGCCTCTTCCATGGCATTGAGGTCTTCACGCTGAATGTTCTCTATCAACGCGATAGCACTGGCGGCTTTATCTGTCAGATCACGCACCAAACACGGGACATGTGTTAGTCCAGCCATTTTGGATGCGCGAAAGCGTCGCTCACCAGCAATAATTTCATATTGTTGCGCTGATGTCTTTCTTACCACAAGTGGCTGAATGACACCTTGCGCTCGGATAGATTCAGCCAATTCTTCCAATGCTTCTGTCGCCATCCCCTGACGTGGCTGATACGTCCCCGGATGAAGTTGAGTCAACGGTAAATGCTGTAATTCACTGTTGGTCTCTGCGTGATGCGAATCTTTGTTCAAATCTACGCGTGCCTGCGCCTGCGCACTGGTCGCAAGAAGTGCATCGAGCCCTTTGCCCAATCCACGTTTTGTTGCGTTCATTGGCATTCCTTTAAGACACGTTGGCTACATTATTCGCTTGTCGCAATTGCTCTTCTCTGCGCAATATCTCTCCAGCCAACGCTAAATATGATTTTGCACCACTTGAATGCTTGTCATAGTACATGGCAGGTTTACCATGACTAGGGGCTTCAGCCAGACGCACATTACGTGGAATCACCGTGCGATAGACCTTATCGCCAAAGTGCTTTTTGATCTGATCTGAGACTTCTGTAGCCAATCGGTTACGCGGATCATACATGGTTCTCAGCAACCCTTCGACATGAAGGTCGGCATTCACCACACTCGCCAGCTTGCTGATGGTATCCATCAACGCCGTCAGTCCTTCCAGTGCAAAATACTCGCACTGCATTGGGACAAGAACCGAGTTCGCAGCCGTCATGGCGTTGATTGTAAGGAGGTTCAGTGAAGGCGGACAGTCGATAAAGATGAAATCATAGTTTTCACGAATGTCAGCTAACGCGTTGCGAAGCCTAACTTCTCGGGCAAACACTTCCATCAATTTTATTTCTGCTGCCGTCACGTCGCCGTTTGCAGCGATCAAATGATAACCGCCTGTCGTTTCGGTCACCACAACGTCGTTAAACGGTGTTTCTTCAACGAGCAATTCATAAGCCGTGGCGTCGACATTGTATTTGTCTACGCCACTGGCCATGGTGGCGTTCCCTTGCGGGTCGAGGTCTATAACAAGCACCTTACGCTGCGTTGCTGCGAGTGACGCAGCAAGATTTATACAGGTCGTCGTTTTACCGACGCCCCCTTTCTGGTTGGCAATTGCTATGACTTTTCCCACAAGTAAACCTCGCCCAAAAAACCTATCTAGCCAAGATTACTAGATGACGTTGCCCTTCCAATCCTGGAACAGTCAAAGGTTTGATATCGGTCACAGAACAATCAGCAGGCAAGTCATCAATTTCGACTTGATCCACTTGTCCTTTCAATGCGAGGAATACCCCTTGCTCATTTGGCAGGTGATGACACCAGGTCACCATATCGTTCATTGACGCGAATGCTCGGCTTAAGACGCCATCAAAACCGTTCTCTGGCTGGAACGCTTCCACGCGGCTTTGAACAGGTGTCACGTTGGTGATTTTCAGTTCATGAGTAACCTGGCGGATAAAACGAATACGTTTTCCTAGACTATCTAGCAAGGTGAATGACTTCTCAGGGTTAATGATCGCCAGCGGGATCCCAGGAAGTCCAGGACCGGTTCCCACGTCAATAAACGTGGTTCCGATCAGGTGCTGACTGACCACAATGCTGTCCATAATATGTTTAACGATCATTTCTTGAGGATCGCGAACCGAAGTCAGGTTATATGCTTTGTTCCACTTGTGGAGCATTTCAACATAGCCCAGAAGCTGGGCTTGTTGTTCTGCAGGGATGTTCATCCCTGCATCAGAAATCAATTGTGCAAGACGTTGTTTCACTGAGAGTTACGCTCCTTTCTTGAGCATGCCTTGTTTTTTTAAATGCACCAGCAAAATAGAAATTGCTGCTGGTGTAATACCGGAAATACGAGACGCTTTACCTATGGTTTCTGGTCGCGCATCCTGAAGTTTCGCAACAGCTTCGTTAGACAAACCTTTGATTTGTTTGTAATCCAGCTCTAGTGGTAATTGGGTGTTTTCATGACGCGTAGACTTCTCAATTTCGTCTTTTTGACGATTGATATAACCCGCGTACTTCACTTGAATTTCTACTTGTTCGCTGGCTTCGCTATCTGCCATTGCAGGAGCAAACACCGGATTGGCCACCAGTTGGTCGTAGGTGACTTCAGGACGGCGCAACAACTCTTCACCGTTGGCTTCACGAGACAGTGGCGCTTTCAAAATAGCATTGATCACTTCTGCGTGCTCAGAGGTTGGATGAACCCACGTGCTACGCAGACGCTGAGCTTCGATCTCAATATTTTCTAATTTCTCATTGAAGCGAGCCCAACGCGCATCGTCTACCAGACCCAATTTGCGTCCCATTTCTGTCAGACGCAGATCGGCGTTATCTTCCCGCAACAACAAGCGGTATTCAGCACGCGAGGTAAACATACGGTACGGTTCTTTGGTACCCATAGTCGACAAATCATCAATCAATACGCCCATGTAGGCTTGATCACGGCGTGGACACCAGCCTTCCTTCTCCTGAGCGAACAACGCGGCGTTAGCCCCCGCTAGCAAACCTTGTGCAGCTGCTTCTTCGTAGCCGGTAGTGCCGTTTATTTGACCTGCAAAGAACAACCCTTTAATAAATTTGGTTTCGAAGGTTTGTTTCAGATCGCGAGGATCGAAAAAGTCATATTCGATCGCATAACCTGGGCGGATCACGCGTGCATTTTCAAACCCTTTGATCGAATGGATAATACCCATCTGCACATCAAACGGCAGGCTGGTGGAAATACCATTCGGATATAATTCATGGGTCGTCAGGCCTTCAGGCTCAACGAAAATCTGGTGTTTGTCTTTATCCGCAAAACGCATCACCTTATCTTCAATCGACGGGCAATAACGTGGACCAATCCCTTCAATCACACCCGCATACATCGGACTACGATCTAGGTTGGCACGGATAACATCATGTGTTTTTTCGTTGGTGTAAGTGATGTAACACGGCAGCTGACGTGGGTGCTCAGACACACTTCCCATAAACGAGAATACTGGGCATGGAGTATCGCCGTGCTGTTCTTGCATAACACTGAAATCGACAGTGCGCGCATCAATGCGAGGTGGAGTACCTGTTTTAAGGCGATCAACGCGAAACGGTAATTCTCGCAGTCGATCTGCAAGCGCGATCGATGGTGGATCCCCTGCACGACCACCAGAATAGTTTTCCAAACCAATATGAATTTTACCGCCAAGGAAGGTACCAACGGTTAAAACAACAGATTTGGCGCGGAATTTAAGGCCCATTTCAGTCACAACACCTGTGACTTGATCCTGTTCAACAATCAGATCTGTAACAGCTTGCTGGAACAACATGAGATTCGGTTGGTTTTCCAATGTCTCACGTACAGCGGCTTTGTAGAGCGCACGATCTGCTTGTGCGCGTGTTGCACGAACAGCAGGACCTTTCGACGCATTGAGGGTGCGAAATTGGATACCACCTTTGTCGATTGCCCGTGCCATCAGGCCACCGAGTGCATCGACTTCTTTCACCAGATGTCCTTTCCCGATCCCGCCAATGGCTGGGTTACATGACATTTGCCCCAACGTATCGATATTGTGAGTCAATAGCAGTGTTTGCTGACCCATTCGTGCTGCGGCCAATGCGGCTTCTGTACCGGCATGACCACCACCAACGACGATGACGTCAAAGTTATCCTGGTAAAACATGGTGCAACCTCAAAAAAGAATGAGTGGATCTGTTTGTTGAACAAAAGAGGATCATTCTACCGCTTTTCATTATGCGAGAGAACCAAAAGTGTGATCTTTGATCGAAGGGGAAAGCTCTTAAATATATATAAAGATCTTTATATGGATCTTTTATTATGATCTTTTATTAAGGATGACGATCTCTGTGGATAACCGTTAAATGATCAACATGATCATTAGTTTATTGAAGATCGTTTGTTGTGTGTTGCCTTGGATCTAATATGGGACATCCTGGGAGCAAAATGGCACTTTATCAACAGGGGGTGAGGGATCTAAAGTTATTATTGGGATAACTATAGGTTGATCACCGTTTAGATCTATAGTTATCCACAAGGGAAATAGTGCCTTTAGAGGCTATTTTCGTTTGTTAAAGAGAAAAACTTATTCACATAGCTGAGCTAAATTTTTGGATAACCACATTTCTGCAGGCTCTTCTGGGAGAGGATTTTCCATAATATCGATGTCTAAACGCTGGATTATTGGTTTGGCACCGAGCTTTTTAAGCAAGGTATCTGCATGTATTCCAGCACCGCAGAATGTGTCATAGCTTGAGTCCCCAATTGCGATAACAGCGTACGAAATACTGGATAAATCCGGCGAATTTTCCGCTAATTCTTCCATTGCGGGGGCGAGGTTTTCAGGGTAATCGCCAGCACCGTGTGTTGACGTGATTAACAGTAGTTTGTGGCTGTTTATGACATCTGAAAATGTCGCTTCATTAACAATACTTACGGTTTGACCATGTTGTTCAAGTAGTTCAGCCAAGTGATCGCCAACATATTCAGCCCCGCCTAAGGTACTGCCGGTAATCAAGGTAATCGTGGACATAGGGTCGTCTCTGTATATGTGTGTAGGACGCTAGTATTGAAGGGGGAGCGAGTCTAAGTCAAGCTAGCTTGGTTGACAGTAATCCCTATTTTTCATTGGGTTAATATTTGCGGGAGAAGCGGACTGAATTTTATTTTTTCCTCTGCGTTTAGCATTTTTCACTGCAACCAGCGCGGTATCAATTAGTTGGTAACCAGCAATACACCCTTGATTCGATGTACTCACTCCGAGACTCGCTGTTTGTTTGACTGCCGTGTGTTCAAGCAAAACCACACTGCGACTGATAGCGATTTTTAGTTCTTCTGCGATGGCAACGGCACTGCTTGCATTCACATTATTCAGCAAGATAACAAACGTATCAGCATAGAGACGGCCGAGGGGCGTTCCAACGGCAATATGATCCTGCAGCAGATTTGCGTAGTGAATAAGCACTTGATCCCCTGTTTTTCGGCCATGCATCTCATTGATTTGGCGAAAATCGTCGAGATTAATGGCTATCACCGATAACGGGTGTTGCTTATGCTGAGCCTGGAAAAAAAATTCGTCTGCTTGGTTATAAATACTTTGGCTGTTTGAGGTTTCTGTCAGCAGGTCATCGTGAATGAGCCGTCGTGATGATTCATCTATTGAGTGAAGGTCAACGAGATAAAAGTCAGTGAGTGCTACAGAGGCCAGTACAAGTATCAATATTACGCAAAGGTATGCGGCGCGGGCATTCGCATCTGTAAGAGCGAGAATGGGATCCCCTGAGGGGATCGTTTTCGCGAGAAACAGCAGGATGATCGCGATCAATGAAAGCCCATAGCGCGGGAAGCGTTCTTTAGGATCAAAAACTAAGACAACGGCCGTTGGCACTACCAATAACAGCATTTCGGTTTCAAAATTATCGGACAGCACGAATAACGGCAATGAAAATTGCTGGAAAAAGAAAATGATAAATACCCAGTATTTTGCAATTTTCAGTAATCCTTCTCGGGTTAGCACAAAGGAAATCATATAAAGCAGTGCGAACAACCCATTGAGTAATGCAACAGAAGGGCTTCCGAAGGCAAACCAGAAAAGAGCCGAAAACAGAAAGGTGCCACCAGCACAAAGCGTAGACAACAAATTAACCATACGCAGATGATGAATCTGTAACTTGTCGTAGCGTTCTATACCCAGATTAAGTAGCGGGTTGAGGCTATTTATCATCTCGTCGTTAGATTGAGTGAGGTTGCTTCAAAGTGTAGCAAAGATGAGACAGGGAGAGAGGAAAGAAAAAGCTGCCAGACGGCAGCCTTTGGGGTGTTATTTTCCGATACAGAATGAACTGAAAATCCGGCCGAGAAGATCATCTGAGCTAAACTCGCCGGTGATTTCGCTTAAGTGTTGCTGCGCAATACGAAGCTCTTCTGCGAGGATCTCGCCAGCCATGTAGCCTTCGAGTTGGTGTTTTCCTGTATCAAGATGATTCGCTGCCGCATCGAGGGCTTCCAGGTGGCGACGTCTTGCCATAAATCCACCTTCAGTCGCGCCAGAAAAGCCCATACATGCTTTCAAATGTTCACGTAGCGCATCGACACCTTTACCTGTTTTCGCGCTAAGACGAATTAAGGTTGGTTGGCTGGCGTGGCAAATACCGAGTGTTTCACCCGTAACATCCGCTTTATTTCGGATAACGGTCATGCCGATATTGGCAGGAAGACGATCAATGAACTCTGGCCAAATCTCTTCTGGAGATGTTGCCGTGGTGGTGGTGCCATCAACCATAAATAATACGCGATCGGCTTGAGCAATTTCATCCCACGCACGCTCGATTCCTATTCGCTCAACTTCATCTGATGCATCTCGAAGGCCAGCAGTATCGATAATGTGTAACGGCATGCCATCAATATGGATATGCTCGCGCAGGACGTCACGCGTGGTGCCTGCAATGTCTGTTACAATGGCACTGTCTTTCCCTGACAAGGCGTTGAGAAGGCTTGATTTGCCCGCATTTGGACGGCCTGCAATGACCACCTTCATGCCTTCTCGCATTATGGCACCTTGGTTAGCGGTTTTACGCACTTCATCCAATGCGTTGATTATTCCATCGAGATCGCCTGCAACTTTACCGTCTGACAGAAAGTCGATTTCTTCGTCAGGAAAATCAATGGCGGCTTCCACGTAGATGCGAAGATGGATAAGCGCCTCTACCAGCGAATTCACCTTGGTAGAAAATGCCCCTTGAAGACTTTGCAACGCACTCTTCGCCGCTTGTTCTGAGCTCGCATCAATTAAATCAGCAATGGCTTCAGCTTGCGCCAAATCGAGTTTATCGTTCAAAAAGGCGCGCTCAGAAAACTCCCCAGGACGGGCTGTACGTACACCGTCAATTTCTAGGATACGTTTGATCAGCATATCCATGATCACTGGACCACCATGGCCTTGGAGCTCTAATACGTCTTCGCCAGTGAAAGAATTTGGGGCTTGGAAATACAGGGCTATGCCTTGGTCCAGCGCATTACCATCTGTGTTTTTAAAAGGCAGGTATTCTGCGCGGCGGACAGGTAATTCTCGTCCCGTCACTGCTTTTGCAACTTCAACGGCTTTTGGGCCTGATACGCGAATGATGCCAACGCCACCGCGACCGGGAGGCGTTGCCTGCGCAACAATAGTGTCAGAATGAGTCATGTGGGGATACCTGCTCTATATAATTCAAGCTAGTGTATACCAAATTTTTGGTTTGGCAGTGTCACGTTCAGAAAGACGAAAGGCGGCCAGAAGGCCGCCTCATTTGTACCGTTTGCAATTACTTGCGGCTGTGAAGGCCTTTTTTCTCCAGTGCGCGATAAATTAGCGTCTGCTGAAGAAGCGTCACGATATTCGACACCAACCAGTACAGAACCAGACCGGCTGGGAACCATAGGAAGAATACAGTGAACATCACTGGCATGAAGTTCATGATCTTCTGCTGCATAGGGTCCGTTACTGTGCTTGGGCTCATCTTCTGAATCAGGAACATAGATGCACCCATCAGTAGAGGCAGCACGTAATATGGATCTGGTGCTGACAAATCGTGAATCCACAGAATAAACGGTGCGTGGCGAAGTTCTACCGATTCCATCAGTGCCCAGTAAAGAGCGATGAAAATTGGCATTTGCAGGATAAGAGGAAGACAGCCGCCCAGTGGGTTTACTTTCTCTTTCTTATACAACTCCATCATTTCTTGGCTCATGCGCTGGCGGTCATCACCGATACGCTCACGCATTTCCTGCAGTTTAGGTTGCAGAAGACGCATTTTCGCCATAGAAGTGTACTGCGCTTTGGTTAGTGGGTACATCGCACCACGAACCACGAACGTCAGAATAATGATGGCTACACCCCAGTTACCGACAAAGCCGTGAATGGTTGATAGCAACCAATGCAGTGGGCTAGCGATAAACCATAACCAACCGTAATCTACAGTCAGGTTTAGGTTAGGCGCGGTTTTTTCCATTTGGTCTTGCAGTTTCGGACCAACCCACAGAGTCGCGTCCAAGTTCACGGTTGAACCAGCTGCGATCGTGGTGGTTGGGTAGCGAACACCGATAAACCCTTGACCATTTGCTGTGCGCGAGAATAGATTCACGTCAGTTTGATCACGTGGTATCCATGCTGCAACAAAGTAGTGTTGCATCATCGCGGCCCAGCCATTTTTCGAGATAGTCAGGTTCAGGTTTCTGTCCTTCATATCGTCGAAGCTGTATTTTTCGTATTTCGCATCGTCAGCTGAGTACACACCACCACGATAGGTTGGCATGGTCAGGCTGCCGCCATCATCCAATAGGTTTTGTTTTAGCTGAGCGTACATCTGCACTGACGCGGATTTGTCGCTGTGGTTGTCGATAGTGTAATCAACATTCACGGCGTAGTTGTCGCGCTTTAGAACAAAGGTTTTGGTGTAGGTGATGCCATCTTTTGTTACGGTCAAAGGTACACGCAATTCGTTCTGGCCATCAGCTAGAGTAAAGTCGGTGCCATTGGCGGTAAATTGAGCGCGGCCATCCAGCGTATCGATGCCGTTTGGACCAATCAGGCCACTTTGTGCAACGAAAGTATGGTTGGGTTGGTTTTTCAATAGAACAAATTTATTCGCAGAACCGAACTCTGCGTCATATTTGTTCAATTCAGCGTGAACAATATCACCGCCCTGTGTATCAACGATCAAAGTCAGCACATCACTTTTTAGGGTGATCAGCTTATTAGAGACAGAATCCTGCGGTAGAGGCTGAGTGGCATCTGAACCGACAGGAACATCACCACTGTGTTGTGCTTGCTGTGTAACGCCCTGACCCTGTGGTTGAGGGTTGGTTGTTTCGTTCCAGTTGAGGTACAACATGAACGATACAAACATTAGGGCAATCAACAGAATATTACGTTGAGAATCCATTGTTAATTGTCTCGATTATTAGGATGATGCGGGGGCACAGGATCGTACCCACCATGATTTAGAGGATGGCATTTTAATAAACGTTTGCCCGCTAACCAACATCCTTTTATCACACCGTGACAATTGACCGCTTCTATGGCGTATTGGGAGCATGTCGGCGTAAAACGACAGCGAGGCCCCAGAAGAGGGCTGATGAAAAGCTGGTAACCGCGAAACAGTCTAATGACTATTATTTTCGCGGCGGTCGTGACAAACGTTGCCATAACTTATCGAGCAGCGCACTCAATTCTTCGTTACTGAGCTCATTCGCACTTTTCTTCGCAATGACAACAAAATCTTTCGCAGGCAGCGAGTGCTGACGCAAACGAAAACTTTCACGAACGAGACGTTTAAAACGGTTTCGATCGACGGCAAGTTTGATTTGTTTTTTTGGCACTGCCTGACCCAAACGAGGAAGGCCAAGAGTGTTATTGCGGGCAAGAATAGTTAAGTGTGGTGAGCCAGCGCGATGAGGTTGCTGGAAGACAGAGTTGAAATGTTCGGGAGTTAACAGACGTAACTCCCGAGAAAAAGCTAGCTTATTCACAAATCACTAAGGATTATTTTGAAAGCTTGCTACGGCCTTTCGCACGGCGAGCGGCAATAACCTTACGGCCGTTCTTAGTTGCCATGCGCGCACGGAAACCGTGAGTGCGCTTACGCTTTAGAACGGAAGGTTGAAAAGTGCGTTTCATGGTTTCTACCTTATTACTGATCAGTTTTTAGGTTTGTTAACCCGACGTGGGACAAAGTCCGACGCCTCTCAACAAAGAGGGCGGATTGTAATCATTGACTGAGTTGTAGTCAATGTTAAAACAATATTCCGCTCTCTTGGGCGCGCAATTATACGTAGTCGATAGATAAGCGCAAGGATCCTTTTGCGATCTTATCCATTCATACCTGTGATTAAGGTGTGCATTGTCGGTGGATTTCGTGAGGATAAGAATATTTATTGTGATCAAGGCAAAAAAATTGGCAAAGATCGGACATGAAAAGCACTGAAAGCATGACGAACTTAATGTGACGTTCTTTGCACAATTATTGTCAGTTTTCTAATAATTCTGTGAGTAAGTAGGGTGTACCTTGTGCTGATCACGGGTTTTTTTGTGCGATCTGTGTGTATAACTACGATCTTATTCACTGCAAAAGGGATCTTGTCGCTAGCGATCCTTGGCGTAGAAGTATAAAATTACTTCCCTTTTCATTATTCGAGTGTGGAGTCAGTCGTGTCATCTTCGCTTTGGTTGCAGTGCCTTCAGCGCCTTCAAGAGGATCTACCTGCAACGGAATTTAGCATGTGGGTTCGGCCGCTTCAGGCGGAGTTAAATGACAATACCCTGACTTTATTCGCCCCTAACCGTTTTGTTTTGGATTGGGTGCGGGATAAGTATATTAATAGTATCAATAGCTTACTGAATGAGTTTTGTGATACTGACGTTCCAATGCTGCGCTTTGAAGTGGGCAGTAAGCCCGTCGCGCCTATTGCGCCACCAGCACCGCCCGTATCGCCTGCGCCTGCAACACCTGTAGCAAAACCAAGTGTTGGTCGTACATGGGAACCTGCTCCATCACCTGTTCAGTCTGACGTTAACCATCGCTCGAATGTAAATCCTAAACACAAGTTCACTAACTTTGTTGAAGGTAAATCGAACCAGTTGGCACTTGCTGCAGCGCGTCAGGTTGCTGATAACCCTGGTGCTGCCTATAACCCACTGTTTCTATATGGCGGCACGGGTTTAGGTAAAACGCACTTGCTGCACGCTGTGGGTAATGCCATCAGTGATCGTAAAGCGGATGCACGCGTGGTTTACATGCACTCTGAACGTTTTGTTCAGGACATGGTAAAAGCCCTGCAGAACAACCAAATCGAAGAATTTAAACGCTATTACCGTAGTGTTGATGCATTGTTGATCGATGACATTCAATTTTTTGCTAATAAAGAACGTTCGCAGGAAGAGTTTTTCCACACCTTTAATGCGTTACTTGAAGGTAACCAGCAAATTATTCTAACGTCTGATCGCTATCCAAAAGAGATCAACGGTGTAGAAGATCGCTTGAAATCTCGTTTCGGTTGGGGTTTGACGGTATGTATCGAGCCACCAGAGCTTGAAACGCGTGTGGCGATTTTGATGAAAAAGGCGGAAGACCATAACATTCGCCTGCCAGATGAAGTGGCATTTTTTATTGCTAAACGCTTACGTTCAAATGTTCGAGAGCTTGAAGGCGCGCTGAATCGAGTGATAGCGAACGCTAACTTTACAGGTAGAGCGATTACCATCGATTTTGTTCGTGAGGCACTGCGTGACCTGCTGGCACTGCAGGAAAAGCTGGTGACTATCGACAACATTCAGAAAACTGTGGCGGAATACTACAAAATCAAGATGGCAGATTTGCTGTCTAAACGTCGTAGCCGCTCTGTGGCACGCCCTCGTCAGGTGGCGATGGCATTGTCAAAAGAGCTGACTAACCATAGCTTGCCGGAAATTGGTGATGCATTTGGTGGTCGTGATCATACTACGGTGCTTCATGCATGCAGAAAAATTGAACAGCTGCGCGAAGAAAGCCACGATATAAAAGAAGATTATTCAAACTTGATCCGGACTCTGTCGTCTTAATATGAAATTTACTCTAACTCGTGACCAATTTTTAAAACCCCTGCAGCAGGTGTCTGGTGCACTCGGGGGACGACCAACGTTGCCTATCCTTGGAAACATTCTACTGAAAGTGCAGTCTGGTCAGTTGTCCATGACTTGTACTGATTTAGAAGTCGAGTTGATTGCAGCCTTGCCATTGGACGGTGATTCACAAGATGGTGCTGTTACAGTGCCGTCTCGTAAATTTTTAGATATTTGCCGTGGCCTCAATGACAGTGCACCGATCCAGTTTTCTCTGGAAGGTGACCGAGCGATTATTCGCTCTGGTCGTAGCCGCTTTACATTGTCGACATTGCCAGCTTCTGACTTTCCAAACATTGAAGATTGGCAGAGTTCGGTTGAATTCACCTTGCCACAAGGTAAGTTACGTCAGTTGATTGAAAGCACTGCATTCTCAATGGCAAACCAGGACGTGCGTTACTTTCTTAACGGTATGCTGTTAGAAACAGACGGTAAAACACTGCGTTCTGTTGCGACTGATGGTCACCGCATGGCCGTGGGAGTGACTGAGCTTGATGACGAGTTGGAAAATCAACAGGTGATTGTTCCTCGTAAGGGCGTCACCGAATTGATGCGTTTGTTAGACCAACCTGATGAACCCGTAACGATTCAAATTGGTAGCGCGAATATTCGCGCGAAAGTGAACCAATTTATATTTACGTCAAAATTGGTTGATGGCCGTTTTCCTGATTACCGCCGCGTCATGCCACAATCTTCAAACAAGTTCATGGACGCAGATTGCGATGAATTACGTCAGGCGTTTTCTCGCGCTGCCATTTTATCGAATGAGAAGTTCCGTGGTGTACGCCTTAACGTTAGTGTCGGCCAGCTTCGCATTTCTGCACATAACCCTGAGCAGGAAGAAGCAGAAGAGTTTGTTGATGTGAACTACGAGGGTGAAGACCTCGAAATTGGTTTTAACGTCAGCTATGTTCTTGATGTTCTAAATACGCTTAAGTGTGAACAAGTCCGTTTTTCGATGACTGATGGTACCGCAAGTACACTGGTTGAAGATTGTAACAGTGAAAACGCCATGTACGTGGTGATGCCAATTCGTCTGTAACATGGCACTGTCTCGATTATCGATTCATGATCTAAGAAATATTGAAGCCTGTGACCTTAGTCTGTCATCAGGCTTCAATTTTCTTGTCGGTGCCAACGGAAGCGGTAAAACCAGTGTATTGGAAGCCGTTTATTACCTTGGGCATGGGCGTTCGTTTCGCAGTCCGCTGACAGGCCGCGTGATCCGCCATCAACAAGATCGGCTGGTCGTGCATGGTAAGGTTGTTATGGGTGATGTTTTGTTACCCGTTGGAATCCAAAAAAACCGAGATGGCTCAGCGGAAGTAAAAATTGGTGAGGAAAAAGGGCAGAAGCTAGTGCAACTGGCGGAAGTTTTACCCACCCAACTGATTAACCCTGAAGGGTTTGAGTTGTTGACCGGGGGCCCCAAGTTTCGTCGCGCCTTTATTGATTGGGGCGTTTTTCATGCGGAACCTCAGTTTTATCCGGTTTGGTCACGTGTAAAACGCCTGACTAAACAACGTAATGCATTGATGAAAACCGCCAGAAGCTATCGAGAATTGAGTTTCTGGGATGCAGAGCTGGCGCCGTTGTCGAATCAAATCGATCAGTGGCGTCGCGAGTACGTCGAAAAGCTATCAGAGCGTGCAGCATCATTGTGTAATGCATTTTTGCCTGAATATGAAATCAAACTAAATTACACCCGAGGTTGGGACAAGGACGCAGATTACGCAGAATTATTGCGTGAAAACTTCCTGCGCGATCAACAACTAGGGTATACCGTCAGTGGTCCACACAAATCCGACTTGCGTCTGAGAGTAGGGGGCACACCCGTAGAGGACGTGCTTTCTCGTGGTCAGTTAAAGCTGATGGTATGTGCACTTCGCCTGGCGCAAGGGCAACAGCTTACTGAGGACAAAGGTAAGCAATGTATCTATTTGATCGACGATTTTGCGTCTGAGCTGGATAGTCGGCGTCGAGCACTACTGGCCGAGCAACTGAAAGCCACTGGTGCACAAGTGTTTGTCAGTGCCATTAGTGCCGATCAGGTCGCTGAAATGTGCGACGAAAATAGTAAGATGTTTCATGTGGAACACGGTAAAATAGCCTCAGAATAAATTAAGCGAGAGTAACTCAATGTCCAACAATTACGATTCATCGAGTATCAAGGTACTCAAGGGTCTGGATGCAGTACGAAAGCGTCCGGGGATGTACATCGGTGACACCGACGACGGTACCGGTCTGCACCACATGGTCTTTGAGGTGGTCGATAACTCTATCGATGAAGCTCTCGCCGGTCATTGTACCGATATCATTGTTACCATTCACGAAGACGGCTCGGTATCTGTAAAAGATGACGGTCGTGGCATTCCTGTCGACATCCATGAAGAAGAGGGTGTATCGGCAGCGGAAGTTATCATGACGGTACTGCATGCTGGCGGCAAATTTGATGACAACTCTTATAAAGTGTCAGGCGGTCTTCATGGTGTTGGTGTTTCAGTTGTAAACGCCCTGTCAGAGAAGCTAGAGCTGACGATTTGGCGTCATGGTCAAATCCATCAACAAATTTACCGCGGTGGTGTGCCTGACGCACCATTGGCACCGATTGGTGATACCGATGAAACAGGTACACGCATCCGTTTCTGGCCATCAGGTGAAACCTTTACTGATCTGCTTTTCCATTATGACATATTGGCAAAGCGTCTTCGTGAGTTGTCATTCCTAAATTCGGGTGTTTCCATTCGTCTTTCTGATGAGCGTGAAGAAGATAAAAATGACCACTTTACGTATGAAGGTGGTATCCGCGCATTCGTTGAGCACCTGAATCGCAATAAAAACCCCATTCACCCGTCAGTGTTCCATTTTGAACACGAACGTGAAGACGGCGTGACGGTTGAAGTATCCATGCAGTGGAACGATGGTTTCCAAGAAAACATTTACTGTTTCACCAACAACATTCCACAACGCGATGGCGGTACTCACCTTGCTGGCTTCCGTGCAGCACTGACGCGTACGCTCAATAGCTACATGGAAAAAGAGGGCTACTCGAAGAAAGCCAACGCAGCAACATCGGGTGATGATGCGCGTGAAGGTCTGACCGCAGTAGTATCGGTAAAAGTACCGGATCCAAAATTCTCAAGCCAAACAAAAGACAAATTGGTTTCTTCAGAAGTGAAGTCTGCGGTTGAGTCGGCAATGAACGAGAAGTTAAGTGAGTTCCTGATTGAGAGCCCGCAAGACGCTAAGATCGTTTGTACCAAAATCATTGATGCAGCACGTGCACGTGAAGCGGCGCGTAAAGCTCGCGAAATGACACGTCGTAAAGGCGCGCTAGATTTGGGTGGCTTGCCAGGTAAGCTTGCAGACTGCCAAGAAAAAGACCCAGCGCTTTCTGAACTCTACATTGTGGAAGGGGACTCTGCGGGCGGTTCCGCTAAGCAGGGTCGTAACCGTAAGAATCAGGCAATTCTTCCACTGAAAGGTAAAATCCTTAACGTAGAAAAAGCGCGTTTCGATAAAATGTTGTCTTCTCAGGAAGTGACCACGCTTATCACTGCGATGGGCTGTGGTATTGGTCGTGACGAATACAACCCTGATAAACTGCGTTACCACAGCATCATCATCATGACCGATGCTGACGTTGATGGTTCGCACATCCGTACGCTACTTTTGACGTTCTTCTATCGTCAAATGCCAGAGCTGATTGAACGCGGTTACATCTATATTGCTCAGCCACCACTTTATAAAGTGAAGAAAGGTAAACAAGAGCAATACATCAAAGATGATGAAGCGATGGAGCAGTACCAAGTTGCACTAGCGCTAGAAAACGCATCTTTGTTTGTTAACCAAGATGCGCCAGCGTTAAGCGGTATTGCCCTTGAAGAGTTGATCCACAAGTACAACAGTGTGATGAAACTTATCAAGCGTATGGAACGCCGTTACCCTTCAGCGTTGTTGAATGAATTGGTTTACCAACCACGTCTTTCTGTTGATGCCTTGAAAAATGAAGCGGATGTCCAAGCGTGGATTGACAACATTGTTTCTATTCTGAATAAGAACTCTACGGGTGAAAGCCAGTACCGTTCACTGGTCAAGTTCAGTGAAGAGCACAGTGCATATCAGCCAGAGCTGGTTGTGCGCACACACGGTGTTGATCACGAGTACACCATTAGCTATGACTTGTTGAACTCAAAAGAATATGGCCGTATTGCAAGCTTGTCAGAAGCCCTGGATGGCTTGTTGGATGACAGTGCATACATTCAACGTGGCGAGCGTAAGCAACCCGTGAAAAGCTTTGCAGAAGCGCTGGCATGGTTGATTAAGGAGTCTAACCGCGGACTTTCTCGTCAACGCTATAAAGGTCTGGGTGAGATGAACCCTGATCAGCTTTGGGAGACCACGATGGATCCAGAGTCTCGCCGTATGCTTCGTGTAACCATCCAAGATGCGGTAGCAGCAGATGAACTGTTCACCACGCTAATGGGTGATCACGTTGAGCCTCGTCGTGCGTTCATCGAAGACAATGCCCTGAAAGTAGCAAACCTGGACGTGTAGCCACGTTTCGCTACGTGTGGGATCTCATCCTCCGTGATCTGAGGTCTCACAACCGTGATCCGGCGTCTCATCCTTCGTGAACTGAGGTTTGGAAATAACCACTATTGGATTTGAATAGTATTTAGTTAATAAGGAAGTTATAAGCAGGCTGGTTAAGGGGCTTAGTTTTGTTAAGCCCTTGTCATAGTGCTTATAAAATTTAAGCCTTAACATAACTAAGAAATGACACGGAGGTCTCTGTCTTGCATATTCACTCGTATCGCCTAAGGAATTTTCGACGTCTGAAGGATACTCATATTGAGCTAGCTGACGACATATCAATATTTGTAGGATCTAATAACAGCGGAAAGACGTCGGCAACTCAGGCCGTTCATACGTTTATCTCGGGCGGAAAGGATCGTTTCAGTCTGTATGATTTTAGTTCTTCTTGTTGGAAAGCCTTTGATGAAGCTGGGGACATCAATCCGGAGGAATCAGTTCCCGACAGTGGCAATCTCTCACTTCCAAGCATAGAGCTTGATCTCTGGTTCGAAGTTTCTGCGTCAGATCTATACCTAGTCATTCCCTTACTTCCGAGCACTGCATGGGAAGGAACCAAGGTAGGTATTCGAGTTTCGCTGACAGCTCGAAATCCTTTAAACCTCATTAAAAATTATCAAGAAGCTAAGGCTAAGGGTATTGAGCAGGCCGCAGCACTGCCGCCAGAGTCACAATATGTTCCTTGGCCTCGCTCCATGACGGACTATCTTCAGCGTGAACTCAAAAGCGAATATGAGCTGCGTTACTTCATCTTGGATCACACACAATTTGATGAGAACTTCTGTGAGATTGGGAGCTATGTTCCAGAAGAATTAGGTGGAGAGCCTGGCGGTGGTAAGATTCTGAAATCGCTTATTCAAATTGATTGCTTGGGAGCTCAACGGCACCTGGCTGATCCCAATCCTGAAGTCGGTGGAAGATCGGAAGATCTGTCAAAGCGTTTGAGCCGATTTTACAAGCACAACCTCGATCAAAGGCAAGATGATCACGCTGCGCTGAAGGCATTGTTTGATTCAGAGCAAGCGCTCAATATTCATTTGGATGGCGTGTTCAAGCCAATGCTTGATCGACTTGCGGGGCTAGGTTATCCGGGCATTAATAACCCACGATTGAAAATCATGTCAGCGTTAGATCCCGCTCACGTGATGAGCCAAGATGCGCGTGTTCACTACCAGATCGGAGACGGCGAAGACATCGCCACATTGCCGGATAGTTACAACGGCCTAGGATTCAAAAATTTGATCTACATGGTCGTGGAGATTTTGGATGCTCAAGCTAGGTGGAAGGCAATGGATAATCGCCCTCCGTTGCATCTGATTTTCGTGGAGGAACCAGAGGCTCATCTGCACGCACAACTCCAGCAGGCATTTATTCGAAATGTGCTGGAGCTTCTTAACATAGAAGGCGATGACGGAAGTATATTCGGCAGCCAAATGGTTATTACGACCCACTCTCCACATATTCTTTACGAGCGTGGATTTAAGCCAATTCGTTACTTTCGTCGAAAGATGGTTGGCAATGAACAGCTGACAGAGGTTCTAAATCTTTCCGCCTTTTACCAAGCCCAGCCTGATGATCGGGACTTCCTAGAAAGATATTTGAAGCTGACACACTGTGATCTCTTTTTCTCAGACGCAGCTATTCTCGTTGAAGGTAATGTTGAAAGATTGTTGATGCCCATAATGATCGGGAAAGTTGCTAAACCTCTCCGATCAGCTTCTCTATGTATTTTGGAAGTCGGAGGAGCCTTTGGCCATCGTTTCCAATCGCTCATAGAATTTCTTGGTCTCACTACACTAATAGTTACCGATATTGATAGCGTTGCCCTAGTGACTCAAGAGTCCGGCGATGAAGTTGATGATGAGGTTGAGGAGTTTGAGGCACCTGTCGAGGAAGTGGATGGTACCGCTGTTCAGGCTCTGGATGATGGGCAAGATCCGGTCGGTGAGCCGGTGGCCGCCCCACTCAAGAAGAAGTACGGCAAAGCTTGCTTGCCTAGTGAGCCTGGCGCTGCGACCTCGAATCAAACCCTTATAAAATGGCTTCCTAGTAAACAAACAATCGAAGACTTGAGCAACGCCTCGGATGCAGACAAAACTCACGAGCTTGTACACGGCGCAAAGGTTCGTGTCGCCTATCAGGTTGAGCGTGAAGTCACTTGGAATGGTTCCACTGAAAATCTTTGTGGACGCACGCTTGAGGAAGATTTTGGCCTTGAGAATCCAATATGGTCTCAAGCTACTACAAGGAAGCCTCTTGGTCTGATTGTGAAGGGCGAAGTTGCCAGTCCCAGCGCGCTTGCTAAAGGCCTACATCAGAAAGTTTCGCGGAAAAGTTTCGATAAAACGAGGTTCGCGCTCGCTTTACTAACCGAGAGTGAAGACGCTTGGAATGTCCCGAAATACATCCGTGATGGATTGGTCTGGTTAAAGGATGAAGTACGGATCGAACTTGAGACCGTGCTGCCTGACACTATTCCTGATACTGACATTGTGGCTGGAGCTGAGCATGAGTAGCCGAGCAAATAAGCCGGATACCCAGGCAGACATCGACCTGCGAAACTGCCTTGAGAGCGTTCCTCCTCGCAGTTTTATAATGAAGGCAGGTGCAGGGTCTGGAAAAACCACCTCTCTCATTAAGGGCTTGTCGTCGGCTATTCAAATACATGGGGAAAAGCTGAGAAAATTCCGTCAGCGTATTGCCTGCATCACTTACACGGAAATTGCGGCCGGAGAGATTTGGAAAGATGTTGGAAATGATCCTCTGGTACATGTATCGACCATTCACAGCTTTATGTGGCTGCTAGCCAAACCGTTTCAGAACGATATTCGCGTTTGGGTTTCTGCACGTATCGTGGAGAAGATCGAGGCGATTGAACAGAAACAGGCAACCTATGGGCCTAGGGTTCAACAGCGCACAAAGGACAAAGACTCTAGAGACTTGGCGCGTCTTCGTAGGCTGTCGGGTCGTGTCGGTGCAGTCAAAAGTTTTCGCTACGGTACAGGGAGCGACTACCTTAAAGGGGTTTTAGGTCATGATGATATTCTGAAGCTTGTAACTTACCTAATAGCTGAACGTTCCCTCTTTCGGACTCTCCTAGCACACCAATTTCCTTTTGTTTTTGTGGATGAGAGTCAAGACACGACAACTGAAGTTATTGAAGGATTGGAGGCCGTTGAGCGTGAGCCGGGTGTAACATTTTGCCTAGGTTTCTTCGGCGATCCTATGCAGCGAATATATGCCACGGGAACAGGTCTGGTTGAAGCAGAACCCAATTGGGTAGACATTCCGAAGCAAGAGAATTTTCGATGCTCAACGAAGGTTTTGGATCTTGCAAATGCTATTCGGCACGATGGGGATGATCTTGTTCAAGTTCCCGGCAAGCGTCTAAGTCCAGAGGGTATCACTCCAACACCTGAGGGCTCGGCCCACCTTTTCATCTTGCCTTCAGATGATACGCGAGATGCCAATTTAGTCAGAGTGCGCGACTGGATGGCAGTGCGCACGGGGGATGGTCACTGGCGACTTAGTAATACTGACGAGGATCAGGTAAAGCTTCTTGTAATTGTTCACCAGATGGCAGCAAAACGTCTAGGGTTTGGAGAGTTGTACTCGGCTCTCAACTCTAAAGCGCCTGCAGCATTCAAAAACGGTTTTCTGGATGGCTCTGCGTGGCCGCTTTCCCCGTGTTTGAAATGGCTTTGTTGCTTAAATCGATGGAACTAAATCTAGAAGCTACGATCTGATCGGCTACACCCATCAATCGTCGTAGTCTCATG
>NZ_FUXU01000002.1 GCF_900167155.1 Enterovibrio nigricans DSM 22720 | reverse complement strand
GAAGACGGCCAAGTGAACAGGTGCTCGTTCACTCTGATCAAGGCGTTCAATATACCTCGAGCGACTGGCGCAGTTTCCTAAAAGAACACAATATGGAAATTAGCATGAGTAGAAAGGGAAACTGTCACGACAACGCCGTTGCTGAGAGTTTTTTCTCGCTGCTCAAGAAAGATAGAGTAAAACGAAGAATCTATAAAACCCGTGAGGAAGCACGCTCTGAGATATTTGAATATATCGAGTACTTCTACAATCCAAAACGGAATCATGGTACTAATGGTGGACTGTCACCGAATGAATACGAAAGACAGTATTATCAGAAGCTTGAAAGTGTATAGAGTTCTGGGGTCTTACCAGGGATCTATTACCAATAACATCAATAGCCGCTTAGCGAGTCCATTTTTCGGTGCCTTTCTGGTGTCTTGGGGGCTATGCAATTGGGATAAGTTAGCTTTGCTATTCTTTGGAATCCAAAATGTAGACTCCCGCATATCAGTGTTCCAAGACTCAATTGCATGGGTTTCTATCTGGCATGAAAATTCTTTAAACACGATATGGTGGCCACTCGCCATCTCTAGCATCTATATGTTTTTAAGTCCTTATTTACATATTGCGATTCAGCAAATCCAAAAGCATAGCGCAGGGTGGAGGTATTCTCTTACTGTTGATCAAGATGTCGATAAAGAGGATGCAAGAGGTCGGCTAGTAAAGGCCAAAGCAAGAGCCAATTTACAGAATAAAGTTGCGGAAGATGAAGTACGAGCTGAGATTGAAAACTCAGTTGCCAAAACCGAAAAATTGCAAAAAGATGCCGCAGCAGCAGAAGCTAAAAAGAACCTCATACAAGAGAAGTACCTTGAGGCACAAGAAAAGGTCAAGGAATTGAAGCTAGCTAACGAAGTGTTGGCTCGAAAGGAAGCTAAAAAAGTTCAAGATGCCGAGAAGGCTACGTTTGCTTTTGAAAAATCCAAAGCTGAACATAAAAATGAACTACTAACTTTGAAGTTCCCGCTTGCATATCAATACATGAACACCCTTTCGGATAGCTTGAGTGATGATGATTGGAGGTGTTCTTTATCAAACCTATCGGCGATTATAGCGACTGTCTTCGGCTACGATAGCTTTGATACACTTATTAATGACGAGTCATTTTCAGTCAAGAATATCAATAAAATAAAGTACTTATCATACGACTCGGAAATTTTGTTTGATTGCTTGAATGATGTAATTGAATCCGAAAATGAAGAGCACTATGACTCGAGCTGGCTATTCGAACATATCCAAATGACTTTGGATCAGTATTCATTGCAGCTCCGAGACTTAGATAGTGTTGCAGAAGATGCAATTGATGAGCTTTGGGATGCTGGTTTGATAGAAGAGTTTATTAACAGTGCTCCGGTTAGCTCTGAAACAGCGATAACTAACGTTGAGTGTTTTGATCAACTAGATAATATTCAAAAGATATCGCATAGGTGGGGTAAAGGACAGGGGCTTTACATAACTTATACTTGTGATTTGTCTGGAGACTCTCATCCTGACAAACCGTTTTCTGGAAACTCGATCAATATTAAATTTGAGGTGTTACATCCTCTTGTTGTTGGTAATACTGGATTAGGCGCATTTGAGATTTATCATGTAGATGCAGAGAGAGAAGACTGGGGGGATGATGAAGCATGGAACTTCAATGGTACTAACCCAGTTCTGAACTCTGGTTCTGCTGACGCTGAGTTTTGAATCTTGTAGCTCTATGTTGATTGAAGGTAGATAGGCTAATCTATGAAGCTCTTCCTCTATCGACCACCGGCAATATTTACAGTCTTTATTTACTGACTCCTTACTCTAGCCACTCTATCCGATTTGTAGAGCTGCTTTTCTAAATCCTTTAATTTAGAAGCAAGTAGCAACTCTCGCGCTAGAGACTGTTCTAGAAGCACCTTAACCCTTTCCAGCTCTTCTTTGTAGTTATTGGCCCTGCGGCTTTCACGCCTTACTATTTCAGCTTTTGATAAGGTTGTATTTTTATTTTCTTTTCTAAATTCATCAATTTGTGAAATAATACCTTGGTGTTTTAAACGTTTCCTCTTCAGATATCCGCTATCAAAACCAGCCTCTTGAGATACTATTGAAGGGGTTATTTTATCTGGCGTAATACCGACAAATTTACCAAGTTTCGGCTTGCCATTTTTAAGACGCTCAAATGCTTCATAACATTTTTCCACGCCACTCTTAGCTATCACTATGATCATCCTTCAATGTTAAAATCTCACGTTCTATAGCGTACTTTTGATAGCGCAAAAGCTCTTCCAACTCTGACTCTGTAGATAAATACTCAATAGAACCTGATTCGTAGCTTTGCAACTCTCTATTCGTTGATGCAATTAAATTTTCAACATTACTCGATGTTATAACTGCGCACTTTTTGGTAAGGCAATCTGCGAACTCCCCCAAAATTGAGCAATCACAAGTTTCCCTATTAGTACAACCACCAAGCAACGTCTTTGTGTAACTCATCTCTCCATTATAAACTCTATTAACGGTTTCTTCCTTAAACTCCTCAACTAATACTTCTCCATTTTTCAACCTCCCCCTTTGCTTTTCTATATACCCACCAGTTTTACCATATAAGTGAACACTATCATCTAAGAGGTCAGCAAGAAGAGCCTCAGCAGTAGAAAGTGACATTCCAATCTGAACTTCATATGCAATGTGATTCAATGGAAGAACATACTTTCTTTCTTTTACATCATAATGACCAAAGATTGTTTTGATATTCTCACTATTACGACTGTAGTATTTCGACATCTCTTGTGAAAGATGCTTGAATTGCCACTTGAGAGTTGGAAGTGATACAAACCCACTGTTCACAGCATAAAATGCGAGAGAGCGTCTAAATTGATGGGTAGTTAGTGGCCACCTTTGCCCACACTGAAAAGTTGAAACTGTTGAGAAATCTCGGGTAGGGTCACTAGCCTGTAATACGTCGTAATCTTCTTTTGTTATCTTAAACTGCGGTTTGTCTTGAAACTGTTTCGCTGTTTCTTTAAAGATAGTCACCTCTAACCTGTCTTTTTTAATGTGATTTTTCATGAATATCTTTACCGTACTTATTAGTAAAGGGCATTCTTTAGCGTCTAGGTTAAGCATCGATGCATAGCCTCTGACGATTCTTCGAAGTACAGTTATCGCATCCAAAACTATAGGGTGGGCTAACCACGAGTCTTCTTTCTGATACCCTGTAAATTTTGTCGTTGTCGATAATATTTTTACAGAGTTATCAGGAACCAATACATTTTCACTATCATCTAGTATAGGCTTATCAAGGGTAAGCTTAGAAACACAGTCATATTTTAATCTATTCACCTCATCATTTCGCATGCCTGTATATAGATGTATAAGTGATTTCATCTCATATTGAATTCGTGATAAGGCTCCGACAAGCTTTGCTCTTCCATTAACTTTGTAATCAGGATCAAAAAAACATCTTGTAAATCATATTCTAAAATTGCTTCCTGGATAGTTGGCCTCATAATAGGATTTACAATCCCTTGAGCGTATTGCTGTTTCTTCTGAAATTTCTTGTTTAGGCCATAGAAAGGGTCAGAAAATTCTTTGATAAAAAGCTCTAACCTTTCAGTCTTACATTTGAGATACGCTACTCTTTCTGTCAATAGGTTGATCGTTTCAAGATAAATTCTTGTTGGAATCAACGGATGCTGGTTGTGGTCGCACTTTTCATGCAAGTTGGGGTCATTAACAACTTTATAGCCAAGACGTTCTTCACCTATGATATTAAGGTGACTCAAAAGCGCATGTACACTCTGCCTTCTTCGTTTATTTTTCAAGGTTTTAGCATAAGCAGCCAAATACAATTTATTCGAAAAAATTCGGACAAACTCAAACGTCCAAGTAAACGGTTTGCACCGCTATCTATACAGAATCGCGCAGCATGCATAGTGTTTTGATAATAATGCATCAGTGTTGTAATAGATAGATAACCATTAGCTCCTGATCTTACGTGATATATGAGGCAAAAGAGTATCTGCTTAACCTCATTAATTAGCCTAATATCTTTTTCACGATTATCGATTCCCACCAACGAACCAAAGCTCATTTTACAATTTCCAGCCGCTGACAACCGGTAAGGTTTAAAGTCCCATTCCATAGACGAATAATAAGCGGTAACAACATTTTCCTTGTCACGACATAGAACAAAATCATCAGGAATATCATTACCTAGAGAAAGGGGGAATACATCCGGTGAATTAATCTCATCAATGTTAGAACCCTCAGTAGCTTTAGCTTGAAGGAAGCAGCGACTCAATACTATCTTTTCCACAAACCCTCCCACTCTTGGCTCTCAATAAAGATCAAACCAAGAGCTTCATATCGCTGAAGGCGGTTCTCCCAGTAAGGAGTTAGCTCCCCAAGTTTAAATACCCGCTCACCAATTTCATCTACTTTTTCAGAGCCTGTCTTGGATTTCATTTTAATTTGTAAAAGTATATTCTTGACTCTTGCGGATAGCATCAAAAAAAGATCCTTAGCCTTATTTGTATCTGCAACGCTATTTAACACCCCAGTGACAATATAAAGAAGACTAAACAACTTATGGATATCTTCTTTATCATTGGCATGACAAATATAGTGGATACAAAAAAGACAGCCATACTGCTTTCTGCAGTCAGGTTCTATGGGTGGAGACTCTATCGCTGGTTCTGGGTGCTGGTAATCATCACAATGACCAGCTGCAATGGGTTTGTGAGCGCAACTTTTTTCTGATTCTACATCCTGTATATGGCTCGATGCTTCATGAACTGCCTCCCAATAGCTAGTGAGTTCATCCCTTGCTTTTTCCGGTGATACCTCCATATAGCTGCGCTCATTGGTTTCCTCTGAGTGATTTAATACATCCGCTACTGTTTTACGGTCAATATCTTGTTGCTCATGCAGGAAGAGGCTTTTCGTTTTTCTAAACTGGCGAGCTGTCAGCATTTCAAAATTTTGAGGCATAAATATACCTATGATTTTATTACGTTGAAAATTCCTTATTGCTGATTCACATACTGGCACAGGTAGCCAGGATTTAACTTGTAGTCCAAAAAACAAAAAACTCTCTTTCCTTCCATCCAGCACCCACTCTCTTAATTTCAGATATCGTCTGAAAAGCGAAACAGATCCAGCTGCTAAATCGTATTGGACAATTCTCCCCGCAGCTCTAAGCTTAATGGCTCGATAACTCTTGTTAGTCACCGACTTTTCAAATTCTAATTGTCCATCAAACTTTAACTGAGCGATTTCACTTGCATATGCGCCTGTCAACATCATAAACAACATTTGATAAGACTGCATAGCTGTGGCAGCTAAAGCTCGACGGCACTTTGCGCGGGGGTCTAAGTTAGCATCTCGAAGCCGCTTAGTTGAGCGTTTTAGGTTTTCCCTTAATTCCGCCTCTTTCTTTTCTGGGCACTTTTTAAAATACTCTTGATCTGTTGCCAACCTACCTAGCTCATGGTTATAAGTATAAGTAGGACGGTTACAGTAGGGGGTAACTCTATGTGTCGCATATGGAAATAAATAGGTCGTGTAGTCAGGTAGTTTCAACAAAAAGGGGAAATTTTTCTCTTTAACAATGAGAATCGTCAGCTCTTCAGCCAACGACTTATATATATTGTAAGCATATTTTAACTCCTTAATTTCACGAGGTGCAGTTACAGTCACATTCCCAGAAAATTTAACAGCATTTTCAACTATAAAGTGAGCAACCTGTTCACCGTGAGCAATCCGAATAACAAAAGCAATATTTACTTGAATTATTTCAGCCTGCCTCGGTGTGATTTTATTGCTATCAATCTTATGTCTTAGTTCTTTAGACACTTCTCTATACACAATCTCTGATTGTGCGGAGTCTTTCAGAAACGGCTCCGAAAAACCCTGTTCATCTATATAATTGAAACTCCCTCGAATCCTCCCAATAATAGCCACCACGGAAGTTTCCTTATAACCTTTTGTGATAATATACTCTATGAGGTTACGCAAAAAAAATCGGCGATGTACTACTAATGAATCTTCTACCACCAGATAGGGATTATCTGATTTGTGACCCTGTCCTTGAACGAATTTTCTCTTAACATAAGCAATTGCGCCCAAGTCCATAGATTGTTTCCTTCCCGCTTTCGGCAAAGAAATGTTTATTTTCTCTGGATGCAGGTAGTCTTTTTCTACTAAATCACGCAACGTCACTATTACAGTTTCTCGTATAGCATAACTCTCATTAGACACTACACTACTCCCATATCAATTCCATATAAATCAAAGACTCTTTCTTCATACTTCTGTTGAGCCTCTAATCTATCATCGACCGAATCAAACAGCTTTAAGTAATGCTCGGTTGTTGCGCGATCAGAATGATGTAATCGCTTTTGCACCATAGAAACGATATCGCCTTCAGTAATAAGACCTTTGGCCGCAAGTGGCTGAAAAAAAAGATAGTAGCGTAGAGCGAAGGTTGCACGTAACCAATGAAATTTAAAGTCTTTTGGAAATATATGGCCAGTATACTTCAGTAGCTTCTTTTTCATATAATAGGTATTGCGCCCTTGTGGCCTACTTTTTTCATCTTATATCTGGGATCTGTCTTAGCCATATAATGAGGCTCCCCTTCAGGAGAAAGGAATATATATATATCTTCTTCTGATAATTCACCACCATGTTTATATATAAATTTACTACGCCGATCTTTAGCTTTTTGGCACTTTGCATATACACAGATTTGTTCTGCCAACATCCTTGGAAAATACAGTGCTTGAGGCTTGTTAAATTTAGTATCAATACCGGTACCCGGGCCAGCATTGAGCCTATATGTCCCATCGGGTAAGAGTCTATCAGGTGAGAATGCATCTAAGTGTTTCATTCGCATTGTTAGAATAGTCTGCTTCCTTGCGCCTGTATGCATCGCTATATAATGCATAAGACGCTCATCAACTGAAAAAGCTTTGGTCTGTAAAACTTTCAGCAAATCTTCCAGCTCAGCATCCCGAAGAGGTCGCAGTTCTTCGCCATACTCTCTAACAAACCCAATACGCACTGGATTGGGTTGACGACTAATGGCTAAACTCTGTCCACGCTTTTCAATGTTAAATCCATAACTTCTTCCATGTGAGTTTTTAGTAAAAAGCCGCACAGACTCAACAGCATCAACTCTTTCAAGATCTATTAAAGAATTTGGCTCCGCAGAAAGATACTTATAGAAGTCATAAATCACCTTTGTTCGTTTGTTCAGATTACCCCGTTTAATATCTCCGCTATCTACCTGTTGTAATAAATCGAAAAAATATATGTACGTAGGCCTCTTAGGCTTACGGCCAGCAAATCTCATAAGATCAATATTTTTATGTTCGCAGAATATTTTATAGTCGAGCAGCATACTCGCTTTTTGTCGTAACGCATCTGAAACGGTATACCCTTTTCTATTCTCTAAGGCAGCGGAAAATAAAAAAAGGTTGGCATCGACCCAGGGCGAACCGTCAAGGTTTAGCAGGAAAGGAAATAAATAGATATCGTGCCTTGCATCTAAAGCCAAGTGAGGAGTCAAAAAATATGTTTGCTTACCTCTACATGACCTACTAACTGATTGATTACTGACGGGGGTTGAGCTTATTTCTGCGTAAGTATTTTCGACATGACGAATGAGTATGATCCTTTCTTTCTTAGACAGTTCCATACGCGATTTCCCTTATGTAAAACACGGTTACCTGTCAACCATGAAATATCACACACGCTATGTCAATCAGCAAGATCCCAATTGCGTTTCGGATATCGGCCTTTCATCTCTTTTTGCACATCTTTATATGCCCCTCGCCAAAACCCCGCTAAATCTTGCGTAATTTGTAACGGTCGCTGCGCAGGGCTGAGTAGCTCCACGACTAAGGTTACCTTGCCATCCGCAATCGAGGGTGACTGTGCTTGCCCATACATCTCCTGCATTTTTACAGCAAGCGCAGGTTTTGCATCGGATTGATAACGAATTTTATAGCTCGACCCCGTGGGTACTTCATAGGTTTCTGGCAGCAGCCTGTTGAGTTCTTTGGTGGCGTCCCATCCAAACCACGCCTCCAGCGCACGATAAATGTCTACCGTTTTCAGACCGCCTAATGAGGTAACGTCCCCCAGAAAAGGTAAAAGCCAGTCATCCAGCGCCTCTAACAAATCCTGCTCATCCAAACTTGGTAACGGCAATCCCAGTGCCCACACGTTGGCGCAACGTGCGCGATTGAGCAGGCTTTCCGCTTTGGCATTGAGCGATAAGCTCGCCAGCCCTTTGCGTTTTATCTGTTGCAGGACTGCCTGTGTTCTCATCTGGTCACTGATCTGCGTGATCGGTTTTCTCGAAACCACTATATCGCCACAGCGCAATTGGGTTTCTGCCACCAAGCGCCCTTTTTTTTCATCCCAGTCTACCCATTCCTGCTCAGAAAACAGTGAAGGTAATTGCGTTTGGAGGATGGCGAAATCCGCTCGGCATGCGGTAAATATTCTGCTGTCACCCTGTGCGACACTCATTAAGTCAACGGCAATCAGCGCGTCTTCAGCCGACAAAGGATGGTCCGTATCAATTTGCGCCCCATGCCCGTTACTTAATAAAAAGCGACCATTGTTGCCACGAGATTTAGCAATGCGGTCAGGCCATGCAGATGCAGCAAGCAAAGGGAGCAGATCTCCGTCTATCTCTGTGGTAAGCCTACACCCTATTCGGTCTGCAAGCTGCTGAGCACGTTGGCTGTGGCTGCCTTTGCGGGAGGCTACTTGCATCAATTGCAATCGCAAATCGCAATCTGCCTTACCGCGCAACGGCTCTTCAGCCCAAGCAGCTAGCCAGCACGCCGTAGAAAGACAGCGTTTATCCAGTCGTTTTGCGGTTAATAACATCGCGCCCAAGCGTGCTTCGACGCCCAGCTCATTCAGTTGTTTACCCGTCGCGCTCAGCCCGCCCCTTTCATCCACCAAACCCAATTGTCGCAATAGCATCAATGCCTGCTGCCAATGCGCTGTTGGTGGAGCGTCAAGCCACTGTAAATCTTCAGGTGAACAGCCCCACTGGATCACTTCCAATACCAACTGCGTCAAGTCGCTGGAAACCATTTCTGGCTCAGGCACCGTTTGCATCCGCTGGTAAGTATCTTCACCATAGAGTCGAAGACAAATCCCTTCCGACAATCGTCCTGCACGCCCCATGCGTTGGATAGCCGAAGACTTGGCAATTTGTAAGGTTTCTAATTTGGTAATGCTGGTCTTACGATTAAACCGCGCAACGCGCTCCAATCCAGAGTCCACCACAAGGCGAATACCTTCTATCGTCAAACTGGTCTCGGCAATGTTGGTCGCCAGCACCACTTTTCGCCTGTTTTGTGGTGCAGGCGCGATTGCATCCTGCTGCTCTTTGGGAGACAGTTGGCCAAAGAGCGGGCAGATCAATACATTCGCCGCTACTTTGTCACGCAGTGCTTCTGCTGTGCGTTGAATTTCTCGTACGCCGGGCAAAAATACCAACGCCGATCCTTCCTCTTTATCAAGAAGGGCCGCTATCGCACTGGCAACCACTGATTCATAGCCATATTGACGAGGCACCGATTGGTAGCGCGCTTCCACGGGAAAGCTGCGTCCTTCAGAAGTCAGCACCTCTGCGGTCGGCAGCAGCTCAGACAGCGCACCATCATCCAGTGTGGCCGACATGATCAGCAATGTAAGATCATCTCTGAGTCCCGCCTGTACATCCAAAGACAGCGCAAAGGCAAGATCTGCGTGAAGATTTCGCTCATGAAACTCATCGAAGATCACCAAATCCACGCCCTGTAGCTCAGGATCGGACTGGATCATGCGCGTCAGCACCCCTTCTGTGACGATCTCGATGCGGGTTTTATCGCTGACCCGTGTTTCCCCGCGCACACGAAGTCCCACCGTTTCACCCACCGACTCGCCTCGCTGTTTAGCCAAAAAGCGGGCGATATTTCTCGCAGCCAGACGACGAGGCTCTAGCAATATAATTCGGCCTTTCACAACGTTCTTTTCTAACAAGACAAGAGGAAGCCGTGTCGACTTACCCGCACCCGGTGGTGCTTTCAAAATGACTTGAGCATTGTGACCAAGTGCAGAGATAACATTGTCTAAGACGCTATCGATGGGAAGCTGTGACAAATCAAAAACCTTTGTGTCAAAATGAACCGCAAGTATAACCCCATGCGACCTGAAGATGCTTGATTTCAGCGCACCACATAGCTTTATGAAGGAAAGGGCGTGACGTGTTTCTTTTCACCGTTAATGCGTCAGCCCCTTCACTGATGAACCTTACCCATACGATAAAAAGACGCATTGCATTTGCCTGAATCGTTGGGCACGTCATTGTTTAACTGCCGTAATGAACGCCTTATAAGGGACACCATGGATTTTTCACCAGCCTTACAATCAGCCCGTCTCATCAAGCGCTACAAACGATTTCTTGCGGATATCGAATGCAACGATGGCTCAGAGCGAACTATTCACTGTGCGAATACCGGCGCAATGACTGGCTGTGCGACAGCCGGAGATACGGTGTGGTATTCCACGTCAGATAATGCAAAACGAAAATACCCAAACAGTTGGGAGCTAACAGAGACTCAAACCGGTCACTTTATCTGTGTGAATACCGCACAAGCGAACCACCTTGTTGTAGAAGCCATCAATGAAGGCAGAATCACAGAGTTGGCAGGATATACGTCACTACGCTCGGAAGTGCCTTATGGTGAAGAGAAAAGCCGCATTGATATATTGCTTCAATCTCCCGACAAAGCAGACTGCTTTATTGAAGTGAAAAGCGTGACTTTGCGGGAAGAAAACGGGCAGGGCTTCTTCCCTGATGCGGTAACGACGCGAGGACAAAAACACCTTCGCGAATTAGCGACGCTGACGCAGCAAGGGAAACGAGCGGTGCTATTTTTCGCAGTACTTCACTCAGGCATTGAAAAAGTTTCCGCAGCAAAACATATAGATGCGGTCTATAATCAATTACTTATTGAAGCTGAGTCACTTGGCGTTGAGATTTTGTGCTACAAAGCCGACCTCTCCCCACGCCAAATGAGCATAAAAACCAGAGTCCCGTTTTCCCACCTGTGAGAAAAAATGTAGACACGTTCACACTGGGATAACGTTAGGCAGAAACAATCGTTGCCTCACTTTAGGGTTTCTGTTATATGTACCGCCCTATTTTGACCAAGCGGGTCAGGGTGTATTTAGGAGAACGCTTAATGCCAGAAAGCAAAGTAAAAAAATCGCTGGGCATCCTGGCTATGGCCGGGTTAGAACCTTATCAGGAAAAAGCTGGCGAGGAATACATGAATGATCTGCAAATCGATCATTTCCGTAAAATCCTTCAAGCGTGGCGTGATCAGCTAAGAGAAGAAGTTGATCGCACGGTTCACCACATGCAGGACGAAGCTGCAAACTTCCCAGATCCCGTTGATCGTGCAGCGCAAGAAGAAGAGTTCAGCCTTGAACTGCGCAACCGCGATCGCGAGCGTAAACTGATCAAGAAGATCGCTAAAACCCTCCAACGTTTGGAAGACGACGATTTTGGTTTTTGTGATTCTTGTGGCGTAGAAATCGGCGTTCGCCGTCTGGAAGCACGTCCTACAGCCGATCTGTGCATCGACTGTAAAACGCTTGCAGAAATCAAAGAGAAGCAAATGGCAGGCTAAGCCTTCCGCTTTATCGAGATTCATGGCAAAAAGGGAGCAGACGCTCCCTTTTTCCTTTTTAAACAGGCAATAAACATGCATTACGTCGGACGTTTTGCCCCTTCCCCTTCTGGTCCTTTGCATTTTGGCTCTTTGGTCGCCGCCGTCGGCAGCTATTTACAAGCCAAAGCAAACAATGGGAAATGGCTGGTTCGTATAGAAGACATCGATCCGCCGCGTGAAGTCGCCGGCTCAGCAACGGCTATCCTTCGTACGTTAGAAGCATACAGCCTGAATTGGGATGATGAGGTGCTTTACCAGCACACACGTCACGACGTGTATCAGGCACAAATTGACGCATGGTTGAAATCGGGTGAAGCATTCTATTGCCAATGTACGCGTCGCCAGATAAAAGATGCTGGCGGGTTTTACCCTGGAACGTGCCGCCTCCGACAAATAAACAGCAACGAATCGGCTGTTCGTGTCAAAATTGACAATCCCATCGTAGAATTTACCGATATTAAGCATGGCCTGATAAAATTAGACTTATCCATGGCCAGTGAAGATTTTATTATAAAGCGCAGAGACGGGCTGTTTGCGTACAATCTGGCGGTGGTGCTAGATGATATCTATCAAGGCGTTACCCAGGTTGTCCGGGGCGCAGATTTGATTGAGCCAACGGGAAGACAAGTTTCGTTGTATCAAAAGCTAGGGCAAGCACCGGTGAGTTATTTGCATTTGCCACTTGCACTCAACGCTGACGGTAATAAGCTTTCTAAGCAAAACCACGCGCCAGCTATAAACAATGACAACCCTGGCCCGGCAATGGAAGCGGCACTGGCTTTTTTAGGGCATGCTATTCCACAAGAATTGAAAGGCGCTCAGGTTGATTTATTGCTAGCCTGGGGCGTCGAAAATTGGCAATGCGGCAAGCTGCCTTCCGAGACGGAAGTTATTACAGCTTTCTAAAACGTCGCTCCGTGATATATCATATGCCGTCTTTTTTTATGGCCCGACCTGTCAGATACGAGGTGAGTTATCTTTAATCGAGTTACCAGCTTTTGCCGTAAGGTATTGAATCGCGATAACAAAACGCGCGACATCAACGACCTTAAGCTAGAAGTTTTTCCTCGCCAAGAGCACGGTATATCAAGAAAAGATATCAGCGAAAATGCGCTGAAAGTGCTCTATCGCCTGAATAAGGCTGGCTACGAAGCATACCTCGTTGGTGGTGGTGTGCGTGATTTGCTGCTTAATACACAGCCTAAAGACTTCGATATCGCAACGAATGCGACACCGGAAGATGTGCGCAAATTATTTAGAAACTGCCGCTTGGTTGGCCGCCGTTTCCGTCTTGCTCATATCCTTTTCGGTCGAGACGTCATTGAAGTGGCGACGTTCCGTGGTCACCACGGTGGTGAGAAAGGCGAAAAATTTGCCAGTCAGTCAAATGACGGCATGCTTCTGCGCGATAATGTGTACGGTACTATTGATGAAGATGCAGAGCGTCGTGACTTCACGGTCAACGCGCTTTACTACAACATCGATGACTTCTCGGTACGCGACTACGCCGGTGGTATGGAAGACCTTGAAAACGGTGTGATCCGTTTAATTGGCGATCCTGAAACCCGTTATCGTGAAGACCCAGTACGCATGCTGCGTGCTGTTCGCTTCGCCGCCAAACTCAACATGAAGATCAATGACGCAACTGCTGCACCTGTTCCAGGTCTTGCGCATTTACTTCGTGATATTCCGGCTGCGCGCTTGTTTGAAGAAAGCCTGAAGCTGCTGCAATCTGGTCATGGTCTAGATACCTACCAGATGCTGAGAGACTACAACCTGTTTGCACCACTGTTCCCGATCCTCGAAGAGCATTTCACCGAAGATCGCAGCAGTAAATGTGAGCAGATGCTTGAGCTGGTGCTACGTTCAACCGATGAACGTATGGCAAAAGATCAACGCATTAATCCCGCATTTATGTTTGCAGCAATGCTGTGGTATCCGCTAGAAACGCGTGCAGAAGAGATCTCCTTTGAAAGTGGATTGAGCTACTACGATGCGTTTATGGTTGCCGCGAATGACATTCTTGATGAGCAAGTGAAGTCGATCGCTATTCCGCGTCGATTCACCGCGATGATTCGAGATATCTGGCAACTTCAGCTACGCCTGAGCCGTCGCTCGGGTACTCGTGCTTATAAACTGCTGGAACAACCGAAGTTCCGCGCAGCATTCGACTTCCTTGAAATGCGTGGGCAAGTTGAAGGTGGTTCACTCGAAGAACTGGCGAATTGGTGGGATACCTTCCAAAAGTCAGAGCGAGACGTTCGACACAATATGGTGCAGGTGTTGAATAAAGCCAGCAACAATAAAAAAATGCGTCGCCGTAAGAGCAAGCCACGTCGCAAGAAGCCGCAATCGAAACAAGATTCATGATCCGTGCTTACATTGCTATTGGCAGTAATTTAGGCGATCCGGTAGAGAAAGCAACCAATGCAATTGACGCATTGAAACATCTACCGGCATCGACTTTTGTCAGTTGCTCTTCGCTTTATAGCAGTAAGCCGATGGGCCCCTCGGACCAGCCAGACTATGTGAATGCGGTAGCCGCCATTGACACAGCTCTGGATCCGTTAGATCTTCTTGACCAAACGCAGCGTATTGAGCTGGCGTTTGGACGAGAACGTAAAGATGCGCGTTGGGGCCCGAGAACGCTAGATTTGGATATCCTCCTTTATGGAGATCTCCAACTGGAAAGCGAACGGTTAACCGTTCCACACTACGGGATGAAAGTGCGTGAATTCGTGCTTTACCCTCTCGCCGAAATAGCCCCTGACTTGCACTTGCCAGATGGCAGCACAGTCGCAGAATTAGTTGCCGTGACGGAACGAAACGGTTTAACAGTTCTCGCGTAGCGCGCCCTCCAAGGTTAGATCTATAAAGCAAGCAGGGTTTGGGAGACAAGATGAAAAAAATTACGATTAATACCTTAATGGCATGGAAGCAAGAAGGACGTAAATTTGCCTCGGCAACGGCCTATGATGCCAGTTTTGCCCAACTCTTCGAACAACAGGAAATGCCGGTACTTCTTGTCGGTGATTCCCTTGGCATGGTACTTCAAGGCAAAAGCGACACGCTTTCTGTCTCTTTAGAAGATATCGCCTATCACACGCGTAGCGTTCGTGCTGGCAGCCCAAACTGTCTATTGATGGCTGATATGCCATTCATGTCGTTTGCGACGCCTGAGCAAGCCTGTGAAAACGCCGCTGTATTAGTAAAAGCAGGGGCGAACATGGTAAAGCTGGAAGGCGGAGCTTGGCTTGCTGAAACCGTTACTAAACTGACACAACGTGCGGTGCCTGTGTGTGCGCACCTTGGCCTGACGCCACAATCGATAAATATTTTCGGTGGTTTCAAAATTCAAGGACGCGACGAAGAAAAAGCCGAACAGATGGTGCAAGATGCGCTTGCATTAGAAAAAGCTGGCGCGCAAATCATCTTGTTAGAGTGTGTTCCTAAAGCACTGGCCGCCAGAATTACAGACGTAGTACGCGTACCTGTCATTGGTATTGGTGCGGGAAATGCGACTGACGGCCAAATACTGGTCATGCATGACATGTTCGGTATTTCCGCGAATTACATTCCACGCTTTTCAAAAAACTATCTGGCAGAAACTGGCGATATGCGCCTGGCTGTTTCTCGCTATATCGACGAAGTTGCAAATGGCGAGTTTCCTGGCCCTGAGCAGACGTTTAATTAAGGAATGCTGAAGTTATGCTAGTGATCGCTGATATTGCCCCACTCCGTGAACAGGTTCTTCAATGGCGTCGTGACGGGCAGCGCATTGCTTTTGTTCCTACCATGGGACATCTCCACGATGGTCACCTGACGTTAGTTCGTAAAGCTCGTGAAGCTGCAGACGTGGTAGTGGTAAGCATTTTTGTTAACCCTATGCAGTTTGAAAAATCCGATGATCTGGCGTCTTACCCTCGCACGTTGGATGACGATTTAGCCAAGTTGAACGGAGAGGGTGTTGAGATTGTCTTTACCCCAACCGTAGACGTGATGTATCCAAACGGCTTGGAACAACACACATTTGTGGACGTGCCTGGGCTCTCATCCATTTTAGAAGGTAGCTCTCGCCCTGGTCACTTCAAAGGTGTTGCCACTGTCGTCAGCAAGCTCTTCAACATGGTACAGCCAGATGTTGCTTGCTTTGGCGAAAAAGACTTCCAACAATTGGCCGTCATCAACAAGTTGGTAAACGACTTGTGCCTACCAATTGAAATCCTGCCAGTCACGACTGTGCGTGAGATGGACGGTCTTGCGATGAGTAGCCGCAACACACGTCTGACAGTCGATGAGCGTCAACGCGCCCCGGTTTTGTCAAAAACGCTACGTTGGATCAGCAGCCAAATGCGTGGGGGACGTTGCGATTACAGTGAATTAGTGCTGGACGGTAACGATCAGCTACGCGCAGCAGGTCTAGAGCCTGACGAAATATTCATTCGTGACGCTTATACACTGCTCCCTATCACAGAGCAGACAACCAAGGCAGTTGTGCTTGCCGCTGTGTTCCTGGGTCAGGTACGCTTAATAGACAACCTGACGGTGGACATTGCGCCATCCGCGCCGGACCAAAGCGAAGAAGAATAAAAAAAAACGCCGAAAGGCGTTTTTTTTATGTGTCGTTAGGTTCGCAGCCCTATTCCCCTTGAGATGAGATACCAAGCCACTGAATACAAGGCCACTATAAATGCTATCAGCACGGTAAATGACGTGACGATACTGACATCTGACACACCAAGAAATCCATAGCGGAACGCATTGACCATATACACAATCGGATTCAGCTTTGACACGCCTTGCCAAAACTCGGGCAGTAGCGACAGCGAATAGAACACGCCACCTAAATACGTCAGTGGTGTCAGTACGAAGGTCGGAATAATACTGATGTCATCAAACGTTCGTGCATAAACCGCGTTGATCAAGCCACCTAATGAAAACAGAACAGAGGTCATGAACACTGTTGCCACAATCACACCTAAGTGGGCGATGTGTAAATCCACGAAGAACAGAGATACCCCTGTGACCAACGTACCGACTGCCAACCCTCGGGCCACTCCACCACCGATGTAGCCAGCTATAATGATGTAGTTTGGTACGGGGGCGACCATCAATTCTTCAATATTACGCTGCATCTTGGCGCTAAAAAAAGACGATGCCACATTGGAATACGAGTTAGTGATCACTGACATCATGATAAGGCCAGGAACAATGTAAGCCATATAACTGAAGCCGCCCATTTCACCGATCCGACTACCTATCAGGTTTCCGAAAATGATGAAATACAGCGTCATGGTGATCGCTGGCGGGACCAAGGTTTGCACCCAAATACGCGCAAAGCGCGACACTTCTTTAATAAGCAGGCTTTTAAACGCCACCCAATAGAGCTTATTCATATCATCACCTCCGTGCTTTCACGCACCAAAGTGACAAACAACTCTTCCAAACGGTTTGCCTTATTACGCATGGAAAGCACCTGAATATTCTGCTCAGAAAGCTGACTGAATACGGTATTCAAACCCACTGATTTGTGCACTTCCACTTCTAACGTGTGATCATCCACCTGCTGCCAAGCAACACCGTCTAACGCCCTCACTGTACTGTTTGGAGCAAGATCTAACACAAAGGTTTCAACATCCAGTTTTTGCAGCAGCGCTTTCATTGAAGTGTTTTCAATCAATTCACCGCGATTAATGATGCCAATGTTCCGACATAACATCTCCGCCTCTTCGAGGTAGTGCGTAGTCAAAATAATGGTGATCCCTTGTTGATTGATCTCGCGAAGAAACGACCACATGGAACGTCGCAATTCGATATCAACACCCGCCGTCGGCTCATCAAGGATCAGCAATTTCGGTTCGTGCATCAACGCACGCGCAATCATCAGACGACGTTTCATCCCCCCCGACAACGCTTTCGCTGGCTGATCGCGCTTTTCCCAAAGGTCGAGCATGGTGAGGTACTTTTTCGCTCTGGCTTTGGCTTCGAGACGCTCAACACCATAATAACCCGCCTGATTGACCACAATTTGTTCAACTTTCTCATACTGATTAAAGTTGAACTCTTGTGGCACCAAGCCAAGTTGGCGCTTCGCTTCAACAAGATGGGTATCTATGTCGTAGCCAAAGATTTTCACCGACCCAGCGGTTTTATTTACCAATGAACAGATAATGCCGATAGTCGTCGATTTTCCTGCACCGTTGGGCCCAAGCAGGGCGTAAAAATCCCCCTGCTGAACCGACAGTGACACGCCTTTCAGTGCTTTGACATCTTTGCCATACACCTTGACCAGATTATCAATTTCGATTGCTTTCATAAGTCTCACTGTTGTTTTAAGGCATCACTTCCGTCAACCGCTTTGCGGCATAAAGCGCGTCATGACGAGAGTCAAACATGTGTGCTTCACTGATCCAATCACCAACATGGAGCCGGTCTAGCTGATCTTGTGTCTGCTGATGAGGACTCAACAGGAACACGGTACAGTTCGCCTCCCTAGCATCGGCGATGGCATTCTCAAGCGCGAGTCCCACTGTCATATCAATCAGCGGCACATCACTCAGGTCGAGAATCATAACGCGGTAGTCGCCAATACGCGTATGTTGACGCGCGATTGCTTTAGATACGCTGAAGATCATCGGGCCAGAAAGATAGAAAAACAACACCTTACCATCAGAACTGTCTAATAGGGCCCGTTCCTCTTCACTAAGGGGAATATCATCATCATACGCGTCACTGATGGCTTTAACCTGTTTGGCTTGCTCGCGACTGAGACGCTCAATGATCACAATATTAGAAATAAACACACCCAGACCAACAGCCACAATCAGATCGACAAAAACCGTCAAGGCCATCACTCCATACATGATGACTGTTTGATGCATGCTGACTTTGTGCGCACGTTGCAGGAAACTCCAATCTAAAATATTGATACCCACATACAGCGCAATACCTGCCAGCACCGCCATCGGAATAGGTTCAGTCAAAAAGCCCGCGACCAATACAACAGCGGCCAGAATAAGGGCTCGGACAATACCCGCAACCGGTGAGCGAGCCCCGACCTGAATGTTGACCACCGTCCCCATGGTGGCACCCGCCCCTGGCAGTGCACCGAACAAACCAGAAATCATGTTCGCGATACCCTGACCACGCAACTCTTTATCCGAGTTGTGCTCTTCCCGTCTAAGCGAGTCAGCAATGACGGCAGTCAGCAAGGTATCAATACACCCTAAGGTACCCAATACCACTGCATCCACAAGCATGGTGGAAAAGAGCTCAGGCGTAAATGTTGGGAAAATAATTGAGGGTAAGCCCGTCGGGATTTCACCAATGCGGCGGATACTTTCCGTGTCGAACAAAACCACCGAAAGCGCGGTTACTAGCACCAATGCCACCAATTGCGCTGGGACATATTTTCGATACTTTTTGGGGAAATAAAACAGAATACCAAGTGTCAGCACACCTAGTAGCAGCTCTTTAAAACTGATATTAGCCAGTGTGTCAGGTAAGGCTTGTAAGGTACCGAGGGCACCGCCCGGCGGAGCTGGCTGCCCCATAAGCGGACTGAGCTGAAGAAGGATTAATATGACCCCAATACCTGACATAAACCCAGATATCACGCTGTAAGGCATCAAGGTGACGTACTTTCCAAGTTTCAAGGTACCGAGAAGCACTTGGAATGCACCAGCCATCATTACCACAGTAAAGCCCATGGCCATGCCCGTTTCCGGATAACGCGCCATCATTGAAGTAAGAACGGCCGTCATAATGACCGTCATCGGGCCCGTAGGCTCAGAAATCAGAGTGGAAGAGCCGCCAAACAACGCGGCAAACAACCCCACAAGGATCGCTCCCCATAACCCGGCTTCTGCACCAGCACCTGATGCAACACCAAACGCGAGCGCGAGAGGTAATGAAATAATCGCGGTCGTTACACCGCCAAAAAGATCCCCTTTGAGGTTCCATTGTTTGAATCGTTCAAACTGCACAAACTACTCCCTATCACTTCTTCCTTTTCCGATTTACACCGGAATTCATCGCCATTATACCGAGATTAAAAGGTGTTAAAGGTCAGTTATACCAATCTTACGGCTGGTAGGATGAGCTAATATATTGAGAAGAAAGTGTTAAATTGTATCTAAATATAATTTTTGTTGGTGTATATTGTCCCGCGGCTAGATTTTGGGAGGTGCCATGGCACAAATTAAGCAGCTACTCGCGAACAATCAGAAGTGGTCAAAATCCATTAAGGAAGACAATCCCGCCTACTTTGCGGAGCTGGCAAAATCTCAGCACCCTGAGTACCTCTGGATTGGCTGTGCAGACAGCCGCGTCCCAGCTGAGCGATTGACTGGCCTTATTTCTGGCGAACTGTTCGTTCACCGTAACGTGGCAAATCAGGTGATCCACACCGATCTCAATTGCCTATCTGTTGTGCAATATGCAGTAGATGTTCTTCGGGTCAAACACATTATCATTTGCGGCCATTACAGCTGCGGTGGTGTCCACGCTGCCATTGAAAACCCTGAGCTGGGTCTTATTAACAACTGGCTTCTCCACATTCACGATCTCTATCGTAAACACAAACGCTACCTCAGTTCGCTTAGTATTGAAGAGCAAGGCAACCGCTTGTGTGAAATAAACGTCGCAGAGCAAGTGTATAACTTAGGCAGCTCAACAATTCTTCGTTCTGCTTGGGCGCGTGGTCAGGACATCAAGATCCACGGCTGGTTCTATGACATCAGCGATGGTGTGCTCAAAGATCTCGGTATGACAGCGTATAACACGCAAACATTAGAAGCAGGCTATGACGCCGCGATGGCGGAGTTGGTACCAGACAAATAGCCACTGCAGTCCGTGCAAAAACAAAAAAAGCGACCGTCTTGGTCGCTTTTTTTTGCACCCAGAAGATTAATCTTCCAGTGGCACCACTTTACCAATGAATGGCAGGTGACGATATTTTTGAGCGTAGTCGATACCCACGCCAACAACGAACTCGTCCGGGATTTTGAAGCCATACCAATCAACAGGCACTTCGACTTCACGACGCTCTGGTTTATCCAAAAGCGTACAGATGCGGATAGAGTTTGGCTCACGCAGAGACAAGATCTCACGCACTTTCGCCAGCGTGTTACCAGTATCAATAATGTCTTCAACCAGCAATACGTCTTTCCCTTTGATGTCGTCATCCAAGTCTTTCAGGATACGCACATCACGGCTACTTTCCATGGCGTTGCCATAGCTAGACGCTGTCATGAAATCCACAGAGTGCGGCAATTCAATCGCACGTGCTAGGTCAGCCATAAAGACAAACGAGCCACGCAGCAAGCCAACCATGACCAAATCGTTGGAACCTTTATAGTGCTCTGTGATTTCAGCACCCAACACTTTTATGCGTTGCTGGACTTCCTGCTCTGAAATCATCACTTCGACGGTATGTTTCATTATAAACCTCGACGGATATCCCGTCTGACTACCTGTGTAAATGAGGTCGCACATTCTATCATCGCACTGTGTCCAATCCTACTCTCGATAGATGTCAAAATTTCGACACTTAATACCTGGTTAAACATTGAAATGCAACTTGTTGCTGTTGTACGCTTTCTGTTCAGTTGTAGATCAAATAGTTACATCAAATAAAAACAGTGAAATACACCAATGGGTATTTCTAAATAAAGTTGGCAGGAACAAATATGGCTACTTCAAGTGGACGCACACGTACAAGGTTGTCACCACAACAGCGCAAAGAGCAACTGCTCAAATTCGCCATGGAAGTGTTTTCCAAACGCGGAATAGGGCGAGCAGGTCATGCAGATATCGCTGACATGGCACATGTGTCAGTGGCAACTGTTTTTAACTACTTTCCAACCAGAGAAGAGCTTGTAGATGTCGTACTCAGTGAGGCTGAATCTGCATTTAAAAACCTCATCCTCAGCAATATTCACGACGACAAGAACGCACACGCCTCTCTTTTACGTATCTCAGATGCTCTCATTGATGCGGCATTAGATGATAAAGAGTGGCTGAAGGTTTGGTTTGAATGGAGTACCTCCATCCGTGAGGATATCTGGCCTAACTACGTTAACGCTCGTAAAGAACTGCTAACCCGCATCTCAAGCCTCTTTGAGGCACAAGGCTCGGAGAGGCCAATGGAGCATGCCAGAATGTTCGACGGCATTTGCTATATTCTTTATCTTCAGGCACACCAGCAGCCCGACAAGGATGCCTTGTCACTGCAGGCTGAAGGTTATATCGAGATGCTCTGTGGGAAATAAATCCGCACAAAAAACCGGCGTTCTCGCCGGTTTTTTTCATTAGTGAAACGCCGCGAGGCGGAATCACAGTGGCTTGAACAAGATCGGTTCGTGAGGACGAATATCAAGCGTCACTTTGTCTCCCATCCCGAGAAGCTGATTTGAATACACCATTAGACTCTGGCCGTTCACATCCACCAAATAGCGGCAACTGTCACCCATAAACTGAACGTCAGAAACCATGCCATCGCCCAATTCATTCGGCAAAATCGTTAAATTTTGCGGACGAATCAGCCATTCCAGATCGCCACTATCCGACACCTTCTCCACAGGCCAATCACCCAAAGGTGTATGCATTTTTCTGTCACCATTGAGTGTCGCTGGCACATAAGAGCCATGACCGAGGAAATCAGCAACAAAACGGCTACTCGGTGTGTAGTAAAGCTCTGTCGCACCACCGTACTGTTCGATCACGCCTTGATTCATCACCGCCAGTTTATCGGCAAATGCAAAGGCCTCTTCACGGCTGTGTGTCACAAATATCGCCGTGACGCCCTGCTCTTTAAATATTTTACGGATTTCTTTGATCAGGCTGTGGCGTACTTGTGTGTCGATATTGGAAAAAGGTTCATCAAGAAGCAGCAGATCAGGCTTGCTTGCCAATGCACGAGCGATCGCAACACGCTGTTGCTGACCACCAGAGAGTTGATGCGGATACCGCTTTTCCAAACCATCCAATTTAACCAGAGCCAACATTTCGCTGACACGCTGAGCAACGGCCGCTTTGTCCCATTCTTTTAAACCGAATGACACATTTTCAGCCACCGTCAGATGCGGGAACAAAGCGTAATCCTGAAAAATCATTCCGATCTTGCGTTGTTCTGGCGGCACATTCATTTTGTCATCGATGATGGCTCGTCCATTGATGCTCATCTTTCCCGAATCAAGAGGTAATAGCCCAGCAATGGCTTTGAGCAGCGTGGTTTTACCACACCCACTCGCCCCTAGCAGGCAGACGATTTCGCCTTTTTCAACGTTGAACGTTAAATCATTGAGCACGGCTTGGCCGTTATAACGACAAATCAAATTGCTAACGGTTAGCGCATGACTCATGAGTGGCTTTGCTCCAAAGAACGGTTAATCATGATTAAGGGGACGAGTCCAACCAACACCAACAATACTGCAGGCATCGCTGCATACTCAAGGTGTTCATCTGAGGCATAGTTAAACACATAGGTTGCCAGCGTCTCGAAGTTAAATGGACGAAGTAAAAGGGCTGCGTTTAGCTCTTTCATCGACTCAATAAACACCAGTAGCATGGCAATCAAACAGCCACGACGGATCAAGGGTAATTGTACACGTTTTATCATCTCTTTCACGTTACAGCCCATAGTACGTGCGGCCATATCCAGTGACGGAGATACTTTTGCAAGGCTAGACTCAATACTGCCAATTGCAACGGCACTAAAGCGCACAACAAAAGCGGTTAATAACGCAAAGATTGAACCTGAAAGGATAAGGCCAGGACGTCCCCACCCCATCTCTTTTGCAATATCATTGATCATATGATCGGCACTGGTTAGGAAAATCAATACGCCAATCGCCAATACGGTGCCCGGCACTGCATAGCCTAATGAAGCCATCCGAAGCGGTACGTTACTCGCTGCAGATCCAATGTTACGTCGGTAAAAATTCACCAGCATCGCAACAAACACCGCAATCACGGCGGCGCCCCCTGACACATACAAGCTATTAAAACTGTATTGGGCAAAATCTCCAACAGAGCTGTCAGAGTGGTACCCCCACGCATAGATGAGTAGCTGACCAAGTGGCGCGGCAAAAGCGATGAAAAACAAGCCCCAACACCAGATAGCGGCCAGCCATTTGGTTTTTCCGCGTAAAGCCAATTTGGCCACTTTATCTGCTGCTGCATTTTGACTAAACAGTTTTTGCTTACGTCGGCTATAACGTTCGCTGCTAATCAAAAGGAAAATAACCATCAACATGATCGCGGAAATCTTCGCAGCCGCGTTAAGGTTTGAATACCCCAACCAAGTGTCATAAACAGCGGTAGTCAATGTGCTTACTGCAAAATAGCTCACAGTACCAAAATCACCGAGGGTCTCCATCGCAACAAGCGAAGCACCAACGGCAATAGCAGGACGAGCTAAAGGCAAGGAAATACGCCAAAACGCTTGCATTGGCGAACAACCCAGCAATCGTGCTGATTGCGTCAAGGTTGTGCTTTGCTCCATAAATGAAGCACGGGCAAGAAGGTAAATATAGGGATAAAGCACCAAGGCAAGCACAAAACATGCGCCCGGTAATATTCTTAAATCAGGAAACCAGTATTGCGCGGCAGATGTCCAGCCTGTCAGGTCACGAAGCAGGATTTGAAGAGGGCCAGCGTAATCAAACCAATCGGTGTAGATATAGCCGACAATGTAACCCGGCATTGCCAAAGGCAGCACCAGAGCCCATTGTAACCATCGATCGCCAGGTAAAGAATACCGAGCCATCAACCAAGCCGAAGGGATGCCCATGAGCAATGAGAGCACCACTGTTCCCACAACAAGAAGTGCGGTATTGAGGGTGTACGTCCCCATCACGGTAGCCATCAGGTGTCCGAAGACATCATCTGAATCACCGAGTGCGGTGTAAAAAATCGCCAAAATCGGCAAAACCAGCAGCAGGGAAAACACCCAACTACTGGTTTTTAAAAAACGGTTCTGTTCTAACATTGCCTACTACATCATGGCGTCAGAATTACAAAAAGGGGGAATCTAACTCCCCCCTTTTCTTTTCACCATTACAGATCGAACTTCACTTCATCTAGAAGTTTTACCGCTTTCGCGTGGTTTTCTGCAATGGTTTCAAGAGGCAGATCATCTGCTGTGTATTCACCCCAAGATGCCACCAGCTCAGAGCGCTTTGCTCCTGGCTTCACTGGCTCTTCAAAGTTCACTTCAGCGTACATCTGCTGTGCTTTATCTGACGTCAAAAACTCCATCAGTTTTTGTGCGTTTTCTTTGTTCGGCGCATATTTCGCCATTGCCATGCCACTGATGTTCACGTGTGTGCCATCGGCTTTCTGGCCAGGATAGTTCAGGTAAACGCTGTCAGCCCAAGTCTTCTGCTCTTTGTCAGCCAGCATTTTACCTAAGTAATAGCTGTTACCCAGAGACACGTCACACAGACCTTCAGAGATAGCCTTTACTTGGCCACGGTCATTACCTTGAGGTTTACGTGCAAGGTTAGCTTTTACGCCTTCCAACCACGCTTTTGCCTCTGCTTCACCGTGATTGGCGATAATGGCAGAAACCAGTGAGACATTGTATGGGTGTTTACCTGAGCGAGTACAGATTTTTCCTTTGAATTCAGGCTTCGCCAAATCCATGTAATCAAACTCTTCACCCAGTTGACCTACACGATCACGAGAAGAATACACCGCACGTGAACGGGTAGTGAGTGCAAACCAGCGGTCATCGCTGTCGCGGTATTGTGAAGGAACGTTCTCTTCGATGGTTTCGCTATCAACAGATTGAACAAGATCTTTGTTCACCAGTTCCATCAGGCGGGAGATATCGACGGTCAGCAGTACATCAGCAGGGCTGTATTCGCCTTCTTGCTCAACTTTTTCAGCCATACCTTTCTTAGCAAACTTTATGTTTACTTTGATACCAGTTTCCTTGGTGAACTCGTTCAACATTGGCTCAATCAAAAAAGGTTGACGGTAAGAGTAAACATTTACTTCTTCAGCAGCACTCGCTACACCCGAACCCATAACTCCTAGCACCAATGCCGATGCTGACAGCACTTTTTTCATATTCCCTGCCTTCCAAACCACAATAATAATGAGAACGTTTATCAGTCCGATTAGTATACACATCATCACATCGTGCGCAACGCCAATTAGATCAAACCGAACAAAAAAAGACCCACATCCTTAGGACACGGGTCTTTTCTATTTACATAGTTTGTAACGTGTTATTTCACACTAACAAACTCTGGGTACGCATCTACACCACAATCGTGGAAATCCATACCTTCTAGTTCTTCTTCTTCACCGACACGGATTCCCATGGTGATTTTCAGGACACCCCATACCAACAGGCTTGCCCCAAATACCCACGCGAAGATAACCGCCGCACCAAACAACTGCGCACCGAACGTAGCATCTGCGTTGCTGAAAGGCACAGCCAACAGACCAAACAAACCACAGGTGCCGTGCACAGAGATTGCACCAACAGGATCATCAATTTTCAGTTTGTCCAAACCGACAATGCTCAGAACAACCAACGCACCTGCCAAACCACCAACCGTGATGGCCGCAACTGGCGACGGAGACAGTGGATCAGCGGTGATCGCAACCAAACCCGCTAACGCGCCGTTCAAAATCATGGTCAGGTCAGCTTTGCCCCACGCTGCTTTACACACCACCAGCGCAATAATTGCACCTGCTGCTGCTGCTGCGTTAGTGTTCAGGAAAATTTGACCGACCGCTGTCGCATTCTCAAAGTCAGAAATCATCAACTGAGAACCGCCGTTGAAGCCAAACCAACCGAACCAAAGGATAAAGGTACCCAAGGTTGCTAATGGCAGGTTAGACCCTGGAATTGGGTAGATTTGTCCGTTTTTACCGTACTTACCTTTACGAGCACCCAATAGCAATACCCCAGCCAGAGCAGCTGCAGCACCGGCCATGTGAACGATACCTGAGCCAGCAAAATCGCTAAATCCCGCTTCTGACAAGAAGCCGCCGCCCCATGTCCAGTAACCTTCAACTGGGTAAATAAACGCGGTAAGTACCACGGAAAAAACAAGGAAAGCCCACAATTTCATACGCTCTGCAACCGCACCAGAAACGACTGACATGGCGGTAGCAACGAAAACAACTTGGAAAAAGAAGTCAGATTCTAAAGAGTGATCCGCGCCTTCGCCTTGCGTACCAATGAGGAAACCCAGTGATGGCAACCAGCCACCTTCGCCGTTATCCACGTACATAATGTTGTAACCAACCAGCAGGTACGTAGTACAAGCAATTGCATACAAACAAACGTTCTTCGTCAAAATCTCTGTGGTGTTCTTTGAACGGACAAGGCCGGCCTCTAGCATGGCGAAGCCTGCCGCCATCCACATAACCAATGCACCCGATATCAAGAAGAAAAAGGTATCCAGTGCGTAACGCAACTCAATTACTGTTGTTGATAATTCCATTTCTATTGCTCCCTCAAACCTTAAATTGCTTCTGCATCCATCTCACCAGTACGAATACGTACGGCTTGCTGGAGGTCATAAACAAAAATTTTGCCGTCACCAATCTTGCCGGTCTGCGCCGCCTTACTAATGGCTTCGATAATTTCATCGACGTTTTCGCTGTGTGCAGCAATTTCCAGTTTTACTTTCGGCAGGAAATCCACTTGATATTCAGCACCGCGGTAGAGTTCTGTGTGACCTTTTTGGCGGCCAAAGCCTTTTACTTCTGATACTGTCATGCCGTCGACGCCCACTTCTGCGAGTGCTTCACGCACATCATCGAGCTTAAATGGCTTAATTATCGCATTGATAAGTTTCATCACCGTCTCCTTGACCCATAAGTAAGATGTTCTTATTTAGTAATAAACAAATCGCGTGCCAATATTATTTTTAATTTAATAATCAATTAATTATGATTTTTCAGTATCAATTGAAAAATAAATCGCACCAATATAGTGCGTAGAGATCACTGTTTTAAGGCAAGCGTGAGATGAACCAAATATAGTGCACCAAGAAGTGGCGTAAAGATTTTAAGGCAGGGAATGTATAAATATTTGACACACGATACTCCTTTACCGTATGTTATATAAATCAGAGAGTTACCGTCCGTAACGGCGAATGAAGTCTTGCCATGCTTCTAGCACCAAAAGAAGGTCTTCTGGTCCACAAAGAGACACACTCTCTTCATCATAGGCATGGAGATCCTGATCAGGCATTTCTTCTTCAAAGCCTTCCATGGTGATATTGGCTTGAATCAGCGCTTCTTCTTGGATCACTTGAAGATGAAATACCTTCCCAGGGCGGTTCCACTCTCCACCTTGTTCCATGATGTGTTTTAAATTGTCCAATACTTCATCAATCGCACTGTGGTCGGTCCCCAATTCATCAATCAACCAACGTCCCAGTGCTTCATGCCCCATGGAAAACTCCGCATGAAAACTGTCGTCTAAAGTATTGCGTCGAAATTCGTAATCCACGTAGTATCCTCGGTTTGTATCGGCTTACTTCTGGCAGATACTGTTTAAAAGTCAGCTCATTTTCAGGATCTTTAGACCCAATGCAACTCAATACCATGATCGCACGCCAAATCGTCGAAAGGACGATGAAAATCATTGGTCATTCCGTCAATGTCATGGATGAACAGGGGTTAATTATAGGCTCCGGCGATCTAAGCCGTTTGCATCAAAAACACGAAGGTGCGCTTTTAGCGTTGACAAAAAACCGTGTGGTGGAAATCGATGACGCCGCCTCAAACCTACTGATGGGCGTCAGGCCCGGTATCAATCTTCCTGTCATGTTTAACGGCGTTGCCATTGGTGTCGTCGGTATTTCAGGAAAGCCAGACACGGTAAGAAGTTTTGGCGAACTTGTGAAAATGACGGCTGAACTTATTGTTGAGCAGGCGGCATTTATCTCCCAAATGCAGTGGGATAAACGCCATCGAGAGGAGCTGGTTTTACAGCTCATCCGCGAGTCAGAACTCAATGCGGGCCAACTCGTCTCAATTGCACAACGCTTGGACTTGGATCTAGAGCAGCCAAGAGTGGCCACGCTTTTCAAACTCATTCCCAATAAAACCGACGCCCTTTCTCTGGAGCACCTCCAGAAAATGGTGCACATGCTGGAATACCCAGAGCGTGACAATCTGGTCGGAATCACGTCAGTGTCACGCAATGAAATTGTGGTGTTAAAGCCTATCGCAATAGAAAATGGCGAATGGTCTCGCACAACCGAAGAAAAGAAAGTCCGAAAACTGCTGAAACGAATTGCCGAGCAAAAAGCATTTAGCGTGCAGATTGCCTACGGTGGCTATTTCCCCACACTAAAAGGCCTCGCGCGTTCATATCAAACCGCAAGTGCCACCCTTGAAGCCAGCACGCCAAGCGATACCGTGATTTACTACAAAGATCATACTCTTCCAGTGCTGTTAAGTGCCATGCCGGAAGATGATTGGCGTACCAAGCAACTACTAGAACCCATGCTACGATTGCAGGGGGAAGACAGTCGGGGCACCTTACTGAAAACCCTCACTGTATATTTTGATCAAAACTGTGATTTAGTTCATACGTGCGAAAAGCTGCATATTCACCGAAATACGCTTCGCTATCGACTGCAACGTATTAATGAGATTACATTATTTGATATCAACAAGTTAGAAGACAAAACCAGTCTCTATCTTTCCTTCTTGAAGTGGCAGCGCAGCCACTAGTTTTGTGCAAGCGCACAAAATAGTCTTCATTTCACCCATGTAAATTCAGACATCTGTCTAAAGCTCCTCATCCGAAGACGGCGTAAAGTGCCGTCAGTTTTTCGTTTCAGCTGAGATGTATGAGATGACCGAAGTTTCCACCCTAGGCGCCCTCGCTGCCTTAATCGTTTCTATTACCCTGATATTAAGAAAAGTCCCGCCTGCGTACGGCATGATCATCGGTGCGCTTGTTGGTGGTATCGTCGGCGGCGTGTCCCTAACAGACACGGTTTCACTGATGATTGGTGGTGCACAAGGCATTGTGACTGCTGTACTTCGCATTCTTGCCGCGGGTGTGCTGGCTGGCGTTCTGATTGAATCCGGTGCCGCGACCACCATCGCCGAAACCATTGTTAAGAAAGTCGGTGAAACCCGTGCCCTTCTGGCACTGGCAGTCGCAACCATGATTCTGACCGCCGTTGGCGTATTCGTGGATGTTGCGGTTATTACGGTTGCACCGATTGCACTGGCGATTGCACGTCGCGCTGATCTTTCAAAAATGGCCATTCTGCTCGCCATGGTTGGCGGCGGTAAAGCCGGCAACGTGATGTCGCCAAACCCAAATGCCATTGCTGCCGCTGACGCATTCAACGTTCCCCTCACCTCTGTGATGGCGGCAGGTGTTATTCCAGGTTTATTTGGACTGGTAGCCGCTTACTTTATTGCGCTAAAGCTCGTTAATCGCGGAAGTAAGGTTGCCGAACACGAAGTTGTAAAAGTTGATATGAGCCGCCTGCCTTCATTCGGCGCAGCCATTGTCGCGCCTATGGTAGCAATCTCTCTGCTGGCGCTTCGCCCAATTGCTGGAATTAACATCGACCCACTGATCGCTCTTCCTCTGGGTGGTCTGCTCGGTGCACTGGCGATGCGTCGCGGCCGTGAAACCAACCATTTTGCAGTGTCAGGCTTGAACCGTATGGCTCCGGTCGCTGTGATGTTGCTGGGTACGGGTACCCTTGCAGGCATCATCGCGAACTCAGGGCTTAAAAGCGGTCTTATCGATATTTTGACCTCTTCTGGATTGCCTTCTTACCTGCTGGCACCGTTCTCGGGTGCACTGATGTCATTGGCAACAGCATCAACAACCGCAGGTACTGCCGTAGCAAGTAGCGTATTTGCCAACACTATCCTTGAATTAGGTGTACCGGCTTTGGCCGGTGCTGCAATGATCCATGCGGGTGCCACCGTCTTTGACCATATGCCTCACGGAAGCTTCTTCCACGCCACAGGCGGTGCGGTTCACATGGACATGAAAGAGCGTTTGAAGCTCATCCCTTATGAATCCGCGGTTGGTTTTGTGATTGCGCTGATTTCTACCCTTATCTTTGGTGTATTTGGTCTGTTTGTATAAAGGACATTGCTGATGAAAATTGTTATTGCCCCTGATTCTTATAAAGAAAGCCTGTCAGCAATGGAGGTTGCCGTTGCAATTGAAAATGGCTTCCGTCGTGTTATGCCTGATGCTGATATCGTGAAACTGCCAATGGCCGACGGTGGCGAAGGTACGGTCCAGTCGTTGGTTGATGCAACCGGGGGCCGCATCATCGATGTCGTCGTAACCGGCCCTTTGGGTACGCCAGTAGAAGGTTTCTTCGGCCTGATGGGCGACGGAGAAACCGCGGTTATCGAAATGGCTGCGGCATCAGGCTTACATCTGGTTCCACCTTCTCAGCGCAACCCGTTGATCACCACCAGTTTTGGTACAGGTGAACTGATCAAAGCCGCAATAGAGTACGGTGCTAAACATCTGATTGTTGGTATCGGTGGCAGTTCAACCAACGACGGCGGCGCAGGTATGGCGCAAGCTCTGGGTGTGAAACTGCTGGATAAAGAGGGCAAAAGTATTGGCCACGGCGGGGGCGCACTAGAAACCTTATACACCATTGACTGCTCACAAATAGATGCACTACTGAAAGACATTAAGCTTGAAGTAGCATGCGACGTGGATAATCCGTTGTGCGGCGAAAAAGGCGCATCCGCCATCTTCGGCCCGCAGAAAGGCGCGACACCAAGCATGGTTATGAAGCTGGACGCAAACCTGTCTCATTACGCCGATCTAATGGCGGCGCAACTGGGTCGTGATGTAAAAAACAATGCGGGTGCCGGCGCTGCTGGTGGCATGGGAGCAGCGTTGATGGGTATCTTCAATGCTGACCTTCGTCCTGGCATCAACATTGTAATGGACGCGGTGAATTTGTCAGAACAACTGAAAGACGCCGATCTGGTGATCACCGGTGAAGGCCGCATGGACAGTCAAACTGTTCACGGTAAAACGCCAATCGGTGTGGCGCGTTGTGCTAAGCAGTTCAACCTGCCAGTCATTGGCATTGCGGGCTGCCTGTCTAACGATGTTGATATCGTACATGAGCACGGTATCGATGCCGTATTCAGCGTGGTGCCACGTTCGGTTTCTCTGGAAGAAGCCCTTCGCGAAGGCGCGGTGAATGTTGAAAACACCGCAGCCAACGTAGCGCGATTGCTGAGTTTAAAACTGTAAACATTATAAATAGACACGAAAAAGCCTCCATATTTGGAGGCTTTTTTCATATTACACGATGACGAAAACTGCGTTATACCGCGGTTTGAACGATCACTTCATCGGCTTTCTTGGTGTATTGATCCATGCGGTGGAAGTTCAGGTAGCGATACGTATCGGCTGCGGTTGCATCGATTTGTTTCGCGTATTCCAGATACTCTTCAACCGTTGGGATGCGACCAATGATGGCACCCACTGACGCCAATTCCGCAGAAGACAGGTAAACATTCGCACCTGTACCCAGACGGTTCGGGAAGTTACGTGTAGATGTAGACAGAACCGTTGCCTTATCGGCAACACGCGCTTGGTTACCCATACACAGTGAACATCCCGGTGTTTCGATACGCACACCCGCACGACCAAAGATACCGTAGTAGCCTTCTTCGGTCAGTTGGTCGCGGTCCATCTTAGTTGGTGGAGCAACCCAAAGACGCGTTTCTAACGTACCGCCGAATTTGTCCAAAAGCTTACCCGCAGCACGGAAGTGACCAATGTTGGTCATACAGCTGCCGATAAAGACCTCATCAACCTTGTCACCCGCCACGTCAGAAAGCAAACGCGCATCATCCGGATCGTTTGGCGCACACAGAATTGGCTCTTTAATGTCAGCCAGATCGATTTCGATCACCTCTGCGTACTCTGCGTCTTTATCTGCTTCCATCAGTTCTGGATTCGCAAGCCACGCTTCCATCGCTGAAATGCGACGCTCGATGGTACGACGATCGCCATAACCTTCGCTGATCATCCACTTCAACATCACGATGTTAGAAGACAGGTACTCAGCAACAGATTCTTGAGATAGCTTGACCGTACAGCCAGCAGCAGAACGCTCTGCCGATGCATCTGACAGTTCGAACGCCTGCTCAACGGTCAGATGATCAACACCTTCAATTTCAAGAATACGGCCAGAGAACGCATTGATCTTGCCCGCTTTCTCAACGGTCAACAGACCTTGTTTGATGCCGTAGTAAGGGATCGCATGAACCAGATCGCGCAGAGTGATACCTGGTTGCATTTCACCTTTGAAACGAACCAGAATTGACTCTGGCATGTCCAGAGGCATCACACCTGTTGCTGCCGCAAACGCAACCAAGCCAGAACCTGCTGGGAACGAAATCCCTAGAGGGAAACGTGTATGCGAATCACCACCGGTACCAACTGTATCTGGAAGTAGCATACGGTTAAGCCATGAGTGGATAACACCATCACCCGGACGCAGAGAAACACCGCCACGGTTCATAATGAAATCTGGCAGGGTATGATGCGTATTAACGTCAACCGGTTTTGGATACGCGGAAGTGTGACAGAACGACTGCATGGTTAAATCAGCTGAGAAGCCCAGACATGCAAGGTCTTTAAGTTCATCACGGGTCATAGGGCCAGTGGTATCCTGAGAACCTACGGTCGTCATTTTTGGCTCACAGTAAGTACCCGGGCGGATACCTTCTACACCACACGCTTTACCCACCATTTTTTGGCCGAGTGTGTAGCCTTTACCTGTGTCTGCGACCGCTTGCGGGCGGCGGAACACCTCAGAAGGTGCCAGACCCAGCGCTTCGCGTGCACGATCAGTCAGACCACGACCGATGATCAATGGAATGCGACCACCCGCGCGTACTTCATCGTACAACACGTCTGTTTTCAGTTTAAAAGTCGACAGCAGTTCGTCACTCGCATTGCTGCGCACTTCGCCTTTGAACGGATAAACGTCAATGACATCACCCATATCGAGCTTAGAAACATCAAGTTCGATAGGCAGTGCACCAGCATCTTCCATCGTATTGAAGAAGATTGGGGCAATCTTACCACCCAGACAGAAGCCACCTGCACGCTTGTTTGGTACGTTCGGGATATCATCTCCCATGAACCAAAGTACAGAGTTAGTCGCTGACTTACGTGAAGAACCAGTACCAACAACGTCACCCACGTAAACCAGTTGGTGGCCTTGCTCCTGAAGCGCTTCGATTTGTTTGATTGGGCCTACGACACCCGCTTGGTCTGGATTAATACCGTCACGTTCATTTTTCAGCATTGCCAATGCGTGCAATGGAATATCTGGACGAGACCATGCATCAGGTGCTGGTGACAAGTCATCGGTGTTGGTTTCACCAGTGACTTTGAATACGGTCAGTGTGACTTTCTCAGGCACGTTTGGCTTAGACAAGAACCATTCTGCATCGGCCCAAGATTGCATGACTTGCTTTGCATGCGCATTGCCCGCTTTCGCTTTTTCTTCAACGTCATAGAAAGCATCAAACATCAATAATGTGTGAGAAAGTGCTTTCGCGGAGATTGGCGCAAGCGCGTCATCATCCAGCAGCGCGATCAGTGATTCAATGTTGTAACCACCTTGCATCGTTCCCAAAAGTTCTACCGCTTTTTCTTTGCTAACCAGCGGAGAGCTTGCTTCACCTTTTGCAACTGCAGACAGAAAGCCAGCTTTTACATACGCGGCTTCATCAACACCAGGTGGAATACGGTTTTCAAGAAGATCGACGAGTACCGCTTCTTCACCAGCAGGTGGGTTTTTAAGCAGTTCGATCAAACCCGCGGTTTGTTCCGCGTCTAATGGTTTAGGGACGATGCCCTGAGCGGCACGTTCTTCGACGTGTTTACGGTAGGCTTCAAGCACGACATTTTCCTCATATTACGGTCTGCCCTTCACGGTCAGACATCCTTGGAAGTAAGCTCGGTTCACAGGTACGCGTTTGAAGTGTAGGGCTAACTATCTTTCTAATGTACCTGCATGACGAAGCTGGCATGTTATCACTTTTTAACCAAATATTAAATTCCAGCCATGGAATGAAACATTCGATTCATTGTAGAGAAAGCACACTGTGCTTTCTCTAAATCTGTCCTTTAGAACTGGGATCCGACTATAAAATAGAACGAATCGAGATCGTTTTCTGTACGACCATAGGCGATGATCATCGGTCCCAAGGGGGAATCTACCCCAGCAAATATACTGCCTGCCGCGCAAAACGGTACATCTTTAAGCGAAAAATCGGGGTTGTTCCACACTCCACCATATTCCAGTGATGCGCCCAAATAGACGGGTGATGTGAATACACCAAAGTCATTGTCCAGAAGTCGATAGCGGTAAACGACCGCTCCAAATGCAATGTTGTTTGCCCACAACGAATCTTTCGGTATACCGGAAAGGTTTAAAAAACCACCCAGTTCATGAGGCTCAATAAGCACATTGCCAACACGTTCATTGATGGTGCCGTATTTGGCTTTCCCGTAGAGCGTGTGTTTGCCCCACGTTTCTGCGTAAATACCTGTGCTGTTAAACACCATCGACTCTGATGAAGATTGACTGTCGTCTTTCAACGTATCTCTTGCATAACCTAGCGACGTAAGGAAATACCCACCTCTGTTCGGGAAAACGCGATTATCTAGGGTATCGAGTGTGATGCTAAAATACGGCATTTCGCGGGTGTAGTTCTGCTCTAACAAACCACCCGAGAATTCTTCCTCACCTTTGATATAACGATAACCCAACTTAAACTCACTCCAGAGTTTAGGTTGCCATCCAATGCCGATGTCCCCCCGCACTTCGCTGTAGCGCGTTGACAAGGTGAAATCCACCTCTTCCAGTGTTGGTTCGGGAGAGCGGTAAAACTCTTTTCTTTCTCGCACTTCAAACCCACCTAACACCTCTGCAAAAAACAACTGATCAGCGGTAAACGGTAAGTAAAACTCGGCTTGCGCGCGTTTGTCCGTCCCTATTTCAAAGGTGGTTCTAAGCTCAGCACCATTCTCCGTCAGCCCCGTAGAATTAATGCTAAACCCTGCCGAAAAATTGGTGTCTGACTCAAAATTGTCTTCAAGAGAAAAACGAAAATCGACGAAATTTGGCCCCCAATTTTTCTCTTTCACATCGACAACTAAGACGTTCTCTTTGCCTTTCTGCTCAACGTGATAGCGCACAGTTTCAAAGCGGTCGAGCGCATAAAGGTTACGAACGGATTTCTCAAGCTCTTTAGAGTTCATTTTACCCAGTTGTAAGTCTAACCTTTCAGTCAGCACATCATCGGAAAAGCTAGTATCGTTATTCAGTACAATCTGATCGATAGATAACATGTCGCCGTGCAACATCTGCCGACGTCTGACTTGTTTTGCCTCGACATAATGTTGATACTCGCCCGAAGTAAGTGCCAGTTTTGTCAGTTTTTCTTTGTTCTGCAAAGCGACTTGATAGCCTTTTTCAAACGCTTCTGGCATACGGTCAAATTCGGTCGTTTCCATGTTCCCAACATCCGGTGTCAGCAGTATGTCGCTGTCGGTCATATTGCCGATTTGCACGTCAGTGCTATTGCGAACCATAAAGTTAACCAGCTGATTCATGACCTGTAGATAAGATCCAAGCTCTGCGGCTGAGGCGTAATCGGTGCTGATATCGACCGCAATGACAACATCCGCCCCAAGCGCTTTAGCAACATCAACGGGCATATTGTTCACAGGACCACCATCAACAAGGTAGTGCCCCTGGATTTCAACCGGAGGCAATGCGCCTGGTACGGCCATACTCGCCAACATTGCTTCCGTTAACTGACCGTCACCAATTACAACCGGTTGAAGTTTCTCTATGTCTGTTGCGACGGCACGAAACGGGATCACTAACTCATTGAAGGAGGAAAATACTGGGGGATTCCCCGTCGACTCACGGAGAATACGGATCATATTCTGACCCTGAACAATACCCTGGGGTGTTTTTAAGCTTTTTAAATCAAAACCAAGATTAGTAGAGAGGTTGTAACGGTCTTCGTGCTCTTTGTCGCGAATTCGACGATCCCCTCGGTAGACACGGTCTACATAGCCCGCATTCCAGTCAGTGTGATCCATCAACACTTCAATCTCTTCCGCAGACATGCCGAGTGCATACAAGCCCCCCACATAGGCCCCCATACTGGTGCCTGCGATGTAGTCTACTGGAATTTTCATTTCTTCCAGTGCGCGCAAAACGCCTACGTGTGCCGCCCCTTTTGCGCCACCGCCACCCAACACTAATCCGACGGTTGGACGATTTGGGGTTTCCTGGCTCTCCGCGGGTAAAGCGGTCAATACCGCCGAAAAAAGTACACTTAGAGAGACTACAAAACCACGAAATATCCTGAAAACCATGAAACACTGCCCTAACGATCGAAGCCATCTGATTTAAATATGATAATCACCATACCATCGAGAGGTGAAATTGAGGTCAGAGAAAGCCGTTATTTGGTAAGGAAACTGGTTTTGTATCAATAAAAAAGCACCCTGCTTCCAGAGTGCTTTCTCATTCATCCCGTTAAGTGTTGTTAGACGCGAAAACTACCGACAACATCATCCAACTGCTTACTCTTTTCTGCCAGTTCACGACAGATATGTTCAACATCACCAAGATGTTTGTGCACTGCTTTGCCGTTTTCTACGATGCCATGAATGTTTCGGTTAACGTCTTCAGAGACCGTTTTTTGTTGTTCCGAAGCGGCTGCCACTTGGCTGTTTTGGTCATTAATTGTCAACACCATGTGGGACACTGCATCTAGGTACTCCGATGTTTGTTGGACTCGTGTAACGGTCGCATTGCTCGCTTCACTGCTTTTATCCATCGAAGACACAGCCTTTTTCGTACCCGCTTCCAAGCGCTCAATCATATCGCGGATTTCTTCCGTGCTTTGCTGCGTTTTGTTCGCCAACATTCTCACTTCATCCGCGACTACAGCAAAACCACGCCCCTGTTCACCCGCCCGTGCCGCTTCAATCGCAGCATTCAATGCCAGCAGGTTAGTTTGCTCTGCGATACCGCGAATCACATCAATGATTGAGGCGATACGGTCAACATCATTATTTAACGCGGTGATCATTGCCTGAGATTCGTCTATCGTACCTCTTAGCTCAGACATTGCTCCAACCGTGCTCGCCACACTGTCTTGCGCTGCCACAATTTCTTGCGTAGCGGTCTGTGTTGCATCTGCTGCGTCCGTTGCGTTCTGACTGATTTGCGTGCTGCTGGCGCTCATCTCCTGCACAGCCGCTGCAATCATGTCACTTTCACGTTGCTGACTTTCTGTTTGATTAACACTGCTACGGATTGCTTTTTCAATCTGGCTAATTTGCGCATTCAGGTGATTCGATGCGTCGATAACTTGTTGAATACTTCTCTGAATCTTTTCGACGAACAAATTGAAAGAGGCGCCCAATTGACCAACTTCATCTTGGCTATAAACATCCAAGCGCTGTGTAAGGTCGCCATCACCTGATGCAATATTTTCCAGCGCACTGCCCATTTCCCTGAGGGGTTTCAACAATAAGCGAGCCAATGCTATACAGCCAAGAATAGCGAGCAAAATCGCGGTCAGCGTGCCACCAAGGATCAAGCGCTCCGCAAAAGCGGTAGACGACTGGATTTCAGCCGAAACCTCTTCTTGTGCTTTTGCTATCGCTTTTTCGAGTACCTTGATGTCACCACGAATGACCTCAAAGCCTTTCGCTATCTCTACTTGTTGGTTGCGGTAGTTAGCTTGCGCCTCGTCAGGATTGCGGATCAGGGTTTCAATATCAGAGATCCATGCATCTGCACGCGACGTTAACGTGTCCAGCGTTTGCTGCAAAGAAGGGGCGACCAAACCCGAATCAATCAATACTTGGAACTTTTCTAGGCGCGGTAGTGCCTTAGGCGCGTTGTCTTCGAATTCAAATTGCTGTGCATCCACCACATCAGGAGAGACCCCTTTTGCCAACATGCCTTCCAAGCTGCCCAGTACTTGGTATAAGTCTCGATATGCATCTTCCACATTTTCATAGGTGGGTCTGAGCTTGAGGTTCAGATCGTTATTCAATGAAACTTGTCGTCCAAACGTCTGGTATGACATTACCAATACCGACATAAAAACAATACTGACAAACACCACGGGCATAAAGAGCTTCGTACGAAATGAAAATTGATTTAAAAAGTGCATAAATCCCTCAGCAGACGGAATAAAAAGGATGTTAAAACGTGGTTTTCGCGGCTAGAGGGTGGCAGAACAGTCATAGGCTTAAACGTGGTGGTAAATTAAAAGCAACAAATAACCGCATTGTTGCAGGACTCACGACGAGACAAGCTCACAAAATAGCCCTATGTTCAGCAAAGAAATAATAATGCACTAGCTCATTGATAAAAAACATAATTTAGTAAAACTATGATGTTGCATTAAAAACGAAGAATAAATAATCGAGGTAACATGGATTCTAAGGGGACATTCGTTTAACTGCATACCTCAAGGCAATAAACAGGCGGGGCCTTTGACATAGGAACAGGCATAAAAAAAGCACCTCCTTGGAGATGCTTTTTCATATTCAAACGTCAGAAGTTACTTCTTCTTTTTCACAGCCTTTGCGTTTGGCAGGTCAGTGATTGAACCTTCAAACACTTCAGCAGCCAGGCCCACAGACTCATGCAACGTTGGGTGCGCATGGATGGTCAGAGCGATGTCTTCTGCATCACAACCCATCTCAATCGCCAGACCGATTTCGCCCAACAGTTCACCACCGTTAGTACCGACAACTGCACCACCGATTACACGGTGCGTGTCTTTGTCGAAGATCATCTTGGTCATACCGTCTGAACAGTCAGAGGCGATTGCACGACCAGAAGCAGCCCATGGGAACGTCGCAACTTCGTAGTTGATACCTTCTGCTTTCGCTTCTTTCTCGGTCTTACCAACCCAAGCAACTTCTGGCTCAGTGTACGCGATTGAAGGAATGACTTTCGGGTCGAAGTAGTGCTTCTTACCGGCAATAACTTCTGCTGCTACGTGACCTTCATGCACACCTTTGTGTGCAAGCATTGGTTGGCCAACAACGTCACCGATCGCATGGATGTGAGCAACATTGGTACGCAGTTGTTTATCAACGTTGATAAAGCCACGCTCATCAACTTCGATACCCGCTTTTTCTGCATCCAGCAGTTTACCATTTGGTACACGGCCGATAGCCACCAGCACTGCATCGTAACGAGTAGGTTCAGCAGGTGCTTTCTTGCCTTCCATTGTTACGTAGATGCCGTCTTCTTTCGCTTCAACCGCAGTAACTTTGGTTTCCAGCATCAAGTTAAACTTCTTGCTGATACGCTTGGTGAAGACTTTAACGATGTCTTTGTCTGCTGCTGGGATAACTTGGTCGAACATTTCAACCACGTCAATTTGAGAACCCAGCGCATCGTATACGGTACCCATTTCTAGGCCGATGATGCCGCCACCCATAACCAACAGCTTCTCTGGAATTTCTTTCAGTTCCAGGGCGTCAGTTGAGTCCCAAATACGTGGGTCTTCATGTGGGATAAACGGCAACTCGATTGGGCGTGAACCCGCAGCGATGATCGCGTTGTCAAAGTTAATGGTGGTTGCACCATCAGCACCTTCAACAACGATGGTGTTAGGGCCGGTAAATTTACCGTAGCCGTTAACCACGTTCACTTTACGCATCTTAGCCATGCCGCCAAGACCGCCAGTCAGTTGGGTAACAACTTTGTCTTTCCAAAGGCGAATTTTGTTGATGTCTGTCGTTGGCTCACCAAAAACAACACCGTGTTCAGCCATCGCTTTGGCTTCTTCAATAACTTTTGCTACGTGCAGCAGGGCTTTAGATGGAATACAACCCACGTTCAGGCACACACCACCTAAGGTGCTGTACTTTTCTACCAGAACAGTTTCCAGACCCAAGTCCGCGCAACGGAATGCGGCTGAATAACCAGCAGGACCTGAACCCAGCACCACGACTTGGGTTTTGATTTCTTTACTCATTCTGACCTCGTTGTAGTCTTATATCCCTGACAGGCTAAGAATTATTTTTATGTTGGTTCCGTTTTGTTTCACGATAAGTGCTTTTTATTGAAAGACACTTAGTTGGTCCAACATTTTACAGCCGTGTTAACAAGCTGAAAAATAAAAACCCATAGCCTGTGAGCTATACATCAAATCGGCACCTGTCTTATGCAGACAAGTGCCGATCGGGTGTTGTCTTACAGTACCAGACGGCGAATGTCTGACAGACACTCGTTCAGGTAAGTAATGAAGCGTGCGCCATCAGCACCATCGATCACACGGTGATCGTAAGACAGTGACAGTGGAAGCTGTAGACGTGGTGCGAATTCTTTACCGTTCCACACTGGCTTCATTTCAGACTTAGACACACCTAAGATTGCAACTTCAGGTGCATTCACGATTGGCGTGAATGCTGTACCGCCGATGCCACCCAGGCTAGAGATAGTGAAACAGCCGCCTTGCATGTCAGCTGCCGTCAGCTTACCGCCGCGTGCTTTTTTCGATACTTCCATCAGCTCAGCTGACAGCTCGTAAATGCCTTTTTTGTTCACGTCTTTAAAGACAGGAACAACTAGACCATTTGGCGTATCTACCGCAATACCAACGTTAACGAATTTCTTCAGAATCAAGCTCTCACCGTCATCAGACAGAGAAGAGTTGAACGTTGGGAACGCTTCCAGCGCTTTAGCAACGGCTTTCATGATGAACACCAATGGGGTGATCTTCATGCCCGTATCGCGTTTCGCTTCGATCGCGTTCTGCTCTTTACGGAATGCTTCCAGCTCAGTGATGTCAGCGTTATCCCACTGTGTAACGTGCGGGATCATTACCCAGTTACGGTGCAGGTTCGCGCCAGAAATCTTCTTGATGCGTGACAGAGGTTGAACCTCAGTTTCACCAAACTTGCTGAAATCAATTTTCGGCCAAGGCAGTAGACCCAATGCTGCGCCATCGCCTTTGCCAGATGCAGACGCTGCTGCGCCTGATTCCAAGCGCTTAAGCGCCTCTTTCACGTAGTTCTGAACGTCTTCTTTCAGGATACGGCTCTTACGACCCGAACCTTTAACCTTCGACAGGTTAACGCCAAACTCGCGCGCCAGACGGCGAACAACTGGAGATGCATGTGAGTATTCGTCATTCTCAACGAAATCACCCGACGCCACCGGAGCCGCTTGTGCTGCCACAGGAGCTGGAGCCGCTGCTGGTGCAGATGCAACTGGTGCTGCCGCTGCTGGAGCCGGTGCTGCACCCGCCACTTCGAAGACCATGATCAGAGAACCAGTAGACACTTTATCGCCTGCTGCTACTTTGATTTCTTTCAGTACACCTGCGAACGGTGCCGGAACTTCCATCGAAGCCTTGTCACCTTCAACAGTGATCAAAGATTGCTCTTCTTCAATGCTGTCGCCAATTGCAACCATGATCTCGGTAACTTCAACTTCGTCGCCGCCGATATCAGGTACATGCACTTCTTTCATTGCAGACGCTGCTGGCGCAGCAACTGGTGCTTCAGCCGCAGGCGCTGCTGCAACTGGCGCTGCGCCAGAGCCAGCCACTTCAAAGATCATAACCAAAGAGCCAGTAGACACTTTATCGCCTGCAGCTACTTTGATTTCTTTCAGTACACCCGCGAACGGTGCAGGAACTTCCATCGAAGCCTTGTCACCTTCAACCGTAAGAAGAGATTGCTCTTCTTCGATGCTGTCGCCAATCGCAACCATGATCTCGGTAACTTCTACTTCGTCACCACCGATATCTGGAACGTGAACTTCTTTCAGTTCAGATGCCGCTGCTGCTGGAGCTGGAGCTGCTACTGGAGCTGCTTCTGCCGCAGGAGCAGGTGCAGCTTGCGCTGCACCCTCGGCTTCGAAAATCATGATCAGAGAACCGGTAGAAACCGTGTCGCCTTCCGCGATTTTGATTTCTTTTACGATACCAGCCTGTGATGCAGGTACTTCCATCGACGCCTTGTCACCTTCAACGGTGATCAGCGACTGCTCTTCTTCAACTTTGTCACCAACGCTAACGAGGATCTCAGTTACTTCAACCTCATCGGCACCGATGTCAGGTACATTAATTTCGATTGCCATTGATTTATGCCTCTTACGCGTACAGTGGATTCACTTTCTGAGTATCGATATCGAATTTCTGGATTGCGTCAACCACAACAGATTTCTCGATATCACCGCGTTTTGCCAACTCGCTTAGCGCAGCAACAACAACGTAGCCTGCGTTCACTTCGAAGTGACGACGCAGATTCTCACGGCTGTCTGAACGGCCAAAGCCATCCGTACCCAGCACTTTGAAAGACTCAGAAGGCATGAACGCACGCACTTGTTCCGCGTAGTTCTTCATGTAGTCAGTCACTGCGATTGCTGGCTCAGAACCCATCACTTGAGTGATATATGGAACTTTTGGCTCAGCATTAGGGTTCAGCATGTTGAAGCGCTCTGCATCTTGACCTTCACGCGTTAGCTCATTGAATGAGGTAACAGAGTAAACATCAGAAGCAACACCGTACTCATCGCTCAGGATTTGAGCGGCTTTGCGTACTTCATTCATGATGGTGCCTGAGCTCATCAGCTGAATTTTGTTCGCACCAGCATAAGACTCAAGTTTGTAAATACCCTTACGAATGCCTTCTTCAGCGCCTTCTGGCATTGCTGGCATTGCGTAGTTTTCGTTCATCAGCGTCAGGTAGTAGAACACGTTTTCTTGTTCAGGACCGTACATGCGACGGATACCGTCTTGCATGATAACCGCTAGCTCGTAAGCGAACGTTGGATCGTAAGAAATACAGTTCGGGATAGTGTTCGCCTGAATGTGGCTGTGACCATCTTCGTGCTGCAGACCTTCACCGTTCAAGGTAGTACGACCTGCTGTTGCGCCCAGTAGGAAGCCACGTGCTTGTTGGTCGCCTGCCATCCACGCCATATCGCCCACACGTTGGAAGCCGAACATAGAGTAGTAGATGTAGAACGGGATCATTGGCAGATCGTTGGTGCTGTAAGAAGTCGCTGCTGCTACCCATGAAGACATGGCGCCCAGTTCATTGATACCTTCTTGCAGAACCTGACCCGAGGTCGCTTCTTTGTAGTAAGAAACAACGCCACGGTCTTCAGGCGTGTATTCCTGACCGTGCGGGTTGTAGATACCGATTTGACGGAACAGACCTTCCATACCGAAGGTACGTGCTTCGTCCGCAATGATAGGAACGATGTTCTTACCAATGCCTTTGTTTTTTAGCAGAATGTTCAGTGTACGAACAAACGCCATTGTGGTTGAGATATCGCGCTTCTGCTCATCAAGCAGTGGCTTAAATTCTTCAACTTCTGGAATAACAAGTTCTTCTGTGAACTTCGGCAAACGCTTAGGCGTGTAACCGTGCAGCGCGTTACGACGAGCGTGCATGTATTCGTATTCTGCAGAGCCTTCTTCCAACTTCAGGTATGGAAGTGCTTTCATGTCTTCATCAGAAACAAGATCTTGCAGGCCTAGGCGGTCACGAAGGTGCTGAACATGTGTCATGTCCATTTTCTTCACGCCGTGCGCAATGTTTTTGCCTTCTGCTGCTTCACCCATGCCATAACCTTTAACGGTTTTAGCTAGGATAACAGTTGGGCGATCTGTGTTCTCTTGTGCATTTTTGAATGCCGCATACAATTTAGATGACTCGTGACCACCGCGCTTCAGTGCGAAGATCTCTTCATCCGTCATGTCAGCAACTAACGCCGCTGTTTCTGGGTATTTGCCAAAGAAGTTCTCACGAACGTAAGCGCCGTCTTTAGACTTAAATGTTTGGTAGTCACCGTCGATAGTTTCATTCATCAGCTGAAGAAGCTTACCTGTGGTGTCTTTCGCAAGAAGTTTGTCCCAACCACTGCCCCAAACCACTTTGATAACGTTCCAACCAGCACCTTTGAACAGACCTTCCAATTCTTGGATGATCTTGCCATTACCCATTACAGGGCCGTCTAGACGCTGAAGGTTACAGTTAATCAGGAAGCACAGGTTGCCCAGTTTTTCACGCGCGGCGAACGAGATCGCACCACGAGATTCTGGCTCATCCATCTCACCATCGCCCAAGAACGCGTATACGCGTTGCGCATTGGTTTCTTTCAGGCCACGACCTTCCAAATATTTCAGGAAGCGAGCTTGATAGATAGCAGAGATCGGACCCAGCCCCATAGATACGGTCGGGAACTGCCAGAACTCAGGCATCAGTTTAGGGTGTGGGTATGAAGGGATACCTTTACCATCAACTTCTTGACGGAAGTTATCTAGCTGCTCTTCAGTCAAGCGGCCTTCAACAAATGCACGCGAGTAAATACCCGGAGAGATGTGACCTTGGTAATAAACCAAGTCGCCACCGTCCACCTCGTTAGGCGCACGGAAGAAATGGTTAAAACACACTTCATAGAAAGCAGAAGCAGACTGATATGACGCCATGTGGCCACCAAGATCCAAGTCTTTCTTAGATGCGCGCAACACGATCATGATCGCGTTCCAACGAATGATAGAACGAATACGACGTTCCAGGTTTACGCCACCTGGATATGCTGGTTCTTTATCCGCAGGGATGGTATTCACATAGTTGGTGGTGATGCCAGTAGGCATATCAACACCATCAAGGCGTGCCTTTTCCATAACTTGCTCTAGTAGGAATTGGGCACGTTCTACACCTTCTTCACGAACGACTGATGCAAGAGCTTCTAACCACTCTTGGGTCTCAAGTGCGTCCACGTCATTTTTCATGACTTCAGACATGGCGATCTATCCTTTCGTTGATTGACTCGTACAAAACTAATGTTGTCGCAGCTGAAAAAAACGCATCCTGACAGCTCCAATACTTAATTGAACTGTCAGGAAGCGTTATTCCAACTCGTCCTTGCGTTGCTGTATCCGGCGAAGCGAGCGCTCACGTCGGCTTTCTTCTCGCCCCAGATCCAGTAGGGTTTCCTCTATAAAAGCCAAATGTGCATGCGATGCCTGACGGGCCTTTTCGGGCTCCCCTGCAGTTATCGCCTGAACAATATTGGCTCTGTGTCTGGTTACTTTATCAACCACTTCTTTACGGCGATTTAGTAACTCAAAGTTTTGTAAAATGTTTTGCTCCAGCAACGGTCCCAAGCTGCGCATGATGTGCAGCAATACCACGTTATGTGATGCCTCAGTTACGGCGATCAGGTATTGCATGACAGCAGCGGCTTCCGCTTTTAAGTCACCAAGTTGCTGAGCTTCCCGAATGTGGTCGTGGCACTGACACACTCGGTTTAAATCTTCTTCTGTACCTCGTAATGCAGCAAAATAGGCTGAAATGCCTTCCAGTGCGTGTCGAGATTCTAATAAATCGAGTTGAGATTCTGGATGGTCTGCCAATAACTCAATCAAAGGTTCAGAGAAACGCTGCCACAAGCGTTCACTGACGAAGGTGCCGCCACCTTGCTTTCGAGTGAGTAATTTCTTTGCTTCCAGTCGTTGAATCGCTTCACGAATCGAAGGTCGAGAAACATCAAATTGTAGCGCCAACTCGCGCTCCGGCGGCAATTTTTGCCCCGGTGACAATGTGCCTTCCAGAATCAAGCTTTCCAGCTCTTTCTCTATAACATCTGACAGTTTGGGTTGACGAATCCGTTGTATTGCCATCGTTTTTCTTTATTTTCTGGCGCCGGAAATCCTGCGCGTCTAATCCCATCCATCGGTCTTGTAAATTGGTAAGACCAATAACCAAACACATAAAAAGTTACCAGATAGTGTTGTTATTGTCTACCGTAAACTTGATTTAAGTCATAGAAATTACAAGTAGATGTCGTTTGCGAAATAATCAATCCAACCTCAATGGTATGACCAATTTGTTTGCTCATTTCGATGGAAAAATACGCAAAGTCTCATCACCGTTTCACAGAAACGCGAATTTTGGCAACTCCCATTTACAGGGTTTGCTGTTCTAAATCGTCAGATCTCCTTCGTATCCAGCGATTGTCGATACCGCTGCCAGTTAAATGACGGCCCAGGATCTGTCTTTCTACTCGGTGCTATGAATTCGTGACCCGTGATGCGCGAGGCCGTCATTTTCGGATAATGATGCAACAGAGACGCCGTCACCAAGGCGAGCACCCGATATTGCTCATCGGTATACGGCAAATCATCCGTTCCTTCTAGCTCAATACCTATCGAATAGTCATTGCATTGGTCTCGGCCTTCAAAACACGACACGCCGGCATGCCAGGCGCGTTTATCAAAAGGCACGAATTGCATCACACAGCCATCGCGTTTAATTAAGCAATGGGCCGACACGTCGAGGTGACGGATTTCGTCAAAATACGGATGGTCTCTAGAGGTGAGATTTCCCTGAAAAAACTGCTCAATATACGGGCCACCAAACTCTCCAGGCGGCAAACTGATATTGTGCATCACCAGCAATGACACATCTTTCGGATCCGGGCGTTCATTAAAATGGGGAGAAGGGAGGTAAACAGCCGAGTCCAGAATGTGATCACTGATAATTAACATACACAATGCCTTTGAGCATCAGGAAAACAACAGTTTACCGCATTTTCCGTAAAAACCTAAGCCTTAAACACTTTGCAACCTCATGGCTACATGCCTCGCATTCTTTGCCTCTCACATGTACACTTGCAGCCAAAGTAGTCAGGGCTAACCTGTTAGAATTTTCGTTTTACCTGTGATGGAACCACCATGTCAGAACTCTCCAGCGCACAGCGCATTCACGACAGCCAAAAGCGGCTGGAAAACCTGAAAGAAATGCTCAAAAGCGACATCGTTCGTTGCGTTGCAGATACTTTAAAAGAAGACTTGGGAGGCTATTTAGATGCCACTCAAGATATCACTGCAAGCTTAATCCCCGCTTTCACCGATGCGTCTGCCACTATCATCACCCGCGAAAAAGGGGTTTTCTGTGGTAAAGCATTTGCTGATGAAGTGTTTCGTCAACTTGGTGGCGACGTAAGCATTCGCTGGATGGTCGAAGACGGTGACAAGGTTGAACCGAATCAGGTGCTGTGTGAACTGGAAGGCCCTGCACGCATCCTGCTGACAGGTGAGCGCAATGCCATGAATTTTATTCAGACGCTTTCTGGCTGTGCAACCGAAACTGCGCGCTATGTTGAAAAGTTGCAAGGGACGACGACGCGTTTGCTCGATACCCGCAAAACCATCCCGGGTCTTCGCAATGCCCTAAAATACGCGGTGGCCTGTGGCGGTGGTTATAACCATCGCATCGGTGTGTATGACGCTTACCTGATTAAAGAAAATCACATCATCGCCTGTGGCGGTATCCAGCAAGCCGTTGATACGGCGAAAAAGCTTAACCCTGGCAAACCTGTTGAAGTGGAAACCGAATCGCTGGACGAATTACAACAAGCGATTGATGCGGGTGCAGACATTGTGATGCTGGATAACTTCACTACCGATATGATGCGTGATGCCGTGACGCTAAACAACGGACGCATTGCATTGGAAGTGTCAGGTAACGTGGCGTTAGACACCATTCGCGATTATGCCGATACAGGTGTCGATTATATCTCTGTCGGGGCACTAACAAAGCATATCAATGCCATGGATCTTTCCATGCGTTTCAAGTAATCACGATTGCTATAAATTACTGATAATGCGGGCAATACGCCTGCATTATCACCTAACGGTCACACTCTTCCTCGTCCCCTTCATTTTTTGTTACATGAAAGGCTGCCACGCCTCGAAAGACCCCACAATCCCGCTGTTCCTCCGCCATATTCAGTCTTATCTTGAAACCACTTACGCAATTCATTGCGTATTAAAAAACAGGAGAGAAGAATATGAGAAAGCAAAAAGGTTTTAGTTTAATTGAGTTGTTGATTGTTGTTGGGATCATTGGTGCACTGACTGCGATTGCCGTGCCTGCGTATCAGGACTACACGAAAAAAGCAGATGCGACGGCGGGCATTGCTACCATGAAATCACTGTTGGTCAATATTGATGCGTTTGCGCAAAATGGCGTATTTCCGGAGGATACTGATTGGGCAGATCTGGGTGGTAAAGCCGACATGCTTACTTTAGGTGGTATGGAGCTGGCCCAAGTTATTACAGGTGAAGGTGATGAAGCTTTTGTTAGTGGCGGTACGCTTACACTAACATTCAACCCGACTTCTTCTTTAGATACAAAAACTATCATTTACACTAAATCAAATACTGGCTGGGCCTGTACCCACACAACAGGTCTTGAAGATCTGAAAGGGTGCGTAGCTCCATAAACGTTGACTAGATAACACAAATAAATGGAGGGGGGAGCCTCCCTCCATTTAGTCATCTCCAACCCACCAAAGCAAAAGCAAAAGCAAAAGCAAAAGCAGCACAACTTAAACATCATCTGACATGACGCTCGTCGAAACTCCCTCGAATTATGAACGAAATGGTTTCACATTGGAGGAATAACGTAATACCAAATACTTATACCAATATATAGAGAAGGGAACCTCCCCCTGTGAATGCAGAAACCTTAGATTCCAGCTTGATCAGACTTCTTCTGCATAGTTCAGCGGTTTCGCAAGAGCAAGCGACACAAGCCTTAAATACCATGACGCTTGATAACCGTTCCGCTCCAGATGCCCTTATCGCAAACCATGTCCTTTCCAGTGCATCTCTGGCGGAAATACTCAGCGGCTATTTCAAAGAACCTTTGAGCAATATTGGAGACTACCCATACGTTGCGACCTGCGAAAAACTAGACAAAAAATCACTCTGCCTCAATCACACCGTCCTTCCTTTACTGATCAAGGATGCGATGCTTTATCTCGGCGTCAGTGACCCAACAGATTTAAATGCACAAGACGAATTCCGCTTTGCAACAGGTTTAATGATTAAGCCTGTGATTCTCGAACATCAGCAATTACAAGGTGCACTTCGAAAACTCTACGGCAAAAATCTGTCTTCCATCACGCCTGATTCCTCATCGGTTTCAGACTCCGAGCTTGAAGAGCTTGCAGAGTTCGACAACGCGCAAGATGTCGATGAACTGGCGACAGATGAAGCCCCAGTCAGCCGCTATATTCAGCAAGTCATCCTTGATGCTGTAAGAAAACAAGCTTCAGATATTCACTTCGAACCCTTTGAAGACACCTATCGCATCCGCTTTCGTCTGGATGGCATGTTGCAGCTTCATAGCTCTCCCCCAGCAGGCATTTCAAGGCGGCTATCAACCCGGTTGAAAATTCTCGCCAAGCTCAATATCGCTGAGCGTCGAATGCCGCAAGATGGACGTATTAAGCTCACGCTATCTAACACCAATTCTATAGATATGCGCGTCTCCACCCTGCCTACCTTGTGGGGGGAAAAAGTGGTACTGCGTATTTTGGATAGCGGCAGTGTCGGGTTGGACATCGATAAACTGGGGTATAACGAAAAACAAAAAGCCGACTATTTGTCAGCCTTGGATAAACCCCAAGGCATGATATTGATGACTGGGCCGACGGGGAGTGGCAAAACAGTGTCGCTCTACACAGGCTTAAAGTATCTCAATACGGACGAACGGAATATTTCAACGGCTGAAAATCCGGTCGAAATCAATCTGCCCGGCATCAATCAAGTGAACATTAACAACGATATCGGACTGGACTTTGCCAAAGCACTGCGCGCCTTCCTTCGACAAGACCCCGATGTTGTGATGGTGGGCGAGATTCGAGATTTAGAAACGGCTGAAATCGGTATTAAAGCGGCACAAACCGGGCATTTGGTACTGTCGACACTGCATACCAACTCAGCAGTAGAGAGCATAAACAGGCTCGTGAATATGGGCGTCGCGCCATACAATCTTGCGGCGTCTTTATCGCTTGTCATTGCTCAACGCCTCGCCAGACGGCTCTGCGTTCACTGTAAAGAGCCACACTTTAGCGACGACCAACAACTCTCGGCACTCCAGCACCATTACCCCTCACTCAAACGTGACAGTCTTTTCACTGCTAAAACCAATGGCTGCGATCGATGCAACAACGGATATTTAGGCCGCGTGGGTATTTACGAAGTAATGAAAATTGATAACGAGCTTGCTGAAGCAATAGGCCAAGGCGCAACGCCAGGACGATTACAAAACATTGCCACATCGAGCGGTACGCTATCGCTTCAAGAAGCGGGCATTGAAAAGCTGAATGAAGGCATTACCAGCCTGACAGAATTGCAGCGCGTCATCAGTCTCTAGAGGTTAAATTATGGCGACAAGCAAACAGAAACTTCATGCCTTTCATTGGCGAGGGTTGACCTCCAAAGGCTCAAAAGTGAAAGGTCAAATACTGGCTTTTAACGAACAGGAAGCACGTATTGCGCTTGCAGAACAACGGGTGCAAGTTTCCAAAATAAAACGACGTAGCCCTTCAGCAATTGTACAACGACGCAATGCGGCAACAGCAAAAGACATTACCCTGTTCAGTCGTCAAATTTCCACCATGCTAGAAGCTGGCGTGCCGCTAGGGGAAACCTTGCAGTTGCTGAAAGCAGGTGCAAAGAAAGCGGAAATGAAGCTGATTATCAGCAATATTTATCGCCACGTTGAAGCTGGGGCTTCGCTGGCAATCGCCATGAAAAACAGCTCCCCCCTTTTCGACCAGTTTTATTGCGACCTAGTCTCAACCGGTGAGCAGACGGGGCGTTTAGAGCAAATTTTCGCGCGTATCAGTGTTTATCGAGAAAAAGAAGAAGCCACACGGGCGAAAGTGGTCAAAGCGATGATTTACCCCAGCATCGTGATGTTTTTAGTGTTAGCTGTGACGATCGGCATGCTGCTATTTGTCATCCCGACGTTTAAAGATGTGTTTGCCTCTTTTAATGCAGAACTGCCTTGGTTTACGCTAAAAGTGCTGGGACTCTCTGAATTTGTTCAACATTATGGCCTATACACAGCCCTTGCTTTCGTTATCGCCTCTTTGCTATTTCGCGCGTATTACAAACGCAGCACTGCGTTTCGACTCAAGGTCAGCCGTTTTTCTCTCCATATCCCCATTGTTGGGGGCGTACTCACCAAGGCGACGCTTGCGCGTTTCACACGTACCCTCGCCACCACCTTCAGCGCAGGTATACCTTTGTTAAATGGCCTCGCTGCGGCCGGAAAAACGGCGAATAACCTGCATTATCAAAAAGTGATTGAAACCGTGTATCAGCAAACTTCTGGGGGACGTCCTCTACACCGCTCAATCAAAGAAACGGGGCAATTCCCTGACATGATGACGCAAATGGTGATGATCGGTGAAGAGTCAGGCTCGCTGGATGACATGTTGAACAAAGTCGCGGGGATATATGAGGATGAGGTCGATAATACGGTCGATAACTTAGGAAAAATCCTAGAGCCCCTCATAATCATCGTTCTTGGTGTATTAATTGGTTCTTTAGTCGTTGCGATGTATTTACCAATGTTTAATTTGATCAGTGTATTGGGATAAAAATCAAACAGCGTCTCAGATTTCTTTTTTGTTCAGATTTCACATAGAGTGCGTGAACACAACTGGTTATCATATTCCTTTGCTTTACCTCGTTTACGCTTAACCATGGAATATCGTGATGAATTGGCTGTTTGACTCTCCGAGTCTCTTTGTAGTATTTGCTTCTGTGTTTGGCCTAATCGTCGGCAGCTTTCTCAATGTCGTGATTTACCGACTGCCAAAGATGATGGAGAGGCAGTGGCGACAAGAATGTCACGACTGTTTCCCTGACGAAATATCTGCGCCTGAAGGTAAAGTATTTAACTTAAGCCTGCCACGTTCTCACTGTCCTGCTTGCCAACACCCTGTTACGGCAATCGATAACGTGCCAGTTTTAAGCTGGCTAGTCCTTGGGGGAAAGTGCCGACACTGCAAAACCCCCATAAGTAAACGATATCCATTGATCGAGCTACTGACCGCTGTTTTAGCGGGAACAACCGCATTTACGCTAACGGGTTCCTATTGGTCTCTGGCCGCTATTTTCGCCACGTTTGTGTTGTTCTCGCTCTGTTTTATCGACATGGACACCATGCTTCTTCCCGATCAGATGACCTTACCTCTTATGTGGGCAGGCATTTTGCTAGCCGTCGTTGGTGTGTCTCCCGTGTCTCTTGAAGACGCAGTGATTGGCGCCATGGCAGGCTATCTCTCGCTTTGGAGTGTTTACCAACTCTTTAGAATACTGACAGGCAAAGAAGGGATGGGGTATGGCGATTTCAAACTCCTTGCCGCATTAGGGGCATGGCTTGGCTGGCAAACACTCCCGATGGTTATTCTTCTTGCTTCGTTCGTTGGTGCAATCGGTGGCATCGCACTGATGCGTATTAACGGCACAGGCAAAGAAACCCCTTTCTCATTTGGCCCCTATCTTGCTATTGCAGGGTGGATCGGTTTGCTCTGGGGCGATAAGATCATCCATTGGTATTTAACATCTTATCTGGGTTACTAAATGGCGTTAGTTATTGGCATTACGGGTGGCATCGGCAGCGGAAAAAGCACGGTTGCCAATATGTTTGCTGAAAAAGGCATGGATATCATTGATGCCGACGTGATTGCTCGCCAAGTTGTCGAACCCGGCACCGAAGGGCTGAACGCCATTGCTCAAAAGTTTGGTCGTCACATTCTCACGTCAGACGGCACGCTCAATCGCAGCGCTTTACGCGAGCACATTTTTTCACACCCTGAGGACAAAGCGTGGCTTAATGCACTGCTACACCCCAAAATTCGTGAAGCCATGATCACGCAAACACAACTGAGTGATACACCTTACTGCCTTTTAGTGGTGCCATTGCTGGTTGAAAACGGGCTTCAGTCCCTGTGCGAGCGTGTTCTGGTTGTTGATGTCTCCGAAGAGACACAAATTGCGCGCACACGTAAACGCGACGGCATCAGTGACGATCAGGTGAAAAATATATTAAATGCGCAAGCGAGCCGCACGCAGCGACTAGCAATTGCCGACGACATCGTGAACAATGATGGGAATGATGAGGCGCTAATTCCTCAAATCGACGCATTACATGCTCAGTACCTTGAACTGGCAATACAGTAAATTGAGAGCACCATGAGCACTGACACCCTTTACGAGCACCCTTTAAATGAGCAAGTCCGTGTGTATTTGCGGCTTGAGTACTTGTTAGATCAGGTAAAACGTGCGGCCGATGTTTCGGAAACCTCTCAGTGGGCTCAGTTCTTTAAAAGCCTGTTTGATCTGATGGAGATCTTGGAGCAGGTTCAAGTGAAAGGGGATCTGATTAAAGATCTTGAAAAGCAACGGGCCAAGTTAGAAGCTTGGCTTGATGTACCTCATGTTGATGTGGAACAGCTAAAAATCTTGCTGGGTGAAAGTCGTCAACGACAACAAGCATTACTGCAGACGCCTCGATTGGGACAAAAACTAAAAGAAGATAAGTTTCTGTCTTCTATTCGTCAGCGTTTTTCTATCCCAGGGGGAGTATGTAGCTTTGACTTACCTGCCCTTCATCATTGGCTGAGTTTGCCATTGGCACACCAACAATCCAATACGGTACACTGGCTATCTTCGCTAGATGCACTAAATGACGCGCTGACGTTTTGGCTTCGCTTAGTCAGAGGTAGCACGGTCATGCAACCTTGCACCGTGAGCAATGGATTTTATCAACAAGACGTTGATGGCGCCTATTTACTTCGCATTCAGATATCGCCCGATTACAATGCCTACCCGTTAGTGTCGGGTCATAAATCGCGCTTTGCTGTCCGCTTTATGCCATTTGACGAAAGCCGTACCATCGCAGACTCCATGTCACTTCGACTGGCCGTTTGCTAGATACAACCAATATACAGAGGTTTCTGTGAGCAAAGAAAGTCCAACCATTGTTAAGTGCCCGCAGTGTGGCATCCCTGTCGTTTGGGGCGACGTGAGTCCCTATCGCCCGTTCTGCAGCAAGAAGTGCCAGCTTATCGATCTGGGTGAATGGGCCGATGAAGAAAAGCGTATTGCTGGTGCCCCAGATATGTCTGACAGTGATGGTTGGTCAGAAGATCAATAACACCCATCCGTTCAAAAACACCAATCCATAATTACGGGCGGCAAAGTGAATACTTTTGCCGCCCGTATTTTATAGAAACATCGCTTTCAGCTTGGCAAGCACGGGGCCATTTGCCTCGGGAAATTCAAAAAGACCAAGCTCTTTTATCTTCACCCAGCGTCCCGGTTGTCCCTCTTTCCCAAAGGGCTCACCACGAAATTCTGATATCAAAAAAAAATCGAAAGTCAGGCACTTATCCGGATAGTCATGCGATAGTGACAGAAAATGTTCGATACCGGTAGCACAGATCCCGACTTCCTCATCCAGCTCTCGAATGACAGCAGTCTCCGCGGTTTCGCCAGCTTCAACCTGTCCGCCAGCAAACTCCCAGAAACCGCCTTTATGGGCTTTCGCGGCGCGCTGAGTAATAAAAATCCCATCCTTTGTCGGGTTCAGGATGATCCCCGCTGCAATATGAATGCGTTTTATGTTAGTCATTAATCCGTTTTCCCATAAAAAAGGCCGCAATCTGCGGCCTCTTATATCTCTGCCTTCGGTTAGTCTATCTTACCGTGGCATTGCTTGAATTTCTTGCCTGACCCACAAGGACATGGCTCATTACGACCCACTTTTCGGCCATCACGAACAACAGTGTCAGATGCATGGCCTTGGCTGTCATCCAACTGGTTTTCTGCTTCTGCGTGGCTCATCTGCTGACGACGTGCTGCCGCTTCTGCGTGTGCACGACGTTGCTCTTCCATGCGGTCGACTTCTTCAGGCTGCTGAACGCGCACTTTGCTCAATGTCGTCACAACATCTGATTTCAGGGCACCCAGCATATCTTCAAACAGTTCAAAAGACTCTCGCTTGTATTCCTGTTTCGGGTTCTTCTGCGCATAGCCACGCAAGTGGATACCCTGACGCAGGTGATCCATCGCCGCCAAGTGTTCTTTCCACAGCGTGTCGAGCGTTTGCAACATCACTGCTTTTTCGAAATTACGTAGCGTTTCCGCACCTACAGCAGCTTCTTTCGACTGATACACGTCAACGATGTGGTTCTGGATTTTTTCACGCAGTTGCTCTTCGTACAGTTTTTCGTCTGCATCCAGCCATTGCTGCAGTGGCAAATCAACATCGAAGTCCGCTTTAAGGCGCGCTTCCAGACCTGCCACATCCCACATTTCTTCGAGAGATTGAGGCGGAATGTACTGATCAATCACGCTGCTCACGATATCTTCGCGGTTGTGTTCAATCATCTCGCTGATGTCATTTGTATCCATCAACTCATCACGCAGTTCATAAACCACTTTACGCTGATCATTGGCAACATCATCGAATTCAAGCAGTTGCTTACGAATATCAAAGTTACGGCCTTCAACTTTACGCTGTGCGTTTTCGATCGCCTTGTTCACCCAAGGGTGTTCAATCGCCTCACCTTCTTCCATTCCGAGCTTTTTCATCATGTTAGATACACGCTCAGACGCAAAAATGCGCATCAGTGTGTCTTCCATCGACAAATAGAAACGGCTTGAACCCGGGTCCCCCTGACGACCAGAACGACCACGGAGCTGGTTATCGATACGGCGAGATTCGTGACGCTCAGTACCAATGATATGAAGACCACCCGCAGCTTTCACCGCTTCGTGACGCTCACGCCATTCCGTTTTGATATCTGCAATTTGCTGCTCCGTTGGGTTTTCCAACTTAGCGACGTCTGTTTGCCAGCTACCACCCAACACGATATCCGTACCACGACCCGCCATGTTGGTTGCGATAGTCACCGAACCCAACGCGCCAGCTTCAGCAATAATATCTGCTTCAGAGGCATGGAATTTCGCGTTCAGTACGGAGTGTTTCACGCCTGCTTTTTTCAGTGCATTTGATAACAGTTCAGATTTCTCGATAGACACCGTACCAACAAGCGATGGCTGACCTTTTTCACTGCGTTCTTTGATATCCGCAATAATGGCTTCAAATTTCTCACGTTCAGTCATGTAGACCTGATCGGCCATGTCATCGCGAACCATTGGTTTGTTGGTTGGAATAACCACGGTTTCCAGACCATAAATTGACTGGAATTCGAATGCTTCTGTGTCTGCTGTACCGGTCATGCCAGACAGTAAGTCATACAAACGGAAATAGTTCTGGAAGGTGATCGATGCCAGCGTCTGGTTTTCGTTTTGGATTTTAACGCCTTCTTTCGCTTCAACAGCTTGGTGAAGACCTTCAGACCAACGACGACCCGGCATAGTACGGCCAGTGTGTTCATCAACGATGACCACTTCATCGTCTTTCACGATGTAGTCGACGTCTTTTTCAAACAAAACATGTGCACGCAATGCTGCATTGATATGGTGAAGCAAGGTAATATTTGTCGGAGAATAAAGCGTATCAAGCTCTTCCATCAGACCGTTTTTCTTCAGCAAATCTTCAACAAACTCCTGACCCGTTTCGGTAAGGTGTGCTTGTTTAGATTTTTCATCAACGGTGAAGTGACCGTCACCGCGGTATTCTTCACTGTCTTCTTTGTCTTGACGCACCAATTGCGGGATAAGCGCATTGATACGGGTATACATGTCTGAGCTGTCTTCAGCTGGACCAGAGATAATCAGTGGCGTACGTGCTTCATCGATAAGGATGGAGTCGACTTCATCGACAACGGCAAAGTAACGCTCACGCTGCACACGGTCTTCAGCACGGAATGCCATGTTGTCACGCAGGTAGTCAAAGCCAAATTCGTTATTCGTGCCGTACAGGATGTCCGCTTGGTAAGCCGATTTTTTCTCTTGAGGATGCATATTTGGCACGTTGATGCCAACTGTCATATCAAGGAATTCAAATAGAGGGCGGTTTGTTTCAGCATCACGCTTGGCCAGATAATCGTTCACGGTAACAATATGAACGCCTTTGCCTGTCAATGCGTGTAGATACGCTGGCAGGGTTGCCGTTAGGGTTTTACCTTCACCAGTACGCATCTCTGCGATCTGACCATTGTTCAACACCATGCCGCCAATCAACTGCACATCAAAATGGCGCATGCCGTATACACGCTTAGAGGCTTCACGCACGGTAGCAAATGCTTCTGGCAGGATGACATCCAGCGATTCGCCTTGCTCAATACGTTGACGGTATTCTGCCGTTTTGGCTTTCAGTTCGTCGTCACTATACGCTTCAAACTGGGGTTCAAGATTATTGATTTCATTGACGACTTTGCGAAGACGACGCAGGGTGCGGTCGTTGCGGCTTCCGATTACTTTGGTAATTAGCTTCGATAACATGGCTTTGCCGTTTCTCTCATAATTTTAGCTTCAGCAAAAGGGCCAAAGCCTGGATACTGCGCAGCAGAGAAATTCAGCATATCCCTCTGCCAAAATTCTTTCGGAAGAATTAGCGATTCATTATGAATATTGATCTTGTGCCTGACGACGATGTTTTCAAGGCTTGAGAATCAATTCTTCTCGCTTATTATGCGCGTTGGCCGATTATCATAAGCCATATCTCACAAGCATCCCACTCGTAATACACGTTCTTCTTGGTTTGTTAATAAAAATTAGAACCCGTCCAATACCCTGCTACGAAATAGTGCATTTAATGCTCGCTTTTCGCGCAGTCGTTGCCTTACACCGTCAAATAATTAGAGAGAAATCTCCGTGAAAGATAGAGTGGTGCGTGATCAACTGATACTCTTAATTCAGTCACGTTAAAGAGAGTTGGTTTTGAGAGATCACCGTCCACAAGCAGCATTAGATCTATTAGAAAAAGGGTTAGCAGGGCAAGTTCGCCAACGCGCACACGCGCTGTCTCAGCTAAATGATCAAGTGAAAACCCTTTTACCTCCCCATTCGGCGAAACATTGCCGCGTGGCAAATTTTCGTGACGGTATTTTGGTCTTAGAATGTGGTTCTTCTTCGTGGGCAAACCGACTGAACTTTGACAGACAAGTGCTTTTGTCTTCATTACGTAAAAGTACACTGCCGTCACTGATGACAATTGAAATCAAAGTGAACCCAGAATTAGCTAAGCGTGAAGTGGAAGAGCAAAAAGCTAAAGAATTTAAAGAAAAGACACCGCCTGTCAGCCCTGTCGCTGCAGAGTATTTAAAGGCGATTGCGCAAAGCGCACCTGAGAAGATTCGAAAAAAGCTAGAGGCGATTGCCGCACTGGCAGACAAAACATAGAACCCGTAAATTCGAAGAATACGGTAAGCTTTTAGCGGGCAATAGACATAAAAAAACCGGAGTTATCACTCCGGTTTTTTCTTAGGCGAGTACCATGCCTGGTTGTGCAAACGTCACTGGCAATGTCTGTTCGTTTTCGAACGTTGCCCACTCCCACGCTTCTTGGTCTGCAAGCACCGCTCGCAGAAGCTGGTTGTTCAACGCGTGACCTGACTTGTATGCACGCATTTCACCAATGATGTTATGACCACACATGTAAAGGTCGCCAATCGCGTCCAGCACTTTGTGTTTCACTAGCTCATTGTCGTAACGCAAGCCTTCTTCGTTCAGGATACGGTAGTCGTCCAAAACAATTGCACAGTCAAAGCTGCCACCAAGGCACAGATTACGTGATTGAAGATATTCAATATCACGCATAAAGCCAAATGTACGTGCGCGGCTAATATCTTTGATAAACGACTTAGAAGAAAAGTCTAACACCAAATTTTGCTGTTCTGATTCAATCGCTGGGTGATTAAAGTCGATAGCGAAATCCAAGCGGAAACCGTCGTAAGGTAACAACTCAGCCCACTTGTCGCCGTCTTCGATGCGAACAGGTTTCTTAATACGAACAAAACGTTTTGCTGCATTAAGAGTTTCAATCCCCGCTGATTGCAACAGATAGATAAATGGACTGGCACTGCCGTCCATGATTGGAATTTCTGGTGCGTCAACTTCAACGATAACGTTATCGATACCCATGCCTGCCAAAGCGGCATTTAAGTGCTCAACAGTCGAGATACGAACGCCTTCGTCGTTTACCAATGCAGTACACAGCATCGTATCGCGAACAGACGCCGGATCAGCAGGAAAGTCCACTGGCGGATTAAGGTCTGTACGGCGATAGATTACGCCTGTGTTAGCTGCTGCCGGGCGCAGGATCAACGTGACCTTACGGCCAGAGTGCAAGCCGACTCCGGTCGTTTGAACAATAGTTTTTAATGTTCGTTGTCTAATCATCTGCCATTCCCAACTGAATTTTTTGCGCCCCAAATCACCCATTACGGTGTCACAAAGGGCAAAACGGGCAGCATGATAACATGCTGCTGCTCACAAACCAAGCACCGCCTAGGTTAGTCTGCCTGCTTACGAAGAAACGCAGGGATGTCTAAGTAGTCTTGCTCTTGCTTTGGTTTCGGCGCAACGTTTGTCTGTGGCTGAACTACCTGCTCTGCTGGACGTCCAACCGGCACATTTGTTGCCGCCTTAGGAGCTTCCTGCAAAGGTTGTGCCTTATTTTCCACTGGTGCTGGCTTTTGAGAACCAGAAACCAAGGTAATATCCGGCTTACGTTCATTGCCAATACCCGTTGCAACAATCGTCACTCGTAACTCTTCAGACATCTCAGGGTCCATAGAAGTTCCGATCACAACTGTCGCATTGTCAGACGCAAACGCTTTTATAGTGTTACCCACAGTTTCGAATTCATCCAGTCTCATATCGAAACCAGCTGTAATATTTACGAGAACACCACGCGCACCTGCCAGATCAATGTCTTCCAACAGTGGGCTAGAAATCGCCATTTCAGCGGCTTCTTCCGCACGATCTTCGCCTGTTGCTACACCGCTACCCATCATTGCGTGACCCATTTCAGACATCACTGTGCGTACATCTGCAAAGTCGACGTTGATAAGGCCAGGACGAGTAATCAGCTCTGCAATACCCTGGACAGCGTTACGCAGCACATCGTTTGCTTTTGCAAACGCGTCCAGAAGCGTAATACCGCGACCCAGAACTTTGAGCAATTTCTCGTTCGGGATAGTGATCAGGGAATCAACATGCTTAGAAAGCTCTTCAATACCCTGCTCAGCAAACACCATGCGCTTCTTACCTTCAAAGCTAAATGGTTTTGTCACCACCGCTACAGTAAGAATGCCCAGCTCTTTCGCAATCTCAGCGATAACAGGAGCTGCACCAGTACCAGTACCGCCGCCCATACCTGCTGCGATAAATACCATATCGGCACCTTCGAGCTCAGCTTTAATGGCTTCGCGATCTTCCATCGCAGATTCGCGACCTACTTGCGGGTTTGCACCAGCACCTAGGCCTTTCGTGATATCACCACCAATTTGGATGACTGTGCTAACAGCTGTCTTACGCAGAGCTTGAGCGTCAGTGTTGACGGTGATGAATTCCACCCCTTCAATTGACTCTCGTACCATGTGCTCGACTGCATTACCACCGCCGCCGCCAACACCAACGACTTTAATTACCGCATCGTTGGACATTTCCATCATCGGTTCAAACATGTGTTCTCTCCGTCTTTCCTGTTCGCATCAGGTTTAAAATTCTTTCTTGATCCAGCCACTAAGCTTACTGAACATTCCGGATACAGTACGCTTAGGCTCTGGTTCGCTCGTTTCGTTTAATAGGTTATCTTTGCCGTAATGCAGCAAACCAACCGCTGTCGCATGGATAGGAGTGTTGACATAATCTGTCAACCCTGTGACTCCCTCAGGTAGTCCCACACGGACTTGGTTCTGGAATACACGTTCTGCGCATTCCACTAACCCTTGCATTTGTGCCGCACCACCAGTCAGAACAACGCCTGCTGCTAATTGATGCTTAACGCCTTGTGCACGTAGGCGTTCCTGAACTCGCTCCAGCTCTTGCTGCACCAACCCCAACAATTCGCTGCAGCGTGGCTCAATCACTTCCGCCAAGGTCTGTCTTTGCAGGCTGCGCGAAGGGCGACCGCCTACACTTGGGACATTGACTTTTGCATCTTTATTGACCAACTCACTTAACGCGCAACCGTACCTGACTTTGATCTTTTCAGCATCGCTCAAAGGTGTACCGAAGGCATATGCGATATCACTGGTCACAACATTGCCGGCATAAGGAATAACCGCAGCATGACGTAATGCGCCACCTGTCCATACCGCAATGTCCATTGTTCCGCCGCCGATATCGACGACACAAACGCCAAGTTCTCTTTCGTCCGCTGTAATCACAGCGTGACTGGCTGCAAGCCCCGAGAAAATCAATTGGTCAACTTTAAGACCACAACGTTCAACCGCTTTTTCTATATTTCTGGCGGTGTCATTATGACAAGTGATCAAATGAACACTGGCTTCCATACGGACGCCCGACAACCCGACGGGGTTCTTTATCCCTTCTTGGTAGTCAATTTTGTACTCTTGTGGGATCACATGAAGTACACGCTGCTCATCACTGATTTTCACGGACTTCGCCGTGTGGATCACCATATCTACGTCGTCTTGCGTAACTTCTTCGTCGGAGATAGTGCCCATGCCTCGCTCGGTCTGGCAGTGAATATGTTTACCCGACAACGACAAAAATACGGAGCGTATCTTGTAATCTGACATCAATTCTGCGTCATTGACTGCACGCTCAACTGATTTAACGACAGATTCAAGATCGTTTACACCACCTTTGTCCATCCCCTGAGATGGAGTGGTGCCAACGCCCAATATATTGACGGCGCCATCTGGCAGCACTTCACTGACGACCACCGATACTTTAGAAGTACCGATGTCTAACCCTACTATCAAAGGTCTGTCAGCTGTCTGTTTCATCCCACCTACTCTCAGGTTTACTCTTCACCAGCTTGAACAGGGGCTTTCCAGCCCACCGCAGCACCAGTGTCATAGCGCAAATCCACGTATTGAATGGTTCGGCCTGTTGCGTTGATATCTTTAATCAGCGCGACAAATCGCTGTAATCTTTCGTTTCTGGACTCTCGTCCTAACTCGATACGCACACCGTCCCGAGTCACTATTCGCCATGAGCGTCGCTCATTCAGAGCGAGCGCAGCAATCTTGTAGTCTGTCGAGGCTAATATGTCTCGTAGCTCTCGCCAAACATGTAATACTTCTTCTTCACTCCCCTCAGGGCCATGAAGTGACACTAAGTGTCTGTCTTTCACATCTTCAGGGCTGGCATCAAAGACCACCCCATGAATATCTAAAAGTTGCGATCCATTCCAGACCGCTTCAGGTTGATATTCCGTCACATTGACTTTCAATGTGTCTGGCCATTGCTTTCTAATCGCAACGTTCGCCACCCAGGGGAGTGATGCAACAGCACCATGAATGGTGTCGACATCTTGCAGCATGAAACTCTTCAATGTACCCAGAGTTAATACCGCGTTTCTCACGTCAGTCGGCGACACATGTTGCAACTCGCCTTGTACAACAATCTGTGACAGGGGTAACTGCTGTTCATCCCCCATCCAAGCAAGTACGCGTAGCATTGACCAAACGATAGCTAGAATGACAAATACCAAAAACACCAGCCCCCCCCAATGCGATTTCAACATTGAAGGTTGAGCCGGTACGTCTTCTGCCGTCATTTGCGTCATATCTGGCAACTGCCTCGCTCTTGATGGGCAACCTGCCGCTTTACTCATTGCAAAGCCGACCGATTATAACGGTCAGTTTGACAGGTCACCAACCCTTCTTAACACAGAAGTGATGAAGCTGAGATCAAATACATGCAAAACAACCAAAAACAGGTTAAAAGTTAGACATCAACCAGTTGAGGTGTGCTGCAAGCCCATTCTGATTCCTAGCTTTGCTCACTCAATGCTTTTCTATTCAATTTCAATTCCGCCAGTTTTCTGGCCACTTTACCGATATCACCAGCACCTTGGGTCAACACCAAATCGCCCGGCTTAATCACCGCTTCGAGGGCTGCAGGTAGTGAATCCACGTCCGGCACAAAAATGGGATCTATCTTGCCTCGGCTACGAATAGTGCGACACAAGCTACGACCATCAGCGCCTGCAATCGGCGCTTCCCCTGCCGAATACACATCCAGCATCAGCAGAACATCCACGTGTTCCAACACGTTCGCGAAATCATCATACAAATCACGCGTTCGGCTATATCGGTGTGGCTGAAATACCATAACCAAACGGTTATCAGCCCAACCCGCACGTGCTGCCTGAATGGTTACGTCCACTTCACTTGGGTGATGTCCATAATCATCCACCAGCAACACTTCGCCATCATCGACAGGGAATAGGCCCAGCTGATCGAAACGACGGCCGGTGCCTTCAAAACTTGACAGCGCCCGCAAGATCGCGTCATCTTCAACACCGTCTTCGGTGGCAACTGCAACCGCGGCTGTCGCATTCAGTGCGTTGTGACGCCCAGGAATATTCAGTTCAATATGAAGCTCAGGCTTGTCTTTACGCAAGATGGTGAAAATGCCTTTTTGACCTTCTTGACGGTAATCCTTGAGCTGTACATCGGCATCATCGGCATCATCGGCATCATCGGCAAAACCATAGGTGATCACCTGACGACCGATCTGTGGAATAAGCTCACGCACGACAGGGTCGTCGATGCACATAACAGCTTGGCCATAAAACGGCAGCTTGTGCAGAAAATCGATAAACGTCTGTTTCAGGTTGTTAAAGTCACCACCGTACGTGTCCATGTGATCTGCTTCGATGTTGGTGACAATCGCCACCATTGGCTGCAGGTGGAGGAAAGATGCGTCACTTTCATCCGCTTCTGCAATCAAGTAACGGCTACATCCCAAACGAGCATTGGTACCTGCACTTTTCACCAGACCACCGTTCACGAAGGTTGGATCCAAGTCTGCTTCTTGATAAATCAAGGTGGCCAACGCTGTCGTCGTGGTTTTACCGTGCGTTCCTGCGACAGCAATACCGTGACGGTAACGCATTAGCTCTGCCAGCATTTCAGCGCGGCGAACAACAGGGATGCGAGCACGTTTTGCTGCCACCAACTCTGGGTTGTCAAGTTTGATAGCGGTGGATACCACCACGACACTCGCACCGTCCACATGGGTTTCAGCATGCCCAATAAAGACCGTGGCACCTTTGCTTTCCAAACGTTGCGTAACCGCATTCTCAGACAGATCTGATCCCGTGATTTCATAGCCTTCATTCAGCAGAACTTCGGCAATACCGCACATCCCTGCACCGCCAATCCCAACAAAGTGGATACGTTTCACACGGCGCATTTCCGGCACCATGGTGCGAATTTTTTCTAACTGATGACTATCAAACTTGCCCATCACGCTCTTCTCTTAATTTGCGACTTCTTTGATGACATCAGCAACGCGAACCGCAGCATCTACAATGGCTGCTTTTCTTGCCGCGTCTGACATCGCAGTCAAAGACGTTGAATTCTGTTTCTCTAAAATCTCTACCAGCTTTTGTGCTGTCAGGTCTTGCTGTTCTAGCATCAAGGCAGCACCGCTGTCCACGAGATGCTCAGCATTCAGTGCCTGCTGACGATCTTTGTGCATGAAAGGCACGAATATCGCGGGAACACCCGCCACAGACACCTCTGAAACGGTTAATGCACCCGAGCGGCAAATCAGCAAATCAGCCCATTGATAGGCCGCTGCAACATTATCAATAAACTCGGTCACCTCGACGCGCTCGACGCCCGCAGTCTGATACCGCTCTTGCGTATCATCTTTTGCGCCTTTACCCGCCTGATGTCTCACAACAACCGGACGTTTTACTAACGCGATCGCTTCTGGCACGGTATGGTTCAGGATTCTCGCCCCTTGGCTTCCTCCCATCACCAGCACGTTGAGAGGCTCACCGTCTTGGTAAGCGGGAGAGGCTGGCAAGTCGCATACATCTTTACGAACAGGGTTTCCCACCACGTCTTTATCAACAAAAGCGCCGGGGAACGCTTGTAAAACTCGCGTTGCAATTTTCGCCAACCAACTGTTGGTCAGCCCCGCTACTGCGTTTTGCTCATGAAGTACAACGGGTACACCGCATAGCCATGCGGCCAAACCACCCGGGCCACTCACGTATCCGCCCATGCCAAGAACGGCATCCGGCCTCCACGCCAAAATATATTTTCGCGCTTGAAGTACCGCGTTGAATATCATCCAAGGGGCAAGCAGTTTACGCGCAAACCCAGCACCACGCAGCCCTTTTACATGAATAAAATCGATCTCAATGCCATGTTTTGGCACGAGTTCCGCTTCCATACGGTCTGCCGTGCCCAGCCACCGGATCTCCCAGCCTTGTTGCTGAAGTTTCTGTGCAACTGCAAGCCCTGGGAAAACATGGCCGCCTGTGCCACCCGCCATGACCAGCAACTTTTTATTCTTTTGTTCTTTTTCGTTTTTCATGAGACACAATTCGCTGGTGCGCTTGCGAGGTTTCTAATCGGTATTCGTGATCGATCCTCAACAACAACGCAACCGCAGTAGACATAACAAATAGACTAGAGCCACCGTAACTCACCAGCGGCAACGTCAAACCTTTCGTTGGCATAATGCCGGCGGCAGCACCCACATTGACCAAAGCCTGAAACGCAAACCAAATACCGATACCAAACGCCAGGTAACCACCAAAAAGTTGTTCATTTTCAAGGCAACGCTTACCAATAAATAGCGCCCGGAACACCAAGGCAAACACCATGAGTAGAACCAGAGTTACACCAACCAACCCCAACTCTTCCGCCAATACCGCGACGACAAAGTCCGTGTGTGCTTCCGGCAAATATTCCAATTTCTGAATGGAGTTCCCAAGGCCTTGCCCCCACCAATCACCGCGGCCAAAGGCCATCAGAGATTGGGTCAACTGGTAACCTTTACCAAAAGGGTCTTCCCAAGGGTCAAGAAATGACGTGACACGCGCGACACGGTAAGGCTCTGCAAGGATCAATGCCCCCACCAGTCCCAGTCCGGTTGCAAGCAATGCGCCAAACTGCCATAACTTTGCACCTGCGATAAATAGCATGCCTACCGTGGTCACGAACATGACGATGACCGAACCCAAGTCCGGCTGAGCCAGCAACAAAACTGCGATGACAACTAACACGGCGAGAGGCTTGAAAAAGCCTCGGAAACTCTCTCTGACTTCACCTTGCCGACGAACAAGATAGCCAGAGATGAACAGAAAAAGAGAGAGTTTTGCGACTTCCGCAGGCTGAAGGTTAATGACACCCAACGGCAGCCAACGCACGGCACCGTTAACAGAACGCCCCACAAACAGGACAGCAAACAACAGAAACAAAGAAACAAGCAGCATAGGGATACTTAGCTGCTGCCAGCGGGACAGCGGGATTTGCATGGCGAACCCCGCCATAATGACGGCACCAAACAGGTAGATACCCTGTCGCATTGCAAAGTAGAACGGCTGATCCACCAAACGCGTCGACACAGGGATGGATGCGGATGACACCATGATCAGGCCCACCATCATCAACCCGAAAGAAAGCCACACCAGTTGGCGGTCATACAAAGCGGTTGGCGACGGCTTCGTTGCCCACCGCCAGACATTGATGTCTTCCCACTTGATTCCCATCATCCTGAGATTCTCTCCTCAGAATGGCGTATTGCGATTTCTTTGGCATACGCAGAAAAGATCTCTCCACGCACCATAAAATTCGGAAATTGATCGAAGCTTGCACACGCGGGAGAAAGAAGCACCATATCGCCCGCATTCGAAGTTTCAGCCGCGATATCCATGGCTTGCTGCATGGTCTCAACAACGATCGGTTCAGCCACCAGCGAGGTAAACGCATCGCCGTCACGGCCATAGCAGTAAAGCGCGATATCGAGCTTATCAAGCGCAGGCTTCAAAGAAGAAAACTCAGCACCTTTTCCATCGCCACCGACCAGAAGGTGTAATTTACCCGTCAGTTGCAGCCCATCAAGTGCAGCCAAGGTGCTTGCAGAGTTGGTTGCTTTCGAGTCATTCACCCAAAGCACGCCATCGTGTTTAATCACTTGCTGGCAGCGGTGTGGTAAGCCTGTGTATTCACGCATTGCCGCACGTTGTGCGTTACGAGATACGCCTGCAGCGTCAGCCAGCGCCATCGCGGCCAAACAGTTTGCCACATTGTGACGACCTACCAGTGCAATGTCAGACACGGCCATCACGTGCTCGCCCTTTGCCGTCAACCACTCTTCGCCATCGAGTGGCGTGAGTGTGTAATCACCTTCGGAAAAGCCAAAACTCTCAGCTGCTACTGAAGACGGAGCTTTGGTCTGCACGTCATCTTGATTCCAAACCGCCAGTTGGGTCTGATCGAAGATACGCAGTTTCGCTTGGCGGTAATTTTCCATACCGTCATAGCGATCCATGTGATCTTCAGACAGGTTAAGGAAAACCGCAGCGGCCATATTCAGTGATGAGGTCGTCTCCAGCTGGAAGCTGGATAGCTCTAGCACGTAAAGCGCGTGGTTGCTGGCCAGCATATCTAATGCCGCAAAGCCAATATTGCCGCCAACACCGACGTTCACAGCGTCAGCTTTCGCCATCTCACCAAGCAAACTGGTTACTGTACTCTTGCCGTTTGAGCCAGTAATACCAAGCACAGGGGCTGACACGTCTCTTGCAAACAGTTCAATGTCACCGACAATTTCGATGCCTTGATCGGCTGCGTCTCGAAGCTCTGGCGTCGCGAGTGCAATGCCCGGGCTAGCTACAATTTGGTCGGCACTCAGGAGCCAAGCCATGTTCCAGCCACCAGCGTGAAGCTCAACCGCCGCTGGTAATTGCTCGGCACCGGGAGGGTTCACACGCGTATCAATGACACGAATGGTCGCGCCGTCAGCCTTATTCACTAGATGCTTAACGACGGAGAGCCCGGTCATACCGAGCCCTATTACCACAATGTTTTTTGTTGCGGCAATCACGTTCATTTAGCGCACCTTCAGCGTTGCCAGTCCCGCAAGAACCAGCATCAAGGTAATAATCCAGAAACGCACAATCACGCGCGGCTCCGGCCAACCTTTTAATTCGTAATGATGGTGGATAGGCGCCATACGGAAAATGCGTTGTCCACGCAGCTTGTACGAACCTACCTGCAGGATCACAGACAGGGTTTCCATCACGAAGACACCGCCCATGATCACCAACAAAAACTCCTGGCGAACCAGCACCGCGATAGTACCCAGCGCACCGCCCAGAGCCAATGAGCCTACATCGCCCATAAAAACTTGAGCGGGATAAGTGTTAAACCAGAGGAAACCAAGACCCGCGCCTACAATCGCCGCACACACGACAACCAATTCACTTGCGTCTTTAATGTAAGGAATGTGCAGATATTCAGCGAAGTTGACGTTACCCGTTGCCCACGCAATAAACGCAAAGCCGCTTGCTACCATAACTGTCGGCATAATGGCTAAGCCATCCAGCCCGTCTGTCAGGTTGACCGCGTTACTGGTCCCGACAATAACGAAGTAAGTGAAAGCCACATAGAAGAGGCCCAATTGCGGCATGATATCTTTGAAAAAAGGCACCACTAATTGTGTCGCTGCAGTGTCCTTGCCATGGGCATACAGTGCAAACGCCACAACCAATGCAATAGCGGATTGCCAGAAATATTTCCAACGTGCGATAAGGCCATCGGTGTTTTTGCGCACTACTTTGCGGTAGTCATCAACGAAGCCTATGGCGCCATAACCTAAAGTCACGAACAGTACCGCCCACACATATGGATTCGACAAATCAGCCCAAAGCAACACAGTCACGGTGATCGCTGTCAGGATCATGATCCCGCCCATCGTCGGGGTACCGCGCTTACTAAAGTGAGACTCCGGGCCTTCGTTACGAACAACCTGACCAATTTGCAGCATTTGAAGACGTGCGATAAGGCGTGGGCCCATCCAAAGGGAGAGTAAAAGAGCAGTTAGCACACTCAAGATCGCACGGAACGTCAGGTAATCGAACAGACGGAAAAAGGAAAAATGTTGTGTCAGAAGATCTGAAAGCCAATCTAGCATTTTTCTGCCTCCTCGATGGCTGAAACCACTTCCCACATTTTCATTCCGTTGGCACCTTTCACCAGCACGGAAACTTCAGATTTTGTTTTCATGAGCTCTACTACATGCGCAATCAATGCGTCTTTTTTCTCGAAATGCTGGCCACCACACTGTGCGCTTATCACGACACTTGCTGACCCATGGGTAATGATGGTTTGAATCGATGCTTTTGATAAGTGATCCGCTAAGTCTTGGTGCACCGAGGCCGAGTGTTCACCCATTTCCCCCATGTCCGCAAGTACAATCACTTTTTCACCGTCAAAACCGTCTAGTAGATCAACTGCCGCTTTCATTGCTGCAAGGCTGGCGTTGTAACTGTCATCGATCAATCGAAGATTTGGACGGGGAAAACTAATGGCACCGCGCCCTTTCACAGGCAAAACTGACGCCAGACCCTCAATGACATCGTCAATGGTAATACCGTCGATATTCATTGCTGTCATCGCAGCCAACACCGCGTTCGCCACGTTATGCTCGCCCGGCAGGCTAAGTGAAACCGGGAATTCACCAAGAGGCGTTACCAATTCGAAGGTATAACAACCGGACTCAAGGGGTTGAATATTCTTGGCATGATAATCAGCAGACACATCGCTCACTGTCATGGTTTGAACGCGTTTATCCGCCAACACCGATGTCCATGCATCACCACCGTTACTGTCCAAGTTCACAATGGCGACAGCACCAGACGCAAGACCTTCATAAATCTCGCCTTTAGCCTTAGCCACACCGGCTAAAGAGCCGAATCCTTCTAAATGCGCCGCGGCAAGATTGGTCACTAAAGCGATGTCAGGTTTTACCAGTTGCGTGGTATACGCAATTTCTCCGGCGTGGTTCGCCCCAAGCTCCATCACAGCAAAATCGTCTGAAGGCTGTAAACGCAGCAAGGTCAATGGCACACCGATGTCGTTATTAAAATTGCCTGCGGTATAAAGGGTCTGTCCTTTACGCGACAAAATGGCAGCCAGCATCTCTTTGACAGTGGTTTTGCCACAACTGCCTGTCAGTGCAATGGTCATCACATTGCACTGTGATTTCACCCACGCACCGAGCTGCCCCAGTGCCAGGGTGGTGTTTTCTACCACCAACTGAGGTAAATCAATCTCTATAGGCTTCGAAACAAGCAGGGCTGAAGCGCCATTGTTTTTCGCTGTTTCGACAAAATCGTGTGCATCAAATCGCTCGCCAATGAGCGAAACAAACAGAGCACCGTCACCCAATGTGCGGGTATCCGTTGAAACCGCATCGATCGCTACGTCTTGGCCAACAAGATCTGCTTTTAGCACGTCTCGCAGTGTGCTCAATGAAACTGGAATCATACTTCTCCCTCCAGCAGTGCTTGTACGGTTTCACGATCTGAATAGTGAACAGTGCCTGAGGCAAGAACCTGATAATCTTCGTGTCCCTTGCCTGCAACCAAAATCACGTCATCTTTCGATGCATGCTCATAGGCGTAACGGCACGCTTCAGCGCGATCATGAAGTACAATGGCGCTTTCTGGGTTCGCCATGCCTTTCAACATGTCTCCAACGATAATCTGTGGTGATTCTGAGCGCGGATTATCGTCAGTCACAATAGCGTTGTCCGCAAGGCGTTCAGCAATCTCTGCCATCATAGGGCGTTTGCCTGTATCGCGATCACCACCACAACCGAAAACACACCAAAGCTTTGATTCACAATGCCGACGCAAAGCATGGAGTGCCTTCTCTAGCGCATCGGGAGTGTGAGCATAATCCACCACCATCATAGGTTTGTCAGGGTGATGAAAAACTTCCATACGACCAATAACGGCCTGAAGTTGTGATGCTGAGGCCATCAATGCCGCTTTGTCATATCCCAACCCCAACAGGGTTGCCAGACTCAATAGCAAGTTCATGACATTAAACTCGCCCACAAGCGGTGCGGTGAAATGCCCTTGCCCCCAGAGAGAATCAAACACAATACTCACACCGCTGGTTGCATAGTCAACGTGAGTCAGCCAAAGCTTGCGGCCCTGATGAAAGGCAACACCTTCTGGCGACATCGACACTGCAATGGCTTCTGGCATGCTTTTGAGCCAGTCAGCACCGACGCCGTCATCCGCATTGATAACAGATACGGGTGTTCCATAGTGCGTGAATAGACGTAATTTAGCATCGGCATACGCTTCCATGGTGCCATGGTAGTCAAGGTGATCACGGCTAAGGTTAGTGAATATCGCCGCATCGAATGCCACCGCTTTCACGCGATCTTGCACCAATCCGTGGGAAGAGACTTCCATTGCAACGTGAGAGGCATCTTCAATGTAAAAGCGGGCTAGTTGTTCCTGAATATCCACAGCACTACCCGTTGTGTTGGGGGCTGGCTCAAGAGAAGATAAAAAACCGTTACCTGTTGTCCCCATCACTGCCGCTTTGCCACCGAGTAAATCAATCCACTGCGCCACAAGCTGGCTAATGGTTGTTTTACCGTTCGTCCCTGTCACACCAATCACGGTCATCGCCTGACTTGGCTGTTGAAAATAGCGCGCAGATATTTCAGAAAGCGTGGATTTCAAATGCGGAAAAGCAATAACGGGGACATTGCTGTGCATTTCAAGGCTGAACTGGGCATTGGTATCGCCATCGTCAGCGATAACGGCAACAGCCCCCGCAGCAATTGCGTCTGAAATAAACCGACGCGCATCTAACGCGTGCCCTTGAACGGCAACAAAAACATCTCCAGCCTGAATATGACGATTGTCTAATTTCAGCCCTGAGATAACGACATCCTGTTCTAGTTGATACCAGGGTGCCAAAAGATTTTTAAGACTTGTATTCGGCATCAGTTCTGCCTGTTTGTATTAGCAAGTTGTAACTGGGACTGCTCCGCATCCGGTGCAATATTTAAAATCTGTAATGCGCTTTTCATCACTTCAGAAAAGACAGGTGCCGCAACTTGGCCCCCGTAATATTTATCACCTTGCGGTTCATTGATAACCACCACCAAGGCTATGCGTGGGTCGCTGATCGGTGCAATCCCCGCCGTGTATCCAATGTATTCATCACCATAGCCACCCGCTACGGCAACTTTTGCCGTCCCCGTTTTTGCGCCGACGCGATAACCCGGCACTGCCGCACGGTGTGCGGTTCCGCCCGTTTCCGTCACTGATTCCAGCATATCCAGCACCTTGCGGGCATTTTCACGCGAAGCGACTTGCTTGCCAGGTACGACAGCTTCCGTTTTCAAAATAGAGAGCGGTCGATTCACGCCCATGCTTCCTAACGTGGCATAAGCACGTACCAACTGTGCAGGGGTAATGGATAAACCGTAACCAAAGGCAAGCGTGGCACGTTCAAAGTCAGACCAACGACGACGGTTGGGGTATAGGCCAAACGATTCACCAATCAGATTCACACCCGTTGCATCACCTATGCCGAAGCTGCTGTATAATCCCAGCAACGCTTCCACTGGCATAGATAAAGACAATTTACTGACGCCAATGTTGCTCGACTTTTTCAGGATTTTACGAAGATCGGCTTTTCCGACCTTAGAAGAGTCTCGAACACGCGCCCCACCAATCGACATAATACCGTTACCAGTATCGATAATGGTGTGTTCATCGGCTACGCCGTTTTCGAGCGCAGCCAGTACCACCAGCGGTTTAATCGTCGAGCCGGGTTCAAAGACGTCCGTGATGGCACGGTTACGCATTTTAAAACTTTTCAGATCGGAGCGATTATTCGGGTTGTACGAGGGAGCATTGACCATAGCCAGCACCTCACCAGTTCGCACATCCACCATAACCAGGGAACCAGAGGTAGCGCGGTAATCTGCGACCGCTTGTTTGATCGCGCGATAGGAAATGGCCTGCAGGCGCTGATCGATACTCAGTTCAAGAGGCTTGCCTTCTTCTTTGGCTTCCAGAGAGATGTTCTCAACGACACGACCATAGCGATCTTTGCGCACCGTTCGTCGCCCCGGTTCGCCACTCAGCCAACCATCATAACCGCGCTCAATGCCTTCTAGGCCGCGTCCGTCGATGCCTGTCACCCCAACTAAGTGAGCACTAACCTCACCGGTAGGATAAAAGCGACGAGACTCATCGTTCAGACCAATTCCCGGCAGTTTGAGGCTTTTCACGTATTCAGACATTGCAGGGCCAACTTGGCGCTGAAGATAGATAAAACGCTTTTTCTTGTTCTTGTCGATGCGTGCCAGCATCTCTTGACGATCAAGCCCAAGCACATCTGCCAATGCGTACCAACGATCTTTTTCCGCCAAACCACCGTTTTTAAAGACAGTAACGGGGTCAACATACACCGCCTGAACCGGTACACTCACGGCTAATGGCTCGCCATTTCGGTCAGAAATCATGCCTCTAGAGGAAGGGAGAGCTTTAACGCGGACAGAACGCAAATCGCCTTCATAACGAAGGCGATCAGGTTCGATCACTTGAATGTAGGCCGCGCGTGCTATCAGCCCGAACAAAGCCAAAGAAATGCAGATGCAAACCATCACGAAGCGCCATTTGATCAGTGTTGGCACCTTTTTTGTCGCCCGAGGATTTTTAGGTTTGTTTTTTCCCTTAATCACTATTGGCTCACTATGATTTCGCGATTATTGTCGGGACGAATCATGTCCTGATCTCGTCTCGCCATTTCTTCTATCCTGCTATGTTCCGACAGCGCATGTTCTTCCAAAATTTGATTGCGCCATTCAACATCAAGACGCTCGCGTTCAATTAAAAGCTGATCTTGAAGCGCAATCACTGAACGCGTTTGTTGTGTGACATACACCACAGCCAACGCTGACAACAGGACCAGAAACAATAAGAACAACGGGACTCGACCCACAGAGGTCAAGTCCCGAATAATCTGTTTTGTAAATCCTGGTGACTGCGCCATTAGTCACCTAGCTTTTCGGCCACTCGCAACACAGAGCTACGAGAACGAGTATTGTCAGTGACTTCCAAATCAGTTGGCTTCAGTGCTTTGCCCACTGGCTTCATATTGGCACTGCCCAGTGCTCTGATTTGCTCTTCCGTCAGAGGCAACCCATGAGGCACAGCGGGCCCCTTGCTTTGCTTACGAATGAATTGCTTCACCAAGCGGTCTTCCAGTGAATGGAAGCTAATCACCGATAAACGCCCTTCCGGTGCAAGGATGTTCAACGCCCCCTGCAACGCGGTTTCTATTTCATCCAACTCGCTGTTGATATAAATACGAATGGCTTGGAAGCTGCGGGTCGCTGGGTGTTTTTTTCTGTCTCGTGATGGCGCGACATTGGCAATCAGCTTGGCCAGTTGCAATGTGCGGGTCAGTGGTTCTTTTTCTTCATCTTCACGATGTTCAACAATGGCGCGAGCAATACGCTTAGCGAAACGCTCTTCACCAAATACTTTGAGCACCCACGCAATATCATCTGCGTCAGCTTCTTGAAGCCATTGTGCCGCTGAAACACCGGATGTTGGATCCATGCGCATGTCCAACGGGCCGTCACGCATAAAGCTGAAACCACGTTCTGCATCATCAAGCTGAGGTGATGAAACGCCTAGGTCGAATAAAACACCATTGATCTGGCCACTCAAACCTAGCTCTTCAACATATTGCTGAATACCAGAGAAAGGACCTTGAATGATATTGAATCGAGGGTCATCGATTGTTGCCGCTTCGGCAATCGCTTGAGGGTCGCGATCAATACCGTAAAGACGGCCATTTTCACCCAATCGCGATAAAATCTCGCGTGAGTGGCCGCCACGGCCAAAGGTGCCATCAACATAAATTCCATCGGGTTTAAGGGCTAACCCTTCGATAGATTCATGGAGAAGGACGGAAATGTGTGAGAACTGCTCTGACATAATCTTGGGTACCTATAGCGAGAAGTTACTGAGCCGCTCGCTCAATGCTTCTGCTGATTCCGCTTGAAGTTGAATATCTTGGTCTATCTGTTGCTGCCATTTATCGCTGTTCCACAATTCAAATTTGTTCAACTGTCCAACCAGCATGGCTTTCCCACTCAGCCCCGCATAGTCACGAAGCGTTGGAGAAATTAAGAGTCGACCTTGTGCGTCCATCTCACACTCAAAGGCATGGCCCAAAAGCAATCGCTGCAATCGGCGCTCTGCCGGATTGAGGCTAGATAGGCGAGAAAATTTGGCTTCAATGCGCTCCCATTCGGGCAATGGATAAACAAGCAGGCATGGTAACTGATGATCAATGGTGCATACAAACACGCCATCACAGAGCGTATCGAGTTCTTCTCGATATCGCTTCGGTAATGCCACTCGACCTTTGGTGTCGAATGAGATTGCGCTGACGCCCCTCAACATACCACTTATTCCCTCTTTATCCCAAAATTAACCACTTTCTTCCACTATTTCCCACTTAGAAGTGTACGTAGCAGGCAAAAAGAAAGTCAAGCTTAGTAAAGAGATGATGTTGTTCACAATTTTGTGAACTGCATTCTAGATCAAAGGCTTGCCCGCCAATTATCGGCGCTGTTTTTTTAACCAGACGTCATCCTTTTTCGGGAGGACTTTCTGTATACCAAAAGAACCTCTTAGAAAAATCGGCGTGGGAGACGAAAAAATCGTTGTGGTATACGGGGTTTCTAAAATAAAGAAGGCGAGCTAATGCTCGCCTTCTTTGGTCGTGTTTATCACTAAACATAACCATAGGATTTAGTGAGTTGGCCTGTAAGCCGGGTTCTGTACCGTAAAACGGCGGTAACCATTCGTCTAGGCCTGCAATCGCTCACAGGCTCAAGCAACCTACCCGTCCCCAACGCGGGCCGCGCCAATAGGGACCTATTTGGTCTTGCTCCGGGTGGAGTTTACCGTGCCACGAACTGTTACCAGTCGCGCGGTGCGCTCTTACCGCACCCTTTCACCCTTACCTGTGCCCCCTATCTCCTTGCGGAACATAGAGGCCATCGGCGGTTTGCTCTCTGTTGCACTGGTCGTAGGCTTGCGCCCCCCAGGCGTTACCTGGCACCCTGCCCTGTGGAGCCCGGACTTTCCTCCCCCCCGTCAGTCTCCCGAGGGACATCAACGAAGCAGCGGTTACCCAGCCAACTCAGGCGGCGGATTATATAGAAGTCCCCGCGCAGGATCCAGCCTAAACTCGATAACTTATTGTTCCAAACTCTCTAAGCCCCACTTATACAGTGCATTTTTTTTCACACCGTATAATTCCGCAGCAATAGCTGCTGCTTTTTTCAGCGGAAGTTCTTTAGCCAGCAACGTTACCGCTTTCGTCGCTTCTGGTGGCAAATCATTTTTTTCCGCTCGGTGTCCCGCAATAAGCAACACCATCTCACCACGAATACGATTACTGTCTTCGTTCAGCCATGGAATCAACTCACCTAACGGCGCACCGTGAATTGTCTCGTAGGTTTTTGTCAATTCACGCGCCAAAACGACTTGTCGCTCTTCGCCCAACACAGCCAGCATATCTTCCAAGGTATCAAGAATGCGGTGCGGGGATTCGTAGAAAATCATGGTGCGAGGATCACTTGCAACTTCCATGAACTTATCACGACGACCTTTGCTCTTCGGTGGTAGAAATCCTTCGAAGCTAAAACGGTCTGATGGCAAACCCGACGCACTCAGTGCAGTGATCACCGCACAAGGTCCCGGAAGTGGTACAACTTTAACACCCGCCTGACGACAACGCGTCACCAAGTGGTATCCTGGATCTGATATCAACGGCGTGCCCGCATCAGAAACCAACGCGATGGTCTGCCCGCTGACCAATTTTTCAATCAACATATCCGCTTTTTGTTGCTCGTTATGGTCATGCAGAGCAAAAGTTCGGGTCGTGATGCCAAAATGGGACAGCAGCCTACCCGTATGACGGGTATCCTCGGCAGCGATGATGTCAACATGCTGCAAAATCTCTAGCGCACGTTGAGTGATATCACCAAGGTTTCCGATCGGTGTCGGTACGATATATAAAGTTGAGACGTCAACCATGGTTGAAGTTTCATCAGTCATTTGTTTCACAACCCTTCGGTGATTAATATAGAGGGCAACAAGTTACGGACAGAAGATGTTCATGCGTAAAATAACCCATAAGTGCAAAAGTGTATCACGACTTCTCTCACCAATCGCGCTGGCTTTGGTGCTTTCTGCATGTCAGACGACGCCTCCAGTGGAGCAAGGTCCTCAGTATGACATCACAGCCCCTGCTCGGGAGACATCGACATTTTATCTGCTGCAAGCTGAAACCTCGACGGGTGAACAAAAAGCCGACTGGTACTTGCTCGCACTCAAGGCCTTGATTGAAGAGAATCAATTTGCGCAGGCTGACGTGTTGGTTGGCAGATTATCGAAGCTTCCGCTGACTCCGCTTCAATTGTCTGAATGGCAACTCAATCGCGCTGTATTGTTAGAGAAGAAAGGGCAACCGCAAGCTGCATTGGATAGCCTCAATTTCCTGCCAACATGGCAACTGCCTGTTGTTCAATATCAACGCTACTACCAACTTAAAGGTGCGCTCTATGAGCAGCTTGGTAACCAACCCGGTGCGGTTTTTGCGTGGGCCGAAGCATCTCCATATTTGACCGATACCTACGACAAACAGAAGAATTGGGACAAAGTCTGGAAAAGCTTGATTCAAATGCCACTGCCTGACCTTAATGCGCTATCGAAAGCTGGCAACCAAACGCTGACTGGTTGGATTGACCTTGTGACGCAATTGCGCCCTTATGCCGGCCACCCTGCACGTCAGCAAGAAGCACTAAACGAATGGCTAGCGGCGAACCCTGATCACCCGGCATCTCGCTACTTGCCTACAGACTTAGCCACCCTGCAAGCCATGGAAATTCTTCGCCCTGAGCGCATTGGCGTATTGCTCCCGTTAAGCGACAAATTTGCCGCGCAAGGCGAAGCAATTCGTAACGGCTTAGTTCAAGGCTTGCTCGATGATACATCCGGAGAAAAAGCCCCTGCGGTGAAGTTCTATGACACCAATGCGGCACCGATGACTGACATCGTTGCCGCCATGCAAGCCGACGGGGTTCAATTTGTCATTGGCCCACTGCAAAAAGACAAAGTTGAATCTTTCCTTGCCGACAGCCATAACAGCTTTCCGACTTTGGCGCTGAACATCCCCAACGAAGAACACGGGGAAGCCAATGCTTGCTTCTTCACGCTGTCGCCAGAACAAGAAGCGCAGCAAGCTGCAATACACATCGCCCAGAACGGCCAAAAATATCCATTGGTTATCGCACCTAATAATGGGTTTGGGAAACGCGTAAGCGAAGCATTCTCCAAACAATGGGAAGCATTGAATGGGGAGCCTGCGGAAGTAGAGTTCTTTAAAAACCGCGCTGCCATGCAAAAAACCGTGCAACGCGTGTTTGGTCTAACAGAGAGTCAGGCTCGTATCCAACAGATGAAACAGCTGACAGGGCTAGATCTAGAAGCGGAACAGCGCAGCCGTCGCGACGTCGATGCCGTTTACCTTGTTGCAAATGCGGGTGAACTAACATTGCTGAAGCCGTTTATCGAGGTTGCCATTAACCCTGATGTGCAACCACCAAAACTGTACGCCAGTTCACGCAGTAACAATCGCGTAAAAGGCGTCGGTGAAATTGGAGAGCTGCGTGGAATTGAATTTAGCGATGTCCCACTGCTGGTTGAACCAAACCACCCTGCATCAGAACGTTTCCACCAGCTTTGGCCGAATCTGGACAATGGCATGACACGGTTATACGCGCTGGGCATGGACGCTTACGCATTGATCGAAGCGCTACCACAAATGCAGGTGCTACCAGAGTACCGATTCGAAGGACAATCGGGTGAACTCACGCTTGGCGACTACTGCACCGTTAACCGCACGGTATCGTGGGCAAAATTCGGAGATCAGGGGATTGTTTCGATTAAGTAAGAAACAATCAGGAGATCATTACGAAACACAAGCCTACCGCTACCTAGAGCGGCAAGGTTTGGTGTTTCTAGAAAAGAATGTACGATTTAAACGTGGCGAGCTCGACCTTATCATGCGCGATAGAAGCTGCTTGGTGTTCGTCGAAGTAAAGTATCGTCAAAGCCGCCAATTTGGCGGGGCAGCCTTGTCCGTTAACCACCAAAAACAACAACGAATGCTGAAGTCTGCGTACCAGTGGTTATCGCAAAAAGGACTGTCAGCCACACAGACCGAGTTTCGATTTGATATCGTCGCTTTTGAAGGCGATGTAAACTCGGTAAACTGGATTAAAAACATATTTATTGAAGGGTAATCAATGCTAGACAGCATCAGAGAGAGCTTTACCGAAAGCATTCAAACACAAATCGCTGCGGCGGAAGCCTTACCAGAGCAAATTACAAAGGCCGCAATGGTAATGGTGCAGTGTTTGCTCAATGGCAATAAGATCCTTTGCTGTGGTAATGGTGGCTCAGCAGCGAATGCTCAGCACTTTGCCTCTTGTTTGCTCAACCGTTTCGAAACCGAGCGACCTAGCCTTCCTGCACTGGCTCTCACTGCCGACACCGTGACACTGACCGCCGTTGCAAATGATTACCACCATGATGAAGTCTTTTCCAAGCAGGTTCGCGCTTTTGGCCAAGGCGGCGACGTGTTACTTGCACTGTCCACCAGTGGTAACAGCAAAGACATTATTAAGGCAATGGAAGCTGCGGTAACGCGAGATATGACCATCGTTGCGCTCACTGGCAAAGATGGCGGTGAAATGGCAGGTCTGTTGGGCGAGCAAGATGTTGAGATACGTATTCCTTCTCAGCGCACTGCACGTGTGCAGGAAGTTCACCTCGTCACTCTTCATACCTTGTGTGATCTGATTGACCAACATCTGTTCCCAACTCACGGAGAATAGCGTATGAAAAGAGCACTTATACTAGTGGCAGTATTGGGTTTGAGTGCTTGTTCTACGATATATGAGCAGGATACCCGAACGACAAAAACCGAGCTTAACGACACCCACTTAGCCATGGAAGTGGCAGGCGTCGTCAATAAGGCGCCTTATCAAGGCAATACACGCATTAACGCCGTTTCTTATGACGGTAAACTGTTACTTATCGGTCAGGCAAATACAGAAGTGCTGCGAAACTCACTGGTCCAGAAAATTCGAGAGATAAAGGGTGTAGATACGATTTATGACCAAATCCGCATCAAGCAACCACTCTCTCTGGGCGATGTCAGCAAAGACACCTGGCTGACCACCAAAGTCAAGTCAGCTCTGATTGGTAGTAAAAAGCTTAATAATGTGAATATCAAAGTGATTACTGAAGATAGCGAAGTCTTTTTACTGGGTTATGTGACCTATGAACAAGCCAATGAAGCAACAGAAATTGCACGAAATATCAGTGGTGTAAAACAGGTTATAAAAGGCTTTCAGTACTACGAGCCAAAACCTATGAAAACCACACCTTGACGTATTTTGGGTAAGAAACAAAAAAGCAGCCTAGTGGCTGCTTTTTTTATTTCACAACGGTAAGTGTCGGCCTGCCTTTCGGCCTTGCCGGCGCCTCTTCTTGTTGTGCATCGTTAGCATCGAGCGTTTCTTCCACTGCATCTAATACAGCTTCAGACTCATCATCAATGACTTCAATGCCATCAAGCTCCGCTTCATACGCAGGCTCTGACTCGAACATGGTTCCCGCACCGTTTTCACGCGCATAAACCGCAACAACAGCATAAAGAGGAACCGTGACTGTCATCGGACGACCACCAAAGCGCGCATTAAAACGCACTTCGTCGTTACCCAATTCAAGGTTACCTACCGCACGTGGAGCTATGTTTAATACAATCTGGCCATCCTGAACATACTCAAACGGTACATTCACGTTGGGCAATGTCGCATCAACCACCAAATGCGGTGTTAAATCATTATCCAGCAGCCAGTCGTGAAACGCTCGCAGCAAGTACGGGCGACGTGGCGTCAGATTAATATCATCCATTACTGGGCCAGACGCATTTCACGTTCAGCTTCAGTCAGTGAAGCCAAGAATGAATCGCGTTCAAATACACGAGCCATATAGGTTTTCACTTCTTTCGCACCAGGACCGCTCAGTTCGATACCCATAACAGGTAGGCGCCACAGCAGCGGAGAAAGGTAGCAATCAACAAGGCTGAATTCTTCACTCATGAAGAATGGGTATTCAGCAAATACCGGAGCCAGTGCCAACAGCTCTTCACGCAGTTGACGACGTGCACGATCAGCTTCTTCCGCATTGCCTTTTTCGATTTTCTCAGCAAGTGTGTACCAGTTGCGCTCAATACGGTACATCATCAGACGACTGTTACCGCGAGCAACTGGGTATACAGGCATCAATGGTGGGTGCGGAAAACGCTCATCCAGGTATTCCATGATGATGTTAGCGTTGTACAACGCCAGTTCACGATCAACCAGCGTTGGAACCGAATTGTACGGATTCAGATCCAGTAAATCCTCTGGCAGGTTGTTTGGATCAACAAGCTCAATCTCATAGGTCACACCTTTCTCTGCAAGAACGATGCGCACTTGGTGGCTATACATGTCTGATGCGTCTGAATACAACGTCATCACCGAGCGTTTATTGGCAGCAACAGCCATTAACCCCTCCAGAATATTTCATCTATAGAAAAAACAATGGGAGCACCTGCCCCCATTGTGGATCAGCAACTCACTAGATTAACCGATCAGTGAACATCTCGCCAATACTCTTTCTTCAGCAAGACGGCTAGAATCAAGAAAATCACGATGAATCCAATAACCCAGTAGCCCATTTGCTGACGCTCAAGCTTGTTCGGTTCACCCGAGTATTCAAGGAAGTTAACCAGATCGCGAACTGCATCGTCATACTCTTCAGGACTTAGCTCGCCGTTACCTAAGGATTCAATCCCCAAAAACTCTTCGACATATTCACCATCAACCAATACGGTTTTGTATTGCTTAACCGGTGTGCCTTGGAGCTCCTCCAGTACATGTGGCATACCCACACTTGGGAAGACGGTATTGTTCACGCCAAAAGGACGCGTATCATCTTGGTAGAAAGAGCGTAAATAGGTGTAAATCCAATCGGTACCGCGAACGCGCGCAACCAGTGTCAAATCGGGTGCAGGCGCACCAAAGAAGGTTGACGCATCATCCACAGTGATGGCGTTTGTCACCAAATCACCGATTTTGGCATTGCTATCAAACACCAAATTTTCCAACATCAACTCTTTTGGGATTTCCAAGTCTTCGGAGATCCGCTCATAGCGCTGGTATTGGGTAGCGTGGCAACCAAAACAGTAATTCATGAACAACTTGGCACCGTTTTGCAGCGATGCCTTGTCTGACAAATTGTTGTTCGCTGCATCCAATGGGACACTTGAGCCCGCTGCCATCGCCAGAGAAGGCAGCAGAGCAAAAAACATTACAATCCACTTCTTCATTTGTAACTCACCCTCTCCGGTAATGGTTTCGTTGCTTCGCTTTTGCTGTAGAAGAACAATGCTACGAAGAACATGAAGTAACCAAAGCTAAATATCTGGGCCATCAAGGTATAAACTGGTGTCGCTGGTAGCGCCCCCAAAATACCGAGAGCAACGAAAGAGATTGTGAACTGAACAATGTTCGCCAAGTGGATTTTGCTGCGGTAACGGTATGAACGCACTTTACAGCGGTCAAGCCATGGCAGCAGGAAGAGAACAACGATGGCTAGCCCCATCAACACAACACCGGCGAGCTTATCCGGAACTGCGCGCAAGATGGCATAGAACGGGGTAAAGTACCACACAGGTGCGATGTGCTCAGGTGTTTTAATGGGGTTAGCTGCTTCAAAGTTAGGTGGCTCAAGGAAATAGCCGCCCATCTCTGGATTAAAGAAAATGACGTACGCGAACAGAATACCGAAGAAGCCTACACCCACCAGATCCTTCACTGTCCCATACGGATGGAAAGGAACAGAGTCAATGATGTCGTACTTTTTGGTGTAGTACTTATGGAATGGGAATTGGGTCTGATAGCTTTCGCCTTTTGTACCTTTAGGTAGCTTAGTATCAATACCGTCAGGGTTATTTGAGCCCACTTCATGCAAAGCAAGAATATGTAGCACAACCAACAGTAAGATAACGATAGGCAACGCAACAACATGCAAGGCAAAGAAACGGTTCAGCGTAGCACCGGACAGAACATAGTCGCCACGGATCCACAAGGTCAAGTCATCACCGATAACCGGTATTGCACCAAACAGTGAAATGATGACCTGTGCGCCCCAGTAAGACATTTGCCCCCAAGGTAGCAGGTAACCCATAAACGCTTCAGCCATCAGCGCGAGGAAAATCAGCATACCGAAGATCCACAGCAGCTCACGGGGTTTCTGATAAGAACCATAAATCAGGCCACGGAACATGTGTAGATATACGACCACAAAAAATGCAGACGCTCCGGTGGAGTGCATATATCGCAGCAACCAACCGTATTCCACATCACGCATGATGTACTCGATAGAAGCAAACGCCCCTTCAGCAGAAGGGTTGTAGCTCATGGTTAACCAAATGCCCGTTAAAAGCTGGTTTACCAATACCAACATGGCCAATGAGCCAAACAGGTACCAGAAGTTGAAGTTTTTAGGCATTGGGTATTCGGACAAATGCTTCTTGTAAGCATTCATCACAGGTAGGCGTTTCTCAAACCAGTTCAGTAAGTTTTCCATTACGCAGTCCCCTCATCAGCACCCACCAGAATACGGTTATCATTGAGATACGTGTATGGAGGGACAACAAGATTAAGTGGTGCAGGAACACTTTGGAATACACGACCCGCCATATCAAATTTGGAACCATGACATGGGCAGAAAAAGCCTGACGTGACACCTTCTACCTGCTCACCAAAACTGTCCGGCAGATAGGTTGGAGAGCAACCCAGATGCGTACAAAGTCCAACCGCGACGAAAAGCTCTGGCTTAATCGAACGATAGGTATTTTTAATATATTCAGGCTGCTGCGGTTCTATCGACTCAGGGTCACGCAGCTTGTCGGCAATCTCATCTAATTGCGCTAGCGACTCCTGTCCACGGCGAACAATCCAAACAGGCTTACCTTGCCATATGACCCGAACCAACTGGCCTTCTTCAATTTTACTAATATCGACTTCGACCGGAGCACCGGCAGCCTTAGCTTTGGCGCTTGGGTTCCAAGACTTTATAAACGGTACAGCGACGGCCACTGCACCTACACCGCCTACCACTGCGGTAGACAAAGTCAGGAAACGACGTCGGCCGGAATTAACTGGCGCATTGCTCATCCAACATTCTCCCATGTGCTCCCGCATGGATTTTTATAACTGTCCTTATGCGTCCCTGGAGCGTACGGCTATCTCAAAAAGAATTCTAACTTACGTAAAACTCTCGCCGATTATCCAATAATAACCTACGAACACGTCGCCTAAATGATAAGGAAAACCCCACTTCCTGACAAGATAAAGCTACCTTTTTGTAACAAATGTGAGGTATACACCGTTATTTTTAACCAAAAGCCAAAAATGAGTGTATTTCCTCAAAAAGCCATTAACGCGGAGATATGGAGGGAATCGACCTTGGGGGAAGGGAAAAACAGGTAGAAATAGGCAATAAAAAAGCCTGGCAAATTGCCAGGCTTTTTCGTGACCAGAATTCCCGGATAAACCGGAAGCGAATTAACGCTTAGAGAATTGTGGACGACGACGTGCTTTGCGTAGACCAACTTTCTTACGCTCAACTTTACGCGCGTCACGAGTGACGAAGCCAGCTGCACGAAGAGTAGGACGCAGAGTCTCATCGTATTGCATCAGTGCACGAGTAATACCGTGACGGATTGCACCCGCTTGACCAGAGATGCCACCACCAGTAACAGTGATGTACAGGTCCAGTTTCTCAGTCATTTCTACCAGCTCAAGAGGTTGTTGAACAACCATGCGAGCGGTTGGGCGACCGAAGTACTGCTCCAGTGAACGCTTGTTGATTACGATGTTACCGGTGCCCGGCTTGATGAACACGCGAGCTGCGGAGCTTTTGCGACGACCAGTGCCGTAGTATTGTTCTGCCATTGTTAAATCCTCTTAGATGTCCAGTACTTGCGGCTGTTGTGCCGCGTGCTTGTGCTGTGCGCCCGCGTAAACTTTCAGTTTACGGAACATTGCACGACCTAGAGGACCGCGTGGCAGCATACCTTTAACAGCCAATTCAATGATCATTTCTGGTTTCTTCGCGATCAGCTTGTCGAAGCTGATTGACTTGATGCCGCCCATGTAACCAGAGTGGTGATGGTACATCTTGTCAGTCGTTTTTGCGCCAGTTACAGTAACTTTTTCCGCATTGATAACTACGATGTAGTCACCAGTGTCAACGTGCGGAGTGTACTCCGGCTTATGCTTACCACGTAGACGAGATGCGATTTCAGTCGCGATACGACCCAGAGTTTTACCTTCTGCGTCAACAATGTACCAGTCGCGTTTTACAGTTTCTGGTTTAGCAACGAAAGTTTTCATGCTAACAATTACCCGATAAATTTAGATTTCACTTAAGGAGCTGCTGCTCCCACTGTTAAGAGTTCATTCAGCACCCCTTCGAGTGGTGTACCCTCGGCTTACGCCTTTCAACAGTAACGGTGGGTCGCAGGATTATAAGGAAGGGTGGAGAAAAAATCACCTTTTTTTCAAAAAAAGTCCCGATTTTTTCTCCGACTGATGAATATCAATACTATCAATACGCTTCGTCCCCTAGGGAAGATGCTCAAGTGCCAGATAATCGTGACTTTGCATCTCTTTAAGCCGCGAGCAGCAACGCTTGAACTCAAACATCAAACGCCCATCCGTGTACAGATAAGGCAGGGAAACCTCTGCTGAAATGATGAGTTTTACGTGCCTTTCGTAAAATTCATCCACCATCGCTATAAAGCGGCGAGCAGCGTCGTCTTTAGACGCACCCATTTGAGGTACATTTGCCAACAAAACAGTATGATATAGCCGCGCAATTTCAATGTAATCAGATTGGCTTCGGGGTCCATCACACAAGGTAGCAAAGTCGAAATGGACAATACCTTCAGCTTCACGCTCAGCCCTGAGTGTTCGATTATTGACTTCAATGTCATGCGCTTCGAAGCAAGGCTCAGTGGAAAGCTTGTAAAAGTAGTCTTTTAAATTACTCTCGGCCACTTCATCGAGAGGAAAGTGAAAGATCTCTGCCTGTTCTAAGGTTCTCAAACGGTAATCCGTGCCCGCATCTACGTTCACAATATCGCAATGTAGGTTAATGAGGGCGATGGCGGGAAGAAAACGGGCTCGCTGTAAGCCGTTACGATAGAGTTCATCAGGCACGATGTTTGATGTTGCCACAAGGCATATACCTCGCTCAAATAAGGCCTCAAGTAAAGTGCCTAAGATCATCGCATCTGTAATGTCCGACACAAAAAACTCGTCGAAACATAAAATGTCAGCTTCCAGGGCTAACTTGTCGGCAATTTTTTGCAGCGGGTCTTGCTCGCCATCAAGCAATCTGAGTTCGTGATGAATACGGTGCATAAAGCGATGAAAATGCATCCGCAGTTTTTTATCAAACGGCAGGCTCTCAAAAAATGTATCAACGAGGTAAGTTTTCCCTCGACCAACGCCACCCCAGAAATACAAACCTTTCTCTGGTGTGATACTCTCGTTCCGTTTCTTAAACAAAGACCGTAAAAAACCTTCTGGTTCTTTTGCGACTTGTTGCCGTGCAACTAGCCGATGGTACAAATCCTCAAGCTTCAATACCGCCAGCTTTTGCGAGGCATCCTCAAGAAAATCCGGACGTTGTAGATCTTTTTCATATTGCTCTATCGGTGTCATTCCCTGAACCCAACTCTTACTCGTGGCAATTATGTTCTCAAAATCAATAGTACCACGCGTATCTTTTGCCATGTATAGTAAAAACCGAGCCTTCTGGAGTATGCAATTTCTTTTCATTCGACACGTTGCGTGCAAAAAATTGCATTACATCCAAACCGTTATAGAAAGTTAAGGAGTACTTATGGCTTGGATCAACACGCTTGTTTTTGTGATCATCGGCATTGTCGTTGGCTTCATCATCGCCCGCCTTACAATGCGCGATAACGCTCAACAAAAAGACCTAAAAAAAGAGTTGGAAAAATCACGCTACGAGCTGGAGCAATATCGCCAAGAGCTTGTTGATTATTTCGCCCAAAGTGCCGAACTGTTAGACAGTATCTCTCGCGACTACAGTAAGCTATATCAACACATGGCTTCGACATCCGCAGAGCTTATGCCAAACCTGCCAGAACAAGACAATCCATTTGCTAAGCGCATCAGCAAAATCTCAGAAGTAACGGAAGATTCTTCATCTCAAGAGCAGCCACGAGATTACTCCGATGGTGCATCGGGTTTGCTGAAAAATGCGGAGCAAACAAGCAAAGCTAGTTAGCTTTGTCACAGTTTCGGTACACTTAGGTATTGAACTTTTTAACACAACCCCCACTCTTACTTCGTACCTATTGTGGGGAGTGTGTTTATGAAAAGAACGTCTTTAGTTACATTGAGTGCATTAGCGCTCGCTGCTAGCACGACTATTACTGCTTTACCAGCTACTGCGGCACTGCCTAGTGCTGTAGCGGGCGAAAGTTTGCCTAGTTTGGCACCCATGCTTGAAACCGTCAGCCCTGCCGTCGTCAGCATCGCTGTAGAAGGTAGCCATACCTCAACCCAGCGTATTCCTGAATCTTTCCGCTTTTTCTTTGGCCCTGATTTTCCATCTGAACAGGTTAAGGAGCGACCTTTCCGCGGTTTGGGATCGGGTGTCATCATTGATGCCGACAAAGGGTATATCGTCACCAACCACCACGTTATCGATGGTGCTGATACGATCCGAGTCCAATTACACGATGGACGTGAATATGACGCTGAACTGATTGGCAGTGACAGCATGTCGGATGTGGCGTTGCTGAAGCTAGAAAAAGCGGATGAATTAACAGAAATAAAACTGGCTGACTCAGACAATCTGCGTGTGGGCGATTTCGCCATTGCTATCGGCAATCCATTTGGCCTAGGTCAAACCGTGACTTCCGGTATCATTTCTGCACTTGGCCGTAGCGGCCTGAATTTAGAAAACTTTGAAAACTTTATTCAAACGGACGCTGCTATTAACAGCGGCAACTCCGGTGGTGCGCTGGTAAACCTCAATGGTGAGCTGGTTGGTATCAATACAGCTATCTTAGGTCCGAATGGCGGTAACATCGGCATCGGCTTTGCTATTCCTGTCAACATGGCAAAAAACCTCGTCGACCAGATCCTTGAGTTTGGCGAAGTAAAACGTGGCGTATTAGGCGTGCAAGGCGGTGAGCTTACCAATGAACTGGCAGAAGCATTTGGCTATGAAACGAATCATGGTGCTTTTGTCAGCCAAGTCGTCCCAGACTCAGCGGCTCAAGCTGCGGGTATTCAAGCTGGCGACATTATCGTATCCGTAAACGGGAAAGACATTCGCACATTTGGCGAGTTGCGGGCGAAAATTGCCACCCTTGGGGCTGGCAAGAACGTGAAACTGGGTATTATCCGCGATGGCAAAGAGAAAACGGTCACGGCAAAGCTCAAAGAAGCAACGCTGGCCAAAGCCAAAGCGGAAACTTTGCATGAAGCCCTAAAAGGTGCCGAGCTAGAAAACTATGCTGAAGGTAAAGTGAAAGGCGTTCGCGTTTCTAACGTTGAGAAGGATTCCACGGCTGCACGCTATGGCCTGAAAGAAGGCGATGTCATCGTAGGTCTTAACCGAAACAAGGTGAAAAACCTAGGAGACCTTCGCAAAGAGCTCGAAAGCAAGCCTAGCGCTCTGGCACTGAATATCCTACGAAATGGCGCTTCAATGTATTTAGTGATCCGTTGATATAACCTAAGTCACATCAGGGACCTGAATCAATTTTAGGTTCCTGATCCTCCCTCTCTTCTTCTACTCTTGTCGCTATTTCAATGCTATGCTTTGCACCTCGGATTTTAGTCGGTGTAGGGAATGACCATGCTGTCACTTTTAGCGCGTTCAGCAGTTTACGGCGTATTTGTCGCTGTCATTCTGTTGTTTGCCGTTCCCTCTCTGAGAACCAGCCAACTCTTCCCTGATGTTGCACTCGTTCAGTTTGAAACTAACGAATCACTGCTTTCCTACAATTACGCCGTGCGCCGAGCATCACCAGCCGTCGTCAACATCTACACCCGAAGATACAGCAATGAGAATCGCCTTCAATTGAATGCTGAAGGGTTAGGATCTGGCGTAATCATGAGTGACAAAGGCTACATCGTGACGAACTATCACGTAGTGGCTCGCGCTGATCAGATCATTGTTGCCTTACAAGATGGCAGGATCAGTACCGCACAGTTGGTGGGGAAAGATCTTCGTACCGATCTCGCTGTCGTAAAAGTTGATCTCGATGATCTGCCTGTCATTCCTTTTAATGACAGTTACGACCCGTCGGTTGGGGATATCGTACTGGCGATAGGCAACCCTTATAACCTCGGACAAACCACCACATTTGGCATCATCTCCGCCACAGGTCGTCCAGGCATGAGTTTTAATCAGCGTCAGGATTTTCTTCAAACGGACGCAGCTATAAATCGCGGCAACTCCGGCGGTGCGTTAGTGAATAGTCGAGGAGAGTTGGTAGGCATTAACACGGCTTCATTCCAGCAAACTACTGACATTGATACCTATGGTATTTCGTTCGCTATTCCCTATACGCTTACCGTAAAAATCATGCAAAAGTTGATTGCAGATGGACGCGTTATTCGCGGTTATCTTGGTGTCGAAGGCCGAGAAGTGAACCAAGTCATGGCGAGACTTCTCGATGCAGAACAAGTCCGTGGCGTGTTAATTGCGAGCCTTGCTCCGGATGGCCCAGCCGAAAAGTCAGGCATTAAGGTGAACGACCTTATCGTTGAAATAGACGGAAAACCAATCAATAGCTTCAGGTATGCGCTTGATATCGTTGCTGATACTCGTCCAGGCACTGAAGTTCCTTTCAAACTCATCCGTGACGGCAAGCCGATCGAAGTGATGGTTACTATCGGTGAAGATCCCGCCCGATAAAAAGAAACCCTATATATAAAAAAAGGTCACCGAAGTGACCTTTTTCTGTTTGGCGATTGCCTTATTCGCTAAAACGCTCAATGTGCACACCCAAACCTTTCAGTTTACCTTCAATGTGCTCATAACCACGATCAATGTGGTAAATACGATCAACGATGGTTTCACCTTTAGCAATAGCACCTGCGATAACAAGGCTCGCTGACGCGCGAAGATCTGTCGCCATCACTTGTGCACCGCTCAAGCCGTCACAATCACCGCACACTACGGTGTTGCCTTCGATTTCAGCATGTGCGCCCATACGCTGTAACTCAGGCACATGCATAAAGCGGTTTTCGAAAATGGTTTCGGTGATGATACCCGTGCCTTTCGCCATCAGGTTCAACAGCGTGAACTGTGCCTGCATGTCCGTAGGGAAACCAGGATGTGGCGCCGTACGAATGTTGACTGCTTTCAGTTCACGATCCGTCATGTCCAGCGAGATCCAATCTTCACCCGTTTCAACCAATGCACCCGCTTCTTCGAGTTTTGCCAGTACCGACTCCATCAACTTTGCTGATGTATTTCGGCACGTGACTTTACCGCCAGAGACGGCCGCAGCAACAAGGAAGGTACCCGTTTCGATACGGTCTGCAACCACCTCGTGGTAACCGCCACCTAGACGTTCTACCCCTTCAATCGTGATGCTGTCTGTCCCCGCGCCTGATACTTTCGCACCCAGCATGTTCAGGAAGTTCGCACAATCAACAATCTCAGGTTCACGTGCGGCGTTTTCGATAACCGTCGTGCCTTCAGCCAACGTCGCAGCACACATGATGGTTACAGTGGCACCAACGCTCACTTTATCCATGACGATATGCGCGCCTTTCAGACGACCATCAACGTGTGCTTTTACATAGCCTTCGTCGAGGGTGATTCTCGCACCCAGTTGCTCCAGACCGTGAATATGTAAATCCACAGGACGCGCACCAATCGCACAACCACCCGGTAGAGAAACCTGTCCCTTACCGAAACGTGCAACCAAAGGACCCAGAGCCCAAATAGACGCACGCATGGTTTTTACCAAATCGTACGGTGCACAAAACTCAGTAATTTCACTCGCATCTACATGCACAGAGCCATTGCGCGTGACTGTCGCACCTAAACGGCTGAGTAGCTCCATCGTGGTGTCGATATCGCGAAGCTTGGGAACATTCGCAACTTCTACGGGCTCTTCAGCAAGCAGTGCAGCGAATAGAATAGGAAGTGCGGCGTTTTTTGCGCCTGAAATAGTGACTTCACCACGCAGTGGGCCACCACCGTGGACACGGAATTTTTGCATGCTGTTCCTCGTGGACTTATAGCGGTTGCATCAGTTTTTTATCGCGTGCCCATTCTGCTGGGGTCAACGCTTTGATGCTTAATGCGTGTATGGCATTCGTTCTGATGTGTTCCATCAGTGGTCCATAGATTGTTTGCTGCTTTTTCACACGCGACATGCCGTCAAACAATTCACCCACAGCAACCACTTCAAAATGACTACCATCACCTTTCACAAGAATTTCGTCCAGTGACAAGGCATCTTCAAGAATTGCTTTAATTTCTGTAGGTTCCACAATCATTCCTCTTGAGCTGACTCAATAACGTCAGCGAAAAGACTTTCTACATTGCTCAGTGTAAGTAACATCCTAAGCGGTTCAGGGACGTTACGCAGAATCAGCGATTGATGATTCTCATTGAGTAGCTGCTGCAAATGCAGCAACATGGCCATACCTGCCGAATCAACACGCTGCAAAGCAGCGAGGTCTAGCGTTACTGTTTTCCCTTCGGGTAACCAGTTGGTACGGCACTTCCAAAATGGGGGCACTGTGTCACGATCAAGCTCTCCTGACAAGCAGTAATGTCCATTTGTGTGTCGTTCTATCGACAGTGGTGCATTCACGATTCTGTCTCTTCTTTCGTGATAGGTGCTTTGGCTCGCTGCACCATCTCTTTAGCCACTGTTTCTATACCATTTTTCTTACGTAGTTGTCCGCTCCACTCACTCGCCGTGGTATCGAGCATACTGACACCCTCAACCACAACATCAAAGCCTTGCCACTCGCCCGTTTTACCGTTTTTACGCAATTTAAAATCAAGACGAATTGGAGGACGAGAACTGTCGACAATATCTACGCGTACTGACACCACTTTGCGCTTCGGATCGATGGCTTTTTCTGGCTCTACCGTGACATTTTGATCTGTGTATTGCGTTAAGATCCGCGCGTAGGAGGCAACCAAATAATCATAAAATGCCGCCGTAAACTGGTCACGTTGATCTTTGCTCGCCTTATTGGCTCTAGGCCCAAGTACCTTCAACGCAGCTAAGCGAACATTGATGTGCGGCATTAGCTCTTCTACAACCACTTGGCGAAGCAATTCCGGATTGGCTTGATAAGTGTCTTTATCCGCTTTAAGACGGCTGAAAGCACTGTCTGCGACGCCATTAATTAATGTATAAGGATTCATCGAATCCACATCGGCTGCTGACGCAAAAGGTGCGCAAAACATTAGGACCAATGTGGAGGCTGCTGCTAGCCACTTTTTCATCATTGCTTACTCCTCCGTTCCACCCACGCTGTAAAGGAATTGACCAATGAGGTCTTCTAACACCATGGCTGAACGCGTATCTTCTAATAAGTCACCATCTTTCAGTAACAGGATATCCTCATCTATAAAACCGGGGCGAATCCCAATAAATTGCTCGCCGATTAGCCCTGACGTCAAAATCGCCGCTGAACTGGTTTCAGGGAAGTATCCATATTGGCTATCAATTTCCATTGTTACTGTCGGGATGTAATCGGGTGCAGACAGGGTGATATCACTCACTCGTCCAACAACCACACCACCTACTTTGACCGGGGAACGTACTTTCAAGCCACCAATATTGTCAAAGTGTGCTTCCAGCGTGTAATGATCAGCTCGGGTAAAGCTTTTGATATCCGCCACCTGAAATATCAGCAACAAAATGGCAGCAATACCTGCCAGAACGAAAGTTCCAACCCAAAATTCAGTTTTTCTATTTTGCTGCATTGATTAACTCCCAAACATCAGCGCTGTAAGGACAAAATCCAGACCAAGCACTGCTAAAGAAGAGTGCACGACGGTTCTCGTTGTGGCTCGGCTGATCCCTTCAGAAGTAGGAATCGCATCGTAGCCATTAAATAAGGCAATCCAAGTGACTGTGATGGCAAATACCACACATTTTACGAAAGATTGTCCGATGTCGTAGCCTAGCTCCACGGACGATTGCATGGTTGACCAATAGCTACCGTAGTCGATGCCTTTCCAATCGACACCCACTAACTGCCCCCCCCAAACGCCTACCATCATAAAAATCATGGCAAGCAAAGGCATTGAGATCACACCGGCCCAAAATCGCGGCGCTACCACACGACGAAGAGGGTCAACGGCCATCATTTCAAGACTGGAAATCTGTTCGGTCGCTTTCATTAAGCCAATTTCTGCCGTCAGTGCAGACCCTGCTCGCCCTGCAAACAATAACGCTGTTACCACAGGGCCAAGCTCGCGCAATAACGATAAAGCCACCATTTGTCCCAACGCACTTTCTGCACCGAAATCCGCCAGAACAAGATAGCCTTGAAGACTCAGTACCATGCCGATAAACAGGCCTGACACCATGATGATGGCCAATGAACGGACGCCAATGGAATAAAGCTGGGTGATGAGAAGCGGGAACATTTTCTTGGGTTGAGGCTTTCCTACGAGTGCCCCAACCAAGACAAATGTTGCGCGCCCCATAGCTTGCGACACCGACATGGCGCGAGCACCTAACGCTTGAACCATATTCACTATCACGAGAACAACTCCTGAGTTATATCCATTGCGGGATAACGAAAAGGGACGGGTCCATCTGCGTCACCCTTGAGAAATTGAACAACACGAGGGTCGTCATTCTCACGCAACGATTGCGGTGATCCGGAGGCAATGATTTTTCCATTTGCCAATAAATATACGTGATCAGCAATACTCATCACTTCTGGCACATCGTGAGACACGACAATGGATGTCAAACCTAATGCCTGATTTAGATTTCGTATCAGGGAAACCAACACGCCCATCGTTATAGGATCCTGTCCAACAAACGGTTCGTCATACATGATGAGTTCTGGATCAAGCGCAATTGCCCTAGCCAGTGCGGCGCGACGAGCCATCCCGCCGGAAAGGCTACTTGGCATCAGATCAGCAGCGCCCCGTAAGCCCACGGCTTCGAGCTTGAGTAAGACGATGGTTTTAATTAAGGACTCTGAAAGCTCAGTATGTTCGCGAAGTGGAAAAGCAACATTTTCAAACACTGTCATGTCAGTAAACAGTGCGCCCGATTGAAACAACATGCTCATACGCTTGCGCACTTCATAAAGACGAGATCGAGAAAGTGTGGGGATATTCTGTCCGCCAAACATGACGTCACCGGACTCAGGCAGCAACTGACCGCCAATCAGGCGCAGTAACGTGGTTTTACCTATGCCTGATGGCCCCATAATGGCTGTGACTTTACCCACCGGCACCGTGAGACTGACGTTATCAAAGATCATCCTTTCTCCTCTAGAGAAAGTCAGTTCACGTACTTCAACCAGATTCTCATCACTCATCGAATGCCTTAGTGCTGATTTTATTGAACATTAAGTGACTGATCATAGAGTGCTTGGGGGGGCAAAACAAGTAATTGCACAGTATTCATTTGCAAAGTTTCGGTTAAGATACGTTCAGAATCCCGGCATGCATTGTCCTTTAATAAAGACAACACAATAACGCCGTGCCACTGACAAAAAACGACAAAGTCTTATATCAAACAATAACCACCTCACACTGGTCAGCTAATTTGAACGCTCCATCGCGCCTATAATCTTGCCTGCAAACAAAATGTCACCTCTTAACATCAAGAGATAACGCCGTTTTTCTTCACATTTATCCCAATAGCGGTCAAAATTGCCCTTTTCACGCTTTCGCCCTATCGATTTTAGAAGGTATTTAAATGTTTGAAGCGACCGCCATATTAGTCGTAGGCCTATGTTTGTTGGTATGGAGTGCTGACAGATTAGTTTACGGTGCAGCCGCAATTGCCCGCAATGTAGGTATCTCTCCTCTTGTCATTGGAATGACAATTCTTGCGATGGGCAGCTCTGCCCCTGAAATGGTGGTATCCGCAACGGCTGCCCTCGATGGAAAAACTGACACGGCCGTTGGTAACGTGCTCGGCTCAAACATTGCCAATATTGCTCTCATTCTCGGTGTTACGGCGCTGATCAAGCCGCTTTCTATTAGCTCTGGCATTATTCGTCGTGAACTCCCGCTTATGCTGGGTGTCACCATTATTGCTGGAGCCATTTTGTGGGATAACTATCTCGGTTTTGGGGAAGGTGTTGCGCTTGCGGTGATGTTCGCTGCCTTCCTTCTTCTTATGATGAAATTTGGTAAAGATAGCGGTGCAGAAGACCCGATGTTAGTTGAGCAGGAAGCTGAAATCCCGCAGGGTGTCAGCAATGTCTCAGCGGCGATTTGGATTGTTATCGGGTTAGCTCTATTGATATTCAGCGCTGACATGGTGGTAGATTCCGCTGTCGTGATTGCAAAAGCATTTGGCATGAGTGATCTGGTCATAGGTTTGACAATCGTCGCAGTAGGTACCAGCCTTCCTGAGCTGGCTGCATCAGTAGCAGGAGTGATGAAAGGAGAGGATGACCTTGCTGTCGGTAATATTATCGGTTCAAATATCTTTAATATCCTCGCAGTTATGGGCTTACCCGGTCTTCTCGCACCATCGGAGCTGAATCCGCTGGCAATGGGACGCGATTTCTACGTCATGTTGGCGATATCGGTTTTGCTCTTTATATTCGCGGTTGGTAAATCACGCACTATTCGCCGCTGGGAAGGCATCGCCTTACTCACGTGTTTTGTAGGTTACCAAGGCTATTTGTTATCTCACGTTGCCGCTTAATACGGAGTCATTATGACTGAGTTTGATTTTCGCCAAGCTGGCATCTCGACGCTAAAAACGGAACTCGAAGCCATTGAGCAACTCGAACAGTACATTAACGACGACTTTTCTGAGGCATGCAGATTAATCCTGAATGCCAACGGTAAAGTGGTCGTAATGGGAATGGGCAAGTCAGGGCATATCGGTACTAAAATTGCTGCAACGCTGGCAAGCACCGGCACCCCTTCCTTTTTTGTTCACCCCGGCGAAGCCAGTCATGGCGACTTGGGTATGATTGAAAAAGGCGATGTTGTCCTCGCGATTTCAAACTCAGGTGAAGCCTCAGAGATTATTACGCTGCTGCCCGTTGTGAAGCGTCGCGGTATCACTTTAATCACCATGACCAGCAACCCGTCATCTACCATGGCGCGTCTGGCACAGGTCAATCTGTGCATCAAGGTACATAAAGAAGCCTGCCCGATAGACCTAGCACCAACCTCCAGCACCACAGCGACACTCGTGATGGGTGACGCGCTTGCCATGGCATTGATGCAAGCAAAAGGCTTCACTGCCGATGACTTTGCTCTATCACACCCAGGTGGCGCGCTTGGTCGCAAGCTTTTGCTTCGCATTGCCGACATTATGCACACGGGTGATGCCCTGCCTAAAGTGTCTCCGAACAGCACCATCCGAGACGCCTTGCTTGAAATGTCCGCCAAAGGGCTGGGTATGACCGCCGTGGTAGAAAGCGACGATACACTTAAAGGCATTTTTACCGATGGTGATCTGCGCCGTCTACTTGATCAACGCATTGATATCCACAGCACCGCGATCGGTAATGTCATGGGCAAGAACCCAACAACAGTCAGTGCCGATCTGCTGGCAGCCGAAGGGTTAAAAACCCTCGAAGAGAAAAAAATCAATGGGTTGCTTGTCGCTGAAAATGGCAAACTCATTGGCGCACTGAATATGCACGATTTACTGAAAGCTGGGGTCATGTAATGACAGAAACAACAGAAACCCTTTACGGCCCGGTCGAGACCCTTCTTTTTAAACGTGCCGCTGAAATTAAACTACTGATCTGCGATGTTGACGGCGTGTTCTCTGATGGACGCGTCTACATGGGCAATGATGGTGAAGAGCTTAAAGCTTTTCATACCCGTGATGGCTACGGTGTGAAATCTTTGATGAATGCAGGTGTTGAAATCGCCATTATCACGGGCAGAAAATCCGCCATTGTTGAGCGTCGCATGTCAGCGCTGGGTATTACACATATTTACCAAGGGCAAGACGATAAGGCCTCGGCGTATTTGGATTTAGTGAAAAAGCTCGCCATTCCGGCAGAGAAAACCGCGTATATTGGTGACGATCTTATTGATTGGACCGTCATGTCTCAAATCGGGCTGTCGGTATGTGTCAATGATGGGCATCCTCTATTGGCACAGCGAGCAGATTTTGTCACCCGCACCTTAGGGGGGTATGGTGCCGTTCGCGAAATTTGTGATTTGATCCTAGAAGCGCGCGGTGAACTCGATATACACAAGGGGCTGAGTATATGATATTCCGACATCTCGGTGTCACTCTCCTGCTTGCCGTGTGTGGCTACGCAGGATACTACCTGCTCAGCCAACACTATTGGCAGGAAGAGGTTCAGGTTGCACCGGATGCAGAAAAACCCTTATTTACTTCAGAGAATGTCGCTTCGACTAGCTACAACCAGGCAGGCATTCGCAACTATTTGCTGAAATCGACCTACCTGGAGCACTACCAGAAACTGGACGAAACCCATTTTAACGAACCTGTACTGTGGACATATAAAGACGGCGCAGATGAAGAATGGCGTGTCAGTTCAGATTTTGCTGTTTTGGACAATAACCAAATTCTGGTGATGACAGGCCGTGTCAGGATCTTTAACCTGTTACCCGATGCCCAAATTAAAGTCGTCACCACTGACGAATTGACGCTGGATCTGAAAACCCGCGATTTCTGGTCTGACAAAGAAACAGAAATTACCGGCGTAGGTCTTCAAACTCGCGGCGAACGCGTTAAAGGAAACTTTGGCACCCATCAGATGGAGCTGATTGAACAAGTGAAGAGCAGGTATGAATCAGAAAAGAAATAGCATCTTTGCCATCATAATGATGTTGCTGTCAGGCAGTGCCCTCGCTCTGTCATCAGACTCCGAGCAGCCAATATATATTGACTCAGACTCACAGAATTTGGACATGAAAACCAACACAGTGGTTTTCACTGGCAATGTGTTCCTGCGTCAGGGTTCCATTCGATTGAGTGCAGAAAAAGTGGTCGTTACACGTCCATCTGGTACCGAAGGCTCTGAGATCATTGACGCCTACGGTGCGCCAGCCACATTCCAACAAACGATGGATGACGGCAAAAAAATTGATGGCAAAGCGTTTGATTTTCGCTACGAAGTAGGTAAAAGCTTTTTGACCATGACCAAGGATGCTGTCTTAACGCAAGAAGGCGGCAACCAGATTGAAGGTCAGAAGATTACCTACAACATTGATAAGCAATTGCTTATGGCAGAAAGCGATAAGAGCAGTCGTGTGACCACGATTTTGCAGCCGCAAACGAAACAACAAGAAAAGAATTAATGCCTCATGGCCATACTTACCGCTAAAAACCTTGCCAAAAGCTACAACGGGCGCAAAGTCGTTACCGATGTTAGCTTGGAAGTTAAATCCGGAGAAATTGTTGGGCTATTGGGTCCTAACGGCGCAGGCAAAACCACCTCTTTCTATATGATTGTTGGTTTGGTCGCTCGTGATGAAGGTTCTATTCATATCGATGAAACAGACATCAGTATTCAACCGATGCACAATCGTTCTCGAATGGGGATTGGTTACCTTCCACAAGAAGCATCCATCTTTCGTAAACTCAGTGTGTACGACAATTTGATGGCTGTCTTGCAGACCCGCAAAGAGCTGTCTAAAGCTGAGCGACAGGATAAAGCTGAGGACTTGCTCGACGAGTTCAACATCCAACATATCCGCAACAGCATGGGTATGGCATTGTCAGGTGGCGAACGTCGTCGTGTTGAGATCGCTCGCGCTCTAGCTGCGAATCCAAAATTCATCTTGCTGGATGAACCCTTTGCGGGTGTTGACCCTATCTCGGTTATCGATATCAAAAAAATCATCGAGCACCTGCGAGACAGAGGTTTGGGCGTGTTAATTACCGATCACAACGTACGTGAGACACTGAGTGTTTGTGAGCACGCCTATATTGTTAGCCAGGGACACTTGATCGCACATGGCACTCCTGATGAAGTGCTAAATGATGAGCATGTAAAACGAGTCTATCTCGGGGACCAGTTCAGGCTATAGTTAAGAAATACGGTTGGCGTATTTACTTTCAGATCATGCACTGACAAAAGAAATAAAGGTGCCAGAATAACTATGAAACCCTCGCTCCAGCTTAAACTTGGCCAACAACTTGCCATGACGCCGCAACTGCAACAGGCTATTCGCCTGCTCCAGTTGTCGACGCTGGATTTACAGCAGGAAATTCAGGAAGCACTCGAAGCAAACCCTCTACTCGAACAAGATGACTCGTCCGATAACAACATTGACGGTGACAGCGCACAAGAATTTGAAAACGGCGATAACGCGACCGTCTCTGCTGACAGCTCTGATTCATTAGACAGTGCAGAAGCACTGAACCAACAAGAAATGCCCGATGATTTACCCGTCGACACGACATGGGACGATGTTTACAGCGCCAATACAGGGAGTACGGGTATTTCCCTTGGCGACGACATTCCCGTTTACCAAGGTGAAACCACAGAAACCTTGCATGACTATTTAGTCTGGCAGGTTCAGCTGACACCATTTACCGAGGTCGATTTAGCCATCGCAACCGCCATCATTGACGCCGTTGACGACAAAGGCTACCTCACTATCTCTTGCGAAGACATCCTCGACAGCTTGGGTGCTGAAGACGAAGAGGTTGAACTTGACGAGGTTGAAGCGGTACTAAAACGCGTTCAACAATTCGACCCTCTTGGTGTCGCTTCGCGTTCATTGCAAGAGTGCCTACTAATACAGCTTGCTGCATTTGCAGAAGACACGCCGTGGCTTACTGAGTCGCGCTTGGTGCTTCGAGACCACATGAACTCGTTGGCAAACCGCGATTTTCGTCAGATCATGAAAGAAACCAAACTACGTGAAGCAGACTTAAAAGAAGTTATGCGCCTCATCCACAGTTTGGAACCAAGGCCTGGCAACCTCATTGTCACCAATGAGGCTGAATACGTTATCCCTGATGTTTCGGTGTTCAAAGATCGTGGTAAATGGGTCGTTCAAATTAATCCTGACAGCGTGCCGCGTCTAAAAGTGAATCAGCAATATGCTGCATTAACTAAAAATGGCTGTAGTGCTGCAGACAGTCAGTTCATCCGCAGTCATCTCCAAGATGCTAAATGGTTGATTAAAAGCCTAGAAAGCCGAAATGAAACCCTTTTAAAAGTCGCTCGCTGCATCGTAGAACATCAACAAAATTTCTTTGAGTATGGTGAAGAGGCCATGAAGCCCATGGTACTGAACGACATCGCTCTTGCCGTAGACATGCACGAATCCACCATCTCGCGCGTTACCACACAAAAGTACATGCATACCCCGCGGGGTATCTTTGAATTGAAATACTTCTTCTCTAGCCATGTCAGTACCGACAATGGCGGTGAGTGCAGCTCAACGGCAATACGGGCGCTGGTGAAAAAGTTGGTCGCCGCAGAAAACCCGGCGAAGCCACTCAGCGACAGTAAAATTGCCACATTGCTGGCGGAGCAAGGGATCCAGGTAGCACGACGAACGATTGCGAAATATCGTGAGTCTCTGGGTATCGCTCCGTCAAATCAGCGCAAGCGCCTTATCTAGGCGTCTCAACCAGAAGGAAGATGTTTATGCAAATCAATCTGACCGGTCACCACGTCGAAGTTACAGACTCTCTCCGTGAATATGTGATGACTAAGTTTGATAAACTTGAGCGTTTCTTTGATCACATCAATAACGTTTACGTTGTGCTTAATGTCGAAAAATTGCAGCAGATTGCCGAAGCGACCTTGCATGTCAATAATGGCGAAATTCACGCGAAAGCCGATTCAGAGAATATGTATGCGGCCATAGACGCACTCACTGATAAGCTGATTAAGCAGTTAACCAAACACAAAGAAAAGTTGAATCACCATTAATCATGGAACTTAAAGACGTACTTAAATTGGACTGCACCAAAAGTGCAGTCCTTTGTTCAAGTAAGAAACGTGCACTTGAATTGATAAGCGAGCTCGCTGCCTCCGAGTTAGATCAAAACCCTCAAAAGTTGTTTGAATGCATGCTTGGCAGGGAAAAAATGGGCAGTACGGGTATTGGTAATGGTATTGCCATACCTCACGGACGCATTTTCAACAGTGATCACGCTGTCGGTGTGTTGGTTCAATGCGCTGAACCAATTGAGTTTGACGCGATCGACAACCAACCTGTCGATTTGCTTTTTGCGTTGTTCGTACCTGACGATCAATGTAAAGAACACCTCACCACACTGTCTCTCATTGCGCAAAAGCTTGGTGACAAACACATTTGCCGTCAACTTCGCCACGCCAGCTCCGACCAAGAGCTTTACGACATTATAACCGGATAGAGAATCGCACTCATGCAGCTGAAAATCGTCAGTGGACGTTCCGGCTCAGGGAAATCCGTTGCACTTCGTGTTTTGGAAGACTTGGGTTACTACTGCGTCGACAATCTTCCTGTTAATTTACTGCCTCAGTTTGTGGCAGAACAACTCGGTGGCGGTTCACAGATCGCAGTAAGTATTGATATTCGAAACATGCCTGATGATCCCGATGAAATTTCCCACACTTTGGCGAAGTTACCGAAAGATCTGGATATTGACCTGTTTTTCCTCGATGCCGATGACAAAGAACTCGTTAAACGCTTTAGTGAAACGCGTCGCTTGCACCCCCTATCTCGCAATAACCTCACACTTGAACAAGCGATAGAGCAGGAAAAACACCTCCTGACACCGTTAAAAGAGCGCGCGGACAAAGTCATTAACACCTCCTCGCATTCCGTCCATGATCTTAGCGAAGCCGTACGATCATTGGTACTTGGCCGCACCAATCGCGACTTGGTGATGGTGTTTGAATCATTTGGGTTCAAACATGGGCTCCCTTCTGATGCAGACTATGTGTTTGACGTACGTTTTCTGCCAAACCCTCACTGGGATCCTGCACTTCGTCCGCTAACCGGACTGGATGAACCCGTGAAGATGTTTCTCGCCTCAGAACAAGACGTGGCAATGCTCATCGCTCAGGTCAAAAGTTTTCTCGAATCTTGGATGCCTGCATTTGAAAAAAACAACCGCAGCTACCTTACCGTGGCAATCGGTTGTACCGGTGGACAGCATCGCTCCGTATATATTGCCCAGTTTTTGGGTGATTACTTTGCCGCTCATGGACAACAAGTTCAGATCCGTCACCGCACACTTGAAGGGAATCTATGAGTCAACTTAGCAAAGAAGTCCTGATCCGTAATCGATTAGGCTTACACGCTCGTGCTGCGGTCAAACTGGTTGAACTGGCACAAAGTTTTGACGCTGAAGTGACGATTTCTAAGGATGATCAAACCGTTACCGCTGACAGTGTCATGGCCATTTTATTGTTGGACTCCAGCCAAGGCGAACAAATCCAGATATCCGCAAATGGAGAGCAGGCAGAGCAAGCACTCCATGCTGTCACCTCGCTTATCGAAGCTGGATTTGACGAGGAGAGTTAAGTCTCTCGTTATTTCCCCTTCTCATCCCGTCTCAACTTTCCTACACGGGCAATTGTCCAAAGACACTGCCCGTAGATTGCGTTAATATTCATGTCATTGCGTTACCCGTCGTCAAACGGACAATTCCATGGCAGAGAATTACGAAGTAGAACAGCCTAGCCAAACGCACCAAACGTTGCAGGAAGTTAGTCGCGCCCTTGAAAACGGTATGTTCGTCCATGTCCGCCGCATGCTTGAGGACATGGAACCGGAAGACATTGCCCACCTTCTAGAGGCTTCCCCACCAAAGAGCCGTTTGGTTCTCTGGCAATTAACCGATCCCGAAGAACAGGGTGAGATCCTTGAAGAGCTGTCTGAAGACGTTAAAGACGGGATCATGGTACACATGCAACCGGATCAGCTTGCTGCTGCAACGGAAGGCATGGACACTGACGACGTCGCTTACCTACTGCGAAGCTTGCCTGAACAGGTCTCACAAGACGTTCTATCCCAGATGGATGCGCAGGATCGTGCGCGCGTAGAACAAGCGCTGGCATACCCGGAAGACACCGCCGGCGGTATGATGAATACCGACGTGGTAACCATACGCTCAGACGTTACTGTCGACGTGGTTCTTCGCTACCTTCGAATGAAAGGTGAACTGCCAGAAGCAACGGATGCCCTTTACGTTGTTGATGAAAACAGCCGTCTCATCGGTGAACTCCCCATCACCGTACTTTTGACCACCCAACCTGATACCGAAGTGCTCGATATCATGGAAGACGTGGACGATGCGATTCCGGTGGACATGGAAGACAGCGATGTCGCCAGCATCTTTGAGCGTCGAAACTGGGTATCTGCACCTGTTGTTGATGAAGAGCATCACCTGGTTGGCCGTATCACTATCGATGACGTGGTGGACATCATCCGTGAAGATGCTGAACACTCCATGATGAGTATGGCAGGTCTTGATGACGAAGAAGACACGTTTGCACCCGTGCTGAAATCAGCACGCAGCCGTAGCATCTGGCTAGGTTGTAATGTGCTTGCTGCCCTCGCTGCGGCCTCCGTCTCAAACTTATTTGAAGCGACGCTTCAGCAAATGGCAGCCATCGCCGTCTTGATGACCATCGTCCCTTCAATGGGTGGTGTTGCCGGTAACCAGACCGTCGCACTTGTTATCCGCGGTCTCGCCGTTGGCCATATTGGTGACTCCAACACCCGTTGGCTACTCAGCAAAGAAGCTCTCGTTGGCTTACTCAACGGTGTGGTTTGGGCGAGTATCATTGGTGGTATTGTGGTGCTATGGAAGGGCGACTTCATGCTGGGTGGCATTATCGCCGCTGCCATGCTGACAAATCTTTTTGTCGCGGGTGTCGCCGGTGTAACCGTGCCAATATTGCTGAAAAAGATGAAAGTCGACCCTGCATTGGCAGGCGGTATGGCGCTCACCACCATCACCGACATGGTTGGTCTCTCCGTCTTCCTCGGACTGGCTACCCTCTTCCTCGTATAACGAAAAAAAGGCTTTCTCTCGAAAGCCTTTTTCTTTTCATGGACTGATGCTAAGCACTTTTTGCTAAGCCAATTTCGTTGTAGCTAGGCCTCAAGCTTTTGAATCCCTGAAATATATGGCTGCAATCGCTAAGCCATTTGTGCCCTGGCGAGGCAGCAAGTATTTTTGTTCCTGGGAGCTTAGTAGGCTAAGTGACTAGGGCAAAAATATGCAGCAAACGACGCCAGGGTGCAAAGGGCGACGCGATTTACTCGCCGCCGACTTTCATTGATTCAATAAGCACCGACCCCATCTGGATTTGACTGCGGTATTCTGTGTCTGCACCTACTGCAACAATCTGCTTGTACATGTCAGCAAGGTTACCTGCGATGGTAAACTCGCTCACTGGGTACTTAATTTCACCGTTCTCAACCCAGAAGCCTGCTGCACCACGTGAGTAATCGCCAGTCACAACATTCACGCCCTGACCCATCAACTCGGTGACCAGCACGCCAGTACCCAGCTCTTTCAGCATTTGATCAAATGACTGTCCGGTGTTGCCCACAAACCAATTGTGAATACCACCAGCATGACCTGTTGGTTGCATACCCAGCTTGCGCGCTGCATAGCTGGTTGCTAGATAAGTCTGTAATACGCCGCCTTGAATGATATCAAGGTCTTTGGTCACCATTCCTTCACTGTCAAAAGGGGCGCTTGCCATGCCTTTCAACAGGTGAGGACGCTCATAAACCGAAAACCACTCAGGCAAAATTTGGTGACCGAGCTTGTCTAAAAGAAATGATGACTTGCGATATAAATTCGAGCCACTGATCCCCATCACTAAGTGACCGAGCAATCCCGTCGCAACGTCGGCGGCAAACATTACTGGAACCTGACAGGTTTTCATACGCTGCGGTTCAATACGCATGAGGGTGCGTTTCGCCGCTTCAATACCGACTTGTTGTGGCGTCCAAAGATCGCGTTTATCACGGGCAACCGTATAACTGTAATCACGTTCCATGCCTTTGCTATCTTCGGCAATCACGCTACAACTGATGCTGTGACGGCTTGATGCGTAGCTACCCAGCATGCCATGGCTGTTTCCGTAAACTCTTACGCCGTAGTGACTGTCGTAACTTGCGCCATCACTAAATTTAATACGGCCATCGTAATCCAGCGCTGCACGCTCCGCCGCGATAGCTTTCTCTGCGGCATGATCAGGCTCGGGCTCATCTGGGTAAAAAAGATCCAGATCAGGATATTCGTATGCCATCAGCTCTGCTGGCGCAGGCCCTGAGAAAGGGTCTTCAGAGGTGTAGTTAGCAATATCGAGGGCCGCTTCTACGGTCTCTGCGATGGCTTTTTCCGAAAGATCAGATGTCGAAGCACTGCCTTTGCGTTGTCCGCGATACACAGTGATCCCCAAAGCACCATCACTATTGAATTCAACGCTTTCAACTTCGCACATGCGCGTTGCGACACTGATACCTGTCGTTTTGGTAATCGCGACTTCTGCTGCATCGGCTTTTTTACTCGCCATCTCCAGAGCTCGCGATACTGCGACTTCGAGCTCGGCACGCTGCTGAGCAACCTGTTGTTTCACGTCCATAAACTCATCACATAATGTTTGTTAATTCTAAGCATACCACTCCCTCCGCCCTGCGGGCCTAAAAAACTCAGGGAAACACGGTATTTACTCACAGAAAAGTCCCTTTTGATAGGCGACGCATAACTTCAAATAAAAAGGGATGTCGGCTTAGGAATTGTTCAGTATTTCTTGTTCTTCCGATTTCGGTATACACTACGCCGTTAAAGTAAGCGATAACCTCGGGATTGAATATGGGCCGCAAGAATAAAAGAGAGCCTTGGGAAGAGGAAGAAGAAATCATCTGGGTTAGCCGATCCGAGATGAAGCGTGACATGGAAGAACTGCAAAAACTGGGTGAAGAGCTGGTTTCTCTTAAGCCGGGTATTTTGGCGAAGTTTCCTCTAGATGATGATCTTCGCGATGCGGTCATTGATGCACAGCGTTTTGAAAAAGAAGCAAGACGCCGTCAACTGCAGTTGATCGGAAAAATGATGCGTACTCGTGATCCTGAGCCAATTCAAGCGGCACTTGATCTGTTGCGTAACAAGCACAGCCAGCAGTCTATTGAATTGAAGAAAATAGAGAAAATGCGTGATCGCTTGATTGCCGAAGGCGACAAAGCGATCAATGACGTTGTTGCTACTCATCCAACGGCCGATCGTCAAAAGCTACGCCAACTGGCGCGTCAGGCGAAGAAAGAGTTGGAAGGTAACAAGCCGCCTAAAGCTTCTCGTGAAATTTTCCAGATTCTGAAAGCTCTAAGAGCAGAAGACGCGGAATAAGAAAAAGCCGGAACTGTGTTCCGGCTTTTTCTTTGCGATCTCTTTTCTCTGTGTGGTGGTGAGTTTACTCGGTGCCACCCACGGTCATCGCGTCTAGCTTGAGTGTGGGTTGTCCCACACCGACCGCCACGCTCTGACCTGCTTTACCACAGACACCCACGCCACGATCCAGTTTCAGATCATTACCGACCATAGAAACCTGCTGCATCGCTTCAATGCCGCTACCAATCAATGTCGCACCTTTCACAGGGGTCGTCACTTTACCGTTTTCAATCAGATACGCTTCACTGGTTGAGAACACAAACTTACCCGACGTAATGTCTACCTGACCACCGCCAAAGTTTGGTGCATACAAGCCATATTCTACGCTGCTAATGATGTCTTCCGGTGTGCTTTCGCCCGCCAACATATAAGTGTTCGTCATGCGAGGCATTGGCAGATGTGCGTAAGACTCTCGACGCCCGTTACCCGTTGGAGCAACGCCCATCAAATGTGCATTGTGTTTATCCTGCATGTAACCTTTCAAGATACCGTTCTCGATAAGCACGTTATATTGGCCAGGCACACCTTCATCATCAATGTTCAGTGAGCCTCGGCGGTCTTTCAACGTACCATCATCTACAATGGTACAAAGCGTAGAGGTCACCTGCTCGCCAATTTGACCGGTGAAGACAGACGATTCTTTACGGTTAAAGTCGCCTTCTAACCCGTGCCCTACAGCTTCGTGCAACAATACACCCGGCCAACCTGCACCTAATACTACAGGCATGCTACCTGCTGGCGCTGGCTTGGCATGCAGATTAATCAGCGCTTGTCGCACCGCCTCATCGGCATAATGCATCGCAACGGTTTTTCCATCTTCATCACTGACAAAGTACTCGTAACCAAAACGGCCACCGCCACCCGCAGCACCACGTTCACGCTTGCCATCTTTTTCTACCAATACGCTGACAGAAAGGCGGACAAGCGGGCGAATATCCGCGGCATATGTACCGTCGGTTGCCGCAATCAGCACTTGCTCGTAAACACCACTAATGCTCGCAGACACTTCCTGGATCAGCGGCTCCTTTGCACGGATATATACATCCACTTCTTTAAGCAGGGCGATTTTTTCCTGCTTTGACATGCTATGTAGAGGATCAATCGCTTGATATATTTCTGGATACTGTCTCGTCGAGAAAGCAGAAACGTTAAGTTTTCCGCCCTTATCGGCGATACCACGCGCAGCTGTTGCGCTTTGCATCAACGCATCGGCATTAATTTGGTCCGAGTAAGCAAAGCCCGTTTTCTCACCCGTAATAGCGCGAACACCCACACCACGATCGATATTAAACGACCCATCTTTGATGATGCTATCTTCCAATACGAGCGACTCATGCCAGCATGACTGGAAATACACATCACCGTAATCGATATTTCGTGCAGCCAAATGCTCCAACGTTTGGCTAATTTGACTTTTGCTGATACCTGAAAGGTGCAGCATCGTTTCTTCGACGTGTTCCAGACTCATGAATTAACTGCTCTTTAGCACTGAAAATAGGATGCCCTGCAACAAATAAAGTGGCAGGGATATAGATGTTTCGAGACTGCGCTATTTCATCGCGCATTGCAACCTAGCATGCTGCAATAGAGGCATTTTGCTGCGAATCGCACTGTTGGTCGCAAGGTCGACGTCGGCCCACGCGGTACCGATATGGTCGTTCAGCGAGCATGAAACCTGCCCCCAAGGATCGACAATCATCGAATGTCCGTAGGTTTCACGCCCACCTTCATGCGCACCACACTGTGCGGCTGCCAGCACCCAGCATTGCGTTTCAATGGCACGAGCACGAAGCAATACTTCCCAATGTGCATTTCCGGTCACTTTGGTAAATGCGGCAGGAACGACAATGATGTCTGCGCCACGCTGACGCAATGCGGTATACAACTGAGGAAAGCGGATGTCATAGCAAATAGACAGGCCCAATGTGCCAAAAGGCGTGTCTACAAGCGCCATTTCTTGACCGGGTTTGAAGGTGTCTGATTCACGATAGCTGCGATGATTATCAGCGATATCAACGTCGAACATATGCAGCTTCTCATAAGAAGCACGCAAGTTTCCGGCCGCATCGTAGACCAAGCACGTCGTACTGAGCGTTCCGTCATTATTGCGAATGGGGAAAGACCCGATAACCAACCAGATACCGAGCTCAAACGCGAGCTGAGAAAGCTTCTTTTGAAGCGGGCCATGGCCAAGGTGCTCCGCGTATTTCTCGTAGTCTTCCTTTTTTCCGAATACCAGCGTGTTTTCAGGTGTGACGACAAGGCGTGCGCCTTGCGCGCGTAATTGCTTTAACTGCCCCTCCAATACATCGAAGTTGTCTTCCGCAATCGCGCCCGAGTTCATTTGTACAACGCCAAATTTGGTCATTATGGTTTGCTCCCTTGCTGTTCGGTTCGCAGACGTTCAGTAGCCTGCTCAGGTAACGTCACCTCTCCCGTAATACGAGACAGTTCCCTGACGACGGGATCATCAATTGACCCGGTTACCTGATACCTGACTTGGGTAAACGCATCTACGACTGGCGAAATCACGGTAGTAACTGCAAGTACATAGAGTGCGGTTTGTGGCGTAACAGCAAAAGCGGTGAACACAGGAATGCCAGATGTTAAATCCGGGACAAAGCGGACATCAGCATTTACCTGATTTTCCACCAAATTTGCTATCCCTTTAATAAACATATCACCTGCCAGCGCATTCATCTGAATATTATCAGTGACCACGACCCCGTTCGTGATTGCTGCACTGCCACTTATCTCATCAAAAGCAAGACCGTCTTCAAATACCCCAGAAAAATCAAGCTGCATTTTTCTCAAAATCGAATCAAGGCTGAATAGGCCTAGCAAGCGTCCTGCACCGCCGACACCACTGACATAACCATTTTCCAGCTTCGTTTCTACACTGCCATCTAGGGTTGATAAATTTATGGACCACGGCGTACCGTTAAAGCTCAGGTTAGACTTTGTCATAAAGCTGGCATCTTGGATCCCGCCAGACACAGCAAAGCGCCCCATCAAGTCGCTACTATTAGCGTCTTTGATATCAAACTTAATCTGGCTCTCGTTAAGTCCTTTCTCCGAGATATGCCACTTCCCGTTTGCTGTGAGTCGCGTATCTCCACTGCCAATCGACATTTTAGAAAGTGTCAGCGTTTTATCTGATTTCAACAATTGGGCTTCAACACGCCCCAAGCGATAACCTTGAACCCAGAGCTCGTCAATCACGAGATCGGTTGAGGGAATCTTCGCCATGATGGCTCTGTCAGTGTTGCTGGCAAAGCTGGTTTTTCGGGTAGCATCACTATCCTCTTCGGCTCCCTTTTCTAAATCAACATTCAAGAAAAGGTGCTCGATAGAGACCGTAAGTCGCTCTTTACCGTCCCACCATGCATCACCCGCCAACTCTTCACTACCAACCAAAATATGGAAGCCGTCACTTTTCTCGCGAGCCGCCATTGAGAACTTGTTCAGGGTCAACTCCCCAGCAAGTAATTTCTTCGCTTTAACATTCACGCGAGAGGGCTCTGGGACAATAACAGGAAACGATTTGTCACTCTGACTTTCAGCCTCTTGAAGCCGTGATAAGACCGTTTTCCAAGACGCGAGATCCAAGGTCGAGACATCAATGCTTACTGCGTTACCCAGCAAAGGGTGTAAAGACAGTTCTCCATCACCAACTACTAAGCGGCTGCGTAAAACTTCCGGCAACGCCCCTTGAATATCCACATCGGCCTGATATTTCACATTTGGCAGCGTCACTTGACCAACCAAACGCTCTCCATTCCCCGATGCTCTTAACGTTCCTTTGCTGTTTTGCAAAGCAATCTTATCAAGTGGCGCCGGCAAATCGATGCGCATTTTAGCCAGATCAGCATCCAGCTTAACGTCATACGTGAAACCGATATCCTTAAGAGCAACACCGACATCCAAGTCCCATGAGGATTCACCTTCTACCAGATCCAAATCGGGCAGTGTTAACGCAGACTTCAACTTGTCCGCCTGCCAATTCCCTTTAATATCAATATCAATCAGGTAGTTGTCTGACTCTGTTTCACCGTTAAAGCCAACGTGAATTGGCTGCTCCAATAAGATGGCGTCAAAGCCTTTTGACCAGACAACATCGTTATGAAACGCGATAGTGCCGTTGACCTTGTTCAGTGTCATCTCAGGGCTGACAATCGATACGACATTGTTATTCAACTGCGCAGAGCCTTTCACATCGACATCATCACCGTTAAGCGGAATATTGAGATCGATGCTGCCAGTGACCTCCCCACCTACCTGAATTTGGGTCAATGCAGCGCCTACAGAGTCCACCAATGGAGTTGCAAGCATATACTTATGCAGCTCATCACCTGTCGCCTGAATATCGGCGTTAATGAGCAGTTTTGAGTAATCTTCACTGAATGATGGTATTTCGCCTTTCACGTTATATCCACGCGCTTTCATCAAGCGAACATTGGAGGCATCCAAGAACATTGAGTCATTCTGGAAAAGAAGATCTAAGCGTAAGTCGGTAAGCGTCGGCCACTGGGTATCGAAGCTGAACTGGCCATTATTGATCGGCACATACGCTTGGAAAACACCTTCATTTTTTAAATATGGAAAGGTCTCGAAGTCACCAAACCACACCAGTTTTGCATGATCTGCTTGCCCGCCACGAATCGCGGATGAAAGATAATCTGTCAGCTCAAAGCCCAGTGCCAACGTCGGTAAATATCGCCAGGTTTCACCCGCATCATTGGCGTTAGCCTCGGCGTAAAATGCCAACCATGGTTCACCGCTATGAGGGAGATCCAAACGAAACTCGCCGAGGACGTTAATATGGGGGGCCGCAACTGCCACATGATCAGACCAAATCACCGTCCGCGAATCGTTGTAGTCCCAATAAATCGATACGTCACCGTGTTTGATATTCAATGGCGCTTGGAAGAAGTTTCCATAAGGCAGGATGTCATCTTTCATCGACAACACCGCTTTACCTTTGGTGCCAACGCCGAGAATGTCCATATCCAATTTATGCACTTCAGGCAGGTAGCTCCAACGATTAAAGGCTAGCTTGCTAACAGACGCCGAGTACGAGACATCTTCACCCTGTTTTTGCGCGACACGTATATCACGAACATGCCCGGCTGGCGCAAGCCACTGCAGCGCATTCTCGACGCCTTCAGGTAATGCCACGATTTCAGTCAATGGCGTAAGAAGCTGAATGTCCGCCTCGCCGACATTCAGTCGCCAGTTATCACGGCTAACGTTTAATTTCACTTGCGGATCAGGCCAAAGGCTTTCACCCGATTTGATTGCAAAACCATGTGTTGCAAGCTGCCATTCATTCTCACTGGTGCTGGAGAGAAAAACCTGACCTTGGGCGATAGACAAACTTCGAGTGCGTCCTTGAGATTCAATCGCTGTTGATTTCGGACCCCATGCCATCGCTGTCTCAGCTATGTTCAACAGGGCTTTTTGGGGTAATCCCTGCTCGACGGTCAGCCATACCTCTCCCCCGACCGTCGCGCTGAAAAGCTTAAACTCTGGGTTGATGTAGTTACTGACCCACTCTTGGAGTGAAACGTCCTCGGCCTTGACATAAAACTCACCATCAAGCGAAGTCAGACCTCGGTTTTCAGTGAATACCCCCCGAATATCAACCTGATTGAGCGATGTTCCTTCGACACTTACCACGCCTTGAACGTGATGTTTACCGGATTGGTTATCCCAAAGCAGAGATTCTATGGCAATCGTTTGTCGCTCCTCAGAGGGCGACATCACTATCAACCGGGCGTCATGAACCGAAAAATGTCCTAGTCCGACTAAAAACAGTTGCTCTAACTGTTTTTTAAGCCCAGTTTCTTCTTTGTCGTTTCGAGCAGGTAATTGGGTTAAATCAAGGCGCAAGCCATCAATGCTTACGGTAGAAAATGTCGGTTCCCACGTCGTCAGCGATCCCCAGAGGTCAATCTGAATATCAATGCTGTCAGCCGTTAATACCGTGTGATGACGAGACGCTGTCGACAACGACAGATCATGAAGCGTTAAAGAAGGGACAAGGTTCCGCCAATGGCCTTTGAACGAGCTAAAGTCTACGGAAAAACCGCTGACCTCATTCGCCCATTTTTGCATCGGTGCTTTGGCAGTATCCAAGTGAGGTAAAAGCAGGCGCATTGCGCCTGTCACTATTGCGGTAAGCACCAGCATACTTACCAACACCCACTTGATTGATGTCGCTATCCGACGGGCAAATCTCACCATCAACAGCTGCTACTCATTACATCATCACGACGTCAAACTGCTCTTGTGCATAGAGCGGCTCGACATGCACTTTCACTTGCTTTCCGATAAACACCTCAAGCTCCGCAACAGCATGAGATTCTTCACCTTCCAACGCCTCGCCAACCGCAGGTGATGCATAAACCACAAATTTATCAGCATCATAGGCGCGGTTAACACGGGTGATTTCGCGCAGAATTTCGTAGCATACGGTCTCAATCGTTTTCACCGTACCTCGGCCTTCACAGCTTGGGCATTGACCACAAAGTACATGCTCGATGCTCTCTCTGGTGCGCTTGCGCGTCATTTCTACCAGACCTAACTGTGTGAAGCCGTTGATGTTGGTTTTGACGCGATCGCGCGCCAATGCCAATTCTAAAGACTGAATAACACGCTGACGGTGCTCATCTGCACTCATATCAATGAAGTCGATAATGATAATGCCGCCAAGATTACGCAGGCGAAGCTGACGAGCAATGGCACGTGTCGCTTCAATGTTGGTATTGAAAATCGTTTCTTCGAGGTTACGACGGCCAACAAATGCCCCCGTGTTGATGTCAATGGTCGTCATCGCCTCAGTTTGATCGATGATGAGGTAACCACCCGATTTGAGCTCAACTTTACGATCCAATGAACGCTGAATTTCGTTCTCGGTGTCGTACATATCGAAGATCGGCTGTTCACCTGTGTAGAGCTCAATGCGATCGCTTAATTCAGGCACAAACTCTTCGGTAAACTCGCGCAGTGCTTCCATACCGGTTCTTGAATCAATACGAATGATATTGAGCTCTGTACCCACAAAGTCACGCAGAATACGCTGTGCCAAACCCAGCTCACCATAGAGCATGGACTTCGAAGGTCGCTTAGAGCGGCGCTCAATCACCTTATTCCAAAGGCGTTTAAGAAATGCTGCATCATGCGACATCTCTTCATCCGACGCGCCTTCTGCAGCGGTACGGATAATAAACCCGCCTAAGTCATCACAGTATTCGCCCACGATTTTTTTCAGACGATCACGCTCTTTTTCACTCTCTATTCGCTGAGAGACACCCACGTGAGAGGCCCCTGGCATAAAGACCAGATAACGTGATGGCAAGGTAATGTCAGTGGTTAAGCGTGCACCTTTCGTGCCCAATGGATCCTTAACAACTTGAACGACAATATCCTGACCTTGGCGAACAAGCTCTGATATATCACGAACTTGAAACTGCTGTTTTTCGTTTTCTGCCACACATTCAGTATGAGGAACAATATCGGAGGCATGCAAGAACGCGGCTTTATCCAGGCCAATATCAACAAACGCAGCTTGCATTCCTGGCAAGACTCGACTGACTTTGCCTTTGTAAATATTGCCCACGATCCCACGTTTGGCTTCTCGTTCGATATGCACTTCTTGAAGATTGCCACCTTCAATCATGGCGACACGCGTTTCTGTCGGCGTTACATTAATTAGCAACTCTGTATTCATAGGTTTTCACCGCTTAATTTTTTAAATTCGTTAAACAGAGCGTCTGTTTCATAAAGAGGCAAACCAACCACTGCATGGTAGCTACCTTCAATGCGAGTAACGAAACGGCCTCCGAGACCTTGAATAGCGTAGCTTCCAGCCTTGTCACAAGGTTCTCCGCTTTCCCAATAAGCATCTATCTCTTCTAAAGACAGCGACTTAAACCATACATCTGTTGTGACAAGCGTAGTCAGGGATTGGTTCCTGTCGGCCAGCGTAACTGCGGTCATTACCTGATGTTTACGTCCCGATAATAACGACAGCATTTGATGAGAATGTTCGATGTTTTCTGGTTTTTCCATGACCTGACCATCGCACACAACGATGGTGTCAGAGCCCAGAACAGGAAGATTGAGAGGTGATACATGAACACCCGCCATGGCCTTATCAAAGGACAAACGGCGGACATAGTCCACCGCTTCTTCTTGAGCTTGGCGTTGCTCTTCAACATCGACCCGCAATACTTCGAAACGAAGATTCAATTGTTCCAGCAATGCCTTCCTGCGGGGAGAGGCAGATGCGAGATAAAGTTGAAGATCGGCCATTGGCTCACCACTTTATTTAATCGAAAACTGACGACGTACCCGCCGTAACAGTAAAAATAACCAAGGCCACAGTAAGAAGTTAAGCACACCGGACCAAAGAAGCGTCGGATCAAACTTCACATCTGAAACTAAATATTCCGCCCAAAATTCGAGGACTTTGCCCGCCAACGTCAGCAGCGACAAAATCGCAGCTTGCTGCCACAGTGACATATTGCGCAGCATTTGAAAGTTCAGAGCAACGATATACACCAGCACAGACATCATCAGTCCGCGCACGCCCAAGGTGGAACCCAGCATCAGATCCCACAATAAGCCTAATACCAGTGCGGTACCTACATTCACTCGATGCGGGAGTGCCAGCACCCAATAAAAAGCCACAAGCAAAACCCATGACGGTCTAAATGGCGCGAGTTCTCCCGGCCAGGGTGCCGCCTGTAGAATAAGAGCGACAATAAACGATAGCCAAATAAGTGCGTGGCCACGCAATGTTGAATTAGCCATCTGTCTTCTCTTGTTGTTCTACGGGTTCGGCGTTACTCGGTGCATTTTGCTGTGGGACATCAGCCTCTGGGGCTTCTGTTTTATCCACATTGGTCGGCCAAACCAGCAACAGGTATCGTAGGCGGTCAAACTGCACTTCAGGCTTTGCATCAACTTGTGCAAAAGGTCGACGGTTATCAAACGAAAACGATGTCACTTTGGCGACGGGATAGCCTTCAGGGAAGACGCCTCCCAATCCGGATGTCACCAACATGTCACCCGGCTCTATGTCCGCACTGCTTGGTATGTTTTCGAGTTGAATGTTATCTGTCTGTCCACGTCCTGCTGCGATAACCCGCACATCATTCCTGACCACTTGAACAGGGATCGCATGCGTTGGATCAGTGATCAGCAAAACACGGCTGTTGTGTGCCCCGACGTAAGAAACTTGTCCGACGATCCCCCGCTCATTGATCACGGGCTGGCCTTCATACACACCGTTTGTGCGACCTTTATCGATCATGACTTGGTGTTTGTAAGGGTCGGAGTCTACCGCCATCACCTCCGCCACCATTTTGCGTTCGTCGCGAACAAATGGCGAACCCAGCAACTCTCTTAGACGCTGATTTTCCTGCTCAATTTGATCAAACAACAGCTGGCCAGAGCGAAGCGTTAACACTTCCTCTTTCAGTTTGGCGTTATCGATAAGAAGTTGCTGATGTGACGTGAATTGTCGGAACAGATTGTCCAGCATATCTCGCGGTACATTCGATGCGTATTGCAGCGGAGCGACCACGGAGTTCAGTACATAACGGAAGTTTGTAAACGCACCTAGACGGCTATCAGCCAGCATTAAGCTGGCTGATACCAAAAGAGCAAACAACAGGCGTAATTGTAGAGATGGCCCACGGCCAAATATTGGTTTCATTCAGTTACAACCTGTAATTGGGCGAGTTGGTACCCCATTATTCATGGTGGGCACCAAGACACCTTGCAAGAAGATATTAATCTTCGCTGAACAGATCGCCACCGTGCATGTCGATCATTTCCAACGCTTTACCACCACCACGTGCAACACACGTTAGCGGCTCTTCTGCAACAACAACTGGAATGCCTGTTTCTTCAGTCAGTAGGCGGTCCAAATCACGCAGCAGTGCACCACCGCCGGTCAGAACCATACCGCGCTCAGAAATGTCTGACGCCAGCTCTGGTGGACATTGCTCAAGGGCAACCATCACAGCAGAAACGATACCTGTTAGAGGCTCTTGCAAAGCTTCCAGAATTTCATTTGAATTCAGGGTAAAGCTACGTGGAACGCCTTCAGCCAGGTTACGGCCGCGCACTTCGATTTCACGCACTTCATCACCTGGGTACGCAGAACCGATTTCGTGTTTAATACGCTCTGCCGTTGCTTCACCAATCAAGCTGCCGTAGTTACGACGCACGTAGTTGATGATGGACTCATCAAAGCGGTCACCACCGATACGAACAGATGAAGAGTACACAACGCCGTTCAGCGAGATAACAGCAACTTCAGTGGTACCACCACCGATATCTACCACCATCGAACCCGTCGCTTCAGACACAGGCAGACCTGCACCGATTGCTGCCGCCATTGGCTCATCAATCAAATACACTTCACGTGCACCAGCACCCAGTGCTGATTCACGAATTGCGCGACGCTCAACTTGCGTAGAGCCGCAAGGAACAGCTACCAGCACACGAGGGCTAGGACGCATAAAACTGTGGTCGTGAACGGTTTTGATAAAATGCTGCAGCATTTTCTCAGTCACGTAAAAGTCAGCGATTACGCCATCTTTCATCGGACGAATAGCAGCAATATTACCCGGCGTACGGCCCAGCATTTGCTTTGCTTCATGACCGACTGCCGCAACGCTTTTTGGAGAGCCTGCACGATCTTGGCGAATTGCGACAACAGACGGTTCGTCAAGAACGATCCCTTGCCCTTTAACATAGATAAGCGTGTTTGCTGTTCCTAGATCAATAGACAGATCGTTAGAGAACATGCCACGAAGTTTCTTGAACATAGTCTTCGGTTAATCCTGCAAGCTATAAAATTCTTCAAATTCCGCTAAATGTACCAACGCAGACGGGGCGCGGCAAGGTGATGATCTACAAACCTGAATGAGATCAGTTTTTTTTTTCATTCCCCTGTCAAAGTGATGCTTTTTTCACCTTTATAGATAAGTCGATCACTTCCTCGATAATGCCCGTACGTTACCAAGCCAGAGGTTTTTTTCAATTCAGTGGCACTTTCCCAGCCATATTGCAGCCAAGGTTGCTCGATAAAACCGGATATTGGGGTTTCATCCACTTCACAGCCAACGGCCAGACATTGCCAGAATCGGAACTGCTCCCGAAATGGGACCGCCTTATTGCCCTGCTGTGGCACGACTTTAAGGTTATATACACCTTGTGATACAGACTCTTTGCCTTCTGCCGTTGAGCCATTTTGCCACTGGATTTGAGTTTCAATGTTTTTGCTGTTGCTGACCAGTTGATCTCGGAGACTACCAGCAAGATGGACAAAAGAAGCATTGTCTCTCACATTGGTCTCAAAATGGCTACCGTTCCAGTATTCGACGATAACAGGCAGCATTTGTTCCCCAGAAAAATCCTGCGTTTCGGTAAAACCACCAATTCGCATCCTGCCGAAGAAAAATGGGCCTTCTGCGATTTGTGCTCCAAATGTGGTTTCACCGGGTTTTATTACTGATTTCGAACAGCCTAAATCACTGTCGTTGGCACATAGTTCAAATGCCGTATTATCTCTGTCGTTCGTCGCAACGCCCACAGCAAAGCGCAGTGGCGCAAAGGGTCCATCTTCCCTATTGCCCTTTCGTATCATCATGTTGCCAGAAACTTTCACCTCGCTGACCCCACCCGTACCCGCAGCCCATCGCGCGCTGTTTAAACGGGCACCATCCCAACGCGAACTAAGATCTGTCCCGTCGTAAGGGTAGTGTTCAACTGAGTCAATCACCCAGTCTTCAAACTTAGCTTTATCCGTTGCCCCAGTATAGCGGTGATAATTACTGACAGGCTTATCGTTAATATCCATGGCGTGAATGCTGAACTCACCCGAGAAGGGCTGATCTAGGTAGGTGAAGCCATTACCGTCTTCATCATACGCTGCGTCAACACCACGTTTGAACTCGGATGCGATGCCAAAGTGCGAAGGATAAAATCGGCCAACTTCGCGTTCACTTGGCGTCACTTCCATTCCCAAATACGTCGAACCTAGCTTGGAATAGAACCGATAGGTGCCAACATCGTCAACCGCAATACCGGTAAATTTATATCGGCCATTCACGGCTTCCGTATGCGCTTTTGAAAATTCACCAATTGTCACACTCTCCCCTCCGGGTGGAGAGCTAATGGCAGCAGTAGGGCTGAGTGCGACTGTCGTTGGCGGTGCATCACTCTTCCAAAAATTCGGTGTGTCTGCCCATTTATTAACCAAACAGTGCTCACTTCGCCATGGAATGATGCTCGCCGCTTTAGGGCCTACCATATGGTCTTTACTCCAAATGATAGGCCTAAGAGCAAGATTGAAACGTTCTCCTGCTCTCAAAAATGGACGTTCTAAGCCGATATCTTCCTCGTCGGGAAGCACTGTACCCGCATTGCAAATCGCCAATGTATATGGGCGCGCATAAATATTGGCTCGTCCTTTTTCTGGTGGGGTTTCAGGCTTAGGTCGACGCTGATTTTCTGCATCTAATGCATCATCCGCATTTGGGGATAAGGCAACCTCTAAGTCGACACTGACATGTCCAGCATCAAAGTAGTTGACCTCTAACTGGCCTTCGCCATTTTTAAAGTCAACCCCCGTCACACCATTTGGATCATCTGTTTCATTACCATTAACAAGAGCCTTTTTAGTCCCGCTCTTTGGGCGTTCATAATTCGTTGTCGTGGTGAAGAAGATTTTGCCTTGAATGCTGTCTTCCGTTTCGCAAAGTCCAGCTCCCACTGATTTCACTGCCTTTATTGGTGCAGAGGCACCTTTACCCGCAATAATTTCAATCGGACGGCCGTTATTAACCGTATAACCGGAGGGAGAAAAAGAGTATGGACCCGCAGAGCCGATCAATTCTTTGACGTTAATCGAGGAAGGAACAAAAGAACCAACAACATCAATACTTCCTCCCATACCAGCGAGAAGCAAGCTTGCCTGACCGTCTTTCAGCATTACGTTGTCTATTCTTTTAGGATGACAGGTATCACTGGCGTCATTGGGATTAATCCAACATGCATCATCATTTTTAGAAGAAATAGCCACACTGAGCAGCCCTTCAGCCTGCGAATTTAAATTCCCATTACTGTCTTTGACGCTAAAAGAAATTGCGATTTTTTCGCAAGCAGAAGCCGCATAGGTTTCAGGTGAAATATGAAGCTGCTCTCCATACAACTCCCCTGAATATATTATTTCCGATTCTCCCAGCATGAATAGCTGTCGAGCAGTAACCGAGCCAAACAACCGTCCACCGAAGGGGATTTCAACCACACCTGAAGAGTAAATATATGTCTTTATATTTGATGTCGTATTAAAGGTAAACTTGTCCTCTTTAGGAACGGTTGGCGCAGCATAAGGGTCATAGTTCTCTTCAATTTTTTGATTGTGATGATAAAAGACCAAGTTTCTAGGCTGGCCATTCGCATTCACATCGTTGTCACCCCATGCTGAAAACTGGTTTAGATGAATATTAACCACACCATTTACAACGATATTTGCTTGGCTATTTAAGTCTAAAGACCCAAAGTAATATGTTCCCGCTTCAAGAATAAGTGTCGACCGATTATTAACCCTATAACTCGAAAATTTATTACTTGATGGACCAAGCGTACACTTCGTTTCAGCCTGACAAGAGCCCGACACTTTCCCATATTCTTTTGAACTGAGAAGCTTTAATTCTAAATTAGTGGCTCGATGGTTCGGTTCATGTGTACAAATGAATTTACTAAACCCATCAGTACATAAATTGTTTGCCCATATAGAGTTGTGATAGCCCTCGAAGCCAACGTTAATTTTATTTTGGCCAAACCACTCTACGCTAGCATTCGAACCGTGAAACGAAAATTGTGTTTTACTCATACCTTTCGGGGCCTGCACAGGCCCGGGGAAAAGGTTGTCGACTTTATTCGCCGCAGTATAAAAAGACATAAGAGCCAAAAGCAGTACAAGATACTTTTTCATTTTCACTCGACTCCTTTTGCCCAACTTTCCTGAACACGAACCACGCCGAATTGCGCACTACCACATTGGCCTTTGCTGGTGATCAAGTATTGCTCAACATCGCCCGCAACCACGTCACAACCGACGGTCGCGGAGCAACCATTCAGTCCAGCAGCCGAAAAGTTAATGGGCTTTCCTGCAACCGTCAGCGTATTACATGCTTGCCGGGCGACAACCGCTTCGGTATCGGTAGCCGCTGGGTCTGTGGCAAGCGGAAACAACTTTGTCATCGCATACTCTGTACCACTGTTGGCGGCAAACCATGCACGCGTCCCCAATACTTCGCGCGTCGTCGTGTCTTTTTGCGACCAGTTAATTTGCATCAGGGCAGCTCCCAGCGCAGCCATCGCCGTCATTGCGAACACCGCAATAATGAGCATACTTCCGCGCTGTGCATGGGGTGAAGGATGAAAGTTAGGGCGCATTCATCACCTGAATATGCTGGTTGTAAACGGACACTTCATTACCTTGAGCAAAGCGATAGTGAATCCTCAACATGTTAGAGCGCGAGAGTGATTCTGTGTCGAGCGAGAAGTCGCTACCAGTTTGTAGCCCCTCAGCCAATACCACCGCATCCCCACTGCCTTCTTGACGCGTTAAAGCACCGCTTGTGATATCAAAACAAAAATTGACAGCATCTTTATAGATATAGAAACGTTGAGACGGGCTTTCGGCTGGCCACTCTTTGGATGTATCTCGTGCAAGGGTGAGCTCATTACCAGTAGCGTTCACCGAAGTAATGGCATAGCTTTGCGTACTGCCATCATTGAGGTCACGGGGTACCATTGGCAGGAAAGCGATACGGTAACCGCCTTTATTTATCGCACCTATCCAGTTCGTCCCCGTCTTAGACATAGTGATGGAAAGCGTCGCGACATCGGGCACCCTTTCAGAGTAAAAGCCCGTATATTGTATCGGCGTGTAACGCACGCATCGATCGTTATCAGAAATCAGCAGACTGCCCGGCACGGCGTGGCGAATTTCTCGCCCAAGGCGCTCAACGACAAAACGGGCCTGAGACTGGAGTGCTTCGCGGCTTTTGGCCTCCACATAGCCTTGAGCTCCGGATTCTAAAAAGCCTGAAATGCCGATGGAGACAATCGCCAGAATCGTCAAGGTGACGATAATTTCAATCAGGGTGAACCCGTGCTGACGAGGCATCAGAAATTGCCTCGATAAGCAGAGAAGTCGTAGCGACCAAAACGTCCTGTATCCACGGTTACATCAACACGTTTGTAGAGAAACTCACTCGTCGCATCGCCAGAAAATGGGGTGGCGTCATAGACCACATTGATATCCACGGTGAAGCCCGAAAAGTCAGAGGCAAGTCCGCCGACGAGACCGTCTAACGTGCCACGATAATCTTGCGTGCACGCGGCTTTAACGCCCCAACAGCCGATATAGTCTTCCACAGCGACGAAGTTATTGTGCGAAATCCCCGCGAGATTACGTGAGCACTGAGGTATCGGATCGGGCGACAATATATTTTTGTTTCGTACCGCGGCGGCATTTTCATCGCAGCGCCAACGGCTACCATCTGCATCGCTGTTTTGATCAAACTGCCTAGCAAGCACGTCTGTCATTACGGCCTGACCTAACGCGGCGGCACGTGCTTCGTAATGCGGGTCAGCCGATTTCGCGAACATGGGAAACAAGGTGGTGCTCATTAACACCAAAGCAACACCAAACACAACAATGCCGATAACGAGTTCCACCAGCGTATAGCCACGCTGATCGTAAGCATTCCGATGAGATTGTTCAGCTACAGGCATAGAAATAGCCCTCGCTGTTTGCACAAATGCTTGCAGAGGCATTGCCTTGAGAAAAGGTAATTTTGCACGTATTTGCAGTGCAGGTTGGACGACCCAGTAAATCAAACGCAATGGATGCAGGTCCCGATGCTTTGACATCAGAGTTTGAAAGATTCACAACATCACTGCGATTATCACTGTATCCACAGCGAGAAGCAGCACTGCCGCCCAAGCGGGTGGCAGTGATGCTCAAGGCAAAACAGCTATCAGACGGTGTCTCTTGCTGCATTGCCCTGAGTTGGACTTGCCTGACAACAGACAAGCCCGTATCCCGCGCACTGGTCACTGAAAACGCTTCAGTTCCCGACAGGCGCGGTGCGGCAAACACACTAACAATACCGAGGATCACCAACACAGTGATCAGCTCGATAAGAGTAAAGCCTTTAGACACCTATGGCGAACAAGTGTCAATTTCAATCCCTGGTTTAGCACCAGAAGTAGCCGCTGGCGTATAAATTACGCACTTAGAGCCGCGATCCGCAGCTGCTTCAAAGTTAAATTCAACTGCATCAGCTGCAGCAGTACCACCCTTGACAGCAGTGAAATCATCCGTATCAATAAGTGAAACAATACCGTTTGCACTTCCATCAGGATATTCGTTTTGTATACCTGTTGCATCACCAGAAATTTTGAACTCAGCGTGCTTCATATTTGCAGCACTAGCAATGGCACCTTTCAGGCCCTCCAGTACTCCAGTTTTCGCTGAGTCGGTCATATCCAGATACTTAGGTGCAGCTGTGACCGCCAAAATACCCAAAATTACAATTACCACGATCATTTCGATCAATGTGAAACCGCCTTGACGTTTCATTTTACTTCTCCTGTCTTACTCAATAGCTCTACCCGCCCAGAAGCGGGATAGTAAGCAAAAACATGACGCGCCAGTGTGGCTGACGAATCATCTCCCCAAAAACCGGCGCGCACCGGTCTTTCAAATCGGCAATAGGGGCTGGCACTGATACCTTTGTCCTTGGCCACTATCGCTCGAACTGTTGGCTGAATGCGTGTAAACGCCTTCGGCCGTGAATCATTATCCAGCCAGTAAGACTGGCCGGTTAGCGCAGAAAAAAGTGCGCCGCAATCTTTCGACGACAAGCTTTGCAGGGTAAGTGCGCCATCTTTGAGCGCAAAAGGATGCCCTGCTTGCTTGTCGTTTTGATGCGTCAGTCGGAAGGAAACACCGTCCAATGACACCATATCGTGTTGCCTATCAATAGGTTGCAAAGTGGCTCGCATTTGCACGTTTTTCACGCTTCCGGCAAAGGCATTTGCCAGATAGCGAAACTCCACATCATCGGCATAATCTACAACCCGATCGAATAGCGGGATTGCAGCGATACCAAGAATCCCAATCACTATCGAGATCAGTCCCCACTCGACAACGGTTTTATCAAAACGCAGCACATTACCCACCACGCATCAGGTCAAGCATGTTCCACATCGGCAGGAAAATACCCAATGCCAAAATCAGCACCATGCCCGCCACAACAATCAGCAAAATAGGCTCGATGCGTGCAGACAATGTTTTTAAGTCGTAATCCACTTCGCGATCGTAAAAATCGCTGGCTTCCAGCAGCAGGTTGTCGATTTGCCCTGTCTCTTCGCCCACTTGAATCATCTGATGCACAAGCGGTGTAAAGAGCTTGCTGTCTGCGGTGACCGAACTCAGGTTCATGCCCGATTCAATCGCCCCTTTCATTTTGTCGACTTCGCCGGCGAGAAAGTGGTTATCCAAGGCTTCGCCTGACATCTGAAGTGCCGTATTAAGCGGTACGCCTGCGCGTAGCATCAACGCAAAGGTCCGCGAAAAACGGCTCATCAAGGCGCGGTTGAGCAACGGACCGACAATCGGTAACCTAATTTTAAATCGGTCCCAACGAACCCTTCCTTGCTCGGTGTTCTTCCAAACCTGCCATCCGGCAAAAGAACAAACCGTGGAAATGACCAGTAGCCACCAGTAGTTCACGAAAAAGCTCGATGTCGCCATTAAGATCTTGGTTGGCAACGGAAGATCAGAGCCAAACTTGGCGAACATCCCAACAAACTGCGGCACCACTTTCACATTCAAAAAAGCGATTGCTCCAATGATCACTATCAGCACAAAACTGGGGTAACGCAGTGCTGACTTGATGCGGCGCCGGGTTTCAATTTCCTGCTCGTAGTACTCAGCCAGTTGCAACATGGCATCATCAAGACGGCCTGTGTTTTCCCCAACCTGAATGAGGGACACAAACAGCTCGCTGAACACCCGAGGATGATCCCGCATGGCTGATGACAGCGGGCGGCCGTTAGAAAGCTCGCTACCGACTGAATGCAATGCCTCTTTCAACACCGGATCGACCGTACTGTCCGTCAGCCCTTTAATCGCACGTAACAAAGGCACACCCGCTTTGGTCAGGCTGTACATTTGTCGACACAAAATGACGATCGCATCCAATTTCACTTTGCGCTGAAACAGACTCACCGACGGTTTGGCCTGTTTGACCCGCGCCGTTGTCTGCTCCAGCGATAATAAAATCTTTCCCGAGCTGGCAATCGCCGCCATGGCTTCACGCTCGCTCGCGGCTTCCAATACTTCCGTGACACGTTTGCCTTGGGCCGTACGTGCGGTATAGCGGTAGCGCGCCATCAGGCAATCGCCATCGACAACGATGCACCTTCAGAGAGCTTCATCGCCTCTTCCAACGACGTTTGCCCTTGTTTTGCAAATGCCAATGCCGAGTGCACAAGCGGCAGATAGCCAGGCTGTTGCTCTGCCAGTAGGGCGAACGCACGCGTGTCATTACCACGCAGCGCATCCATTAAATCTGGTGTAATTTCAAGTAGTTCAAATACGCCAATACGGCCTTTGTATCCCGTAAAATTGCAACGCTGACAACCTCGCCCCTTGTAGAAACTTGTACTGACGGCATCAGTACCAAGGGTACTTAACCAAACTTGCTCATCCGCCTCTGCCGGATGCGGCACCTTGCAATCAGGACAAATTTTCCGAATAAGACGTTGCGCTAATACAGCCCTCACTGAACTCGCGACCAAATAACCGGGCGCTTCCATATCCAGAAGACGCAGCGTACTGTCGATAGCATTGTTCGTGTGCAGGGTTGATAACACCAAGTGACCCGTTAGCGAGGCACGAAGGCCTATCTCAACGGTCTCTAAATCACGCATCTCACCGACCAAAATGATGTCGGGATCCTGACGTAAAAAAGTGCGCAAGGCCGAAGAGAATGTCAGGCCAATCTTGCTGGCGATTTGTACCTGACTGATCCTCGGCAGACGGTATTCCACTGGATCTTCTGCCGTGAGGATCTTTTTCCCCGGCACGTTTAGCTCATTCAGTGCCCCATAAAGCGTGGTGGTTTTCCCTGACCCCGTTGGGCCGGTCACCAAGATCATACCGTGCGGGCGTTTGAGCTGGGCACGAAAACGCACAAGCATCTGTGGATCCATACCTACATCTTCGAGTTGAAGTATGCCCGCAGACTGATTGAGCAGACGCATAACAACGGACTCACCGTATTGCACTGGCAAGGTGGAAACACGGACATCAATGGCGTTACCGCGTACATTGATGTTGAACCTGCCATCTTGTGGCAGACGCTTTTCAGAAATGTCCATGCCGCTCATGAGCTTAAGACGGAGCACCAACGCAGATGCGACAGACTGTTCTTTAAGCAGCGTTTCATGGAGTACACCATCAATTCGCTGACGAATGCGGAGCGTATCTGCATCCGGCTCAATATGAATATCGGACGCATTCACCTGAACAGCATCTTCAAACAACGAGTTGATCAGTTTAACGACGGTGACTTCTTCAGATTGATCGTCTTCTGCGCCAAACTTCTGATCCAACTTCACGCCATGTTCGGCTTGAAGCCTTTCAGCAAAAGAGGCGATTTCACTGGTGCGGCGATAGTAGCGATCAAAGGCGTCGAGAAGCGGTTGCTCAGCGACCACCATCAGTTCAACCTGATATTGATTGAGGAGGTTCAGCACGCTTTCTTGCGCCGCAAGGTCGGCTGGATCAGACATCGCAACACGCACAGTATCTCCGACACGCCCAATCACCAGAGCTCGCAGACGACGCGCGTGCACTTCTGGTAACAGGCTGACCGCAGTCGGATCGACTTGCGTCAGGCTGAGATCAATCAGCGGTACTCCCAGTTGACGCGCAAGAAAATTGAGCATCTGGCTTTCGCTCAAGATACCCATATCAATCAGGGTGTCACCCAACTTACGACCCGTTTCTGACTGACGATTCAAAGCGGCACGAAGGTCCGCGTCAGAAATGATGCACTCTTCGACGAGCAAATCACCGAGCCTTTTACGTAACTTAATGGCCATTGTCTGCTCCTTTCGCGCTGTTGAGATACACCAGACGTTGACGAGCAAACTGCATGGATTGATTACTCAAACCGCCTGCGTCGATTGCGTTTCCGTAACTTTTCTTTGCGTGCTCAAAATCGCCGTTTCGCTCAGAAGACACGCCAGCGCCCAACCACCATCTTCCCTGCTCAGGTTCGACCTGCGTCAGCCAGTGGTAGCTGTGTTGCGCTTCACTATGGTTACCCAGTTTCTGTGCAAGGCCAGCTCGCATTGATACCATGCGAATATCGTCCACGCTCTGGCCTGAAACGGGCGAAAGCAACACATTCAGGGCTGATTCATCACGGTTATTTTGCTGGTACATTTTCGCCAGCGTCATCTTCAACGACGACGAGTTCGGATTCGCTTTGATGCCCGCACGCAGCACATTTTCTGCATCGCGCACTTGATGGCGACCATAGAGCAAACCTGCTAATTGGTTAATTGCCGTAATATGGTTTGGGTGGTAATTAACCGCATCTTTTAAGTACGCGATGGCTTGTTTGCTATCACCGATTTGTGCACGTTTTTGTGCTTTTTCGTAAGCAATCGCAGCAAGCTCTGGTCCGGATAGCTCAACCGTTTCCACGGTCAGCGAAGATGTATCATCAGTTTCAGTAACACGCGCAGGGGCTTTCGATGGTGTCACCTTTGGCGCTACTACGGCGGCATGCTGCGCTTTCGGTACAGGCGTCACAACAACCACATCACTTGCTGCCAGTTGCTTCTGAACCTCAACCGTTTCGATGTGTCGGGCAACAGGTGTTGACTCCGGCTCCGGTTTCACAACCGTAGGTTTTGATTTCGTCGGCTGACTTCGCACCACGTAATCATTGTCGTGGCTCACCACTTTTTGTGTTGGCGGCAGCTTTTGTGTTAGAGGTAAGTTTTGTGTTGCCGACACCTTTTGCGTGGCCTGCAAAGACGGTGTGATAACCGTAGAGGTTGATAGAGCAGGATCGCTCACCGCGCTCTCCACGACGTTTAGTTCCGGATGGTTCGCGCTAACCACGGATGTGTGTTCTGGTTTGTCTTGCGAGAAATGGGAGGATAGCGCCCAAACAACGCCCGAGAGACAAATCGTGATTACGCTCAAAATCAATGCCAATCGCGCAACACGAAAACGCCATGCCGTAGGCGTTGGAGCCACGCTCAGTGTGCTCTCATTGTGATTTGGCGAGGCGAGATCGCTCAGCATTTTATTCAATTCACTCATGAGATATTCCTAGCCCCAAAGCGCACGCAGTGAGGTGTGTTGCTTGGCCATTGGCGTGTCCTTGATCGCGAGTCGAACGGCAGTGCCAGATACTTTTCTCTGGCCCTTGCTATAGCTCACCAACAACGCTTTGTGGCACAGTTGATGTGCAATGCGTGGTATGCCTTGGCTGGCAACCCAAATTCGGCGTTTTGCCCAAAGACTGAATAAGCTGGCATGGGCACCTTGCTCCTCCAGACGGTGATCGATGTACGCAGACGCTTCCACAAATGTCATCGGAAACAGCTCCGCACTGAAGCTGATACGCTGAAGCAGTTGTCGCATATTGTGGTGACGCAACCGTTCATCAAGCTCTGGCTGACCAAACAAAATTTGCTGAATTAGCTTACGTTGCTCGGTTTCAAGGTTGCCCAGCAATCGAATGGCTTCCAGCACATCATCGGGCAATGCCTGCGCTTCATCGCTCAGAATAAGCACCGGTTTTTCTTCACGCATGGCCTCGATAGCGGCACGTTGAATAGCCCCTAACAGCATGTCTTGCTCAGTTTCGCTATCAATACTCAGCTCATCAGCAATCATGCGGTAAAGGCTGGCAACAGTATTCGCCGGATTGGGCAAATACACCAGCGTAAAATCGCGCGCCAACGTCTTGAGTAAATAGCGGCAAACCAGCGTTTTTCCGGTACCCACTTCGCCAGTGACTTTCATCAAGCCTTCACCCATTTTGGCTGCAGAGACGCAGGTATTAATGGCTTCGACGTGCGAGCGCAGCCCGAAAAAACATCGGGTATCCGGGGTTAAGCTAAACGGCGCTTCACGCAGGTTAAAATGGGTCAGGTACATCGATTACTGCTTAACTCTCAGGGAACCATTCGTTTAAAAGCTGGCGGGAGCGGTCAATTTCCTGTTGCCAGGTATGCTCTCCGACCACTGATGGCTGAAGTAAAATGACAAGCTCGGTTTTCTGCTTCAATCGATTGACGTTACGGAACAAATGCCCAAGTCCTGGAATATCGCCAAGAAGCGGGACTTTAGACACCTGCTCGTCATAGCTCGATTTCATCAAGCCACCGATCACAACCACATCGCCAGAGCGTGCATGAATGATGGAGTCAGACTCGCGAATAGAGGTTTTTGCCAGCGGCAAAATGTACGGCGTGGAAGAATTTCCAAGCTGGATTTCTTTGTTTTCTGTTACCACATCAATGACCGCTGGATGCACATGCAACAGCACGCCATTTTCATCGTCAATTTGCGGCGTAACATCTAATGAAATGCCAGAGAAAAAAGGAGTAAGTTCGATATTTGGCCCAGAGTCAGAGTTGTCCCCTGACGTGTCACTGGAGGAAATATCGGTAACAAAATACTCATCGCCACCCACCTTAATAACCGCTTTCTGGTTGTTCGCGGCTGTCACGCGTGGGCTTGAGAGAACATTCACATCACCTTGCGTATCTAAAAAGCTTAATACGGCAGAAAAATCGCCATCCGTGATGGTCACATTAGTTTGCCCACCGATGACATTGGAGATGAGATCGCCCACAAGATCGGTTTCTGGACGAGAAATTGAGACGCCACCACTGCCGATACTTTGCGCAATGTTGGACCAACTGATCCCTTGCTGATAGCCATCACTGAGTGTGACTTCCAAAATTTTTGCTTCAAGGATCACCTGACGCGTCAGGCGTTTTTGTGAGGCTTCCAAGAAGTTTCTGACTTCTCTGAGTTCATTGGGGAATGCTTTTACCGTGATCAGGCTAGCTTGAGGAGAAACCACAATACTGCGACCTTCATCCTCTCCAATCATCGCCGCTACCGCACGCTCTAATTGCTCCCAAAAACTGCTTTGAGCACGCGTTTCAATCACGGTGCCGCCTGTGGACACTGATGTGCGCTCAGAGGTCTCTTCACCACTGCTTGAATTGGAGGATTCTGACGCAACCGCGCCTGTGCTCACGGAGGTTAACGACACACCCGCACGTTGAAGCTGCAAATAATCGACGGTAAAAGTTTCGGTTCTCAGCGCGGCTGGGAAAATTTGGATCAATCGACCATGGGTTTCAACGTTAAAGCCATAAATGTCTGCAACCACATTCAGCGCTTCTGGTACGGTGACGTCTTTCAATGAGACCGTAATGTGTCCTTCTACGTCAGGGTGCATCACTAAATTGAAATCAGTGCCCTGAACAAGGCTGCCAAAGAAGGCTTTGGCATCAACGTTCTTAGCATTAATGCGCAAGCGTTTTTCTGAGAGAATGCCTGAACCAGACACCTCCGAGAAGTCACCCATCAGATCTTGCGTCACAGCGTCAGGCAAATCCGACAACGGTTGGCCACTGCTGGTTGCATACGCTTCATTGAGCGCAGCCTGCACTTCGGTGGGTTTCTGGTGACCGACACTTTGGCATGCTGACAGCAACAGAGCCACGGTGAGGCTGAGAACTAGCCTACTTAACATCTTCATCTTCACTGTACTACCTGCTCATTGAATATGGTCAACGACCAACGCTTATTCCCGCGCTTGAGTAACACGCGATTTTTGCTGATGGCACTGACGGCAAACCCCTTTACAATCTGCCCCTGTCGCACAGACTCTCCATCCAACACTGCGGAGCAATGCTGCTCTGACATACACAAAATAGCGTCCAGTTGTGGCAACCGTATGGCCGTTTGTGTTTGCACAAAGGCTGGTGCGCGATAGCCAAGGGGAGCCGTCGGATCAACCGCGGCAAAACAAAGGACGGGCATCAGTGAGACCACCAGTGCGCAAACGCGCTTAGAGACGTCCTTCATCGCTGCCTCCGATAAATATTTCACTTTCACCCAAGGTGTAAACTTGAATCACAACTTCGGCCAACGGGTATTCAGTGACTCGATAATCCACACTGCGCCAATAGTATTTTTCAGGTAATGCTTCCAGATCAGACAGGTACTTCACGATATCGAAATAACGTCCTGTCAGCGTTAGCTCAACGGGGTGAACAAAATAGCCTGCGTCTTTAGATTCGGTGATCTGCTTGGCAGATAGCGACGTCATAGAGACCAAGTTTAATCGTGCGGATTGTGACAACACTTTCTCGACCAAACGCGACATTTGTGGGGCGGGTACTAAGCCCGCCACTTTGGCTTGAACTTTGTCATCCAATGCAGCGATGTCTGCGTTAAGCGATGACAAACGCGCTTCCAACTCTGCGTTAGGCGAAGCGCTGAGCTTTTGTTGTTTCAGTGCATTCAGCGTCAAAATTTGTTTTGTATTCTGTGCGTTGCTCGTGAATTGGCGTTGAAGATCTGAAACCGCCTTGGTCATGGGCTCAATAAATACCAACGCCCCCGATCCCGCGATAACGAACCACCCCGCGAAAGCAATCAGCCACTTTTCGCGTGATGTCAGGGCATCAAACTTTTCTTTCAATCGCTCAAGCCACTCTTTCATTTTGTTGCCTCCTCTGCGGTGCGCTTGGAAAGCAAACTGAACGTGATGCGATCGTGCTCATCCCGTCCCAACGACATTTCTTTGAAATTAAAATGCGCTAACGCTTCTTGTGTCTGGAATGTTTTTAACCATGACGGCACAGATTCAGGCGTCGCGACCACCCCTTTCACATCTAACGTATCTTGACCTATATAGATATCAGACACGGACACATCATGACGAGAGAGTGACGCTAGGGCATTGAATGCCTGAGAGTATCCTTCCTGTGAAGCAATATCGTGCTGTTTGACGGCGGCAAGTACGCTTTTCTTCGCGGCCAATCGTTTCTCTGCTTCTGAGATGTCATTCTCAATCGCCAAAGACGGGACATGCAACTTAAGCTGACTATCCAATTGAGAAGACAAGGTTTGAGCAGTTTCCAGTTCAATATTTGAAAGCGCAACAATCTCTGTTGTCTGAGACAATTGCAGCTGTTGGTAAGCAGCCACTAACACCAACATAAAGGCCGTTGCGCCCCAACAGAACAACATTTTTTCAAACGTCAGCCAAGGAGCCTTAGGGATTAAACCTTTACTGAAAAAATTCAGGTCAGGCGAGCAAGACGCGTGATGGCCCGCCTGCACAATGTGTTGATAATGTGCACCTTCTTCAAACAAAGATTGAGGACGAACAGACACCATCAAACGCGAAGAAAGCTGGAATGCCAGCTCCGTGTCATCAACGTTCTCCACGCTGACAACCAATCCGCTGACTTGGGACGCTTTCAATTGCGGACGTAGATAATCCAGCGAACGTTGGATTTCCAACGCTAGATCATCAATCACCAATGGCTGTAACGTATTCCCGTCGAGAACAAGGCCACGGATTTGTCGCTGAAAACAGAGCTTTCCTTTATCAAAGACAGCCAGTTGAATGGCACCTTGACTGTCTCGGCTAAGCACCATCTCCGTTTTATCGAGTTTGGTCCACTGACGTAGAACCACGTCCTCAACAGTAACTAGGCTTGGTTGACAATGGCTTTTTTTCAGCTGCGCATAGAAGTGAACAAGGGCGTTTCTGTTGCACACGAAAACATGAAAACGACCTGCAATGGGTGACGCATATCCATCCGCCAACACATCAGAGGGCGATTCGGCGATAAAATCTTTGATTTGAAAAGGCAGGGCTGCGCGTTTGTCTTCATCGCTCAGTCCCGGATCATCAATTAATAACGTTTGATAGAGACCATGCCCCAATATCAGATTGATATCAGCATGATTAATGTTTAGGGCATGTAAGAGTTTTAGCGCAGCACCCCACGGTTCAGTGCCCGGCGAAAGAGACTCAGACCGGAAAATATCGGCGCTATCTGAACTGATAACAACCCGTTGTACAGATATATAAACGCTAACAACATTTTGCTGCCGAGAAGGGTTTATTCGTGCGAGAAAGGTCGAGACTGCCATCAACGTCTAAATAATGCTCAAACTTGTTAATAAGATGTTTGAAATACAGCATATTCTAACAGAAAATACGCCAAAAATTAAATCGTTATGCGACAGTTTCTTGGCGCAGTCGAGCGTTATTTGAGCGCTTATTGATAAGTATCATCTTTTCTGCCAACGCTGACGTTTTTTTGCGGCCGGATTGGCAGACAGTTCTGCACCAAAAAGGCGACCTTGACCACCTTGAATGCCCAGTTGGAGCAGTGTTTGCCACTCTTGGGCCGTTTCAACGCCAACAGCTAAAACCTCTGTTTTAGTGGGCTCGCATGCCCCCAACATGCTACGAACATACAGTTGATTCTCAGGGCGCTGATGAATATCCCTCATCAAGCTTCTGTGTAATTTCACATACTTAGGCTGAATATCTTTAAGATAGTAAGTACTAACAACCGAACGTCCTGCTTGATCAACCACCAAAGGGCAACCCAGCGCTTTCACCATTTTTAGCGTCGGTCTTACTGCATCCAAGTGTTTCACTAAGGGGGCTTCTGACACTTCGACCTGTAATCGATTCAGCATGCTACGCGGCGTTTGCAGTAAGGTGTCACGAAGCCAATATTGAAACTTTCTCTGGCGTAATGATTCTGCACAGACATTCACCGACAAGGTTTCACGCCCATCACCATTGCTCAATAGGTGAAGGGCTTTCTTAAAGACAGCGCGATCTAACGTCGTGTTCATCCCGACGAGGTCGACCCCGGTCATAAAGCGAGACGCTTTAATAATCAGACCATTTTCATCGCGGATACGTGCCAGCAATTCGATATGAAGCTCTTCGCCTTGAGCATCTTTCACCACTTGTCGGTAAATATCAGGGCCACCGGATTCAAACACGCGATAGAAAAGCGTACGCCAACGTACACTGCCTCTTGCCTCTTCAGCGACCACATCCTTCTTAAATGCGAACCAAGAACTGCTGCCTTGCAAAACAGCGCTACGTTTCGCCATCTCCGCTTCTTCCATCAAGCGCCCACGTCGTTCCCCCGCGGAGAAAAAAGTCATCCCAAGATACGCCCAGTCTTCTTTTTCTAGCGGTGCTGGCGCGGACAAGCGCCCCAACGCTTTCATCAATTGCGAGGCAAACAAACGGGCATCTTTGGCGGATTGATGCGTCAACAATATCGAAAAGTCTGCATCGTAATAGCGGGCAAGAATGGCATCAGGGAATCGCAATATTGCATTCGATATAACTGCGCTCACTTCTTTGATCCACTCGTCTGCACCCGCTTTACCCTGTTCTTGCACCAGCGCATCCCAATCCGCGATTTGCAGCATCAGGACGGCACCTTGCGCCCCTTTGTCCTGCAACACCGTTTGCAGGCGATTATCAAACATCACGCGGTTAGCCGTGCCCGTCAGTTTATCCAAAAAGGTATTAGAGCGGATGAAGGTGTCGAAACGACTGCGTTCCTGACGGGCATCTTTAAGTTCAGCGATCATTTGATCAAGGGCAATACTTGCAGTGCCGGGCCACTCATGATCGTCCCCCGTTTTCACTTCTTCGGCCCGTCCTGCGAGAATCAACCTTCCTCTGTCCTCTAAAAGCTCAGCACCGCGCAGTTGCATTCGCAACCAACGGATCCCCCAAGACAGTGCAAGTACAATGACAAAAATGGCTAAAGACAACGAAGACATCGCGCCAATGGAATAGGCAAAGTTGGCATACGTCGGCACGGACTTTATCGCGATATAAAAACCGGGGTTGTTAGGTAGGTCATAGCGGTGCTCAATCAAATCAAGTGGACGCCCCGCGGTCTGAATCTGTTCATATCGAAACAACAATCCCGTATTGCTGCGGATCTCCATTTCGACCACATCACTGGCCTTGAGCACCCGCGGAAGCCAATGGCCGATGGTCTCATCCGGTTTGGGGTTCGATATCGCGTCATCAATTTCAGTGACGACATTGCTCAGGTAATGTTCGAGAAAGTCCGCTCCCAGCTTTCGGAAGCTGACGGCGCCGCCAATAAAGAGCACAAACATGGCGCATACAACGATCAATGTAACGAAAGCAACCAATCGGTTGGTCAGCTTCATCCCTGCAACTTTTCTCATTCAACTTCCACTTTCAGGCCGTGTGCATTTTCATTTTTCGTCCTTCGAGACGATACAGTAAAGCAATGGACACTTTAAAATGTTGATGGATTCTTGGCTTTTTACCAAAGATAGTAATTTATAAGGTGACAATGAACGAAGTTAGGTGATAACCGCTTTATTCATGTATTTAGCTATATTATCGTGCTTCCAGAACGGAAAGTGAATGCAAAGTCGATACTCGTTGGAATGAATCATTAGATGGATTGGATCACCTGCGCAAAAAGTTACATCACTGTTGTCGACATGGGCTCTCTTGCTCAGGCAGCCACGAAGCTGAACACATCAAGTTCTGCACTCTCTAAACGCTTGGCGTGGTTGGAAAACCAGCTAGGCGTACAACTTCTGAAACGTACCACTCGTCAATTAACCATGACAGATGCAGGCAAGCTGTTTTACCAGCGTGGAAAGCTGCTGATCGATGATTGGAATCAATTGGTGTCCGAAACCACGTCCACCTATGGCGAAGTCAGTGGCGTACTAAGAATAGGGGCCCCTCTAGCCACTGGCAGTCGCCTGTTAGTGAACAACATTGGTGAATTCCTTGCCGCCTACCCTAACATTCAGGTAGAGCTCCATACGTTAGCACCCGGTCAGCTTCCCGACCCCAACTTGGACATTGTCGTCACTCGTGAGTTGGCAGATTTTAACTCTGCCAGTTTTATTGCGACCAAGCTATTCGATTTCCAGCCACGCTTTTTCGCTTCGCCAGCGTACCTAGCACAGCACTCGCCCATATTGAGTCCAGAGCAGTTGCTGCTACACAACTGCCTCTTGTTTGGTTCAAGTAGCCACCCACAAGAGCACGACTTTGAGCATGGTGTTAAATTGAGGCTAACAGGCAATTTTGTCTCCCCGAACCCTGAAGCTTTGGTCAACGCTGCCGTGGCGGGGCTAGGGATTATTTTGGTCGGGGATGTCACGATAAGAAAAGAGCTTGATCAGGGACTGCTTGTTCCTGTGTTGCCGAATGTACGTCAACCTAAAAGTGCCGCTTATGCGTATTACCCTAAGCTAGAATACAACCATACTAAGACGCGTTTGTTCATAGACTTCATCAAACAAAAGGTTGCGCCATAACGACGAAAAGCACCAACACGCACACCTATGCCGCATAAAAAAACAAAGCCCCGCAGAGTGCGGGGCTTGTAAACAATATTGACGTTCGAAAATTAGAACGGGATATCGTCGTCGAAATCTGGCATATCGTTGTACTGCTGTTGCGGCGGCTGCTGAGGTGCTTGCTGCTGCTGAGGCGCTTGTTGCTGATATGCAGGCTGTTGAGGTTGGCCCCAACCACCTTGCTGTTGCTGGTTGTTTTGCTGTTGCATTGGTTGGCCTTGGCCCATACCACCGCCAGCACGGCTGTCCAGCATTTGCATTTCGTTCGCAACGATTTCTGTTGTGTAACGATCTTGACCGTCTTGACCCTGCCACTTACGCGTTTGCAGGCGACCTTCCAAGTACACTTTTGAGCCTTTTTTCAGGTACTCACCCGCGATTTCAGCAAGACGACGGTACATGACAACACGGTGCCATTCCGTCATTTCTTTGTTTTCGCCAGTGTTCTTATCGCGCCATGTTTCAGAGGTCGCAATAGTTAGATTGGCCACCGCACCGCCATTTGGCAGATAGCGAACCTCAGGATCGTTACCCAGGTTGCCAATAAGAATTACTTTGTTTACACCACGGCTGGCCATATTTTGCTCCCAAACCATTTTGAGCGCGCCATCCACTAAGGTGCGCACCGAACAATTAAACGGCGATGATACCAGAAGCCGCTATATCCGTCATAGGCTTTCACACGAAACTTTGGAGTCACCCAGCCTTGAATGTAACCATTGCATCAGATCATAATCTGCGGTGGAGATGACAGCGATGATGTGCAATTTGTATTAGACTAAAAGTGAAACTGGTAGCAGTGTCGCATCAATAACTTAATTAGAAAGTTATATAAATGATACGAATGTCAGGTTTAATGCGCTTTAAAATGCAGCGAGTCATGCTTTCTCTTGTTTTGGCCGCACGCGCGAGAAAGGAAATTTGCAACGTTTACATTAAAAGCATTTAGGGATACACATGCAAACCATTGAGACCACATCTGATAGATACACAATTTTGCTCGTTTCTGAACCCAGTATGACGATCACTGCGTTGATTTCATGCTTGGAAAAGGAAATTGATAGCAGTGTAATATTGGTGGAAAAGCAAGAGATTGGAGACAAACTTGCTACTTCTTCAGGATTGGTGTTGATCGACTTAAGTGCTTTCGAAGGTGACACGGTGAACTTTGTAAAACAAAGTCTTTCACCCTTTAGTGATCAGCATGTCTTTGCGCTTTTCAACGCACACGACCTCTCAGCCAAAGAGCTGGCAAGTTGGCCGTTTATAAAAGGCGTCTTTAAGAAAGAAGACGATCTTGAGCACCTTTGTCATGGCATTGAGAAAATGTTGTCTGGTGAATACTGGCTACCACGACAAAAGCTTGCTGAGCTTATTCACTACTATCAACAGAACAACAGCAACGCCATCGATTATTCCGATATTTGCCTTACCAACCGTGAGCAGCAAATCTTGCGCAAGCTTGTCACTGGCGCATCAAACAGCGAAATCGCCGATAGCCTCTTTGTGTCGGAACATACCGTGAAATCGCATCTCTATAACATCTTCAAAAAAATCAATGTGAAGAACCGTGTTCAAGCTGTCTTTTGGGCTAAGAATAACCTGTCTGTCATTGGGTTAGACTACCAAGGCTAATGATGTTTTGTTGAGAGGGCGACCTCTCAGCCCCCCCATTTTCTTTTCGACACAGCACTAGGCTGCATCTCGGTTGCTTGCGTCGGCACGCCTCGATGCTTGCACCTTTCTCGTTCCTCACTCACCTTTGATACAGTTTTCTCATCCGGTCTGATAAAGAATGTCAATACAAATACTAGGATGGTTTGGGGCTTTGCGTGCGTATCGTCCAGCGCCAAAATCATCTAAAAAAAGGACCCTGTAGCATCCTCTTACAGTGCTGCAGCTCGCACAGTTGGCTCGCAATAGACGTAAGCGTAAAGGCTAGCAAAGGACAACGGTATTATGGCGACAATAAATGGAACATCTAACGACGACACGCTCGACGGCACAGCCGACGCAGATTTCGTAAATGGTCTCGGCGGCAATGACAGAATTATTGGCTTTGGTGGTGATGATGAAATCAACGGCGGAGGCGGTAACGATTTTCTGATCGGCGGTCGAGGCAATGATATTTTGACTGGTGGCTCGGGCAATGATTTCCTCGGGGGTGGGTTTGATAATGACACCCTCTACTGCGGCTCTGGTGACGACACCCTAATGGGGGGAGATGGTGACGACGTACTGTATGCCAACTCTGGAAACGATCGGCTGTTTGGTGGCGACGGACATGATCGCCTGATAAGCGGTACTGGGAATGACTTTCTCATCGGCGGTGAAGGCGAAGACATCTTCCACTTCGAGAGCATCTTGGGTGCGGGTACGGGAAATGACCGTATTGTCGATTTTGAAATCGGTACCGACAGCATCCTCATCAGAGGAACGGGTGATACTGGTTTCGCAGACCTCGATATCGCACAACAAGGCGTCACCACGGTCATTACACTCGCGGACGGCGGTGTCATCACGCTCAACAATACAGTGGCAACGGACCTTTCCGCTTCAGACTTCCTAATTGTCTGAATTAGGCGGTCTATACTCAAGGCAACCTGTCTGTATCTAGGTTGCCTTTTTTCATTATTGAAACTGTTCCTTACGCGCAACAAGGACGTGATGCTGCGTAGGATTTTCTCTCAGGTATGCCATGTCGCTGACAACAGAAAATCAATTAAAGACGACGCTTGCTCAATGCAAAAAAGCCTTGCTGCTCGTTGTTGTATTCAGCTTTGTTCTCAATTTACTCGTGTTAGCCGTACCGCTGTACATGCTGCAAATTTATGATCGGGTGATCAGTTCGCGGTCAGTCGACACACTGATCTTACTCACGGTGATCACCGTATTTGCCCTCTTCACCATGGCCGCATTGGAAAACGTTCGAACTCGCGTCATGATCCGAATTGGTGCATGGTTTGACCAAAGCCTTTCCCCCGATGTGTTGGCGGGCAGTATTGCCATGCAGTTGCGCAGGGGCGTATCCGCGTCAGTGCAAAGCTTACGAGATATCGCTGGGATACGCGCCTTTATCGGTGGGAATGCCGTAATTCCAGCGTTAGACGCACCATGGACACCGGTATTTCTTGGCTTTGTTTTTCTGCTTCATCCTCTCTTGGGCATTATCGCAACTGTCGGTGCACTGCTGCTCTTTGCCATTGCCATTATTAATGACAAGGTCACGAAGAAAGCCCACAAGGAAGCCAATGAGTCCGCCATTCTCGCAATGCAACAGGCCGAGTCGGCAGCACGTAATGCCGATGCCATTGAAGCCATGGGCATCATGCGGAACTTTATTCGCAATTGGACAGAACTGAATAACCAAAGTATTGATGGGCAAATCACGGCAAATTCAAAAGGGGCATTGCTGACTGCTACGTCTAAATTCCTTCGTATGGTGCTGCAAATTGCCATGCTTGGTGTGGGTGCATGGTTGGTTATACAAAATCAACTCACGCCAGGCGCGATGATCGCAGGCTCCATTTTAATGGCGCGGGCCTTGGCGCCTGTCGAACAATCAATCAGTGCATGGGGTACTGCGATTTCAGCCAAACAAAGTTATGCGCGATTGAAAGAGCAGATCCCGTTATTTCCTGAACGCGCCAAATCCATGCCTTTACCCAAGCCCAAAGGCAATGTGTCTGTTGAGAAAATGACCTACTTCCATCCCGGCCTGTCAGAACCGGTCTTGCACGGTATAACCTTCAAGCTCAACGCGGGAGAAGCCTTAGGTATCATCGGTCCGTCAGGCACGGGCAAGTCGACGTTAGCCCGTCTTTTACTCGGTAATCTGATTTCTAACGCTGGCACCGTCAGGCTCGACAATATGGACGTCTCCAAGTGGGACCCTGACGATCTGGGGCCACATTGTGGCTATCTGCCACAAGATGTGGAGTTGTTCCCTGGTAGCATTCGCCACAACATTGCGCGCATGGCTGAAGGTGAGCCGGATGCCGTCATTCACGCCGCAAAGCTGGCGGGTTGCCATGAACTTATTCTTCGCCAACCCCAAGGTTATGACACGGTGGTTGGAGAGCGCGGACTGGGACTTTCTGGCGGCGAACGTCAACGCATCGCACTCGCACGTGCATTATATGGCGACCCAAGTTTGATCATTCTTGATGAAGCCAACGCTAACCTTGATGGCGTGGGTGAAGTCGCGTTGCAACGCGCAATTGCCTATCTCAAATCCCGCAATGCGACAGTGATTCTGGTAGGCCATCGCCCAAGCATGATGCAGACAATGGATAAGCTGATGGTGCTACAAGACAGCCAGATCAGAGCCTTTGGCGAGCGCGATGAAGTCCTCAAACCGCTATTAGAGCAAAGTGCCGCAATTGCAGCGAAAGGAGGCAGAAAATGACAGAAATACCTGCTGTTCGTCAGTTAAGCCTCATCGGATTTGGTTTTATTGCCTTATTCTTTGGTACCTTCGGCGTCTGGTCTATATTCAGCCCACTAGAAGGAGCATCTATTGCACCAGGGGTTGTGACCATCGATTCGCAGCGGAAAACCGTCCAACATTTGGAAGGTGGCATTATCGATAAAATTCAGGTTGCTGAAGGCGCTATCATTGAAAAAGGCCAGCCACTGATCATTCTTGATGACACACAGGCACGCGCTCGACTCACACAACTCCTCAGTAAACAGCGCAACGCTATTGCCCGAGAAGCCCGTTTAATTGCCGAACGGGATAACGAAGACAATATCGAGTTTGGCGAGGTGCTATTGACGCAACGTGATAACCCACGAGTGGATGAATTGCTGACCAATCAGCAGCGAATTTTCGAAGCGCGACGCGGTTTCTATATCTCCCAGCGAGAAATCATCAATAAGCAGCTGGCGCAGAATAACGCTGAACTGGAAGGGCAACAAAAGCGTCTAGAGATTGAAAAGCGTCGTTTGTCGATCATCGGTGAGGAAATTGCAGGGAACCGTCAACTTGCTGAAAAAGGCTATGTCAGCAAAACGCAGGTACTTCGTCTAGAACGCGAAGAAACACAAATCTTGAGTACAATCAGTCAACTGCAATCGAACGCCAGCCGTCTCGCGCAAAACATGGCGGAAAATCAGGCTCAACTAAAAGAGCAAGAACTTGAACGGATTAAAGACATCGTTGAAAGCTTACGGGAAAGCCGAGAAGAACACTACGAGGTGGATGAGCAGTTAGCCGCCGCGCAGGATGTGCTGGAAAGGACCATCATCATCGCGCCACTAAGCGGTACGGTTCTTAACCTGCAAGTTTACTCCGAAGAAGGCGTTATCTCCCCAGACCAACCACTGTTAGACATTGTCCCTGTCGATGAAAAAATGGTGATAGAGGCGCGTGTTAATCCAGCCGATATTGATCAGGTCGGGCATGGCATGAAAGCACAGATTCGCTTGACGGCTTTAAGCATGCGAGCAGTGAAACCCCTTAATGGTGAGCTGCTCACCGTCTCTGCCGACAGGTTAATCGACGACCAATCCGGAGAGGCCTATTACCTCGCAAGGGTTCAGCTAATAGACGATATCAGCGCGGTTCTCGATGGCGTTGATTTGTATCCGGGTATGCAGGCAGAGGTCATGTTACTGACAGAGCCCAGAACACCCATTGAATACCTGACAAAACCCCTGACAGAGAGCCTGAATCGCGCCTTCAGAGAGGAGTAACACCATTCGTTATTTCCAGTCTTTTTTAACACCAAAGCATGACATACCTATGTATTAATAAATGTACGTAAACGAATAATTCACTGTGACAATTTGAAAACCTCTCAGAATTAACACAAATCGCTGGCATTTTCGTGACCTTAATCACTGAAGCTGGCATTTTGTACAGAAAATTTAGCATATTACTCTTTCTTCTCTCAGCGACAACTTGCATACACCGAGAGGAAAAATGGGGCAAAGTTCATCTTCTCTATCCGCTTTGAGACTGGTTTACTGACGGCAAATATGAAGAAACCACATTCAAGCAAAATGACAAACCAACTAGCCAGCTTGGGATGTGTGGTTTACTTTTTAATATATGAATTGCAATAAAAAGCGCACTTCTTTTGCCAGCGTCACAGTTTGAGAGCTAGTGTTATGAACAGCAGAAAGATTCGAACACATGGCGCGGAATTCGCCATCCTTTATCGACTCTGTGATTTAGCGGTCATAGGCTCTTCTCTCGCGGCTGCGAGCTACTTGCATTTAGGCAGTGTTGTTCATGATTGGTTAGTGATCGGTACACTGATTTCCGTTTGTTATCTGCTGTTTGCCGAAAGTGCACACCTCTACCGCTCCTGGCGTGTCAGTAACTTCCAAGGCCAAATGATGGCCACCTTACTGCCGTGGTTTGGCGCATGCGCTTTGCTGGTCGCATTTTTCTTTTTTTCTAAAACCGGCGAAGAATTTTCACGCATCGTCATGTTTCTCTGGTTTGTCATTGGTGGAACAGGACTCATTCTCTGGCGTTACATTGCGCGTTCAGCCCTCAGTAAATTACGCAACTATGGATTTAATACGCGTCGAGCCGCAATCATTGGCACCACAGCGAATGGCATTGAGCTTGCGAAAGAATTTAAGCGTAACCATGCACTGGGTATTGAGTTGCAGGGATTTTATGAAGACCGATGTGCTGACCGCATTGAAGGCGGCCTCCCATCGCCCATGCTCGGCAAAGTTAATGAAGCACTAGAGCAAGCCAAACAAGGTAACTTGCAGCATGTGTATATTGCGATGCCGATGCACGCGAAAGACCGTATTGCGCGATACCTAAACCAATTCGCAGACACCACTGCTACCACGTATTTGGTACCGGATTTCTTTACCTACAACTTGCTCCACAGTCGTTGGCAAACCATCGGTCATGTGCATACGCTCAGTGTCTTTGATACACCATTCAGCGGTGTGTCTGCTTGGGCAAAACGACTGGAAGACATCCTTCTGTCCGTGCTGATCCTTCTACTCATTTCCCCCATCATGATTGGCGTAGCGCTTGGCGTAAAACTCTCCTCGGCTGGCCCAGTCATCTTTAAGCAGTATCGTTATGGTCTTGATGGAAGAAAAATTGAGGTGTGGAAATTCCGTTCAATGTCTGTGATGGACAACGGTGACAGCGTCAAACAAGCCACCAAGAATGACCCTCGCGTCACCCCTTTTGGGGCATTTATCCGTCGCACATCGCTCGATGAATTACCGCAGTTTTTTAATGTACTGCAAGGGTCGATGTCGATCGTTGGTCCTCGTCCACATGCTGTTGCACACAACGAGCAATACCGGGCCATTGTTGATCGCTACATGTTGCGACACAAAGTAAAACCCGGCATCACAGGATGGGCTCAAATCAACGGTTATCGCGGCGAAACCGACACACTCGATAAAATGGAAAAACGCATTCAGTTTGATCTGGAGTACATCCAGAACTGGTCATTGTGGATGGACATCAAGATTGTTATCGCCACCGTGTTTAAAGGTTTTGTCGGAAAAGCGGCATATTAAGGAGGATTGAATGAAGCAAAAAAATGCAGGCTTCTACCTGCTGTTATTCCTTCCCTTATCTGCATTTGCCGTGGAGCCTTTGCCTTACCAAACCGACAATGGCATAGACATTACGCCCTCGCTAGAAATGAGCGTCGGCCACAATGACAATGTCCGGCGGACAGAGAACGACACCGTCAGTTCCCCCCGATTTGTCATCTCACCCAAGGTGATCGCACAACTCGAAACAGACCGTGGCGCGTATCAATTCGACTACCGATTTGATGCGTTCAGCTACAGCAACAGCAACAGCAGTGACGATGATTTTATTGATCATCGTGCGCATGCGGCGGCGTTTTGGATGTTTGATATTCGTCATCGCTTGCGATTGGACTATGTCTTTCGCATGACCCATGAGCCAAGAGGGACGGGTTTAACGGAGGGAATAAGCCTCGCTGTCGATGAACCGCTTCGTTTCAATCATCAGGATATCAACGCGCGCTACACCTACGGCGCAGCCGGAGCAAAAGGTCGGTTGGTGGGTATCATTGGGTATGAAGATAAGAAGTACAAGGATGAAACGTTCGTTCGTAACAGTCAGGTTGAAGAAACGCGCTATTACGACTGGGAACAGCCTTACCTCAGCGGTGAGTTTTACTACGCTTTCTCCAGTTATTTTCATGCCGTCACCATCGCGCGATACGAAACCAGAAGCTACCAGTACATCGATCCCGACCCCGGCTACACGCGTGACAGTAAAAATACCTTCTTGTATGGCGGTGTTGAATGGGAAGTCACGGGAAAAACGACAGGCAATGTGCTCATCGGTTGGCAAAACAAAGATTTTGACGATCACCGACGCAGTGACTTCAACGGACTGAGTTGGCGGCTCAATGTTAGCTGGGCACCCACTGACTACAGCGAGTTACGCTTCGAAGGCCGCGACTATGCCAGAGACCCGGACATTCAAGGCGACTATGTCCAAGACCAATCAGTGCGCCTTGAATGGGACCACAACTGGACACCTCGCTTTTCCTCCCTTGTCTCAACACGCTATGGCATTAATGACTACCCGGGCGACTTTCGAAAAGACAAGGACACGACATTAGGGCTTACGCTCGTCTACAGTTTACAGCGTTGGTGGGATATTTCTGTGGGTGCATCTCACTTCAACCGAGACTCAACCTTTAACGGTTATAGCTACGACCAGACGCTTTACTTTTTAGGGACGGAGATAAGCCTTTGATACGCCAACTTGCTGCTATTTTATTGCTGTTCATTCCGTTAGTTGCCAATGCCGCCAGCGAAGACAAGTACGTGCTCGATGATGGCGATCGTATCTCTATCAAAGTCTATGGCGAGGATGATCTCTCCATGGACATATTACTCAGTGCAAGGGGACAGTTTAACTACCCGTATTTAGGCCGGATCCAAGCTGCGGGAAAATCCGTTGGAGACCTTCAATATCTGATAGCAAAAGGCCTAAGAGGCGATTACCTCGTCGACCCGAAAGTCACGGTCAATGTGATCCAGTTTCGCAAATTTTATGTTAATGGCGAGGTCAATCATCCCGGAGGTTACGATTTCCAGCCCGGTTTGACCGTGGGTAAAGCTATCGCCATCGCAGGCGGTTTTACCGATCGCGCATCAAGAAACAAGATACAAAAAACCGAAGCCAAAAACGGAGATACTCATAAAAACGTTGGCTTATCCCAAGCAGTTAGCCCAGGTGACATCATTGTTGTAGAGCAAAGCTTTTTCTAATTTTTGCGCTTTTTACAAGGACGACATCAACATGAAAATCATTGAGCCAAATCAGGTCAACGAGACACCTCGAATCGACTTCAAACGATTTGTAAATGTACTCGGTCGTTACTGGTTCCCCATTGCTCTTTTCGTTGTTCTTGTTACTGCTGTCGCCACGCTGTTTGTGTTGTCTATTCAGCCAGTCTACAGGGCCACCGCAACCCTTCTGATCGAATCCAGCACCAACAAAACAGTATCCATTGAAGAAGTGTATGCACTTGATACTAATAAAAAAATACTACCAAACGCAATTCGAAATTCTTCGCTCTTCGCATATCGCCGAAAGCGTCATCGACGAACTGGGACTGGCGAACCTGCCAGAATTTAACAGCTTGGTTGGCAAACCCTCTGCGCGCGATCAACTGCTCACACTGCTGCGCCAAATTGACGGTTTAGACGGTTTCCTGCCCAAACCGATAGCGCCATCTACCGATCCAAACAGTGAAGTCGCAAAGCGAGCCGTGCTGAAAAAATTCAAATCGCACTTCGCCATAGAGCCAATCCGCTATACACAACTGGTGCGCATTCATTTCGATTCAGCGAATCCTGAATTAGCGGCAAAAGTGGCAAATGCCGTCGGCAATGCGTATATCGAGTCAAATTTAGAAGCGCGTTTACTGGCAACACAAACCGCGTCAACCTGGCTGACAGAGCGTCTCGCCGTGCTGGAAGACAGTCTTGAAGCCGCCGAATTTGCGCTGACAGATTTCCTCAGGCAAGAAGGATTGATAGAGCTCGATGATATCGATGAGTTGGCAGGCACAGAACTCACTAACCTGACAATCCGTGTTTCTGAAGCCAAAGAGCGCCGCGTAGCCGCTGAAGCAATTTATTCCTTACTTCAATCAAGCGGTAGCAGCGCCGCTAGCTTGCTGTCAGTCCCTGAGATTTCCAATCATCCACAGGTTCGTGATGTGAAAAGCGCGGAGATAGATGCGGAACGAAAAGTTTCTGAGCTTGCGAAACGTTATGGCCCCAAACACGACAAAATGATCCAAGCCCGCGCACAACTGGACGCTGTAAGAGCTCGCTCGCGTGCTGTTATCAGAGAGTTAGGCATAGGCATAGGCATACAAAAAGAGTTGGATAACGCCATAAAACAAGAAGCGGCATTGGTTGCTGATCTGGAAAACAAAAAAGGTGACTACCAAAACATTACTGGAAAACGTGCGCAGTATGATGCGCTGAAAAGAGACGTGGACTCCAACCGTCAGCTCTATGAAATGTTCTTGAATCGGCAAAAAGAAACCACTGCCACCAGTGATTTTGAATCCCTCAATGCTCGCTTCACGGACAAGGCAAAATCGCCGCAAGACCCATTTCGACCTCAAACGACGAAATTAATCGTGATCAGTGCCGCATTCGCCTTATTGATAGCCATCATGGGTGCTTTCCTTGCAGACGCTTACCGCAATACCATTGAAAAGCCAGATGATGTTGAGGAGAAGCTCGGTTTGCAGCAGTTAGGATTTTTACCTCGGGTAAAGGTAAAGCGTTTTAAACAGACCCCGATAGATCACACACTGTATCTTGACCCTGATGCGGCTTTATTCAGTGAATCTGTACGGACAATCCGTACGTCAATTCTTCTTACTTTGGCCAATAGCCACCGAAAAGTGCTGTCTGTTACGTCGTCCCTCCCATCAGAGGGGAAAACAACGGTCGCACTGAACCTCGCCCAATCGCTCGCAACGATGGAGCGCACGTTGCTCATCGACTGCGATTTACGTGTTCCCGCTATCGGCCAGCGTTATGGGCTACCTCGAAATCAGGCCGGCCTGACAAACATATTGGTCATGGGAGCCTCTCACACTGAGTGCATCTACCACGACGAGGACTCGTCACTGGATATTTTGCCCGCAGGCCTGTTGCCACCCAATCCACAAGAACTGTTGAGTTCACCGAAATTTGCAGCGCTCTTGAATCAGCTCAAGCAAAGCTACGATCGCATCGTGCTCGACACTCCACCAGTGCAGATTGTCAGCGACAGCCTGATCCTTGGAAAACTGGCCGGTGGCATGATTTTGGTGGTTAAAGCCGAATCAACGACAGAGAAACAAATCAATCAAACCGTAGGGCAATTGGTGCGCCATGACATCACAATTGATGGTGTCGTGCTCAACCAACTCTCCAGCAAATATGCGGAGGAAAAATATAAGCTGCACTATGGTTATTACAATAACAACAAACAAAACGATGAAACGTTAGAAGCCAGCTAGGATGCTGACGTTACAAGGACAAACGGATAATAATGAAAACCAATTTTGATGTATTTAACGGAGATGCTGATGGGATTTGCGCGCTCATTCAGCTACGTCTCGCCACGCCAAAAGACAGTGTTTTAATTACCGGGGTTAAGCGAGATATAGCCCTGTTGAAACAAGTTGACCCCGCCATAGCTCAAGACGTAACTGTCCTGGATGTGGCCATGGGGAAAAATCGCTGCGCCCTTGATAACCTGTTATCTGAAGGGGTGAGAGTGTTTTATGCCGACCACCATAACCCTGACGATGTGCCAGATCACCCATCCCTCACGACGCACATCAATACCGCCGCGAACACCTGCACCAGCCTGATCATCGATAAACTCTTGGATGGGCGTTATCGTGAATGGGCTTTAGTGGGCGCATATGGCGACAACATGATTGCGGTAGCAGACACCTTGGGTAAAAAGTCCGGCCTAAGTGAACAAGACCGCCAGAAGCTTAAGCAATTTGGTACCTATCTTAATTACAACGGCTACGGTGCATCACTGGCTGATTTACTGTTTTCGCCGGCTGAAATCTACAAACTCATGGCTGCCTATCCGTCGCCATTTAACGTTATCGCTGAGCGTCCTGATATTTATGCCACCCTAGAAAATGGCTTTATCAGTGACAGTGAAAAGGCGGCCTCAATCGTTCCCTATTCTGAACGAACAGGCTCTCGCGTCTTTATGCTACCTGACCAAGCATGGGCTAGGCGTATCAGCGGTGTTTTTTCCAATGAGTTAACCAACCGTGACCCAGACACAGCAAACGCAGTCATAACTGCCAGATCTGATGGAAATTACGTTGTAAGCATCCGCTCTCCTCTGAAAAACCGCATAGGCGCAGATGAACTCGCATCGTCATTTCCTACGGGCGGCGGCAGAAAAGCTGCGGCAGGGATTAATGCGTTACCGGCTGAGTTGCTGAACGAATTCATTGAAGCATTCCACCAGCGTTATCCGCTGGATACTTAAAAGGACTTGTCATGGTGGACATGATTGCGCTGAACCAAACCCATCTCAAACAACTGGAAAACGAGTCGATCCATATCATTCGTGAAGTTGCCGCTGAGTTTGATAATCCAGTCATGCTCTATTCGATTGGCAAAGACTCCGCAGTGATGCTGCATTTGGCGATGAAGGCATTTGCGCCTGGTAAGCCGCCGTTTCCTCTGCTGCATGTCGATACCACCTGGAAGTTTCGCGAAATGATCACGTTTCGCGATGCCTTGACCAAAAAGCTCGGATTGGAATTACTGGTTCACATTAACCAAGATGGTGTCGACATGGGGATGAATCCCTTTGAGCACGGCAGTGCAAAGCATACTGACATCATGAAAACCCAAGCCCTCAAACAGGCACTCGACAAATATGGCTTTGATGCCGCCTTCGGTGGCGCACGTCGCGATGAAGAAAAGAGCCGAGCCAAAGAGCGCGTGTACTCGTTTCGTGATAAGCATCATCGCTGGGATCCTAAAAACCAGCGCCCTGAACTATGGGATACCTACAACGGTCGCGTGAATAAAGGCGAGAGCATTCGCGTGTTCCCGCTATCCAATTGGACCGAACTGGATATCTGGCAATACATCTATCTGGAAAACATCAACATTGTGCCTCTTTACTACGCTAAAGAGCGCCCGGTGGTTGAGCGAGACGGTACATTAATCATGGTCGACGATGACCGCATGCCTTTAGAAAAAGGCGAAGTACCTCAGATGAAATCGGTACGCTTTCGGACGCTAGGATGCTACCCCTTAACTGGGGCCGTGGAGTCCACCGCAGCAACACTGCCTGAAATTATTCAGGAAATGTTGCTGACCAAAACCTCTGAACGACAAGGCCGTGTGATAGACCACGATCAGGCCGGTTCAATGGAACAAAAGAAACGAGAAGGCTACTTCTAAAAAGCCTCATTTAGAAAATATTTAGAATTTCGCTTGTCTGCACAAGGAGTGACTCATGAGCCACAGTTCAGCGCTTATTGCGACGGACATTGAAGCTTATCTCCACCAGCATGAAAATAAAGATCTGCTGAGGCTTCTCACCTGCGGCAGTGTTGACGATGGTAAATCGACGCTGATCGGCCGCTTGCTTTACGACACCAAACTGATCTTTGAAGATCATATGTCATCGCTACATAAAGACAATGCACGCGTTGGAAACGCGGGGGATGCTCTCGATCTCGCATTACTCGTGGACGGCCTCCAATCTGAGCGAGAGCAAGGCATCACCATTGATGTCGCCTACCGCTATTTTTCCACTGAAAAGCGCAAATTTATCATTGCAGATTGCCCTGGACATGAGCAGTACACCCGCAACATGGCAACAGGCGCGTCGAACTGTGAACTTGCCATTGTGATGGTGGATGCGCGGAAAGGCTTACTGACGCAAACGCGCAGACACAGCTACATTGTCAGCAAGCTTGGGATCCGTCATATCGTTGTCGCTATAAATAAAATGGACCTCGTCAATTACAGTGAAAAGGTGTTTGCGTCGATCAAGGCAGACTATCAATCCATGGCCGAACAATTGGGGATCAACGATGTCCACTACGTGCCTATCTCCGCACTTGAAGGCGACAACGTCGTGTCTGTCAGTGAGAAAATGGATTGGTATCAAGGCGGATCACTCATGTCTTTACTTGAAGAGGTAGCGATCAGCCGCGATCAGGATCTTGAACACATGCGCTTTCCCGTCCAATTTGTAAATCGACCTAACGACGGCTTTCGCGGCTACTGCGGGACACTCGCTTCAGGGATTTTGCGCCAAGGCGATACTGTCGTTGCACTGCCATCCGGACAGCAAAGCAAAGTCAGCCGTATTGTGACCTACGATGGCGACCTCAACAGTGTTGCGCCAAACAACGCAATCACAGTGACACTGGAAGATGACATTGATGTCTCTCGCGGCGATATGCTGGCACACCCTGACACTGCGCCCAAACTGTCTGATCGGTTTACGGCGTCTTTGGTCTGGATGTCTCAAGATGCACTAAAAGTGCAGCACGACTACGACTTTAAATTCGCGACGCACAGCGTCACCGGACGTATCAGCAGCATCGCACACAAAATTGATATCAATACCTTTGAAACGCAACCGGCAACAACACTCGCGCTGAATGAAATTGGTTTGATTGAACTCCATGTCAATGCGGACGTAGCCGCTGACAACTATGCCGATATCCGTAAAACCGGGGCATTTATCGTGATAGACCGCCTGACCAATATCACCGTGGCGGCTGGCATGGTAGAAGCCGTTCGGACGTCGGAACAAGAAAAAGTCCAACGACAATACTCAGACGCCGAAATTGCGTTAAACCGCTTTATTCGAGAGCACTATCCCGAATGGGAAACCAAACCCATCGACTGACTCGGGGCGAAATGTGAATACAGTGACTCTCCCAGCAAACAAAGAAAAAGTGGCACTGACGACCGCGAAGGTTCTGCACATCATTAACGATCTTTCGCGTAATGGTGGCGCACAACGCTTTGTGATTGATCTCGTGTTACCACCACCTGCGGGTTATGAAATTCGCGTGATCACGCTTGATGATGACAATGACTTTAAGCAAGAACTGGAAGCGCAAGGAATTAGCTGCTTTGTATGGCGCTCTCTCTCATTGAAAGAGAAGTGGCAGCTACTTCGATGGCCGGATTTAATCCATGGCCACCTATTCCCGTCAAACTATCTCGCGCTGGCAGCATTTGGAAAAAAACGCATTCAGACCGAACACGCCACACATAACCGGCGGCGTGACCACATCTGGCTCAAACCCTTCGAGGTTTTTCTCTATTGGCGATACAACGTCACAGTGTGCATTACTGACCAAGTTAAACAAGCACTTGAGTCATTTGTGCCATGTTGGAAAAAGCACTATGAAGTGATTTTCAATGGGGTAGATCTGACCAAGTTTTCACTGCAACCCAAACAGCCCCCCGAAGACAATGCCACGATTAAGATTGGTATGGTTGGCCGTTTCCATGCTTACAAAGACCACCCTACCCTTATTCGTGCATTAAGCAGGTTGCCGAATAACTATGAACTTCATCTCGCTGGTGATGGCGATCGTAAAGACGAATATCGGCAATTGGTAAAGACGCTGGGGCTTGAGCAACGCGTTTTTTTTCATGGTGTTCAAGAGGACATCCCCACTTTTTTAGATTCTTTGACCCTCTATGTTCAAAGCTCGACGGTGGAAGGCTTTGGCTTGGCAGCCGTCGAGGCGATGGCTGCCGGAGTGCCGGTTCTTGCCACTCGCGTTGACGGAATGAAAGAGGTGATAGGTAACGACGCGTACCTGTTTGATGTGGGTGATGATGACGAATTGGCAGTAGAAATACGGGCACTGTGTACCCAGCCCACGACGTATCACAATGCCGCCGAGTATGCGGTCTCCCGTTGTCAGCGCTTTACACTCCAAACGTTTAGAACGCAGTATTACAAGACATATAAAAGGCTGATCAATGGCTAGGCCGCGGGAGCACCTGGCGGCATTCGCCGTGATACTTTTTTTTATCCCACTGCGAGTGTCCGTGGCGAATGTCGAATTATATTTCGCAGATTTGCTGGGGATCATTTCGATTGGCCTGTTGGCTATCTCCACTATCAGAGGAAAGCTGTTACACAGCACAACGAAAGCATCTGGCTTTATTCTTGTGTTCGTTATCTATATTTTTCTCTGCGGCTTGTACAACAACGTACCCACACTGCGTATCCTTATCGAGATGGTTCAGTGGCTTTCTATCGCTGCGTTTCTTGGGGTCTTACATCAAGAGAATCTGCTCGCCTCACCACGATTTTTGTCTCTCGTTGCCTTGTATGCTTTTGGCGGGGCTTGCTACACCGCAATTTGGCACCTGAGTCAGCCAGAATTCAATGACTTCAAACACCTTGAAAACACCAAGTATTTCTTCGGTTTTTGTTTCGCCATGCTTTACGTTATGCGCCACCAAATTCGGTTTAGTTACGTTTTTCTCACGGTTGCTTTCGTCTTACTCCTGATGTCAGGCGAACGCAAAGCCATGTTTGGAGTAGCAGCCATTCTGCTAGCAGATTACCTATTCTGCCGTCCACTTTCCGCGAAGCAACAGCATCATGTTCAAACGGTACTTCTGTTCTCAATCGCAAGTCTTGCGCTGATTCTCTTTTCGTTTTGGTATACGTGGGGAGCTCAGCCTTTTCTCGATGCGATCGAATTCAATCAATATGACGTGCTTTTTGCCGACCAGAATAAAGCACAGTGGGATTCGGAATTGTGGCGCAAATTGTTATTGGCTAATGGTTTTGAGCTTTTCCTCTCGCACCCTTGGATAGGCGTCGGACCCAAAATGCTGCCCGATTACCTATAACCCTTCTTTCTCAATCCAAACTTGGCAATTTACACCCATAACTTTGTGCTAGACGTGGGTATTGAGTATGGCACCGTTGGTTTGTTAATCCTTATTGGCGGTTTTTTGCTGGGTACACGACGGCTTTACCAACAAAGGTTCCAAAACCCCGTGGCCTTTTTATTGTCCGTTTACATTCTCGCTATGGTGCTGTTTGTCGCAGTGAACAGCACCATAATGCTGATGTTCCTGTTGCCATTTTTCGTTAATACCCGCGTCGAAACCTTGTCTCCGGTTCCTCAAAAAGCCGCCTTCATCAGAACGTCTGTTTCCGTGCATCGTCATCACACCAAGGAGAAATCATGATAGCGAGTCTTTCCCGACAAAAAGCCTTCGACCAACGATTGAAAGATCCGTGTTTTGTGTTGGTCTACCAAATGGGAAAAGTCGGCTCGTCCTCCATTGAAGCGTCGCTGGAGCAGGCGCACATCCCAAGCTGGCACATCCACACTTTTGACGACAACGAAGAATTCCAGATGTACCGCAATACTAAAGACGTTGCCTGTTTTTTCGATTGGCATGTCAGGACGGGCTATAAACTGGCACTGGCCCATCGACGGCGCATTCTTCAAAAAAGAGAGACGCTCAAGATCATCTCCTTGGTTAGGGATCCTGTCGCAACCGTGGTCTCTCGCTTTTTTCAGGACGTGCACATTCAGTTTGTCGCCGGGAAGAAAAATGAGGCCATTCACGGCGATATTGATAAAACACTGGCGCACCTCTTTCAGGCTTTTGATAGTCAAATCAAACTGGATTACTTCACAGATTGGTTCGACAGAGAGTTAAAACGTCAATTTAATATCGATATTTTTCAGCATGTTCACGATCCCTCTCGCCCTTACTGGACAATGACGGAGGGAGGCCGAGATGTGCTCTTAATGAAGTGTGAAGCAATTAATGACTCTGCTGACGCTTTGTCTTCTTTCCTGTCAGCGCCTGATTTCGTCCTGACCACCAGCAATGATTCGACGAACAAATGGTATTCCGAACTCTACCACCAGTTCAAACGCACCTATCCTTTTGAAAAATTGTTTCATTTGTACGATGCGCCATTGTATCAAGCCATCTACAGTGAATATGAGAGAAATGCATTTAAGAATAAATGGGGACAGTGATGAGAACCGTACTCCATATCACCGAAGCATTCGGCGGAGGCATTCAAACCGCCCTTTGCAGCTACGTTCGCTCAACAGCTGAAGACCCCATTCGTCACCTTTTGCTCGCGCGAAAACGCCCAAACGATGACATTGACTTGGCTTTTGAAGAACTATTCAGTGAAGTACAAACGGTTGAAGGGAGTTTGCTCTCTTTTTTCATCCACGCGAGAAAAGTCGTACTACAAACTCAACCTGACATTATCCATTTGCATTCAAGCTTTGCTGGCTTTCTTGGGCGGTATCTACCAAGGGGAAACGCAAAAATTGTCTATACCCCACACTGCTATGCCTTCGAACGACGCGACATTTCTCCTTTCATGCAGCGAATCTACATGAGGCTTGAAACCATTGGGTTATCGCGCATTGATATTGTCGCTGGATGCAGCAACAGGGAGTGCGAATTAGCGCAAGAATTAGGTGCCAAAAAAGCGTACCACCTTAACAACTACGCTGAGATCGACTCGATATCTTTCGCCTCGGGTATCGCCCCAAAACAAAATGGCAATGGCCCATATTCCGTGGTGGTGGTTGGTCGTATTTCCCCGCAAAAAGACCCCGATTTTTTACTGAATACTCTGATCAACCTCAAGCTGTATCCGGAAGGGAGAAACATCACGCTGCATTGGCTTGGAGGCGGCCCCCCCGAAATGGAAAAAAAACTTTTGGACGCAGGCATTGAGGTCTCCGGCATGATCCCCCACACCCAATTGATGCAACGTCTCAACGATGCCGATTTGTACCTGCACACCGCCGCGTGGGAAGGGATGCCGCTTACGCTATTGGAGGCTGCTAAACTGAACATTCCGATGGTTTACGCATCATCGGTGCGACTCAAAACATGCGTTACCCCTTCATGGTCAGCACGCCCGAGGCTATGGCGAAACAAATCGTGAACTTTTGTCGTCGTCCCAATCATCCCGATTATCAACAGGCTTTAGAAGCTATCAATGACACCTTCAGCGCGGAGAAACAACGCACTGCACTTATTATGATTTACGGCAGCTAGTGTATGACGTGGGTTGTAGGACTACTGATCTTGTTTCTGCTAGTAACGCTGTTATTCACAGAACTTAGGCCTGCGTTGGTGTTTGGCACTGTTTTTATTGCGCTACTGTTGCTGGACATCGTCCCCGCCGAGCAGCTTTTTTCCAATTTCGTCAATCCCGCACTCATCGTTTTAGTGCTTTTGGTCTTGGTGTCAGTGGTGCTGGAACGAACAACCTTGGTTGCACAGCTAGGTACTTGGTGCACAAAAGGAAACCTTCATAGTGTCACCCTAAAAACCACGTTATCTGCCGGACTCTTATCCGCTCTCATCAATAACACAGCCGTCGTGTCGACCTTGATGCAACGCTTGGCGAGCAGCCCGCACACTTCCAGTAAATTGCTCATCCCGTTGTCTTATGCCGCCATTTTGGGTGGCACCATGACGCTAATCGGGACATCAACGAACCTACTGGTCAACGGCTTCACCCTAAGCGCTGGCCTGCCAGAGCTGGGGTTCTTCGATTTCAGCCTTGTGGGAGTGCCATTATTTTTGATGGGGCTGGCGATCATTGTATTGATTTCACTTCGCGTCCTTCCGGGACGGAAAGAAGGCACACAAACAGACGCCGAAAACTACTTTCTGGAAGCGCAAGTCGCTGTTGATTCTCCGCTTATAGGGCAAACTATCGAAGCCATCGGCCTGAGGCATTTAGAGCGACTTTTTTTGGTGGAAATTATCCGACATCACAGGGTAATTTCTCCGGTATCACCCTCTGAGCCAGTAGAAGGTGGCGATACGCTTGTTTTCTCTGGAGACATCAATGCCACGACATTGCTCGCCAACTTTGCAGGGCTTTCTCTCTTTACTGAACACACGCACACACGAGACAGCAATCTTGTCGATGTGGTCGTGACACCTCATGCCATGGTGTCAGGAAAGACGATTAAGTCGCTCAATTTCAGAACCCAATTCGGTGCAGCTGTCGTTGCAATAAAGCGCGGTGATCATCGAATACATGGGGGCTTGGGACAAATTCGACTTCGTGGTGGCGATTTGTTAATTCTGGCCGTAGGCGATGATTTTTTCTCCCATAGCAATGTCAGCCAAAATTTCGTGGTCGTGGGAAATCGGGAACATTCGGCATCCCTAGATCGTTCAAAGTCTTTCTTATTTTGCTTTGGTGCGTTAGCTGCGTTGGCTGCCAGCCTGACGAATGTACTGCCGTTATATAAAGGTCTCATTGTTTTACTGGCTGTAGCTATCGCCACAAAATTGACGTCGATCCATGAACTTCGCCGACGCTTTCCCTTTGAGCTGGTACTGGTGGTAGGCTCTGCGTTAGGGCTGGCTCAGGCCATCAGCCTGACGGGCCTTGCTGACAACATAGCCGAACGTATTTTGGACGTAGGGCAAAATAGCAGCCCACTAGAGGCTATGATGATTTTGTATCTTGCTACTTGGTTGATGACCGAGCTCATTACCAACAATGCTGCCGCCGCCATCTCCTTTCCAATCGGCCTTGCAATTGCCAACCAGTTTGATGCCAATCCCTTGCCCTTTATTATGACGGTAGCATTTGCTGCCAGCGCGAGCTTTCTGTCACCGTTTGGCTATCAAACCAATCTCATGGTGTACTCTGCAGGACGCTACAAGCCTCTTGATTATTTAAAAGCAGGGCTACCTTTATCTCTTTGCTATGGGCTAGGCGTTATCGTCTTGGTGCCCATTATGTTTCCTTGGTAGGCCGTCTCGTGATTTCGCCGCTAATCAACCGCTATCAACAATTATCGCCTGAGCGTAAACAGCTTTTGTTTCATACAGGACTTGCGGGTATTTTCCGTGTTTTATCAGCCTGTGCTGCCTTTCTTCTCAGTATTGTCGTCGCCAGAATCCTTGGCCCCACCGAGTCCGGTTACTTCTTTCTGGGGTTAGGATTAACAACCATGCTTGGCACCCTTTGTCTACTAGGAATGGACAATGCCCTGCTGCGCTTTATCGGCCGCGCGTACGCTGATATTTCAACAACTAATCAAGTTTATTCCAACGCCTACCTTGCCACTGTGCCGGCCTCCTTCGCGGTAGGGTTGTTGGTTTACTGCATCACCCCTTGGCTAGCACAGTCTGTATTCAACAAGCCCGACTTCACCCCTGTGTTGCAGTGTTTTGCCATCACAATTCCCTTTATCACCCTGTATTTATTAAACGGTTATGCCTTACAAGCTGCCCGTAAAGTCATTGCTGCCGTATGTTCAATGCAATTGGGTGTCACCGTGCTCGCACTGCCTGTTTTATTGATGTTGCCCAAGGATGTGGCAACGGCCGATACCGCGGCACGTATCTATCTCGTGGTATCGGCGATAACCGTCCTTATCGGGCTATGGCTGTGGCTTCGCATGCCTGGACATAAATTCGATATCAGAAACCGAGCCATGCCAGCACTTTGGCAATCACTCCCCAGCTTATGGCTTATTTCAGCGACTGGCCAAGCTCTGCCTTGGGCATCCATCGTCGTGGTTGGGGTGTTCAGCACGTCAGACGATGTGGCGCTATTCTCAGCAGCACAGCGCACATCGTTGCTTATTAGCTTTATGCTGATGGTGGTCAATTTTGTCGCTGCGCCTCGGTTTTCAGCCCTTTACCATTCGGGACAAATCGAGCAACTGAAGACGCTTGCTCAATTTTCTACCCGATTGATGGCCATGATTTCGCTACCGGTTCTGGGTGTGATACTGATTTGGCCTGACGTCATCATGTCACTGTTTGGCGAACAGTTTGCACAAGCCAGTTCTCTCCTAATAGTTCTCGCGATTGGTCAAGGGGTCAACGTCACCACAGGATCAGTCGGTTTTTTATTGACCATGTACGGTCATGAGCAGGACATGCGAAACATCACGGTGTTTTCGGGAATCTTTACCCTGACACTGCTCTATCTACTGACGGTCCACATGGGGACGATGGGCGCAGCAATTGCAGTAACAGTTGGTGTATCAACGCAGAACCTGCTGGCCCTTTATGCCGTCAAACGGCGACTTGGCTTTATTCCTGTGGGATAATATTAAAAAAGCAAGGCAGCTCATTGATCCCTGTTGCCTTATGTCGGACAAAGGTCTGATGTGTGGGTACTGAGATAATTAGACAAAAAGTAAACAGATAATGATATCATGCGCTTGCCTAAGGTTTTTTACACCCATTCCAGTTAGTTGGATGTAATAGTTAAGGATACCTGATGATTAAGAAGTGTTTATTCCCTGCAGCGGGCTACGGTACGCGATTCCTACCTGCCACCAAGTCTATGCCGAAGGAAATGATGCCAATCGTGAACAAACCGCTTATTGAGTACGGTGTTGACGAAGCATTGGAAGCGGGCATTAACGGCATGTGCATTGTTACTGGCCGTGGTAAGAACACCTTGATGGATCACTTCGATAAAAACTACGAATTGGAACATCAAATCAGCGGTACTAACAAGGAAGAACTGCTAGAAGACATCCGCGCCACGATCGATGCGGCATCATTCACCTACATTCGCCAGAAAGAAATGAAAGGCTTGGGTCACGCGATACTGACCGGCCGTGAACTGGTGGGTGACGAGGCGTTTGCCGTTGTACTCGCGGATGACTTATGTGTGAACAAAAACGACGGCGTACTGTCGCAAATGGTCGCGCTATACAAACAGTTCCGTTGTTCAATTGTTGCCGTTGAAGAAGTGCCAGAAGATGAAACTCACAAGTACGGTGTGATTTCTGGTCAGGAGATTAAGGACGACCTGTTCCGCGTTGACAACATGGTTGAAAAGCCTGAGCCAGGTACTGCACCGAGCAATCTGGCCATCATTGGCCGTTATATCCTGACACCTGATATTTTCGAGATTCTTGAAAAAACCGAGCCAGGTAAGAACGGGGAAATTCAAATCACTGATGCCCTGCTGCAACAAGCACAGAGTGGCTGTGTTCTTGCTTATAAATTCAAAGGTGAACGTTTTGACTGTGGTAGCGTTGAAGGCTTCATTGAAGCAACCAACTACTGCTATCAGAACATTTACCTGAAATCTGATGCGCCAAACAAGCCTCAGAAAACAGTGAAATTCGGCTAATCGAAAATTCGTAATACGCCGTAAAATCTGTCACATTGCAAAACCAAGAAAGCTGTATATTTATACAGCTTTCTTCTTTTTCATTCCGCCATAATATGTGATACTTCACTCTCCAATCATTCTCAGATGCATTTCTGACTAGCAGGCAAGGTAGACATGGATACGATTGACGTCAGAGGGGCGCGCACCCATAACCTAAAAAATATAAACCTGACGATCCCGCGCGATAAGCTGATTGTGATCACCGGCCTTTCTGGGTCTGGCAAGTCTTCACTCGCGTTCGATACACTCTATGCAGAAGGGCAACGCCGCTATGTAGAGTCGCTGTCTGCCTATGCCCGTCAGTTCTTGTCACTGATGGAAAAGCCCGATGTCGACCATATCGATGGTCTGTCACCGGCGATTTCAATTGAACAAAAGTCTACCTCACATAACCCGCGCTCAACGGTTGGTACCATCACGGAAGTCTATGATTACCTGCGTCTGCTTTACGCACGTGTTGGTGATCCTCGCTGCCCTACACACGATGTGACACTACAGGCTCAAACCGTCAGCCAAATGGTGGACAAAGTCTTAGAGTTAGAAGAAGGCACCAAGCTGATGCTGCTCGCTCCTATCGTGAAAGAGCGTAAGGGTGAGCACGTTAAAACCATTGAAAACTTGGTGGCGCACGGTTTTATCCGTGCACGTATTGATGGTGAAGTGTGCGATCTTTCTGATCCGCCAAAACTGGAACTTCATAAAAAACATACCATTGAAGTCGTCGTCGATCGTTTCAAAGTCCGAGACGACCTGCAGCAACGCCTCGCTGAATCTTTCGAAACGACCATTGAATTAACCGGTGGCACCGCAGTCGTCAGTTATATGGATGGTGACGATGACGATTTGATTTTCTCCGCGAGTTTTGCGTGCCCGCATTGCGGTTACAGCATGCAAGAGTTAGAACCTCGCTTGTTCTCGTTTAACAATCCAGCGGGGGCATGCCCGACTTGTGACGGCCTAGGTGTACAACAATATTTCGATGAAAACCGCGTCGTACAGAACGAAGCAGTCAGCTTAGCTGGAGGGGCAATTCGTGGCTGGGATCGTCGAAATTTCTATTATTTCCAAATGCTCACTTCGTTGGCAGAGCACTACAACTTTGACATTGAAACACCGTGGCAAGATTTGTCGGCAAAGATTCAGAATGTGGTCTTAAGCGGCTCTGGCACGACGGAGATTGCGTTCAAATACGTCAATGACCGCGGTGATATCACGGTTCGTAAACATCCGTTTGAAGGCATATTAAACAACCTCAATCGCCGCTATCGTGATACTGAGTCTATGGCGGTGCGAGAAGAGTTATCCAAGTACATTGCGAATAAGCCGTGTGCCAGCTGTGGTGGCTCTCGTCTTCGTGAAGAAGCGCGTCACGTTTTCATCGGCAAGACCAACCTGCCTGCTATCTGTGAAATGAGCATTCATGAAGCCTTGTCATTTTTTGCGGGTCTGGCTCTCGAAGGGCAACGTGCGCAGATTGCCGATAAAGTCCTAAAAGAAATTCACGACCGTCTTAATTTCTTGGTTAATGTCGGTCTTAATTACCTTAATTTGTCTCGCAGTGCCGATACGCTCTCTGGCGGTGAAGCGCAGCGTATTCGCTTGGCGAGTCAAATTGGTGCGGGGCTGGTTGGCGTGATGTACGTGCTGGATGAGCCATCTATCGGCCTCCACCAGCGCGACAATGAACGTCTGCTTACCACACTTGAACACCTGCGTAATCTTGGCAACACGGTTCTGGTCGTTGAGCATGATGAAGATGCTATCCGAGCTGCGGACCATATCATCGACATTGGCCCGGGAGCTGGTGTCCACGGCGGCTACGTCGTTGCCGAAGGCACCTATGATGACATCATTAACAATGAGAACTCGCTGACGGGTCAGTACCTGAGTGGTAAAAAAGCCATTGAAGTTCCCACCAAACGCCTTCCTTACGACAAAAAGCGTGTGGTGAAACTAAAAGGAGCCAGCGGCAACAACCTACAGAATGTTGACCTGACCTTGCCTGTCGGTTTGTTTACCTGTGTAACAGGGGTATCGGGTTCGGGCAAGTCTACCTTGATCAATGATACTTTCTTTAAAATCGCGCACCACCGATTAAATGGTGCGACAACAGGTGAACCTGCACCCTATAAAGACATTGATGGCATCGAACATTTCGACAAAGTTATCGATATCGATCAGAGCCCAATAGGCCGTACACCACGTTCAAATCCAGCAACCTATACCGGTATTTTCACCCCAATCCGTGAGCTGTTTGCAGGCACACAAGAAGCGCGCTCTCGCGGTTACAAAGTGGGCAGATTCAGCTTCAACGTCAAAGGTGGACGCTGTGAAGCTTGCCAGGGGGATGGCATGATCAAGGTTGAGATGCACTTCTTACCTGATGTGTATGTGCCATGTGACGCGTGTAAAGGTAAGCGCTACAACCGCGAAACACTGGAGATCCGTTACAAAGGCAAAACCATCGACGAAGTGTTGGAAATGACGGTTGAAGATGCACGTGATTTCTTTGACGCAGTTCCCGCCATTGCCAGAAAACTACAAACCCTAATGGATGTTGGTTTATCCTATATTCGATTAGGTCAGGCGGCGACCACACTCTCAGGTGGCGAAGCGCAACGCGTGAAACTCGCGCGAGAACTGTCAAAACGAGATACGGGTAAGACGCTTTATATCTTGGATGAACCGACGACGGGCCTTCATTTCCACGATATTCAGCAATTGCTGACAGTGCTCCATCGCCTACGTGACCATGGCAATACTATTGTCGTGATTGAACACAATCTGGATGTGATAAAAACGGCTGACTGGATTGTGGATTTAGGACCAGAAGGCGGTAATGGCGGCGGCATGATCATCGCGCAAGGGACACCTGAAGACGTCGCGAACGTCGAAGGTTCGCACACCGCAAGATTCCTTAAACCTTTACTAAAGCAAAAGGCATCATAGGCCGATATCGACACCACGTTATCGAATGAATCTCAGCATGCAAACAACGCGTTTTCACCTCCACTGGCCATCAAAAGTGGCCAGTAAACCATTACTAAAGCCAGTGCTGTTTGCCATCGCCGCACTGTTTTTATTGTGTCTTCCGCTCAATCAAGTGCCCCTGAGCGTTGATGGTATCCGGCACCCATCCGTTGCATTGACGTTTTTGTTGGTTATTACCATCATCTGCTTTGGCTTATTTGAGATAGCCCGGCAAAAACGTTTTAGCACCACGAACGTCACTTTCTGGCTGGCCATTGCCAGTGTGCTGGGAGCATTGCCATCGTTTTATACTCATGCGGTCCCTTCCGTAGCCGTATGGAATATCACCAATATCGTATTGGCATTCGCCTTGTTCAGCACATTGCAGCAATTCAGTTTTAACCATGTACAACGGCAGTATTTATTGTGGTTACCCTTGCTAGCAGGATGGATCGTTGCATTTCCTTTCGCGGTGCCCAGCGTACTGTCTTTACTGGATTTAAAGCAGGTGTACACACACCCAGCTTGGCTGGACAAAGATACAATCAGTGTCACTTTGCTGACGTCACTCGCACTGTCAGCCTATTTACTGGCAAGAACCAAAGCCTATAAGCGTAATCTCGTTCCGCTGCACTTTCTGCTATTCGCAACACCAATCGTCACCATCATTGCGCTCATGGCTTTGAAACAACCTTGGCTGATTACCATTGCTTTAGTGGTTGTCGTCTTAACACAGCCATTTTTGTTTAAATTTTGCCCCCGCCTTCATCACGGAATTTGGAACTTCGCAATACTGTTCGGATTTTTGATCTCTGGCGTCCTCGGTTCCTTGCCACATGCTGCGTTATTCTCCCCCTTGTTTGCGGAGTCTGAGACAGCACTACTAAGCCACGTTTTCACGTTACTCGCTTCGGCACAATTTCAAGGATTAGGATTAGGGCAGAGTCAAACCTCGTTGCTCCTACATGGTCTCGATACCCCGCACAGCTTAATCCCTTATGTATTATCGCCAAGCTGGCTAACTACGATGGTAGCGGAAGGTGGCATTGCCATTTGGCTATCCTTGGGGCTGGTTTTCGTGATGATAGTCAGACGGCTATTGGATGCGCCTAATGGCACCCGTTTGATGTTGTTTGCCATACTGTTACCTGTATTGCTCGGCATCGCTACAACAGCGTTTGCACAGACGAATCCCATCTTACCGGTTTTGTTTATCGTTCTGTTCTACTGGGTGGATAACTTAACCGCTCGGTATTCACGCCACGTTACGCGTCCATCTGTGGCGATAAATGCACTGGCCGCGACCTTGTTAACGCTCAGTACAATAACGGTCGTTAGTTCGGTATACCTAGGCGAACAAGCTTCTCGCTCCCACGAACTCAGCGCATATAAGTTAACTCAATACCAAATTCATCCTTGGTGGACTGCGCACTTTGAAGACATAGTGGCAACGAATGCATTTATGACGAGTATTGAACAGAACGACAATCTCGCACAACGGCATTATCTCTCGCGTCTGACAATGAAAATCTCTGCGGCTCCCTCTGTTTCTGGATACCAACGCTTAATTGATATGGCTATTCTGACGAACGACATGGAAATCGCGAAACAAATCAAAGATGAGGCGAATAAGCTGTTTCCTCATCATGTATTCCAGCCAGAAATCATCGAATAAAAACGACAAGACCCAGACAATGTCTGGGTCTTGTTTAGCATAAAAGGGTGTTTTTAACTCAGCACGTCTTTTAACGCCTTGGCGCACAATGCCACGTTTTCACGCCTTGCCGCATACCCCATCAAACCGATGCGCCATGCTTTGCCAGCCAATGCGCCTAATCCAGCCCCGATCTCTAGGTTATAATCATTCAGCAATCGGGTGCGTACTGCCGCATCATCCACACCCTCTGGCACCGAAACTGCATTGAGTTGTGGTAATCGGTGCTCTGCATCTACCAAGAAATGGATGCCGAGCACTTCAAGTTCTGCTTTCAGTAGATCATGCATATCACTGTGACGCCGCCAGGCGTTTTCTAGCCCTTCTTCTTTTAGCATCAGTAGCGACTCATGCAGCGCATAAAGGCTGTTTACCGGTGCCGTGTGATGGTAACTGCGCTTGCCTTCACCGCTCCAATACGCCAGCACCAAGCTTTGATCCAAGAACCAGCTTTGAACTTTACTCGTGCGCTTTTGCATCTTTTCTACGGCTTTAGGAGAAAAAGTTACCGGCGATAGACCCGGCACACAGGAGAGGCATTTTTGACTGCCAGAGTACACGACATCTAACTGCCATTCATCCACCAGCAGTGGTACGCCACCCAATGATGTTACTGCATCAACAATGGTCAAACAGCCATGCTTTCTTGCCAACTCAGACAATGTTTTCGCATCCGACAATGCCCCCGTTGAGGTTTCAGCGTGCACAAAAGCCACGATTGACGCATCAGGGTTAGCGACCAACGCTTGCTCTACCTTCGCAGGATCGACCGGTTTACCCCATTCATCATCCACCATCACGGCCTTGGCGCCACAACGCTCAACATTTTCACGCATGCGGTCACCAAACACGCCGTTACGGCAAACAATCACGGTATCCCCCGGCTCTATCAAGTTAACAAAGCAGGTTTCCATGCCTGCACTGCCAGGGGCTGACACGGCAATGGTAAACGCGTTTTCGGTTTGGAATGCATATTGAAGCAGCGATTTGAGTTCATCCATCATGCCGACAAACAAAGGGTCAAGGTGCCCGATCGTTGGCTGAGACAGTGCTTGCAATACTCTCGGCGATACATCAGAAGGTCCCGGTCCCATTAAGGTTCGGCGCGGCGGAATAAAACGTGAAATCGTCATGGTCAGCACTCCATATGCTTTCAATATTAACCGCTACCCTAACACCCTCACTGGCCAATCGAAAACCATCAGGCATGAGAAACACTATCCCTATCAAGCTTCTTTTGAGAACTGCGCTGTAAAAATGATGAAATTTGATGCGTCGCATAATTGACAATGCAGTTACAAACATTTATCAATAGAGGGCAAATTTTGCGCAGTGTCTTTACTGCGCAGTCACAGAAGAGGCGCGTCTACCAGGTAGTCGGATTGCGGAGCCCCAACTCCAATGCAGTCTGATCAGGGGGTAAGACGCCGAGACAATATCCAGCCTTGGGGGCTGATATGTCGGTCTGGAAGGTTGAATCCTTCGGACTGTCATCTCAATTGAGATGGAGTGCTTCTGGAGAAATGGCCTTTCTTCCGACCGACTCACCTACCTCTTCTGCGCAATCATTCACATTTTAAGGATAATTCCATTCGCGATTATGGGAGGCAAAGGGAAGTGAACGCATTAACTGTCGCTAAATTTGGTGGTACAAGTGTCGCCGATTACGCAGCCATGACGAACTGCACATCGGTAATTAAAGGAAACCCGGATACACGTATTGTGGTTATCAGTGCCTGTTCTGGAGTAACAAATCTATTGGTGGAGTTGGCAAAGGGTAATGTTGCTCTTGACCGACAAAAAGCCATATTGACGCAATTGGCTGACATTCACTTCAGCATTCTGGAACAACTGCCGGAAAAACCGTCTGTCGCTGCCGCTGTAAATCAAATTCTTGTCGACGTATCTACTTTTGCGGCCGCAGCAGATACCTCACCATCGGATAAAATCACCGACAGTCTCGTCGCCTGTGGCGAACTGATGTCTACCCATATTTTCACGCACCTGCTAAATACACAAGGCATTGATGCTGTGCGCGTTGATGTACGAGATATCCTCAAGACGGATGACGTTCATGGGAAAGCGACCCCAGATTTGGTAGAGACCTCACACCATGCACAAACAATTTTGCGTCCGCTTTGCGACGAAAAAGTCGTGGTCACACAAGGTTTCATTGGCTCTGATTTGAACGGCAATACCACAACACTGGGACGTGGCGGCAGCGACTACAGTGCCGCACTGTTGGCAGAAGCCGTACAGGCGACAACGCTTGAGATTTGGACAGACGTTCCGGGTATCTACAGCACCGATCCTCGTGTCGCGCCTGCAGCAAAGCCCATTGACGAAATTAGTTTCAGTGAAGCGTCTGAAATGGCAAATTTTGGTGCCAAGATTTTACACCCCGCAACACTGATACCTGCCATGCGCCAAGATATTCCAGTATTTGTCGGGTCATCAAAGGCGCCCAAGCAAGGGGGAACTTGGATCCGCCGTGAAGCCGAATATTCACCGTTATTTCGTGCACTCGCACTGCGTTGTAACCAGACCATGGTGACCCTGACCAGTCTGAACATGTTCCATGCTTACGGTTTTTTGGCGGAGGTGTTTAACATTCTTGCGAAACACAAAGTCTCCGTTGATCTCATTACGACATCTGAAGTCAGTGTGTCGTTGACCTTAGATCAAACCAACACCAAAGGAGGAGCGCCGACGCTGCCTGACGCGGCTGAGAAGGCGTTGTCGAAACTTTGCCGTGTCACTATCGAACAGGATATGTGTTTAGTGGCCCTGATTGGTAACCATATGGGGGAATCTCGCGGGTCGGCAGCGAAGATCTTTGGTGCGCTGGAAGACTTTAATCTTCGAATGATTTGTTATGGTGCAAGTAACCACAACCTGTGTTTTCTCACTAACACAAACGAATCTAAAGACGTGGTTAAAGCCCTTCACAAGGAGTTATTTGAAGCTATCTAGTTAAGTTTAAAGCGATAGAACCGTATTCGCAGCCAAAAAATAGACATCCCTCTTTTTGGCTGCAACCTCCCCTTCGACCATCATTGTCATTTGATTTCCACATTCCCTATGCCTCGAGTTTATCCATCTATTTATTATATTTAACACACTAATCAGACCTCGTGACACATAGGCTTACCCCTAGCGAAAAATGCCGCCGACAAAGCTAGTCAGACTTAGCGACGATGCAAATACGGGTACACTATGAGAGTCATATCTTCCTCTTCCACGTTTCACATTGTGTCCCAATTTATCATTGTAATTATCGTGAGTTTGTCCGTGTTGCTGGGCTGTGATAATGGGAACGAAAAGCTTCAAGTAACATGCCCCACTGACAATGCAATATCTCTTCAAATTTCACCAGGACCGCTCAATACCAAAGGCTCTTCTAAGCTACAACTTGCACCTGGGAACACCCAATCATTCGTTGCATCCGCAACTTACCCTGACGGAAGCACAAAAAATGTTACTGGCATTGTTAAGTGGGCTAGCAGTGTTCCCGATAGTGTGATTATTTCCGCCGATGGTGTCGCGACTTTTAAAGGCGATCCGGCCATTGCCGATATTACAGCCTGCCTTAACGGTCATTGGAACGAATGCGCGTTTGATAAAAATCCAAATCACACCTGCAGAGTCAGTAATTCCGAAAGGTGTATCCCTTCAACTGAATGCTATCGGTACGTACAGTGATGGCACTACAGCCAATATATCCAGCCGTGTTGTATGGAAAAGTTCATCAGCAAACGTCTCAATCTCGAATGTGGGTATCGTCTCTGGAAAAAGCCAAGCTGATAACGTCCAAATCCACGGCTCCTTAGATGGCGTCACAAGTAATACCGCCCTTATTTCAATCAGCCGTGCAACCTTAAAAGCGATACAAGTCACACCGCCATTGGTCAGCCTTGCGAAAGGGAACGCACTGCAGCTTCGTGCTATTGGGTTATACAGCGATGATTCATTTGCGGATCTAACCGACAGCGTAAACTGGGCCAGCAGCGTACCCGAAGCCATTTCTCTGGACGGAGATGGAATTGCAAACGCATTAAAAACAACCCAAAACGCGATTGTCTATGCATCGTTGGACAATGTGACAAGCAATACGGTATCAATGACGGTGACGGCATCTACGCTCTCTTCGATACAAATATCGCCCAACCAATTCAGTTTGGTTGAGGGTCATCAAAACCAAATGACCGCGTTAGGTATCTATAGTGACAAAACAAGTATTGATGTGACAGAACGTGTTAGCTGGAGTAGCTCAGATACCGCCAACCTAACCGTCAATCACTATGGGGTAGCAAGAGCTGTCGCGGTTGGTCGCAGCATTATAGTCACTGCCAGTTTAGAAGGAATATCGAGTAATTCCGCGGTTGTCGATGTCAGTCCTGCAACGCTAGAGACCTTACAAGTGACTCCTGCATCTGTCTCTCTCCCTAAAGGCACCCAACAAACGCTGACTGCGATCGGTACGTTTAGTGACGGAACACAAACCAATGTCACATCTCTTGTCGCGTGGAAAAGTGTCGACCCAGATTATGTCACCGTGGATGCAGGAGGTATCGTCACCGCCATCAATACAAGTTCAGGCACATCGCTCGTTGCTACACTTGATGGTATTGACAGCAACCTGGTAAACATCATTGTTACCTCTGCTCAACTTGAGTCAATTCAGCTATCCCCTGCCAAATTACAGTTAGCGAAAGGCACCACCAGCTATCTCACTGCAACGGGAATTTACAGCGACAAGTCTTCATCGAATATCACATCAAACGTCGCGTGGCACAGTGGAGATACCAATCTTGTTACGGTAGCGCGTGATGGACAAGTTACTGCCGTCAATCAAACCAGCAACACAGCCTTGTACGCCGTGCTTGGCAATATTTCCAGCAATAATACCAACGTTGTCGTGACAGAAGCGGTATTAACATCTCTCCAAGCCACACCGACCCAATTTAGTGCAGCGAAAGGTATCACTCAACAACTCACTGCGATTGGCATTTTCAGTGATAACACCAAGCTGAACATGACTGACTCTGTCACCTGGCTCAGTGAAGATACAGAGATCGTTACAGTATCAAACCGTGGGATAGCAAAAGGAATAAAGACGTCAAACGGCGTCACAATAACAGCCCATCAAAATGGCATTGCCAGCAATAACGTTGAAATGAGCGTGCAGGCTGCAGCGTTGACATCAATACAAATCACACCCGCTCAAGTGAACCTTCCAAAAGGGTTAACGCAACAACTTTCCGCCACGGGCAGTTTTACAGATGGAACTTCGGAAGACATTACCTCGGCAGTCAACTGGCAATCTAGCGACACAGAATCGGTTACTGTAAATGGCAGTGGATTGGTTCAAGGTGTTGATGTCGTCAATAATATTTCAGTCTCCGCCAATCTGAACAATATCAACAGCAACACGGCGCTTGTCTCTGTTGCGCCGGCGACAATCGAAAGCATTCAAATCACGCCAGCACTGGTCAGCCTCCCAAAAGGGGTAACTCGACAAATGAAGGCAATGGGTACATTCAGCGATGGTACGACGCTCGATATGACCACCAAAGTGACTTGGATAAGCAGTCAATTCAACGATGTTTCGGTGTCTCCCACTGGAAAGCTACAAGCGCTCAATGTATCAAATGACACCAAAGTGACCGCGGCATACCAAGGTGTTACCAGCAATCAATCATTAGTGAATGTCGCCAGTGCCGAACTTGTCGCGTTACAAGTTACCCCTGCGACAATCAGCCTCTCAAAGGGAGTCAGTCAACAACTGACTGCCACAGGCTTTTTCAGTGACGGAACTACAGAGAACCTTACCAGTGCGGTTATATGGAAAAGTAGCAATCTGAATTCTGTGCCTGTTACCGAAGGCGGTATTATCAAAGGAATCAACCTAGCTTCAAGCACCACCATTACGGCCTCTTTGCAAAATATCACCAGCAATGCCTCGAACATCGAAATTCTTGCGGCAACGCTATCCGCAATACAGATCACCCCTGCGAATGTCGTCATGGCGAAAGGACTGACAACGTCATTGTTTGCTACGGGGATCTACAGTGATTCAACAACGTCAGATATAACAAATACCGTCAACTGGAAGAGTGCAGACTCAACACGCGTGACTATCACACCAACCGGCTTAGCTCGCGGCATTAATCTCAGTACAGGCACTGAAATCTCAGCATCACTCGACAAGGTTCAAAGTAATACTGTCAATGTTGTCGTGAATAGCGCGGAGCTAACCGCGATCCAAATAACACCAACCAGCCCCAGCGTCGCCAAAGGCCAAAACATTCATTTCACTGCAACGGGCATTTTCAGCGACAACACGAGTGCGACATTGACGGGAGCCGTCACATGGACGATCAGCGAACCCAATGCACTAACAATCACATCGGCGGGTTTGGGGACAGCTATCGAAACAGGTACTGTCATGGTTTCTGCTTCCTTTCAAAATGTCACCAGTAATCAGGCGTCGGTGACAATTTCAAATGCCGCTCTCACCACGATCATTATCACCCCCGAGCAAGCAACCATTGCGAAAGGGCTCTCTCAACAAATGCGCGCTTTGGGTACATACAGTGATGGTTCCAAAGCAAACATCACAAATAACATTAGTTGGATTAGCCAAGATACCGACGCCATCACCGTAAATTCTGCAGGTGTGGTTGTTGGCATCAATCAGACCACGAGTGATGGCATTACTGCGACATCAGAAAGTGTCACCAGTAACACGGCTTTGTTTACTGTCACGTCGGCAGTACTAACTGACGTTGAAGTGACACCATCATCCGTGACATTACCCAAAGGATTAACACAGCAACTGAGTGTGTTCGCGGACTATAGCGATGGATCAAAATTACCAATATCACAAGGAATCAACTGGGTGAGTAACAACCCAAGTGTTGTCACCGTGTCTGCGTCAGGGCTGGTCACAGCCCTTGAGCCCACAGCGAATGTCGGCATATCAGCAACGTTTGATGGGACGACCAGCAATCAAGTTTCTGTCGCGATTACAGAGGCCGAGTTAACGGCCATAGCCATTACCCCTGACGCCGCTACCCTTGCATTGAATGGCACCAAACAATTCACTGCAAATGGGCAATACAGTGATAATTCAACCGCAATTATTACCGATGATGTTTTGTGGCAGAGTTCCGACACAGACAAAGTGACTGTCAGTCAATATGGGCTAGCCACTGGCGTTGCGACGTCCACGGGTGCAACTCTCACAGCCTTCTCCGGCGCCGTTGCCAGTACCGCTGCTGAGATAACCGTCACAGCACCTAACATCAAAATTCCCGTTTGTGGCAACAAATTGAACGACACCACCAGCAGCAACGCGTCTGGTTTTTGCCTGAAAGTCACCACGGATCACAGGGGAAACTGGTTTACGTCTTCACCCAGTTTAACAACGCTACAAAATGCAAATTTTATACAACAAGATGGGTCTGCAGGAGGGGGAATGTCTTACTCAAGTACCTATAATGAGAGCCACCTAATAGGACCGACAGGAACGTTTGGACTTTTCGATCAAACCAATGGCTCATCGATAGGGAAGAACGGGCAGGCCGACCGGTGGTGCCAACATTTATCTTCTATCCGTTTTGCGGGTCAAGCCAACTGGACACGCCCGACTATCTTACAATTAAAGTATTTTAATGGTCTCTTTTTTAACTTTATTTTGAGTTACGGATGGCCTGATGGGCAACGGTACTGGACATCTTCACAAACATCCTCAACACGTTTCTCAACCCTAAATTTGTCAGTATTTGATAGCGTGACATCAGTTCCTGCCAGCACCGCACTTTATGTTGCCTGTATTTCACCGCCTCCATAAGAAAAAAGTCAGGCCAATACCGCCTGACTTCTACCTTCATTCAACGACTACCCGTTGAGATTGGGTCCCAGCCATTTCTCTGCTTCGATCACATCCCATCCTTTGCGATCGGCATAGCTGTCACGCTGATCTTCTTGGATCTGTGCCACAGCAAAGTAACGCGAGTCGGGATGGGAGAAATACCAACCGGACACTGACGCTCCTGGCCACATTGCATAGCTGGATGTCAGTGACATACCAATGGCTTCTTCCACATTCAGAAGCTCCCACAAACTTCCTTTTTCCGTGTGTTCAGGACAGGCCGGATAGCCAGGCGCTGGACGAATACCTTGGTATTTCTCGCGAATCAAATCGCTATTTGATAGGCTTTCATCCGCTGAGTAACCCCAGATTTCTTTACGAACTCGTTCGTGTAGGTATTCAGCAAACGCTTCAGCCAAGCGATCGGCAACGGCTTGGATCATGATAGCGTTGTAGTCGTCACCCTTGGCTTTATAATCATCCGCAAGCTCACGCTCTCCAATACCGCCCGTTACCGCAAACGCACCAATCCAGTCCTGCTTGCCACTTTCTTTCGGTGCAATGTAGTCAGACAGACAATAGTTAAAGCCTTTTGGCTTCTCCGTTTGTTGACGCAAGTTATGCAATACCTTCGCGACCTCAGTACGCGACTCATCGGTATACACTTCGATGTCGTCACCTACGCTTGCGGCAGGGAACAACGCGCACATACCACTGGCTTTCATCAGCCCTTCTTTCTCGACACGATCGAGCAAGTCATTCGCATCTTTGAACAGGCGTTTGGCTTCCTCACCCACTTCTTCGTGATCAAAAATGGTGGGGTACTTGCCGACTAACGACCAGGTCATAAAGAACGGTGTCCAATCGATGTAGTGGCGAATTGTCGCCACATCAAAATCGCTAAACACATGCACACCCGGCTTTGCGGGGACTGGTGGTGTATAACTGTTCCAATCAATCGCGACTTTATTCGCTCTAGCAACGTCCAACGAAACGGGCTTAGTTCGTGGACGTTTGCGTGCATGTTGCTCACGCACCACATCATAATCCGCCTGAAGCTTCTCAACGAATGCTGGTTTAAGTTTCTCAGACAGCAAAGAAGAACACACACCGACTGCACGTGATGCGTTGTTCACATAAACTACCGGCTGACTGTAGTTCTGCTCAATCTTCACCGCGGTGTGCGCTTTTGACGTCGTTGCACCACCAATTAACAAGGGCAATTCGAAGCCAAGACGCTCCATCTCTTTTGCCACATGCACCATCTCATCCAATGACGGCGTGATAAGTCCGGAAAGACCAATGATGTCGACGTTTTCTTCTTTGGCGACTTTCAAAATCTTGTCACACGGCACCATAACACCGAGATCGATGATTTCGTAATTATTACATTGCAGCACAACACCCACGATGTTTTTGCCAATGTCATGTACGTCGCCTTTTACCGTCGCGAGCAGGATTTTTCCGTTTGAGCTGCCGGCTTGTTTTTCCTTATTAATATAAGGCTCAAGGTGGGCCACAGCTTGCTTCATCACACGCGCTGATTTCACCACTTGAGGAAGGAACATTTTCCCTTCACCAAACAAATCACCAACGACGTTCATACCATCCATCAAAGGGCCTTCGATGACCTCAAGAGGCTTTGACGCATTCACGCGAGCTTGTTCGGTATCTTCTACTATGAACTCTGTGATCCCTTTGACCAAAGCATGTTCAAGGCGTTTTTCAACTGGCCAAGTACGCCATTCCAGCGCAGAGGCATCTTCTTCCTTGCCTACCGCGTTCTCGCGATATTCATCAGCAATATCCAGAAGTCGCTCAGTTGCATCGTCTCGTCGATTGAGGACGACATCTTCCACCGCTTCACGCAGTTTATCGGGAACATTGTCGTAAACTTCTAACTGTCCGGCATTGACGATACCCATGTCCATGCCGTTTTTGAAACAGTGATACAGGAACACGGCATGAATGGCTTCGCGAACGTAGTTGTTACCTCGGAAAGAGAAGGATACGTTTGATACCCCACCAGAAATCATCGCATAGGGAAGATCGCGTTTGATGTCTGCGACCGCTTCAATAAAGTCGACCGCATAGTTGTTGTGCTCATCAATACCCGTCGCAACAGCAAAAATGTTCGGGTCAAAGATGATGTCTTCAGGCGGGAAGCCGACTTCATCAACGAGGACACGATAGGCTTTTGTACAGATTTCCGTTTTACGCTCGCGAGTGTCTGCCTGACCCACTTCGTCAAACGCCATCACGATCACTGCGGCACCATAACGACGGATGAGTTTCGCCTGTTCGACAAATTTCTCTTTGCCTTCTTTAAGCGAAATGGAGTTCACTATCCCTTTGCCCTGAATACACTTCAAGCCCGCCTCGATGACTTCCCATTTCGACGAGTCGACCATAATAGGCACTTTGGAGATTTCTGGCTCAGACGCACAGAGATTGAGGAAGCGCACCATACATGCTTCCGCATCAAGCATGCCTTCATCCATGTTGATATCAATGATCTGCGCACCGTTTTCTACTTGCTGGCGCGCGACATCCAACGCTTCGTCGTACAGCTCTTCTTTGATGAGGCGCTTAAATCGTGCAGAGCCTGTGACGTTAGTCCGCTCACCCACGTTTACAAACAAGGTGTCTTTTTCAATCGTCAGTGGCTCTAAACCGGACAACCGACAAGCGGCTTTAATCTCGGGTAACGCACGAGGTTTCACCGATTGGGTGGCCTCATACATATGGCGAATATGCTCTGGCGTCGTTCCACAGCAACCCCCGATTAAATTAAGGAAGCCACTTTCAGCCCATTCTTTCACATGCTCGGCCATCTCTTCTGGGGATAAGTCATACTCCCCGAAGGCATTCGGTAGACCCGCGTTAGGGTGCGCTGAAATAAACGTTTCTGAGATGCGAGACAACTCTTCGACATAAGGACGTAATTCATCCGGACCGAGTGCGCAGTTTAGGCCAAAAGAAATGGGGTTCACATGGCGCAAGGAGTTATAAAACGCTTCGGTTGTTTGACCTGATAACGTTCGACCGGAAGCATCGGTAATCGTACCGGAGATCATCACGGGCAGTGCTACACCCAATTTTTCAAAAACTGAATCGACAGCAAACGCACATGCTTTGGCGTTTAACGTATCGAAGATGGTCTCAATCAAGATAAGATCTGAGCCACCTTTGATCAGTGCGCGCGTTGACTCAGAATACGCGGTAACCAATTCATCAAAGCTCACATTGCGATAGCCAGGGTCGTTAACGTCTGGGGAGATCGAACACGTGCGGTTTGTTGGACCAAGCACACCAGCGACGAAACGTGGTTTATCCGGATTCTTTGCCGTCCACTCATCGGCGACTTCTCGGGCGAGTCGCGCAGCCTCTACATTGATCTCTTCGCTCAGGCTTTCCATATCGTAGTCGGCCATCGCGATAGTAGTGGCATTAAAGGTGTTGGTTTCAAGGATGTCCGCACCCGCCTCTAAATACTCAGCGTGGATATCTTTGATTAGCTGCGGCTGACTGAGCACTAAAAGGTCATTGTTTCCTTTCAAGTCGCTGTGCCAGTTGGCAAAATGTTCACCTCGGTAGTCGTGCTCTTCGAGCTTGTACCCCTGGATCATGGTACCCATACCACCATCGATGATCAGGATACGCTCAGCTAATAATTTTTTTAGTGTTTCCTTACTACTCACAGCCACAGATCCTTCTTGTATTGCATGCTTTTTCCATAGTATCACACACCAAATGGAAATCTAGACGTCCAATCTTTGTCGCTGTTATTTAATTTGCATAAATATCCGAGTTTTGATGTGGTTTTCTGCAATACATAGATTTATATTCTTTTACACTTTTCGTACGTTCTCAGATCACAACGGGGTCTTTCATGACCGTCTATACAACGCTTTGTTTTCTCGCAGCAGCAGCCATGCTGATCGCTTTTATCAATAGCAAAATCGGGCAAATGCAAACTACCATTGCGATTACCGCAGGGGCATTGATCCTCTCTCTCGGTATCGTAATTTCGGGCCACAATGATTGGTTTGATTTAAAAGGTTTTGCAGCCAATACACTCAACGAAATCCACTTTGATGATTTCCTTTTGAAGGGTGTTTTGGGCTTTCTTTTATTCGCTGGCGGTTTAGGGATTAAATTACCTAACTTGAAAGATCAGAAATGGGAGATCACTGTTCTGGCAATGGGTGCGACCTTGGTCTCAACCTTCTTTATCGGCGGTGCCGCTTGGCTATTCTTCCAGCTTATTGGGATTTCTTTCGCCTTTATTTACTGCCTGTTGTTTGGCGCATTGATTTCTCCAACCGACCCGATTGCTGTTCTTGCTATCGTCAAAAAGCTAAATGCACCGAAGCGTATTTCGACGCAAATAGAAGGAGAGTCATTATTTAATGATGGTTTTGGTCTGGTTATCTTTATGACCTTATTCACCGTCGCATTTAGCGGTGAAACCCCGACAGTTCTAGGCGTAGCAGAGTTGTTCTTGCATGAAGCCATTGGCGGCATCATTTACGGTTTCTTTCTGGGCCTCCTTTTCCACTACCTCATTTGTCATACCGATGACCACTCAATGGAGTTATTGCTAACTCTCGGCATACCGACTGCAGGTTATGTATTTGCTAGTCTCATCGGTGTGTCTGGGCCGCTGGCGATGGTGGTTGCAGGCATAATGATTGGCAACTGGACGCGTTATATTGGCTTCTCACCAGAAAGTGAGGAGCACTTAGACCACTTTTGGGAGCTTGTAGATGAATTCCTCAATGGCATTTTGTTCCTGCTGATTGGCCTCAGTATGCTGACCTTCACCTTCCACAAAGAAGATTGGATCATGATGGCATTTGCGATACCGCTAGTGCTCGCAGGCCGTTACCTCAGCGTCCGACTTTGCTACATTGGCTTTAATCGTTACCGTCACTACAACCCATACTCGGTGAAAATCCTAACATGGGGTGGACTACGTGGAGGCCTCGCAATCGCAATGGCAATGGCAGTACCTGCGGGTTACATGGTTCTTCCGGAAAAAAACATTGATGTCAGAGAGATCATCCTGGTCATGACTTACGCGGTCGTCGTGTTCTCCATTCTTATTCAGGGGTCGACTATCACGAAGATGATAGAAAAAGCCAAGGTTGCGGAAAGAGACATGACATTGGATTCTCAGGTTACGACTAACGATAAGACTAACTCAGAGCCACAAAGTAATTAGCCAACAAACGCATACATCCAAAAAAGCCAGCTTTCGCTGGCTTTTTTATTATTCGTCTTTGGTAAACGCCGACTCGGCAAAATGGTCGAGATCGTAAGGTGTTTGCTGGTACACGCAATAGTTTAACCAATTCAGAAAAAGAAGATGCCCATGGCTACGCCAACTAACATAAGGTTCTTGTGTTGGATCGTCATCCGGATAGTAATTTGACGGAACGACTGGCTCCATTCCCTCACCTACATCACGCACATATTCATTATGCAGTGTGTGCGAGTCATATTCGGGATGCCCCGTAACAAACACATTTCGCATATCCTTAGTCGCAGCTAAATATGTTCCTGCTTTTTCAGACGTTGCAAGAATATCGAGGTCGGTATGCTCTGCGAGGTACGCTGGAGAAAAGTCTGCGTAACGGGAGTGTGGAGCCAAGAAGGTGTCATCGAAACCCCTTAATATAGGGTTATGACTATGGTCTTTATTCGTGCGGTGATGATAAACCCCTGACAGCTTTTCTTTACGTGTCTTTTTAGGTAGATCATACAATAGCTTCAAACCTGCCTGCGCTGCCCAACAAACATATAGCGTTGAGGTTACATGCTCTTTCGCCCAGTTCATGATGTCTTTTAAGTGCTCCCAGTAGATCACATCTTCAAACTGAACCAGTCCCAATGGTGCACCTGTAACGATCAATCCATCGAAGTTACGCTCTCTAATTGCCTGAAACTGTCTATAGAAAGTATCTAAGTGTTCTGTAGGTGTATTACGGGTTGGTCTGTCATCAATGCGCAGAAGCTCGACATCAACTTGCAACGGACTGTTAGATAACAAGCGCATGAATTGCGTTTCCGTTTCAATTTTCTTTGGCATCAGGTTAAGCAGCAGTACTCTCAGCGGACGAATATTTTGGCTTTCCGCACGAGAAGCTGACATGACGAAGATGTTTTCCTGACGCAATGTAGCGGCGGCGGGTAACTGATCAGGAATTTTAATAGGCATCTTAAATGGCTCCCTTTTTAAGATGTATAGACGTCTAGAATTCCAATAACACTATACCAAGGATAAACCGTGTTCAAGCCCAAATATGAGATAGCTGTGTCTTGATGATCCACAGATAAAATATTGGAGGATGTTGAAAAGGCCAAAACGAAGAAACCCGCAGCGTTTCCGCTACGGGTTTGAAGAGGTGTCTGGCAGTGACCTACTCTCGCATGGGGAGACCCCACACTACCATCGGCGCTGCAACGTTTCACTACTGAGTTCGGCATGGGATCAGGTGGTGCCATTGCGCTATGGCCGCCAGACAAATTTTTGAAAACTGGTGCTGATACCCAGATTCGAACTGGGGACCTCACCCTTACCAAGGGTGCACTCTACCAACTGAGCTATATCAGCAAATTTTTATCCGTTAGAAGTCTTACGCTAGCTGCTTCATAGGGATGCTTTCTTTTTTGTCTTCCTCTTTTTCTTAAAAAGACGAAAACGAATTTGAAGCCTGGCGATGTCCTACTCTCACATGGGGAGACCCCACACTACCATCGGCGCTGTTACGTTTCACTACTGAGTTCGGCATGGAGTCAGGTGGGTCCATAACGCTATGGTCGCCAAGCAAATTTGTTGTATTCCCCGCTTATCGCGAAAAACTAAAATCTGGGAAATTACTGACCAGTGTCTCTACACATTCAATGTTCTTACTTGAGTCCGCTAAAACCCCTTGGGTGTTGTATGGTTAAGCCTCACGGGCAATTAGTATCAGTTAGCTCAACGCCTCGCAGCGCTTACACACCTGACCT